>CASENE010000027.1 GCA_949289265.1 uncultured Bacteroides sp.
ACTCGTCAAGGTGGGCACCCGCGCCGACAACGCCCGCAACTACAGCCAGTGCGACTCCCTCCTGCTGGGCAGCCGCTGCGGCGCGCACACCTTCCCCTACATGGACATCCACAACGAGACGGCCATCGTGGAGCACGAGGCGACGACGTCGAAAATCAGCGAAGACCAGCTCTTTTACTGCAACCAGCGCGGCATCCCGACCGAGGACGCCGTGGGCCTCATCGTCAACGGCTACGCCAAGGAGGTGCTCAACAAGCTGCCCATGGAGTTCGCCGTCGAGGCGCAGAAGCTGCTGAGCGTGTCGCTGGAAGGGAGCGTGGGGTAAAAAGAAGGAGGATTGAGAGCCAATCATCTTATCGGACTTTCTTTTCCCTTATTCCCTTTATTTCCCAGCCTGTCAAAGAGCAGTGTATTAAGGTTCTCATCATCGACGGATGGCATATCCACCAAGACGGAAACGAAAAATATTACTTCAGCATTTCCACCAGTTTCTCTGTCTGCGGCCTGCCGTATCCCAGCTTGTAGTCGGGGCTGTCGGCCTTTGTGCCGGATCGGTGCAACAGTTGTATCAGCGTTCGTCTGTCCATGCGTTTCCACTCCAGCAGGGCGGCACACAGTCCCGTGATGGTAGGGGTGGAGAAGAGGTGCCTATCGGGCTGGGCTCCGTCACCACATCGGGCTTGATGTAGCCGCTCTCTTCGCGGCCTATGCTGCTCCTGGGAAAGTGTATTGTGCCATCGGCATTGGCACATGAGCCTACGGTGATGACCTCGCGCACGTCGCCGGGGAAACAAATGTATTTCCAGTCCTCTTTGCCTTCATTTCCGGCGCTTTGCACAAATATCAGGTCGGGGTTGGCGGTCAAAACGCTGTCCACGAAACGTGACAGACGGCTGCTTTTGCCGTTGAGCATCTGTGGAGTATAATTGCGGAAGTCGTCGAACACGGTGTAGGCCACGGACGAGGAGATAATGTCCACGCCTTGCTCCACCAGCCAAGCTATGCCTTGCATCATCCGCTCCTCGTCGGCACGGGGTTCGCGGTCGGCCATGTCTACCTTGGCCAGGTAGAACTCGGCGTTGTAGGCCAGTCCGCGCAAAGTGTCGTTTCCGGGCAGGGTGCCGCCTATATTGCTGCAGACGATGGTGCCGTGGTCGGTCTCATCGTCGAAGAAGCCGACAGTGTCCTGGGCGACGAAGTCTTTGTAGGCGGCCACCTTCAGGCGGTTGGTCCACTTGTTCGTCTTGAATCCTCCGTATCCGGCATCCAGCGTGCCGATTTTTATGCCTTTCCCGCTCAGTTGCAGGGAGTCGAATTGGGGGCTTGCCAAGGCACTGGAATGGATGGTGTAGACATGGCTTCCGCACGAGGTGTAGTAACCGTGCGTGGCCATATAGTAAGTGCAGGTGCCTATGCCGGCCAAGATAAAGACGAGGATGGCGATGCAAAGTGCCACCCTCATCAGAATTTTCTTGGGGGATTTCTTTGTCATTGAGGCATTGGGGTATGATGTGATTGGCATTATTTCACGTTGTCGGCTTGGGCGGCGGGCTCGCGGCGGGTGTCCCATACATCAGCAATATGTATGCGGTTTGTAGCTTCATCCACTGAATAGATGAGCTTCACCAGCTTGTGCACCACCAAGGAACGATAAGTTTCCTTGCGGTCCCGCAGTAACGGTTCCACAACTCCCATATACGGATTTCCGGCCAATATTTGCACATAGCCTTCCATCCTTTCGTTCATCTTGACAGCTGCCTTCAGGCCAAATTCTTTCTCGCCATACGTTAGGAAAGCGATGCGCTTCCGATTGGCTTTCTTGCTCCACACTACTTCAGCCATGGCAATGCTTCTCTTACCTCCCGGTCGGCTTCTTCGGCAGTCAGGTACCTGCCTGCGGCAAAGTCCGCCTCGCTTTCGTCTATCCAAGCGTTGATTTGTTCCATCGTGTAGGGTGTAAGGCGTTCTTCCTCTTCCTCCTCATGGCTTTTCTCAATCAGTTTTTCGCCCAGCCAACGTTTGTTGGCCGCGCTGAGGGGCTGGAGCATCTGCAGGATGCTTTCCATTGACAGGGTCGCGTTCATAGTCGTTCCTCCTTTATCGGTTTGAGTGGCACAAAGTTAAGCATTAAACTCGGAATACACGCAATTATTCGTATCTTTGCGCCTTGCGAACGACAAATTCAATATATACTTATGTTAGAAATCAAAGACCTGCATGCCGAGATAAACGGCAAAGAGATACTGAAAGGCGTCAGCCTCACCATCCGCGACGGCGAGGTGCACGCCCTGATGGGACAGAACGGCGCGGGAAAGAGCACGCTGAGCAACGTCCTCGTGGGCCATCCCGCCTACGAGGTGACGCGCGGCAGCATCACCTTCAACGGCAAGGACCTGCTGGCCCTCTCGCCCGAAGACCGGGCGCACGAGGGACTGTTCCTCTCCTTCCAGACCCCGGTGGAGATACCCGGCGTGTCGATGGTGAACTTCATGCGCACCGCCGTCAACGAACAGCGCAAGTACCGCCACCTGCCCGCCCTCTCCGCCTCGGAGTTCCTCAAGCTGATGCGCGAGAAGCGCGCCATTGTCGAGCTGGACAGCAAGCTGGCCAACCGCTCCGTCAACGAGGGATTCAGCGGCGGCGAGAAGAAGCGCAACGAGATCTTCCAGATGGCCATGCTGGAGCCGACGTTCGCCATCCTGGACGAGACGGACTCCGGCCTGGACGTGGACGCCCTGCGCATCGTGGCCGAAGGCTTCAACAAGCTGCGCACGCCGCAGACGTCGGCCCTCGTCATCACGCACTACCAGCGCCTGCTGGACTACCTCCGGCCGGACACGGTGCACGTGCTCCTCGGCGGCCGCATCGTCAAGACCGGCGGGCCGGAACTGGCCACGGAAATCGAGCAGCGCGGGTTTGACTGGATAAAGAAACAGGTAAATGAAGAATGAAGAACGAAGAATGAAGAATTCCCGCGCCTTCCACCGGAAGACATTGAAGGGATTCTTCGCCAATTCTTCATTCTTCATTCATAATTCTTCATTAAGATATTATGAGACCCGAACAACAATACATCGACCTATACGCCCAGGCGGAAGCCCTGCTACGCGCCCACAGCGCCGAGCCGCTGAACCGCCTGCGTGCCCGTGCCTTCGCCGACTTCGAGCGGCAGGGCTTCCCCACCCGCCGGCAGGAGGCCTACAAGTACACCGACATCGCCAAGTGCTTCGAGCCGGACTATGGCATGAACTTCAAGCGGCTGGCCTTCCCGGTCAATCCCTACGAAGTGTTCAAGTGCGACGTGCCCAACATGAGCACCGCCCTCTATTTCATGGTGAACGACGCCTTTTATCCGGCTACGAGCTACGAGCAACAAGCTACAAGCAAATCAGCTACGAGCAAATCAGCTACGAGCTACAAGCTACAAGCTACGAGCAAGAAAGAAGGAAAAGAAAAAGAAGGACAAGAACTTGTAGCTCGTAGCTCGTCGCTTGTAGCTGACAAAGTCATCATCGGCAGCTTCCGCGACCACGCCGACCTCGTGAGCCGCTACCTCGGCACCCTGGCCGACACGGCGCAAGACGGCATCACCGCCTTCAACACCGCCTTCGCCCAGGACGGACTGCTCGTCTACGTGCCCCGGAACGTGGTGGTGGAGAAGCCCATCCAACTCATCAACATCCTGCGCAGCGACGTGCCTCTGCTGGTGAACCGCCGCGTGCTCATCGTCCTGGAAGACGGCGCCCAAGCCCGCCTGCTGGCCTGCGACCACGCCATGGACGAGGTGAACTTCCTGGCCACGCAGGTCATCGAGGTCTTTGCGGGCCGCAACTCCGTGTTCGACCTCTACGAGCTGGAGGAGACGCACACCGGCACCACCCGCCTCAGCAACCTCTACGTCCGCCAGGAGGCAGGCAGCAACGTCCTGCTGAACGGCATGACCCTGACCTGCGGCACCACGCGCAACACCACCCGCGTCCTCCTTGCCGGCGAGCAAGCCGAACTCAACCTCTGCGGCATGGCCATTGCCGACAAGAACCAGCACGTGGACAACCGCACCGTCATCGACCACGCCGTGCCCTCCTGCCGCTCCAACGAGCTCTTTAAATACGTCCTCGACGAGCAGGCCACGGGCGCCTTTGCCGGCCTTGTCCTCGTCCGTCCCGGCGCGCAGCACACCGATGCCCGCCAGACCAACCGCAACCTCTGCGCCACCCGCGAAGCCCGCATGTACACCCAGCCTCAGCTGGAGATTTACGCCGACGACGTGAAGTGCAGCCACGGCGCCACGGTGGGCCAGCTGGACGATGCCGCCCTGTTCTACATGCGCCAACGAGGCATCCCCCTGCGCGAGGCACGCCTGCTGCTGATGTTCGCCTTCGTCAACGAGGTGGTGGACACCATCCGCCTCGACGCGCTGAAGGACCGCCTGCATCTGCTGGTGGAGAAGCGCTTCCGCGGGGAACTGGGGAAATGCAGGGAGTGTAGCGTGAAGTGCAGATAATGGTGTCTTAACGGCTGATTGGAAATCACAGATTGTGATGTCCAATTCCATTAAAAAAGGAGAGCGCCATCCCGCGCTCTCCTTTTCGAGATATGCCTTATGTCACGCTTCCCTAAAGTCTGATGCCCAGATATTCGTCCGGCGTATAGACCGGGAGTGACGAAAGGCGGAAATCTTTCTTGTTCCGGGTGATGATGGCTGTAGCCCCCGCCTTCAAAGCAGAGTGGTATTGAAGCGCATCCTCAAAATCCGGGAAAGCGGAATACAAGGATTGGTTTACTTCCTCTGCCCCGACATCGGTCACCGTACACAGAGGGGTGAATTTCTTCATCTTCTCCATGACAAGCTCCCGCGGATTGTAACGCATCAGGATGTAACTTGCCGTGGCATACGAAAGAGAGGATACCATCAGTTCAATCTCCTTCCGGTCTGCCCGGCTCACGATACGTGCCGCCGCGTCGTAGAACGGCTCCCTCTCGCCCAGGAAGTCGATTAGGACATTGGTGTCGATAAAAACCTTTTTCATGAATACTTCTCGTTGATATGCTCCTCACGCAAGGCTTTTATGTCCAAGTCGGCTGGCAGTTTCATGCCCACCTTCATGCTGTCCACATACGGGGTTATCTCATCCGTTGCCGACGCGCCGTCATTTTGCTGCAAGATGCTCCTTACCGCCGCAACCAGTTTTTCCAATAACCCTGTGTCGCGGTCGTCTATGCTGTCGATGGTAAACAAGAGAGACTGTTTGATACTGATAGTTTCCATACTGGTAGATTTTTATATCCGCAAAGTTACGCTTTTCCTTTTAATATCCAACATAATTCTTCCGAACTCCCGCCTCCCCTCCCAGGAAAACGACGGACGAAGCCCGCCCGCTGCCCGTGGGGGGGGGGAGGCAGCGGGCGGGCTTTGCTTGTTGCGCATCGGGAGGGGGATTTAGCCCAGCGGGGTCTCCGACTGGCCGCCGTCCTCGTCGTCGTCGGGGATTTGCGTCTCGTCGCTGTCCTTGCCCAGCCACTCGGCGAAGCTGATGCCCTCGTCGGCGATGAGGGCGCGGGTGTAGCCGCCGCTCATGTTGCGGGTGCGGTCGGGCGTGAACTGCACGCGCAGGCCGGTGATTTGGTCGCTGCTCACCTCGTCCTTCGTGGCCACGCCGTTGCCGGCGGAGATGGTGGTGTAGCGGAACCAGCCGAGGCCTTCGAGGTGGATGGCGCGGCTCTCCTTCATGAAGTCCGCCATGATGTTGGGCAGGGCGCGCAGCACGGCGTGGGTGTCGGCGGGCGACACGGTGGATTCGCGCGCGATGCGGTTGGCAAGCTCCTGCGTTTCCACAGGCTTGCCCACGGTGACGCTGCGGGGATACCACAGGTCGTTGATGGCTTGCTGTACTCTTTTCCAAAATATCATACAAATCAGGTTTTTGTGCCTTTTTGCCTTCCGCAATCGGGCGCGCGGGCAAGCCATTGACTGCCAACGTGTTGCGCGGCAGTCCCCCACGGCATTGCCGTTTGTCCCCGACGAGGGTCTCGTTTGTCCCCCACGAGGGCCTCGTTTGTCCCCCACGAGGAGGTCGTTTGTCCCCCACGGGAAGACGGCACGTCCCCGGTCGCCCGTGCGCATGACTGTTTCTTGACAAAAAGACGGGTTAAACATATAGTTAATTTATCTCGGTTTCTTCGTTTTTTTCTACTCAATCGTTATCGCGTACTCGTACTCCGAGCCTGCCGTCCATTTGGCATCCTTTTGCATCCGGTAGATGTAGGTCTTGCCGCCGGTAGTGGAGATGGTGACGAACGCCGTGCCCTGGGTCACGCTTTGCGGGGCTACGAGGGCTTCGTAGATAGTGCCGCTCCCTGCATGGTGGGCGATTATCTCGCCGGGGTTGCCGTTGGCGGTGGAGAGGTTCGTCAGGCGCACGGAGCTGACATCCGATGCGTTGCCCGACAGCGTGAGGCTGATGCGGGCGGTGCGGTGCGTGAAGTGGAGCGTGGGTGTGCCTTCGTTGTAGCCCAAAAGTTCCTCCGCCACGCCGATGTGGTCGCTCTGGGCATAGCCGTCGCCGCTTTGGTCTGCCTGCACCACCACGGCGGGCATCGCGGTTTCTCCGTCCGTGCAGGGCCACCATGCCGACACGGTGACTAAATCCGTTCCCTTCCAATAGTACGGGTCGTCGCTGCTGAGGGTGGCGGTAAGGCGGTCGGCAGAGGGGGTCACGCGGTATGCTTTCACTTCGCTGCCTATTTGGACGGCAACCGTGGTCACGCCCTCCCAGTCGCCGTCCACCGTGGCGCGGGTAGCGGTTGCCGGGGTCAGCCCCGTGGCGGTAAAGGTCATGGGTGTGCCCTCCGATGCTTCGGGGAGCAGACCCGCATCGTCCTGCGTGCAGGCGGTGGCCGCAAGGAGCAGGGCGAGTGCTGCGAATGTATATAGGGTATATCGTTTCATATCGTTTTTATTTCCTTTTCAGTTCGGGCAGGCCGTCCGCACTGAGTTCCCATTTATAGTCGTTGTCAGTAAGGGCTTTATTCATGCCATCAACAGCGGTCTGCCACGATTCGCCGTCATACACCTTCGTGGCATCTACCGTTCCTCCTTCATTATTATTGTATACTCCTTTGTCTG
>CASENE010000028.1 GCA_949289265.1 uncultured Bacteroides sp.
CCTGAAACGTGCGCGTCTACCAATTCCGCCACCTGGGCTTCACCATCTCAATATATCAAAGATACATAGAGCGGCAAACGAGACTCGAACTCGCGACCCCGACCTTGGCAAGGTCGTGCTCTACCAACTGAGCTATTGCCGCATTTCAGCTTTTGATGTGAAGAGAAGGAGACTCGAACTCCCACGACATAATTGTCACTACCCCCTCAAAGTAGCGCGTCTACCAATTCCGCCATCTCTCCAAGCAACAAACAGTTCAAAGAACAGCATCCTTTGCATTCAGAATGTAGTGCCCAGAACAGGACTCGAACCTGCACGCCTCGCGGCACACGCACCTGAAACGTGCGCGTCTACCAATTCCGCCACCTGGGCATTATTCTTGATTACCAAGACCATTCCGAATGTCAAAGAACCGCTGGAGCGGAAAACGAGACTCGAACTCGCGACCCCAACCTTGGCAAGGTTGTGCTCTACCAACTGAGCTATTTCCGCGATTGCGGTTGCAAAGGTAGGCATTTTCTTTAAACCGGCAAGCGTTTGGAGGAGTTTTTTGCAAAGAAAATGCGCCGACCTATTCAACAGCAAACGAACAATTCTGATTATCAATCCATTCTGTTCTTATAATCTTCGTAGGTGAATTGACGGAGCAGCGCTGCACGATGGTCTTGCGTCCACATCCCGATGGCCGGATGATGAATGCCGTTGAACATCGTGGTCTTGACGGTAGTGTAGTGTATCATATCCTCGAAGACGATGCGCTCGCCCGGCTGGAGTTCGTGGTCGAAGCTCCAGAAGCCGATGAAGTCCCCGCTCAGGCAGGAATTGCCGCCCAACCGATAGACATAAGGCCCGGCTTCGCCCATTTCGGCTCCACGCACGGCGGGTTGGTAGGGCATCTCCAGGCAGTCGGGCATGTGGCAGGTGAAGCTGACGTTGAGAATGGCGGTGCGTATGCCTTTGTTCTCCACCACGTCCACCACTTCCGAAGCGAGCACGCCGGTTTGCCAGGCAAAGGCAGAGCCGGGCTCCAGGATGATGCGCAGGTGGGGATAGCGCGAACGGAGGCCTTGCAGCAGGCGGACGAGGTGGTCCACGTCGTAGTCCTTGCGCGTCATCAGATGGCCGCCGCCGAGGTTGAGCCAGCGGATTTGAGAAAACCAGCGGGAGAACTTCTGCTCGATATGCCCCAAGGTGCGCTCCAGTTCGTAGGAAGAGGATTCGCAATGGCAGTGGCAATGGAAGCCTTCGATGCCTTCGGGCAACGTGTCGGGCAGCTGGTCGGCCATGACGCCAAACCGGGTGCCCGGCGCGCAGGGGTTATACAAGTCTGTCCCCACCTCGGAATATTCGGGATTGACGCGGATGCCGCACGAGATACCGCCATGGGCCTTGGCCAACGGATAGAAGCGACGGTATTGCGCCAGCGAGTTGAAGGTGATGTGGCTGCTGCACCGCATGATTTCCGGGAAGTCCGGTTCGGTATAGGCAGGCGAATAGGTGTGCGCCTTGCTGCCGAACTCTTCGAGGGCCAGGCGGGCCTCGTCGGGCGAGCTGGCCGTGGAGGCATGGATGTATTCGCGGAAGATGGGGAAGGTGCGCCACAGGGCGAACGACTTGAAGGCGAGGATGATTTCCACGCCGGCACGGTCAGCCACGTCCTTGATGAGCGCGAGGTTCTTCCTCAGCAGGGCTTCCTCCAGGATGTAGCACGGAGAGGGGAAAAGGGAAAAGTCTATCATGTGTGTATATATATATTATATAATGTATAATGCGTTCAGTTCTTCTCAGGCGGCAAGCCCTACCCTTCCACCACCTTGAAACGGGCAAAGCGGAGGAGCAATTGTTTCTCGCCGACGTTTTGGAAGCGGATGGTGGCCTTGGCATTCTCGCCGGTACCTTCCACCCGTATCACCCGGCCCAGGCCGAAGCGTTCGTGCTCGATGGTCTGTCCTTCGCACACCCGTTCGCCGGCCGGGGCGGAAGCGGAGGAAGCGCGCGGGGCGGGGCGGGACGTGGCGACGTCCATCCGTTGCAGGCGGCGCGGCGGGATAGAGGCCGGGGCGACCGGACGGGGGCGCGGGGCGAAGCCGTCTGCCTCCTGCGGCCGGCGGAAGACGGGCGCGTCTTGCGGCAAGTCCAGGTAGCGGGCGTCGATGTCGCGCAGGAAGCGGCTGGGGCTCTCGAACTCCATCTTCCCGTAGCGGATGCGAGTCTTGGCGTAGGAGAGGAAGCAATGCTCTTCGGCGCGGGTGATGGCCACGTAGAACAGGCGGCGTTCTTCCTCCAGCGCGCGGGGCGAGTCGCCCGCCATGTTGCTGGGGAAGAGACCCTCTTCCAGGCCCACCACGAAGACGTTGCGAAACTCCAGCCCCTTGGCCGAGTGCACGGTCATCAGCGTGACGCGCTCTCCGTCGCCGTCCTTGTCCGTGTCCTGGTCGGTCAGCAGGGAGACTTCGGACAGGAAGTCCGCCAGGGCGACGCGCGTCTCGCCCTCTTCCAGGCGGCGGGCGCAGAAGTCGTTCAGGCCGTTGGCCAGTTCCTCCACGTTCTCCTTGCGGCTGAGGTTCTCCGGCAGGCTGTCCTGGCAGATGTCGGCCAGGATGCCGGAGCGGCGGATGATTTCCGTGCCGGCCTCGTAGGCGTTCTGCCGGGCGGCCAGTTGCGTGAAGTCCTCTATCAGCTCGCGGAAGCCCTGCAGGCGGGCGACGGTGCCCTTGTTGAAGTCCAGGCCGAACGACAGCGGCTCGCTCAAGACGTGCCACAGGCTGACCCCGCCCTGTCCGGCGGCGGCGACGATCTTGCCCAGCGTAGTGGCCCCGATGCCGCGGGCGGGATAGTTGATGACGCGCTTCAGGGCCTCCTCGTCGTTGGGGTTCACCACCAGGCGGAAGTAGGCGATGACGTCCTTGATTTCCTTGCGCTGGTAGAACGAGAGGCCGCCGTAGATGCGGTAGGGAATCGACTTCTTGCGCAGCGCCTCCTCGAAGATGCGGCTCTGGGCGTTGGTGCGGTAGAGGATGGCGAAGTCCGTCCAGCGGCAGCCGTCGCGGCGGCAGAGGGCGCGTATCTGGTTGGTCACGATTTCGCCCTCCTCCACGTCGCTGTAGGCGCGGAAGACGCCCAGCGCCTCGCCCCGCTCCTTCTCGGAGAAGACCTCCTTGCGTATCTGCCGCTGGTTCTTGGCGATGAGGCTGTTGGCCGCGGCCACGATGGTCTGCGTGGAGCGGTAGTTCTGTTCCAGCTTGAAGATGCGCGTGCCGGGGAAGGCCTTGGTGAAGGTCAGGATGTTGTCGATGTCCGCCCCGCGGAAGGAGTAGATGCTCTGCGCGTCGTCGCCCACCACGCAGACGTGCCGGTGCTCGCCGGCCAGCTGGAGGACGATGCTGTGCTGGGCAAAGTTGGTGTCCTGGTATTCGTCCACCAGGAGGTAGCGGAACCGGTCGCGGTACTTGGCCAGCACGTCCGGATGGTCGCGGAAGAGGAGGAAGGTGTAGAGCAGGAGGTCGTCGAAGTCCATGGCGTCGGCCTGGCGGCAGCGCTCCCAGTATCGGCGGTAGACGTCGCGCACGGCGGGCACGCGGGCCGCCTGGTCGGCCTCGAAGGCCTCGCGGCTGTTGGCATACGAGGCGGGGGTGAGGAGGCGGTTCTTGGCGTTGGAGACGCGCGCCTGCACCAGGCCGGGCTTGTACGTCTTCTCGTCCAGGCCCATCTCCTTGAGGATGGCGCGCAGGAGGCTGCGCGAGTCGTCGGCGTCGTAGATGGTGAAGTTGGGCCCGAAGCCCAGGACGGCGGCCTCGGCGCGCAGGATGCGCAGGAAGACGGAGTGGAAGGTGCCCATCCACAGGCGGCGGGCCCCCTCGGCGCCGACGCGGCGGGCGATGCGCTCCTTCATCTCGCGGGCGGCCTTGTTGGTGAAGGTCAGGGCCAGGATTTCCCACGGGCGGTATCCCTGCTCCATCAGGTAGGCTATCTTGTAGGTCAGCACGCGGGTCTTGCCCGAGCCGGCCCCGGCTATGACGAGCGAGGGCCCGTCGCAGTAGAGCACGGCCTCGCGCTGGCTCTGGTTCAGTTCGTTCAGGTAGTCGGACATGTGGCTGCTTACGGTTTAATGCGGTTTGTAAAATCGGGACGAAGATACGCATATCCGGCGGCCTGTGCAAACGGCCGGGGGGAAAATATGGGCGCGCGGTCCACCGAAGAATGGGTAGGAACGGCACGGGCGGGGGAACTTGTCCGATACGGGTGGGTGAGCCAAGGCGAGATGGGCGTAGAAACCATGCAGACATAGGTGTGGAAACTATGTAGACATAGGCGTAGAAACTATGTAGACATAGGCGTAGAAACCATGTAGATACAGGCATCAAAACCATTGAGACATAGGTGGCGAAAGTTCATATCATAAGGTGATACGGCCATAGCATAAGGTGATATGATTGTAGCATAAGATGATATGGTCATATCATAAGGTGATATGAATTTCCGGCAGGCATGTCTGCACGGTTTCCCCGGCCGTGTCCGCAAGATTTATACAGGCGTCTCGGCAAGGTTTAGAAAGTCGTCTCGGCAAAGGGAAGATGCCTGGCTCGGCAAACGGAAGACGCCCGTCTCCCCCTCCCCTGCCCAGGCGTCAGGGATGGGCGGAGTACCAGGCCTCGGCGCGGGCCAGGGTGTCGGGCGTGCCGGTGTCGAACCAGTGGGTGGCGCGGATGGGGCTGCCCTGGATGCGGGCGTCGGCGCAGACGTGGAGGTAGAAGTCGATGATGGAGAAAGGGCCGTCCCATTGCGGGGCGTCCATGCGGCGGAAGAGGGAGGGCGAGATGACGTGCAGGCCCTGGAAGGCCCATTCGTCGAACGTGCCCTGCAGGCCTGCGGGACGGGTCTCGCCGGTCTTCTTGTTGACCCACCCGTGCAGGCGCATGTCGCCGTCCATCAAGAAGTAGCGCGAGGTCTGGCGGCGGGCCACGAGCAGGGTGGCCTCGGCGCCGGAGGCTTCGTGGTCGGCCCAGAGGCGGGAGAGGTCGGCGTCGGTCAGGATGTCGGCGTTGTGCACCAGGAAGGGCTCGTTGCCGTCCAGCCAGCGGCGGGCGTGGCGGATGCCGCCGCCGGTGTCCATCAGGCGGTCGCGCTCGTCGCTGATGTGGATGCGGAGGCCGAAATCGCGGTGGGCGCGCAGGAAGTCGATGATCTGGTCTCCGAGGTGGTGGACGTTGACGGTGATGTCGTCGAATCCGGCGGCGGCCAGCTTGCGGATGACGCGCTCCAGGAGGGGGACGCCGGCCACGGGCACGAGGGCCTTGGGCAGGCGGTCGGTGAGGGGGCGCAGGCGGGTGCCCATGCCGGCGGCGAAGACGAGGGCTTTCATAGGCGCGGGGTCAGTTCTTGGCTTTGAAGTTCTGTTCGATGTTCTGCTCGCGGTGGAGGAGGTTGACCTGGACGCCGAAGGTGGCGTGCAGGTGCT
This sequence comes from uncultured Bacteroides sp., assembly GCA_949289265.1. Classification (GTDB taxonomy): domain Bacteria; phylum Bacteroidota; class Bacteroidia; order Bacteroidales; family Bacteroidaceae; genus Bacteroides. The sequence goes on from CASENE010000028.1 coordinate 5,459, forward strand.
CGGCCAGGTGCTGGGCGGCATAGACGGAGCGGTGCTGCCCGCCGGTGCACCCGAAGGCCACGCTGAGGCTGGTGAAGCCGCGCTCCATGTAGCGGCGCACGGAGGCGTCGACCAGGGCGTAGACGTGGGTGAGGAAGGTGGTAATCTCGCCGTCGTCCTCCAGGAAGCGGATGACGGGTTCGTCCAGTCCGGTGAAGGGCTTGTATCGCTCGTACTTGCCGGGGTTATTGACGGCGCGGCAGTCGAAGACGAAGCCTCCGCCGTTGCCGGTGGGGTCGTCGGGGATGCCTTTCTTGTAGGCGAAGCTGGTGACGCGGACGGTGAGGCGCCGCTTCTGCAGGTCGTCGGTGAATTGCTTGAGCTCGGTCAGCTGCCTGAGCACTTGGCTGAGGTAGGGATATTCCGGGTAGGGCTCTTCGAGGAGGCGGCGCAGGTTGGCGATGGCGAAGGGGACGCTCTGCATGAAGTGGGGCTTCTTCTCGAAGTATCCGCGGAAGCCGTAGGCGCCCAGCACCTGCAGGGTGCGGAAGAGGACGAAGTGGCGCAGCTGGGCGTGGAAGTAGGCTTCGTCCACGGGCTGGTACTTGCGCAGGGCGTCGATGTATTCGGCCAGCAGCTCCTGGCGGAGGCTCTCGGGATAGTTGGCCTTGGCCTGCCAGAGGAAGGAGGCGACGTCGTAGTAGACGGGGCCCTTGCGCCCGCCCTGGAAGTCGATGAACCAGGGTTCGCCGTCGCGTATCATCACGTTGCGGCTCTGGAAGTCGCGATACATGAAGGTGGCCGAGCTGCTGCGCAAGAGTATGTCGGCCATCTTGCGGAAGTCGTCCTCCAGGCGGTCTTCCTGGAAGTCCAGCCCGGTGGCCTTGAGGAAGCAGTATTTGAAGTAGTTCAGGTCCCAGAAGATGGAGCGGGTGTCGAACTCCGGACGGGGGTAGCAGTAGGAGAAGTCCATCCCCTCGGCTCCGGCGAACTGGAAGGCGGGCAGCAGGCGGATGGTCTTGCGCAGAAGCACTTTCTCTTCTTCGCCGAAGACGCCTGTCAGCCTTGCCTTCTCGATGGCGCCGAACAGCAGGGTGTCGCCCAGGTCTTCCTGGAGGTAGAACAGTTGGTCGTCCGAGCAGGTATGCACCTGGGGCACGGGCAGGCCCTTCTGGCGGAAATGGTCGGCCATGTAGAGAAAGGCGCGGTTTTCTTCCACCGACTCCCCGCTTACGCCTATCAGGGTCGGGTCGCCCTTCAGGCGGAAATAGCGGCGGTTGGAGCCGGAGGCGGGCATCTCGTCAATCTGGTCGGGGGTATGCTTGGTAAAGGCCGTGTAGAGCCTTCGGAGGGATTCAGTGATTGGGTTATCCATATGTTTCGGAGGGGTTATGCTTGTTAGGTTATATATATTAATAATGTATAGGGGTCAGTTGCCGGACACCGCGTCCGCCAGCCTCAGGTCGTACAGGCAGGCCTTCACCTCGGCCGTGCTTCCCAGGTGTTTGCCGGCGTCGTCGGACAGCTTGACGCACTCGCGCCATTCCTGGTTGGTGTTCATCTTGCAGCGGGTCAGCTTCATCACGATGTTCAGCGGCTTGTATCCGGTGTCGTTGGTCAGGTTGGTGCCGATGCCGAAGGCGCAACGGATGCGTCCCGCGCAATGCCTCTGTATGCTCAGGGCCTTGTCGAAGTCCAGCGCGTTGCTGAAGATGATGGTCTTGGTGGTGGGGTCGATGCCAAACTCGCGGTAACGCTCGATGAGGCGGTCGGTAAACTCGTACTCGTCGCCCGAGTCGCACCGCACGCCGTCGAACAGCTTGGCTTGCTTGCGGCTCAGGTTGCAGAGGAAAGCATCGGTGGTATAGGTGTCGGCCAGGGCGGTGCCCAGGTCGCCGTCGTAGACGTTCACCCAGTTCTCCAGTGCCATGTAGTTGGCATGTATGTATCCGAACTGGGCGCCATGGAACATGAACCACTCGTGCGGATGCGTCCCCATGGGCTTGATGTCGTACTTCATGGCAAAGTAGCAGTTGGACGTCCCCGTGCAATAGCGTGCATGGCGGGTGAGGTAGCCGATGACCCGGTCCTGCACCTCGGCCGAAAAGCGGCGGCGGGTGCCGAACTCGGAGAAGGACAGGCGATGCTCGTTGGACAGTTCCACCTTCTTGCCGAGCCTCCGGATGACGTAGTCCATGTCTGCCGTGCGTCCCAGCGACTCGTTCAGGATTTCGGAGACGATGGCCAACAGGGGCACTTCGTAGAGGGTGGCCTTATACAGATAGTCGGTTACCGCGATGTGCAGGTGCGCCTGCTTGTCCAGGCTGACCTCGACCCTTTCGGGATGGAAGCGGAAGGAAGACAGCCACTCCCAATAGACGCGGGGCAAGAAGCGGCAATGCGCCGTCATGTAGTCCAGTTCCTCCGGCTTCAGCCGTATCTGCGACAGCCGGGCGATGGCCGCTTTCAGCTTTTCCAGGAAATCCTCCGTATACACCGTCTCATCCCGGTCGGTAAACTCGAAGGTGCCCACCGCGTAGGGGAACAGCTTGATATAAGCATACGACGTGGTAAACTTATAGAGGTCTGTATCTAAGATGGAATCAATCATATAATAGAACTCGTTTATTCTGCTTTATCGGGAGTATGGAGGATGAAGGTGGTGGCGCCGATGGTGACAACGGCTCCGTCGTAGATGCGGACACGGTCCTTATCGCTCAGGATGTCGTTGTTCAGGAAGGTGCCCGTCAGGCTGGGGGCGTCGCGCAACGTGTGCGAGAGGCTGCCATCCTTTTCTTTCTTCACGCGGATGATGCAATGCCGACGGTCCATGCTCATGTCCGAGGTCTCGATGGGGACTTGGACGGTGGTGCCGATGCAGCGCCGCCCGATGATGTTGTCGCCTTCCTGCAAGGGGAATACCTGCTTGAAGCCAAACACGTTTTCTATCACCACGATGCTCCCCCACTCGCCCTTGCCGACCGTTTCGTCCAGCCGCGCCTGGGCTTCCTTGCGCGTGGCTTCGGTCTTGCTTTTGCCCAGACGGATGGCGAACTGCTTCTTGCAATGGTCGCATACGAAGACGAGCGATTGCCCTTCTTGGTATTTGGTCTCGTCAAACGTCAGGTAATTCTCGCATTTGGGGCAACGTACACGTTTCATGTCTTCTTCTTATTTTTTCTTTAACACCCAGGCGTTCTGATAAGCCTTTTCCTTGCGCAACTGGTTGACGGCCTGGTAAGCCTCTGCCTGGCTGGCATACGACTGTATGCTCACCCGCATCTTCCCGCTGCCGATGATGGCCTTGGCTTCCTTATACCCGGCCCGGATCAGTTCCGAGGCCATCTTTTCGGCATCGGCCTGCGTGCCGACGCTGGCCACGATGATGTGGTAGATTTTCGCCTTGTCCGCCGATGCAGACGCATGGGACTGGGGCTTGGGGGCGGGAGTCGCGGTCTTTGCCGGTTTGGGCGTCACGGTGGCCGTCTCTATGGCGCGCGGCGTGGCCGTGGTTTGGGGGCGTTGCGGCGCGGGGGTGGCGGTTCGCACGGTATCCGTGGCCGGGAGAGCCTTGGGGGTTGCCTCCTTTTTCACCTTGCCTGCGCTCTCCTCTTTGGGAAGGGACGAAGCGGCCAGGGGGATGATGGCCAACGATTGTTTGTCCAACTGCCTGAACACCTCCGTAGGCATCAGCTGGGCATAATTCCCATGGATGATTTCCGTGTTCTTGACCGGAATAGAGATGGCGAAGAACAGAATGATGATGGCCGCCACGGCCGCGATGTTCGACCACAGGGGCGCGTTGAAGCGTATGCGGAAGCGGCGGGGGGCCTTCTCCACCGCCTGGGTCGCCACGTGCCGGGGGGCCAGCTGCGGCCGGGGCGTCGCCAGCTTGGGCATCTTGAAGCCGGAAAGCCCGTACCATTCGGACGACGGAGCCTGCTGCGCGCACGGCGCGAAATCGAAAGTCTGGCGCAGGGTCAGGCTCAATTGACCGATGCGGGGCAGTTCGATAGTCCCCTCTTCGTGCAGACGGGATATCCATTGCCGCACCTCTGCCTGCACCCGGCGCGACGCCTCCGCGTAACTCATGCCGTAGGTCTTCATATAAGATTGTATCAGCAAGCCGTCGTTAAGGGTCAACCGCGGGTTGAACCGGATCATGCGGGCCGGAGGCAGGAACAATCCGCTCTCCTCCTCCCACCGCGCCGGTGCGTAGTAGGTGATAAAGCCTCCGAAATGAGGGATGATGACACACTCGTTTTCTGCCAGAAGTTTCTCAATATGTTGTGCTAAATCTATCATGTGACAAAGATAAGAATTCTTCCTGGGAAAAACACAATTTTTCCCTGCCTTTATTCATACGGCCTTTTCGGGGGATGCCCGACGCCGCCACCGGGAGATAGAGTCCCAGCGACCGGGGAGTACTGTGCCAGCCTGCTGGAAGTACTGTGCCAGCCCGCTGGGACTACTACGCCACTAAACGCTGACTGACAAGCCGTTTCGTCGGCGTTTCAAGGCGCGCCCGGCGGCAGTTCCCCGCCCCTATTCGTCGTCCGGGAAGCGCACGCCCCACTCCTTACGCAAACCGTCGAGCAAGTGCATGACGCCGAGGGTCTCGGCATGGGGCATCTCCGGCGTCTCTATGGCTCCCTGCTCCAGGGCTTGGATGGAGGCCAGCACCTCGTACTCGTATCCGCTGATTTGCGGCGGGCAATGGATTTCGTCCACCAACCGATGTTCCGACGAATAGACGGAAGCCTTCTGCGGGTTGTTTATATTGTCCACGATGATGTATCCCTTGTCTCCGCCGATGATGCCCTGCCGGTCGCCGACGCAATAGATATTGGTCTGCATCACGGCCATACGCCCGTCGCGGTAGGCCAGCGTAATAGTGTTCTGCGCGTCCACGCCCGTGTCGGTCTTCAGGCAGGCGGAGGAGATGCGCTCAATGTCCTTGCCGAAGACCATGAAAGCGAAGTTCAGGGGATATACGCCCAAATCCAGCAAGGCCCCGCCAGCCAGTTCCGGGCGCACGATGCGCTCTTTGGTAGCCATGGGATAGCTCAAGCTGGCGGTCAACGTCATGGGGGTGCCGATGCGCCCCGAGTCCACGAGTTGGCGGATGGTCTGGGAGAAGGGCATGAAGCGCGTCCAGATGGCCTCGGCCACAAACACGCCTTCCTGCCGCGCCCGGGCAATCACCTCTTCGGCCTGGCGGGCATTGGCAGTGAAGGCCTTTTCGCACAACACGGGTTTCTTGTGTTGCAGGCAGAGGAGAGCGTGGGCATAGTGGTGCGAATGGGGCGTAGCGATATATACCAAGTCCACCTCCGGGTCTTCCACCAAGGCCTCATACGACCCGTAAGCACGCTGCAGGCCGTATGCCCGTGCAAAGCGTTCCGCCTTTTCCCTACTGCGCGAGCCTACGGCAAAAGCCTCGGCCGCCTCCATTCGCTGCAAAGTCCAGGCCATCTTCTCGGCGATGTGGCCCGCACCCAGGATTCCTATTTTATACTTTTTCATGATTCTACGATGGTTATAGGGACAAAGGTAGGGTTTTTCGGAAAAATATTTCTACTTTTGTCCGCGGAAATCCATGCTTGCAAGAGAAGATTTTCCGATTTCTAACTAATTTTACCCATCAATGAATTACATACAGACAGAGATTGACGGCGTGTGGCTCATCGAGCCCAAGGTCTTTTCCGACGCCCGCGGTTACTTCATGGAGGCCTTCAAGGAAGAGGAGTTCCGGCAACAAGTGGGCGACGTGCACTTTGTGCAAGACAACGAGTCGAAGTCTTCGTTCGGCGTCCTTCGCGGCCTGCACTACCAGAAGGGGGCGCACAGCCAGGCCAAACTGGTGCGCGTGCTGCGCGGCAAGGTGCTGGACGTGGCCGTAGACCTGCGCCGGTCCTCGCCCACGTTTGGCAAGCACGTCAGCGTGGAACTGAGCGAAGACAACAAGCGCCAGTTCTTCATCCCGCGCGGCTTCGCCCACGGCTTTCTGGTGCTGAGCGACGAAGCAGTGTTCATGTACAAAGTAGACAACGCCTATGCCCCCCAATCGGAAGCCTCCATCCGCTTCGACGACCCGGAACTGGGCATCGACTGGCCGGTGGCGCCGGAACAGATGGTGCTCTCGGAAAAAGACAGGCACGGGGCGGCCTTTAAAGATGCTGTATATTTCGAATAAGAGATTATGAAGATAGCAATTGTTGGTACGGGATACGTCGGCCTGGTGACCGGCGCCTGTTTTGCGGAGATTGGTGTGAACGTGGTATGCGTGGATACGAACCGCGAGAAAATCGAAGCCCTGAAGAAAGGCGTGATACCCATCTACGAGAATGGACTGGAAGAGATGGTGACGCGCAATGCCAAGGCAGGAAGGTTGCAGTTCACCACCTCGTTGGAAGACTGCCTGAACGAGGTAGAAGTGGTGTTCAGCGCAGTAGGCACGCCGCCGGACGAGGATGGCAGCGCCGACCTGAGCTACGTGCTCCAGGTGGCACGCACCATAGGACAGAACCTGCAGAAGTATGTATTGGTGGTCACCAAGAGCACAGTGCCCGTGGGAACCGCGCAAAAGGTGCGCGAGACCATCCGCGAAGAGCTGCGGAAGAGAGGTGCGGACATACCGTTTGACGTGGCCTCGAATCCTGAGTTCCTGAAGGAAGGCAATGCCGTGAACGACTTCATGAGCCCGGACAGAGTAGTGGTGGGCGTCGACTCGGAACGGGCCAAGAAGCTGATGAGCCAGCTCTACAAGCCATTCCTGCTGAACAACTTCCGAGTCATCTTTATGGACATCCCCTCGGCCGAAATGACCAAGTATGCCGCCAACTCCATGCTGGCCACGCGCATCAGCTTTATGAACGACATCGCCAACCTGTGCGAGCGGGTGGGCGCCGATGTCAACATGGTGCGCAGCGGCATAGGGTCGGACACGCGCATTGGCCGCAAGTTCCTCTATCCGGGCATCGGCTATGGCGGCTCTTGTTTCCCGAAGGATGTGAAGGCATTGATAAAGACCGCCGAGCAGCATGGCTATGTGATGCGGGTGTTGCGCGCGGTGGAAGAAGTCAACGAATGCCAGAAAGGAGTCTTGTTCGATAAGCTGAAGAACTTGTTCGACGGACAGCTGGCAGGAAAGACCATCGCCCTGTGGGGGCTGTCGTTCAAACCCGAGACGGACGACATGCGCGAGGCGCCATCGTTGGTGCTCATCAAGCGCCTGCAAGAAGCCGGATGCACGATACGCGTCTACGACCCGGTGGCCATGGACGAGTGCCGCAGGCGCATGGGCGACGCCGTGTGCTACGCCAAAGACCTCTACGACGCCACCTTGGATGCCGACGCCTTGCTGCTGGTGACCGAGTGGAAAGAGTTCCGCCTGCCCTCGTGGGCCGTCATCAAGAAATCCATGCGGCGGCCGCTCGTGCTGGACGGACGCAATATCTACGACCCGGCAGAAATGACAGAGCGCGGCTTTGAATACCATTGCATCGGAAAGCCATAACAGACTTAGCCTCCGTAAAAGCGTCCATAACCGGAGAGGGCTTGGCGTTAAGCGACCATTTCATCGCTTACCACCAAGCCCTCTCCGGTATTTTATACTCTTATTACGTCACTTCCCTCCGCCTTTCTTCCGGTTGCGGCGATGTCCTCCTCCGTTAGAGCCTTTGCGACGTTCGGCAGGCCGATATTCCGGCGCTTCGCCCAACTCGGACGGCAGCGGAATCTTATAGATGTCCTTGCCCAAGAAACGCTCGATGCCCCGGAACTTGCTCTGCTCGGCATCGCTCACAAAGGTCAACGCTACGCCGTCATTGTTGGCACGGGCGGTGCGACCGATGCGGTGCACGTAGTCTTCATTGTCATGAGGCACGTCGTAGTTTATGACCAGCCGGATGTCGTCGATGTCGATGCCGCGTGCCACGATGTCCGTAGCCACCAGTATGTTCACCTGCCCGGCTTTGAAGCGGTACATGACATCCTCACGCTCGGCCTGCTCAAGGTCGCTGTGCATCTCGCCCACATTCAGGTGCAGGCGTTTCAGAGCCTTGGCCACCTCCTTCACCTTGAGTTTGGAGGAAGCAAACACGATGACCCGTTCCGGCACTTGCTCGGAGAAGAGACTGCGGATGATGCCCAGCTTTTGACTCTCGTGGCAGACATAAGCCGCCTGCACAATCTTGTCGGCAGGTTTGGAGACAGCCAGTTTCACTTCCGCAGGGTCGCGCAGGATATTCTCGGCCAGTTGCTGTATCTTGGCAGGCATGGTGGCCGAAAACATCACCGTCTGCCTCTCCTTGGGCAGGTGGCTGACTATCTGCATGATGTCGTCATAGAACCCCATGTCCAACATGCGGTCGGCTTCGTCGAGGACAAAGAAGGACACACGCGACAGGTCGACGTAGCCCAGGCTGAGGTGGGCAATCAAGCGACCGGGGGTGGCGATGACGACGTCTGCTCCCAGGGTAAGCCCTTTCTTCTGCTGCTCGAACAGGACTCCGTCGTTGCCCCCGTAGACTGCCACGCCGGAGACGGGCAAGAAGTATGAAAAGCCCTGCATCTGCTGGTCTATCTGCTGGGCCAGTTCGCGCGTGGGGGCCATAATGATGCAGTTGATGGCATCCTCCGGATACCCTCCTTCGGCAATCTTATTCAGGATGGGCAGCATGTAGGCAGCCGTCTTGCCCGTACCGGTCTGCGCCACGGCTATCAGGTCGCGCCCTTCGAGTATCAGCGGAATGGACTTCTCTTGTATGGGGGTACACTCGTCGAAGCGCATGGCATCGAGCGCTTCGAGCACTTGTTCGTTGAGATTGAGTTCAGAAAACTTCATATGAATTCGGATTACGCCCGCAAAGATAGTGAAATATTCGCAGGGTGCAAAAGTTTTCTCTCACCGCCCCGACGTAACGCGAAGGACAAAGCCCCGACAAACACCTGCCGGCACGTCCTTACCACTGTCGTTCAGCCGCCGGATAAAGCTCCCCCCACTCCCCTTGCATTCGCCCGTCGCTTGCAACAAACTAATTTGAAAAGAAAAATAGTTTTTTCGCTTTAAATAGTTTTTATACTTAAATTAATTATATACCTTTGCAGCCGCAGAGCGTTACTTAGCCAGCAGGGCATAACTGGAATCCACCTCTGAACAACCCAAGTGGCCCATGCTCTCCTGGAAAGGTAAAACCCTGGAATAACAAAACAAATAAACGGCCATGCCTCCGGCACTCCCCTACAGATGGAACGATTCCGCCGAACTTTCGGGAATCAAGACGATAACTGACTGCATTCCAACTAATAACAGGCGCAGCCAGGATTGAGAGAATTATACCTGCCGACCGGAAGCAACCATGAACCGGCAGCAAGCAACAGATATAAAAGAGACGAGCCTCATGGAAGAAATCCCGACAAATCCCGATGCCGAGAGCCGACTGGTCCAATGGTTCGTGATGCGCGACCTGACCCGCCCCAACGCCAAGTGGCCCGCCTACCGGCTGCTGAACAATGAGGACATCGAGTATTTTACTCCCATGACTCCCAGACTGACTGTACGCCGTGGCAAGCGCGAGCAAGAGATGGTACCTTTCATCCACGACCTGCTGTTCGTGCATGCGTCCCGGGAAACGCTGGATCCCTTTGTAGAAAAGATAGCCACCTTCCAATACCGCTACCTGCGCAAGCCCTGGAGGCAGCCGATGACGGTGCGCGAAGAAGAGATGGACCGTTTCATCCGGGCAGTGAACACGGTGGAAAGGCCCCGTTATTACCGCCCCGACGAGATTACGCCGGAAATGTACCACCGCCGGATCCGCCTCATGGGCGGCCAACTGGAAGGATACGAAGGCTACCTGCTCTCCACCCGCGGCTCCAAGGTTAAACGCCTGCTGGTGGAGTTGCCCGGACTGCTGGCAGCCTCGGTGGAAGTGGAGCCGGAATATATCCAACTGCTGAATGAATAAAGCAATGCGATGAATCCGACAGAAGCCCGGAAACAGCCCGGCGCCTTTGGATAAACCCCCCTGCCAGAGGCAAAAAACGGGCAACCTACGGCAAAAACTATAAATTTAGGCTGGATTTATGTAAATCCAACTTAGATTTATGTAAATTCAGCCTGGATTCATGTAAATCCAGCCTAAATTTACAGTTTTTGCTTCGACAACGGAAAGTTTTTCCCGCAGCCAGCCGTTGCCTGGCTCCTGCCCTCCCCGCCTTTATTCATATACCTATTTATACGTTCTTATGGACTACCTGTTTTTGAGCGCCGGTTTCCTGCTCTCCCTGTTACTGGGCATGGCGATTGTCCCCAAAATCCTGTTGATTTCCTACAAGAAGCGCCTGTTCGACCAACCCGACGGCAGGAAGATACACACGATGCCCATCCCCCGGCTGGGAGGTCTCTCCTTCTTCCCGGTCGTACTGATTGCGATGTGCCTCATACTGGGAATGCGCTATTATTGGGGATACCCCATCGAGAACCTGCCTGCCAGCCTCACGCTGTACGAATTCCTCTTCTTCACGGTGGGTTGCATGATGTTGTACCTGGTGGGAGTGACCGACGACCTGATTGGAGTGGGCTACCGCTACAAGTTCTTCATCCAGCTGCTGGCTGCCCTCCTGCTGACCTGGTCGGGCGAATGGTTCAACTCGCTGGGCGGGCTGTTCGGCATCCACGAACTGGCCCCCGGCATCGGCGTACCGCTCACCCTGTTCGTAGTGGTCTACATCACCAACGCCATCAACCTGATAGACGGCATCGACGGCCTGGCCTCCGGCTTGAGCTGCATTGCCCTGGTGGTGCTGGGCATCCTGTGCGCCGTGCAAGAGGAATACATCTTCGCCCTGCTGGCCTTTGCCACCTTCGGCGTGATAGTGCCGTTCTGGTTCTACAACGTCTTCGGCAACGAGCGGCGGGGACACAAGCTGTTCATGGGCGACGCAGGCAGCCTCACCCTGGGCTACACCATCAGCCTGCTGGTCATCCACCTGAGCCGGGAAGACATGAGTACGCCCGAAGTCGACTACGCCAACCTGGCCCTGGCCTTCTCCACCCTCATCGTCCCCCTGTTCGACGTTGTCCGGGTGGTGCTCCACCGCCTGCGGGCGAAGAAGAATCCCTTCCTCCCCGACAAGAACCACTTCCACCACAAACTGCTGCGCACCGGCATGAGGCCAAGAATGGTGCTGGTGACCATCTTGTTTGTGGAGCTGTTCTTCATCGGCCTCAACGGCCTGCTGGTGGACGTGCTGGGCATTACTTGGCTGCTGGTGCTGGACATTGCGTTATGGGTGGCCATGCAGTTGGCCATCAATGGACGCATCAAAGCCCATGAGCAACAGGCGCCCGATTCCCTTACCAGATAAATATTTCAACGAAAATACTATTGTTTATGAAGAAACGTACCACCCTGTTCGCTTCGTTTGTACTCCTGGCAGTCATGGCTTTGCTCAGTTCCTGCGGCACTACCCAGAAGATTGTTTACTTCCAAGACCTACGGCCGGGAGAAAGTGAAATCAAAATGTCCGAGGCCATGGAAATAGCCATCCGCCCGGAAGACAAGATTTCCATCATTGTCAACAGCCGCGACCCGCAACTGTCGGCCCTGTTCAATTTGCCTTACGTATCCCGCACCATCGGCGATTTTTCCTCCAGCACCGGCGGAAGCACCGCCAGCAACCTCGGCAGCGGCAATCAAGGCATCTCTGGCTATACGGTCGACCAACAAGGTTATATTGACTTCCCGGTGTTGGGCAAAGTGTATGTGGCAGGCATGAAACGCGAAGAGCTGGCCACTTACCTCAAAGACGAACTGATTGCCAAGAACCTGGTCAAGGACCCTATTGTTACGGTAGAGTTCATGAACCTCTGCGTTTCCGTCTTGGGCGAAGTCAACAGTCCCGGCCGTTATGCCATCGACCGCGACCGTTTCACCCTGCTCGACGCCTTGAGCCTGGCCGGCGACCTCACCATTTATGGCAACCGCAAGAAAGTGATGATACTGCGCCAGGAAGGAGACGTGCAGCGGGTCTACGGAATCGACCTCACCTCCGGAGACCATGTATATACCTCTCCGGCTTACTACCTGCAGCAGAACGATGTCGTCTACGTAGAGCCCAACGGCGTCAAGTCGCGCGAATCTACGGTCAATGGCAATACCGTCCGTTCCGCTTCGTTCTGGATGTCCCTAGCTTCGTTCCTGACCTCCATCATCGTGCTGATAACTAACATTTAATCATTCACTCCCGATTCCTCGTTTATCCGATTATTTATGGAACTGATACAAAACAACGCTTCAAAACCCGCCGCTCCTGCTCCTTCCGACACCGGCCTCAACCTGCAAGACATTCTTCAGCAATGCCTTGCCCATTGGTATTGGTTTCTCATTTCGCTGGCGGTTGTCATGGGAGGCGCTTTTGCCTACCTGCTGTCCACTCCTCCCACCTACACCCGCACGGCAGCCCTGCTTATCAAAGACGAAGGCAAGGGCCAGTCGCTGTCTTCCGACGTGGGCAGCAGTTTCTCCAACATGGGGCTGTTCCAAGTCAACACTAACATCAACAATGAAATCTATTCCCTGCAATCGTCGGCCGTCATGCTGGATGTGGTCAAACGCCTGCACCTGAACATCGACTACAAAGTGGAGGGGACATTCTACCCAAAGACGGTCTATGGCAGCGAACTTCCCTACAAAGTCGAGTTCTTCGACCTGCAAGACAACGACAATCTGTCGTTCACCCTGCTCACCTCGACCGACGGACAAGTGTCCCTGCAGGAGCTTACCTATAACGGAACGGAACTGTCAGCCGTCCCCCGAGGCATGCCGGGCGACACCTTGTCTACGCCCGCAGGCCGCATCCTGGTAACGCCCGTTGCCCGCAGAGAAGGAAACGAAGTCCCTCCCCTGCACGTCGTCCGTTCCGGCATTTACGGCACAGTGGCAGCCTGTTCCTCACGCCTTTCCGTAGCCAAGTTGAACGACCAGTCCACCATTATCAACCTTACGTTCACAGACGTATGCACCCAGCGGGCCGAAGACGTGCTGAACACCCTTATCAGCGTTTACAACGAGAACTGGGTGAAAGACCGCAACCAGATAGCCGTCAGCACCTCCATGTTCATCAACGAGCGTCTGGCCGTTATCGAGCGCGAGCTGGGCAATGTCGACGAAGACATTTCTTCCTATAAAAGCGAGCACCTCTTGCCCGACGTACAGACCGCAGCCAGCATGTATATGGCCCAAAGCAGCGAAACCAATGCGCAGATTCTGGCCTTGAACACCCAGCTTTCCATGGCCCGCTACATCCGCAACTACCTGACCGCTGCCAGCAGCCGCAACCAGCTGTTGCCGGCCAATTCCGGCATCGAAAGCGCCAATATCGAAAGCCAGATATCCCAATACAATGCCATGCAACTACAGCGGAACAACCTGGTGTCCAACAGCAGCGAGGAGAATCCCCTGGTCGTCGATCTCGACCAGTCGCTGAAAGCCATGCGGGGAGCCATCATCACCTCCATTGACAACCTGATGGTGACCCTCAATACCCAGCTGCAAAGCCTGCGTCAAAGCGAGCAACACACCACTGCCCGCTTGGCCGAAAATCCTTCGCAGGGGAAATACCTGCTTTCGGTCGAGCGCCAGCAGAAAGTAAAGGAAGCCCTGTACCTCTTCCTGCTGCAAAAACGCGAGGAAAACGAACTTTCGCAGGCCTTCACCGCCTACAACTCGCGTGTCATCACGCCACCCAACGGCAGCAATGCCCCCACTGCACCGGTCAGAAGTACCATCCTGCTCATTGCCCTGTTCATAGGCATTGCCCTGCCTGCGGGCATCATCGTCCTGCGTGTCATGCTGGTGACCACTATCCGCGGCCGCAAAGACTTGGAGAGCATGCGCACACCTTTCATGGGCGAAATACCGCAATACGGCTCCAAGGCCAAGCATCGGTTGGGCAAGAAGCCGGACGCCCCTGCCGAGATGCAGTTCGTGGTCAAAGACAAAAGCCGCGACATCATCAACGAAGCTTTCCGCGTAGTACGCACCAACTTCGAGTTTGTCACCGGAAACACCCCGAATGGCAGCATCATCATGGTTACCTCGTTCAATCCGGGCAGCGGCAAGACTTTCGTGACGGCCAATCTGGCCTCCTGTCTGGCCATCAAAGGCAAAAAGGTCGTCATGGTCGACCTCGACTTGCGCCGTGCCTCTCTGAGCAAAGGCATCACTCACACGCATACCGGCATTTCCAACTACCTGGCAGGACAACCCATCTCCGTGCAAGACATCTTGCAGCACGAGGTCAACGGCCTTGCCCGTCTCGACTTGGTTCCCGTCGGCATCCTCCCTCCCAACCCCACCGAGTTGCTGGTATCCGAACGCTTGGAAGAGTTCCTGAACCTGCTCAAACAACACTACGACTATATTTTCATCGACTGTCCGCCAGTGGAGATTGTTGCCGATGCCGCCATCATCAGCAAATGGGCCGATATGACCCTGTTTGTCATACGCGCCGGCCTGTTGGAGCGCAGCATGTTGCCCGAACTCGATCGCCTGTACGACGAAAATAAATACAAGAACCTTTCCGTCATTCTCAATGGCACCGAGACCGCCAAAGGACGTTACGGCTATCACCGCTACGGCTACCGTTACGGTTACAACTACGGTTACGGATACGGCGACTATGCCAACGATAAGTAAAATCGCCATGTGGCCCTTCCGCAAGAAGCAGACCTTGGATGAAAGCGGATTGTTCCGCGGCTTCACCGACTGGCACTGCCATATCCTTCCGGGCGTGGACGACGGCGTACAGACCCTGGAAGAGTCCTTGGAGATTCTGAACAAATACGAGAAATTGGGGATAAAGGAAGTATGGCTTACGCCTCACATCATGGAAGACATCCCCAACACCACCCAACACTTGAGAGAACGTTTCCAAGAATTGCAAACAGCATACCAAGGAAGTGTCATCCTGCATCTGGCTTCAGAGAATATGCTGGACAACCTGTTCGAGGAACGTTTGAGCCAAAATGACCTGCTGCCGATAGGGGAAGACGGCAAGCACCTGCTGGTAGAAACCAGTTATTACAATCCGCCGATGGGACTACAGAATATCCTGCTGCGCATCAAGGCCAAAGGTTATTTCCCGATACTGGCTCATCCGGAACGATACCTCTACATGAACCATGACGACTATCAAAAGTTGAAATCCAAGCATGTGAAGTTCCAGCTTAACCTATTCTCCCTGCAGCACCTGTACGGGAAAGAAGCGCAAAAGAAAGCCGCTCGTTTGCAGAAGGAAAGAATGTACGACTATATAGGAACCGACCTGCATCGGTTGGAAACACTGGATAGGATGTTGCATAAACCGATGCCAGCCTGCCATTTATAGGATGAGAGTAGTATAGGAGTTATCGCTTCGTTTAGGGAGTTAAAAGCCAATGGTTTGCCAACGGTATTAGCCTCCCACTCCTCCTAACTCCCTATAACTCCTTCTAACTTCTTACTTGACTGAATGCGGACATCATTTTAATGCGAATCAACGATTCAAGTCACGATATTCATGCACGACATCGAAACAAGGGCAAGCCTTTCGCGGTTCCAAGTCCCTATGCCCCACGATAAGAGCATTGGGATATCTCCGGTGCAACTGCTCCAGCAAATTCCGCAAGGCGGCACGCTGTGCTTCGGTCCTCGTATCTTCCGGCAAGCCGTCTGTCGACAAGCCGCCGACGTAGCATACCCCGATTGAATGACGATTATGCCCTTTGCAATGCGCCCCATTCATTTCTTCGGGTCTGCCGGGTTCGATGGTTCCGTCCGTGGGAATAACATAGTGATAACCGCAGCCTATCCAACCCAGCGAACGATGGTAGCGATCAATATCCGCCATTCGGAGGGCACTGCCCGCCTGATTGGCAGAGCAGTGCACGATAATCATTGTGATGGTTCTCATAAGCTGCTGCCGAGTGCCCCTCCTGCAGCACCGCTGACGACCAACTCGATGATTTTCACAATGTAAAGCAAAACTTTTTTCCAACCTGTTTTCATACGCTTTGTTTTTAGATAAATGTAAATAATCAATTGCATTTCTGATGAGGATAAAGGTTACTTGTCAATCGCCGGTTACCGATTGTCCCTCCATCAACCCAGCGGAGTTTCTCCACCTCCTCCGGTAGACCCACCCGGAGTGCTTGTTGAAGAGTCTCCTTTGGCTGCCGCCAAGTCCACCGTGGTTTCGCCGTTCTTTTCGGCTTTCAAGGTAGCCGTTTGTGCGGCACGGCTGGCCACCGGGACAAACTCGGCACGCGAGCGCAAATCCCGGAGGTCGACTCCCGGCGTAAACACGATATTGACCTCCTTGATGTTGTCGGCAGTGAACTTCGTCAAGGTTTCCGCAGGGTCGCAAGTGATGGAAATTCCAAAGACACCCAGTTCGCCGAATTGCACCTTGTAGCCGTTGAGCAACATTTCCACCAGACACGAACAAGTGTCGCTCACCACGCCTTTCACCGTGCCTCGGGTAAACACCCCGTTGTGGTCGGCGATATGTTTCACAAACTCGTCAAAGGTCATCACCTTGGTCACTTGATTCTTGGCATACGCCTTTTCCACGGCCTCTTCATCCAGTGGACTTTTCCATAAGAATGTAGAATAGTTAATCATACTGTTTTACAGTTTTAAAAAGTTCAATAAAATGTGGTTTTGTCTCATGACAGTAGCGCGCTTCGTCGTTTCGACTCTGCAAAGCTACTTCACCGGGAAAGCGAAATCAAATCTGTGGACAAGCGTTTACAAACCGTTTATTTCCCGTTAACCGCCCATTGATTTTCATCCTTCATTCTTTATTTTGCCCAATGTCCGACATACATATCACCATAAACGGAGGGAATAATCAAATACTCCCCAACGCCACGGAAGCCGTACAAAACTTCTATGGCGACCGGTTGGCCGAGAAAATCCTTGCCGACCCTGCGCGACAAGAATCGGCCGTGCCCGCCACGCAGAAACTACTTTTATACGTAGATGAGGAACGTCTGCCCCGCTACCTCTCCTTGCTCGGCGAATGCCAGTCAGCCGCCGAACTGGCCAAAGTGGTGGTAGAAATGTGCGAAGCAGAGCCCAAACTGACCAAGGAAGAAATCGTAAAGGAGCGTTTTATCGGGCTTTTGCTTCCGGTGGCCGAAAAACTCACGAAGGGTAAGACCATTGATAATATCCGTGCCCGAATCAACGATGTGCTGGCCAGTAGGCCCAGGCACCGGATGTAGATAATACAGTTTCATTGCCATGGAAGATATACTGCGCGGACAAAGTAAGATATACTGCCCGAGCAAAGTAAGATATACTGCGTGAACAAAGCAAGTATAATTATCCCCCTATCCTTTAAATCTATATGAATACCCAGATAGACATCAGCGGCGGACATTCGCAGGTAAATCCGGCTGCTACCCACGCTATCCAGAATTACTTTTACGGACAACAGGCACCCAGCAGCGAGCCGACTGTACCCCCTACCGTGGTTGTCCTCGGCACGGGCGTGGATGCCGCAGTAGGTTTCCCCACGTCCGGCAGTCTGATTCCGCAGATGACCGACTGGCTGGCGACAGACGAAGGGATAGCCGTGGATGCCGCTTTGCGCAAGCGGCTCAAAGGCTTGCGGTTCCGCTTCGACAAGTTTGTGGACGATGCCATCGAACGTCTGGCCCACGACCTTGACCGCGAACGGGATGCCATCTGTGCGCAAGTAAACCGGGAGTTGGAACAAGATTATCTGGACGACAGGCAGCGCAAAATGGGGCAGCTTATCGTCCGCATTTTCCAGAAAATAACCGACGTGAAAAACGGGGCAGCCATTGATGAGGAAACAGAAGTACTCATTCGCGAGGTAACAGGCATTGAGCCGACGGAAGAAACCATTATCGACTTTTCACGCATCAATTATACCAAGACGTTCGAGAGCATCATCAAGCACATCTTGCAAACCAGTCTGCACGACACGGAGAATCCCATCCTGCGCCATGTGTACACCCAACTGCTGGACATCGGACAACTTCTGGCGCAGTATTTCTATGGCTTCTTTACCAACAGGCAAGGACAAATCAAGACCTACCTTTACATCGCCTGGACGCTATGGGCATTTCTGGTACACAAGGAGCAGAGCATGGCCGCCGCTTCAGCGCGCGTGCCTTCCCTACCAATCTACGCGCAGTTGCAGGGTAAAGAGTCATTGCAGGTGATTACCTTCAACCACACCACGATGGCAGCCGCCGTCTCGCCGTCGGCCATCTACTTCAACGGCAACCTGACGGACTACGTGGACATCGAAAACAAGAACGCCCTGCATGTCGAAGACATTCATGCCCTTGACCTTGCGGACTTTTTCCGACACCGGCTGTCTGACGAGATGAGTTTGGAGGGCGAACGCTTAGCCATCCCCATCCCCTCGTTCATGCCGCCGCTGAAGTTGAAACCTGTCATCACGGGCAGCTACATCAAGACATGGTACCGCAGTGCCGAGGTTCTGGCCCGTGCCGACCGTATCCTCATCCTGGGACATTCTTTCCACTCCGGCGGTGCCTTCTTCAACGACATGCTGCGTGCCAACCGCCGGGCGGACATCCTTCTCGTCGACCGCGATCTGGAAACGGCTTGCAACGGCCTTTGCACCACGTTCCAACAGTCGGCACACCGATACACCCCGCTCACCCTGCAAGGATTTCCTGCCCGAAAATATGACAATCGTCTGACAGTGATCGGGGCAGACTTGAGGGAGATAGATTTGAGGGAATGGTTGTGACTACGTTTCTACGCTTCGGCTTCTAATTATCAAACGAAGAATACTGTTAATGAAGAATGAAATGGGAACGCCATCGAACGAAGAATGAAAAATGAGGTATGAGAAGCGGAGAATGAAAATTTTAATGCGTATCTTTGCCCAAAGCTATTTGAATGGATTATGAAACTACTGAATCTTCATATAAGAAATATCGGCCCTTTTCGGGATGCTACATTGGAATTCCAGGTTCCTTCATCAGTAAAACCAGAGGAACAACCGGTGACCATCATAACCGGAATGAATGGCGCGGGCAAGTCAATTG
Organism: uncultured Bacteroides sp.; assembly: GCA_949289265.1. GTDB lineage: Bacteria > Bacteroidota > Bacteroidia > Bacteroidales > Bacteroidaceae > Bacteroides. The sequence goes on from CASENE010000028.1 coordinate 24,543, forward strand.
TCATTGATGCCATCCGGGCAGCATTCTGTGGGGGAGATGTATTGGAGCGGGACATTGTGGCAAACCAGAAAGATTTTCTGATCGAACTGGATATGGAGGAAGGTGATAAGATGCAGCATTGTTCTACTTCTTTCCTGTCGCTTGGCCATATAAAGCCAGCTGTTCCATATGCAATTCAAAAGCCTTTGTTGCATGGATATACAGAGGGCGAAAAAGTCTATGATTGGGTGATTGATTATTGGTCAGCCAAGTCGTCCACAGATCCATTCAAGATTTCCAATATCCGACAGATAAATCATCTGAATGTGCTGAAAGGCGTGATGACCGGTAAGAAGAGCCATGTGGATTTGGTAAACTTCATTTGCCAGACGGATTACCTGCGCAGCAGTGAGATGCCTGCGGAAAGGGAGTTGGGCAACTTCATATATGCCAAGCTGAAAGAAATCATTCACGAATGCCTGGAAGATGGCACGTTTAAGTATGTGCGCCGTACCGACCTGACACCGGTGGTTGAACAAAATGGGGTGGAGTTGTCTTTGGAGAAACTGAGCAATGGAAACCTGTTTCTGCTGGAACACTTAGTGTTGCTCTTATGCAAGATGTATTCAGTAGCAGTTCTTAACAACCTGCCACCGAAAGCCATCACACAGATACCGGGACTGTTGCTGATTGATGAAATAGCAACCCATTTGCATCCCAAATGGCAGAAGAAGATATTGGTAATCATCCGCCGTTTCTTTCCGAAGCTACAGATCATCCTGACTACCCATTCACCTTTTGTAGTGGCTTCTATTAATGGAGCCCGCATTTATACATGTGTATCCCGGACAGGTTACAGTGAGATTTGTGATGAAACCGAACAATATGCCAATATGCCGGTAGAAGAAATCTTGATGTCGGATGCCTTTGGAGAAGTGCATCCGTTCAATGAGGAAATTACGCGGTTAATGCATCGGCGGAAAGAGCTGATAGAAGCGGGCGAGAAAGAAAAAGCGCGTGAAGTAGCCAGACGATTGTATGACATCAACCCCGACTATTTTTCTTATTTAAGATTTTAAGGAGGGGTTGACATGAGGCACATTGAAAGATTACCGGAACCGGAAATCTTGGTGAAAAAACATCAGGAATGGCAGCGTAAATTTGATGAGCAAAGACAGGCGCATCCCGGTTGTCGGCCCGATAGTTCCAAATACGGGCATAAGAAGATAAGAGAAATGCTGGACGCCTGTTCCTATCATAAGTGCTTTTATTGTGAAAGTCGTCTGAAAGGTGAGCTGAAAGGAATTGACCATTTCGTAGAAGTTTCGTTGGCTCCAGAATTGGCATTTAAGTGGGAAAATTTGTATCTTTCTTGCAGTAACTGCAATGATAAAATTCCCCACAATGTCATACCGGTTGAGCAGGTTTTGGATCCATGCCGTTCGTCCGATGAAGAAATACAGGCAAACATCACTTTCGAGGATGAATGTATCTGTTCCTGTCCGGGTTCGGAAATAGGGTTGAGAACTATTCAAAAATTTCGCTTGAACTCAGACAGTCTAGACCTGAAGCGAGGTAAAAAGCTGAGAGAGATAATGAAAGTGGCTTTGGATATCAAAGATGAGATGATAAAAAGCGGAAGGCAGCATTTTAATGAAGATGAAAAGAAAGTGCTTCTATCGTTTATGCAGCCAGACCAACCCTATAGCCTGATGAGTAAGGTCTTTCTAAGGAAGCGTTTCCCGGATTTATTCGAATAGCTATTTACGGTGCTATAGAAGCCACGTGTATATCGTGAGATTTTCGGCTATATCCTTTCTCCGGTCGGTTTCCGGCTGAAAGAAACCCAACGTTGTGCCCTTGTGTCTCGGTATTCAATCTAAAAACTAGACATCTTATTATTTTGAACTAAGTAACTGTTCACATTTAGTTTATACTATAAATAGGAATTTAATTCTTTAGACGCAGATGACGCGGATGACGCTGATTAATAATTTCGGATGGTAGATTCTCAGCTAATAAAGTAAAGATAATGAATCTGCGTCATCCGCGTCATCTGCGTCTGAAAAATCATCACCGATAAATTATCATTTAATTTTACGCACCTACTTATAAATGCCTGTACAAGAATCCCGTGTGAAGAAATCCTTGTTGAATGCCCGTGTCAATCTGATCTTCTATTTTCTGACGCTGGCACTCTCTTTCTTTTCACGCAAAATCTTTTTAGACACCTTAGGAGCCGACTTTGTGGGCCTGACCACGACCTTGCAAAACCTGTTGGGCTTTCTCAATCTGGCAGAGTTAGGCATCGGCAGTGCCATCGGCTACGTGCTCTATAAGCCTTTGTTCGCGCACGACGAAGGCAAGATAAACGAAATCATCTCCGTCTTCGGGTATTTGTATCGTTGGATTGGCCTGATTATCTTGGGCGCCGGTCTGATTCTGGCCTGCTTCCTCCCCTTGATATTTCCCGGCACGCAGTTCGAGATGGGCATCATCTATTTTGCCTATCTCTCCTTTCTGGCTTCCTCGCTGATTGGCTACTTTGCCAACTACAAGCAGACTCTGCTGGGAGCCGACCAAAAGAACTACGTGGTCACCGCCTATTTCCAGACCGCCAATATCATCAAGACACTTATCCAAATGGCAAGCGCCTGGTACACGGGCAGCTACTACCTGTGGGTACTCATCGAACTGACCTTCGGCATTATCTATTCCTTTATCCTGAACTGGAAGATCAACCAGGTCTATCCATGGCTGAAGAGCGAGGTGCGGCAAGGGAAGGTGTTGTTTAAGAAGTATCCGGAGGTGATGAAATATACGAAGCAGTTGTTTGTGCAGAAAATCAGTGCAATTGTTCAATGGCAAACTACTCCTTTTTTAATCTATTCTTTCGTAGATTTGAGGACAGTAGCATTTTATGGAAACTATACAATTATAACAGATAAATTATCCCAACTTATTAATACTTTTCTAGAAAGTACGGGAGCCAGTATTGGGAACTTAATCGCAGAGAGAAATTTAAAGAAAATAAAAGATGTGTTTTGGGAGCTCCTAAGCCTTAGATATCTAATAGGAGGAATTATCAGTTTCTCTGTTTACACTTTAATTTCTCCATTTATTTCTTTATGGGTTGGTTCCCAATATATCCTAGACACATCAATCCTCATTCTTATAACGCTTAATATTTTTATTAGTTACACCCGTGGCGGTGTAATGCAGTTCTTATTTGGATTTGGTCTATTTTATGACACTTGGGCACCTATTGCAGAAATCGTCATCAATCTTGGAATTGCTATTATTGGGGGATATATGTGGGGACTAAAGGGGGTATTATTAGGAGGAATAGCCAGCCAACTACTTATCGTCGGAATATGGAAGCCTTACTTCCTTTTCAGAAAAGGATTTAAGGAGAAAGTTAAAGTGTATTGGTTCAATTGGCTTATATATATATCTATAGTTTTGATAACATGGTGGTGTTCCCTGTTTATTGCAAATTCCGTCATCCTAATTGATCCCTATAAATCATTTTCTTCATGGACTATTTATGCAATTCTGATAGTACTATTTTACGGCATTTGTTGTGGTGGATTACTTTACATATTCACATCGAGCATGAAACGAGTCGTTCATAGATTTATAAAGAAGAATATTAAGAAAATATAAATCAAATATTTGTCCAATCACAAACCAATGCATTTTTTCAATGAAATCTAAAGATTTTTTGCAAGATATTTCAGTATTACGAAGCTTAAGCATAATCGCAGTAGTCTTTTTCCATGTATATGGAATGATGTTCGCTAATCATTTTCCTGCCACCAAGGAGCTATATCATTCTATCTATTTTACGTTTAACAATTGCTGGATTATCAACATAGCCATGCCTATGTTTGTGTTTATTTCTGGCTACTTATTTTACTATCAACTTCAAAAGGGAAAATATCCGACATTTATTCCACTTGTGAAAAAGAAATTCACAAGAATATTAATTCCTTATTTCATTTTCAGCTTAATCATGATGGCTACTACTGGAGCTTTTCATCCATTAGAATTACTACATGGCGGTTATTGGCATCTATGGTTTTTACCCATGATATTCTGGTGCTTCATAATCAGTTATTTCTTGAAAGGAATAGCAAATTGGAACAAGGGATTTTTAGTCGCATTCATTATAATTTTATTTGCCATTTCATTATTGGATCAGATTCTTCCTCGAATCATGGGACTGCATAATATTACTATATGGTATTGCTGGTTCCTACTGGGGGGGTAGTATATTTATTTAATAATCAAATAAATAAAATTATCAAAAAGACTCATATCCATTGGGCATTCCTATTCTTGTATATCTTTATCAATTCACTTAAACCAACACCATATGGCGAACATACTTGGTATTTAATTGTTTCGCAAATATGTATTATAATAGCTTTATGGTATTATTTCCACAATGTTCAAAAGAGATATTTTCAGTATCTTATTTCACTCAGCAAATACAGCTATGGCATTTACATTTTTCATAATTGGCTGGCATTATACTTAATCTCGCGCACTGCCCAACATTTATTTCCATTGGCAGAGTGGGCTGCTAATCATACTGTACTTTTTCCTTTATGCTTCTTTGTTATAACTATGGGAATATCGTTTGTGCTGTCATGGGCATTACTAAAAACAAAAATTGGTAGTTTTTTAATTGGCTAATTGTCTAAAGCTATGAAAAAGATACTTGCAAAGTTTGCTAAGAGAATTTTACCTCTAAAATTGTATAAACTGATTGCTAACGGATTTATTATTGTTCCAAGATACTATAAATCATTGATTGAAAGTGCGGAACAATATATGAATCTGTCTTTAGAAGAAAATGTCAAGAAAGATATATTGCTTCTTAGAAAATATGCGCACATTATTGATAAAGGTTTGCACAGGGAGGATGTTAAACCTGGACATAGTCATCCCATCTATATGGAACTAAAACAACTGGTCAACAAATTGTCCACAAGTCGTTTTGTAACGGATCCAACTTATGTATGGGCAAAGGACAGACTGCACGAATATGAAATTCTTCAACAAGACAGTTCTCATTTTAAACATCTTCAAGGCGAATCAACAAAATGTTCTCCAGACAATTATAACATCCTATCGCTAATCATTAAGCAAAGACGCTCATGCCGAAATTTCAAAGAGAAAGCGTTGGATGCCCTTGTCGTTAACAAAATATGCGACGTAGCAGATTGGGCACCGTCAAGTTGTAACAAACAACCTTTAAAAGTTTTTGTAACGAACAATCCGCCTTTAGCAATGGAGTGCCTCAAGTGTTGCAAGGGAGGCACCGGCTTTAGTGACTTTATCCCTTCATTTTGGGCTATTACAGCAAATTGCAGAGGATATGTGTGGCCTACTGAAATCATGCTACCCACATTAGACAGTAGCCTATGCGTGCAAAATATGTTATTGGCAGCACATACGCTTGGAATATCGGGAACGGTTTTAACATGGGCACAGAGTACATCGCAAGAAAATGCCAAACTGCGTGAGTTGCTTTCAATTTCTGATGATTATATCATCGTATGTTGTGTTGTCATGGGTTATCCTAAATCATACTTTATGGTGCCACCAAGAAAAACACCTGAAATAAGCCTGGTATAATCATCCTATACAAATCATATCAGTAAATAGTTACATGAAAAAAATAGGAATATTGACTTATCACTGTGTGACTAATTTTGGAGCACAGTTGCAAACTATATCATCAGTCGGCTATTTCAAAAGAAAAGGGTATGAACCGATTGTACTGCATTGGTTCCCATTTGATCTGGAAAATTTTTATAAGCGTGAAGTCCCCATGTGTCAATACAACGAACAAATGAAGTTTGCAGAAACCATGATGCCATTATCAAAGTTATGTCGCACTGTGAAAGATGTTGCTAAGGAGATAGAACGTATTCAGATTGATGCAGTATTTATTGGCAGCGATGCCCTATTTGATTATACTCCCCTAAGAAATAGAAAACACCTGAACATAAAAAAACTCAGGTTAGAACCCAATGGCACTATAGGAGCGACTCATGATCTCCCCAATGCATTTTGGGGAAGTTTTAATGATTATTTAGAAAATCCTGTACCATGTTCCGGATTTTCGATATCTTCACAAAACGCGCCCTATTTCCGATATAGCAAATCCGAATTGAAAGAATTGAAAAGACTCCTTGGGTACTTTGGATTCCTGAGTTTAAGAGATGAATGGACGTGCAATATGGTAAAATATATCAGTGGACGCACAGATGTCACTGTGACTCCTGACCCGGTATTTGCATTCAATCTCAACAATGCTTTTGGAATAACCAAAGAATACATACTTGAGAAATACAATCTTCCCGAAAATTATATTTTGATTAGTTTCTGTCTTGACCAACTAACAGATGATTACATAAATGAAATCATACACAAAGTTGAAGTCCGAAGCGGATATTCTTGTGTATCTTTTCCCATGCCTCGAAAATTAAAATCATATCATACCACATACAAAATTGAATTACCTCTGCCTACTCTTGATTGGTATTATTTGATAAAGTTTTCTCAAGGATATATTGGAGAACTTATGCACCCCATAATAGTAAGCATACACAATTCTATTCCATTCTATTGTTTTGATCAATATGGCACATTTAAAACTATTATACCCATGATATGGCACAAGAGATTACCCGAATCAAGCAAAATATATGATGTGCTCAAACGAGGAGATTTCTTGAAAAACGTACATTCCTATCAATCCAAGTTTTTGCCATCCACTGATGAGATTGTAGAAAAATTCTTGTCATTCGACAGGACTGCATGTGGCAAATTTGCTAATAATATGGAAGCAAAATATTTAGCCGCGATGGAAGAAGTTGAAAATTCTCTGAATCTTAAATAAATCCATGTTATGAAAATTACATTATTATTGCGGGTTCCTTTTTTAGATAAAATTCCAAGCCTAAAAACACTTATCATTGATCTTGCACGTAAAGATGTCGAAATTAATATTATTTCAACAATTGATCATAAGTATCCGGTTTCTGATTTTAAGAGATACCCCAATATAAAAATGACGTTGGTCAAACAAAGAACCAGAAAATCTGATTTGCCAACATCTGCGAAATTGTTATGGGCTACATTAAAATCGATTCTCTTTCACAAATCAGATTATTATATCGGTGGTGATGCCACAGGTTGTCATCTGCTTTGCTGGCTCAAAAAAGTATTCTCATTCAAATACATAAATTTTATTTTAGAATATCCCGATATCAATAACCAAAACGAATTGCGGGAGATAGAACTTGCCGATTATGTCATCACGCACGACCATTGGCATGGAGATTTTATCAGCAAGCATTGCTCTATAAAGGAAGAACATATACTTTTTTTGCCCAACGCTTCCTATACCGATGTGCATAACGAGCATGGTGACTACCTCTCAAAAAAACTACATATTTCTTCCGATAAAAACATTGTATTGCATTCTGGAGGATTAGGTGAATGGTTTTGCAGCAAAGAGCTCGCCCGTTCAGCTCAAAAATGGGATGCCTCTTATGTTCTTGTTTTTCATACAAGTCACCTTGTTGAGAATAATTCTTATTTTAATGAACTCAAAAACGAGATAAAAGGTTTCTCTAATAAAGTTTTATTCTCCACTGTACCTGTATCCAATATTGAATTAGATACATTAGTAGCATCGGCAAAAATCGGTATTGCTACGTATTCGCTAAAACTTCTTGGCTATCGAGCCGAAAATATGGGTCTTGCTGCCGGAAAGATAGGGAACTATTTAAAATGCGGCGTGCCTGTTATTGCTACGAGAGTTCATTCGCTTTCATACATAGAAGATTATCATTGCGGCATCCTTGTTAACAATCTTGACGAAATTAAAGATGCAATTATAAAGATTATGAGGGATTATGACAACTATGTTACAGGCGCATATAAGTGCTATAAAGAATTATGGCATCCTAAAAAATATCTCAACAGGATATTTGAAGTTCTAACTCGAGCATGAATATGAAAGATTTAATCCGAAAAACAAGAATACATCTTATTCACGCCCTTCTTTTCAAGAGACCCACTTTACATTTACCTAATACGTTCCTTGTTGTCGCCCCCCACCCCGATGACGAAATCATCGGTTGTGCAGGCTTGATACATCGTGCGCTGCAGACTGGGAAACAAGTAGATGTAGTTATCTTAAGTGGCGGCGAGAAAAGCCATAGTGGTTGTTGCCACATAAATGAAAAGACATTAATGGAAGCACGCAAAGATTTGTCACGCCGGGCGGCTCAGATTGTAGGATTACCATTGGAGCATCTTCACTTCCTCCATTATCCGGATGGCGGCATTATTTACAACCATGCCGAAACCAACCGTCTGAAGCAACTCATCAATGAAATAAAACCGGATGCCATATTTATACCTCACAAAAGAGAAGGATGGAACGACCATGTAGAAACAGGTCGTATCATAAAAAAATTGACAAAGGATTGCACGGAGCTACTTCTTTATGAATATTGTGTTTGGTTCTGGTATTACAACGTATGGCAGATAGATTGGAAGAATGCTTATTGCATCCGGATGAATCCTGAACAGCATGTCACGAAACTAAAAGCAATAGAAGCTTATATTACTCCACTTGCTCCTTGTGGGAAGCCATGGAGTGGAGTGCTACCTAAAGTATTTATAAAGGCTAATCAGTGGAATAAGGAACTGTATTTTAAAGTGTAAAAATGTCAGAATATACTGCAATTGTCTTGGGCGATTCGTTTAATAATACCTTGGGACTTATCCGAAGCTTGGGGAAAGGAGGGATCGACCAAAGGCTGATTTTAATTGGAGAGCAGGACCGGTTATTCGTTTCCCGTAGTAAGTATTTGAATAAAGGAAAAGTCTTTAAAGTCAGATGCATTGAAGATAGTTTGGACATATTGAAATCTTTGACAAATTCTTCGCATCGCCAAGTGATAATATGTACCAATGACATAGCCGCTACGTTTGTGGATGCCCATGAGGAGGAACTTTCCCTTACCTACTTAACTCCGATGAGGGGCAGACATTTGGGCGATTATATGAATAAGGATATGCAGTGTCAGTTGGCACAGGCATGTGGCTTTGATGTGCCTCAATCAATAGTGTATCATCGGGGCAATCCTTTGCCAGAAAAGATTGGATATCCTCTTTTGTTGAAACCGTTAGTAAGCATTCAAGGTGAAAAGTCTGATATTCATATTTGTAATTCGTTGGAACAAGTAGAAACCGCCCTCCAGGCAAACAGCTATTGCAAAGATTTCCTGATGCAGGAATACATAGAGAAGGAATATGAAATCAATTTGATAGGCATCAGCACGGACTGGGGAATATTGATTCCGGGAGGTATACGGAAAATAAGGCATTATCCCACCATCTATAGTCCTTGTTCGTATGGCCTGTATGAAAGCATTGATAAACTGGACATTGATATCCGGCCTGTTCAGAAATTTATGAGCAAAGTGGGTTACCGGGGACCTTTCAGCGTGGAATTGCTTCACAAAGGAAATAGGAATTACTTTATGGAAGTGAATTTCAGAAACGACGGGTTGGCTTATGCTGCGACTGCGGCAGGAGCTAATTTGGCGGCTATCTATATGCAATTTGCCGGATTTCCTACGCATATTCCTGTGAAAGATACTTATATGATGGATTTGTCCATAGATTATTGCCATGTGAAGGATGGTAACCTTACGTTCAGGCAATGGTTTGCAGATTTCCGCAGGACAGGATGCCAACTCAATTTCAACAGGCATGATGTGATGCCGACCATTTGCTATTACTGGAATAAAGTGAAGAGGAGGTTAGGACTTCATTCATAAAATTCAGCTTTTTGTTTTGTAATTGCTGAAAAAAACTCTTTCTTTGTAGAGAAAATAGTTACAGAAGCGTTATGGAACATTCATCTTATTACTATATATCAGCCATTAAAATACAAAACTTGTTTGGCGACCGACAATTAAGTTGGCAGACCTTGAAGGATGTCAATATCCTGGGAGGGACGAACGGAAGCGGGAAGTCAACCGTCCTAAAGGCTTGTTATGCGCTGCTGAAGGATGGATGTATAAAGGATGAGAAGCTGTCCAATTTGCTGGGGGCGGTAGAAATAGACTTTGCCAATGGAAGCCGGTTGAAGTGGGAACGGGTGAAAATACAGTCTTCTGAATATCAGCGTGAAGAAGGCTTTGATTATTATTTGAATGATAAGGCCATCGGTCGTGACGGTTTTTTGTTCCTACAACGAATCCAAGTGCAAGACAGCACGGGGGAACGCAGTTCCTTCAGTGAGTGGAGTCAAGGATTGGATGTTTATCTGATTAACTCGTTTGAACAGAAACTGCTGAATCCCGAAAGGATACAGACTTTGCAAGGAAATGACCGAACATATCTGGATTTCCTAATTCATGAGCAGATATCCAGACGGAATGCCATCTTTGCACGGATTATGGAAGAGAACCTGAGACCTACAGGGGAAGGCGTAGAGATTTCGGAGCTTCTGAAAGTTAAAGATGTCAAGAATTTCTTTTTGTTTTATTCCATATTGCAATCTTTTCTGAAAAACTACAAGGTACTTGTGGATAGCCGATTGACTTTGAAACGGAATGGGTATTCCGCAACTCTTTCGTATGAGGATCTGTCCATGGGCGAGAAGCAATTGATTTTGTTGCTCTTGATGGTAAGCAACACCGCCCAGGCTCCTTGCATCTTTTTCATGGACGAGCCGGATTTAGGAATGCATGTGGAATGGAAAGAAATATTAATTCGCAAGATGAGGGCAATGAATCCGCACATGCAGATTCTGCTTTCTACCCATGCCCCTAGCATGATAGAAGGCTGGCAAAACCGGGTGAAAGAAATGGGACAGATTACATCTAAAAATTAGACGATATGGCTGACACCTTAGTCGGGAATCTTACGGGAGGCTATTATCGGAATTCATCCATATTAACCGGTCGTCCACGCTTGGTGAAAGTGGTGGTGGAAGATGAATTTGATGTTCCTTTCTGGTATGATGTGTTGAGCTCGATGAGAACGGACAAGGAATTTAATGTTGTTCCATATAGTTACGCAAGCGAAGGAGAGGAAATCGTGTTGAGCCTTAACAAAGGAAAAGAGCATATCCTATCCAAAGTACGTGCCCATGAATTGAACGCCTTTTATATAGGGTGCGTGGACAGTGATTACGATTTTCTTTTAAAAAGATATAGGGATGTCGGAATGTTGATGGAGGAGAATCCTTATTTATTGCAGACATACGCTTATTCGATTGAAAACCTGTTATGTTATGCGGATACCTTGAAAGCATTATGCATTAAAGCTGTCCATGAAATACCGAACTTCGATTTTGAAGATTATATGCAAGGGGTTTCTCGAATTATACGACCACTATTAATCCGGGCTTTATATTTGGAGTCCCAAGGATATGAGGACTTCACGGCTACTGAATGGAAATATGTGTTTCCTTGTGACGACCATAACTGTAGTAATGAGACAGACAAGGAAAAAATATTGGGCAAGTTACAGCACAACGTGAATGCAGTGATTCAACGCATAGAAGCCACTCATCCGGAAATTGCAGAAGAGATTGGCACATTTGAAGAGGCAATTTTAGAAGATGCAGGCGAGCTGGTAAGCGAAGTTTATGCGGAGCAATGCTATTTAATGGCACGCGGCCATGATGTTTACAGATTTGTGCTGAATACGGCATTGAAAGGTGTTACCCAACAATTAAAAAATCAGCATATTGCATCGTTAAAAAGTGCAGATGCTAAGGACGCGGATAAAGTGAACCGCATTAACCAATATAGAAAAAACATAACTAACGTTGAGATATTGCTGGGCACCAATTATGAATATAAGCACAATTGCCCGCTGTACGAATTGATCAGGCGTGATGTTGAACGGATTGGATGGTGAATTATCAATCCTGGAATGTTCAAGAATTTCTTTACCGAGATACATGAGGCTACGATTATGGGAAACTGAGAGTCTCTTTGAGTCTCTTTTGAGTCTTTTTCATCCTCTTTTCCATCTGAGGAGATCAAACTGTAATTTTGTATGAAAGTATTGGTATGTATCCCCTGCCTGCTGACAGGCGGAACCGAGATACAAACCCTGAACTTGGTGCAGGCACTCATACAAGGCGGGCATCAGGTGGTGACGCTATGCTATTTTGAGCATAGCAGGGAAATGGTAAGCCGTTTCCGGCAATCGGGCAGCGAAGTATGCTGCTTAAGCCCGGAAGGAAAACGCATCGGAGGTTGGCGCAGCATTGTATTCCTATACCAAGGACTGCGCAGGGCATTAAAGACATATCGTCCGGACGTTGCCCACGTGCAATACATGGCGCCCGGAGCCATTCCGATAGTATTGTTACGCCTCTTGGGCGTGAGGCAGATCATAGCAACCACCCATACCGCAGCCGATATTTATCCCAATCTCCGGCTGGTGCATTTCATCCAGCAGCATTGCGTGCGTGCCTTTACTTGCATCACGGAACGTGCAGAACAGTCGTTCTTTGGCAGTTCGCAGTTATATGACGCACAGACATCCCTGAAGAAGCGCAACCACTTCACCATCTACAACGCTCTGTCCCGGCAGTTTACGGACTTATCCCTGCAACGGGCTGATGACCGCCAACCGTTCACTCTTGGAGTAGTCAGCCGCTTGGAACGCATCAAGGGCATGGACTTGGTGATGCCTGCTTTGGCGGAAGTAAGAAAGGCGCACCCTGATGTGCGGTTGCTGGTTGTGGGCGATGGCTCGTTGCGCCAGGAAATGCAAGAACAGGCTGAGGATTTACGTCTTCAAGCTGCCGTGGAATGGGCAGGCAGACAATCCCAAGAAAGTTTGCCGCAATGGTATCAACGCATGGACATCGTGCTGATGCCTTCGCGCAGCGAAGGCTTTGGCTTGACAGCCATCGAAGCCATGGCTTGCGGCTGCGTAGTGGTAGCAGCACGTATTGGCGGCCTGCCGGAAGTGGTGCGGGATGAAGAAGTAGGCTTGTTGCACGAACCGGAATCCATCGCAGACATGGCCAGCAAGATAAACAGTTTGATAGAACATCCGGATTTATGGAAAAAGATGGCCGAGAAAAGTGCCGTTTACGTGCAACGCTTCAGTTTCAACCGGTACGTTCAGCTGTTTAATGATTTGTATCGCAAGCTGAAATAGGAATGATTATTTAATTTTAGTTGACAAGAAAACAAGTTGACAAGGCCACGAGGACTGCGTTTATTACCTGTTATTCTGCCTTGTATAAGCCCTTGTTGTCTTGTTTACTAGTCCCCCTTGTCTACTTATGAAGTATCATTTGATCAATCTACTTAGATTAGAATCATGTATATTCTGAACTATTTATATTTTCTTATCATCACCTTTATCGGTTATAAATGGCTGACCTCCAAAGTCGGCTACATGACCAATCCGTTGGATCGTACCCAAAAGATGCAGATGGATGGACCGGAAATGTTCTGGGTTTTGACCTTTTCCACCGGGCTGTTGGCCTTCTCCGCACCCGGTGCACTGGATTTGATGGCTATCCGCCTGTTGGTGCTGGAAGTATTCTGCTTCATGGGTATCTTCATTGTCAAACGTAAGGTGCAGTGGAGCGCGGCAGGCGTATGCTACATCCTCTACCTGCTGTGGATTACCATCGGCCTGTCCTACTCTTCCGCTCCGTCCTACGGCTTCCGCGTCATCCTGAAATACATCTACCCGTTGCTGCTTATGCTCTTTGCTTCGGCAGCTGTGCGCGATGGGGAAGTTTTTCTCAAAGCGGGGCTTTGCTCCCGGACGGTGGCGGTGATATCCATCATTTTTGCTTTTGTCCCTTTCATTGGCAAATTGGTTCCAGGAGTGTTCTGGTACGGCACAGCTCGCGCCATCCATTACATATCCATCTGCGTATTTTCTTTGGCACTGGTCTACTACACCCGTGAGCGGAAGAAAAATTTGTTTTATACGTTGCTGTTTATGGCACCTTGCTTTATCTGGGTGTTCCGCACCAGCATCATGGGTACCGGCGTGGCCCTGATGATGTTTGCTTTCTTTAGGTACAAATTGAAATCGTTACCCATTATTGCCGGTCTCATCATAGCGGGTGTCATTGCCGTATTTACCATCCCCAGCCTAAAAGAGAAGATGTTCAAGGATGAGAATATAACTATTGAACAATTTCAGAGTGGACAGCTAACCAAAGACAATATTAACAGCAATGCCCGCTTTGCCATGTGGGAATACCTGCAAAAACGTTTCTACGTGGAACATGAAGCAACTGGCTCAGGCACTGGCAGCGTGCAGCATTACATGTACACGCACTTTGTTTTTGGAGGGTTGAAGGTTCCGCATAACGACTTCGTCCAAATGATGTGCGACAATGGCATGATAAGTGTCATTCTTTATGTGCTGACTTGCCTACTTATCATCCTGCATAGCCTGCATATCTATGATTGTTGTACCGGTGGCTTCTTAAAGATATGTGCCATTACTGCAGGCAGTGCCATGGCAGGCGTATTGGCGACTCTGTATTCGGACAATGTGGTTAATTATTCCATGGCCACGCTATCCATGCCTTTCGGATTTTATGGAATGGCGTTGGGACTTTGGAAGAAAGAAAAAAGTAAAATATGATTTCCGTAGTCATTCCTCTTTACAACAAAGAGCAACAAATAGCCCATACCCTTCAATCTGTCTTACACCAGACATTCCAGCAGTTTGAAATTGTCATTGTGGATGACGGCAGTACGGATGGAAGTGTGGCGGAAGTGGAAAAAATCCATGATAACCGAATCCGGCTGATTCATCAAAAGAATGCCGGTGTTTCCGCAGCCCGAAACCGCGGAATTACCGAGGCTAAATATGACTTGATTGCTTTCCTTGATGCGGATGATGAGTGGAAATCTGAGTATTTGGAAACGCAGTATGGGCTTTATCAGAAGTATCCGGAGTGTAGTGTGTATGCTTGCAACTATGAGTTCCACAACGCAGAGGGGAAAGTGATCTCGACCATTGTCCACAAACTTCCCTTCAAGAGTGAAGACGGCATACTATGCAATTATTTTGAAGTGGCCAGTTGTTCGCATCCGCCTTTGTGGACTTCGGCAGTGGTGGTGAAGAAAGAGGCTATTCTGGCTATCGGCGGCTTCCCTATGGGTATCAAATCGGGAGAAGATTTACTGACTTGGGCACGGTTGGCGGTGAGGTATAAGATTGCTTATACAACTGAGATTAAAGCAATATATAACTTAGGAGAAGGCTATAACTTTTCTAACCTTCCTTCGCGCCGTCAAGATGAAAATGATCCTGTAGGGAAGTTCTTGTTACAGTTATATAAGGAACATATTCCACACCCCATAGGAATGAGACAATATATATCTCATTGGCATAAAATGAGAGCTTCGGTAGCTATACGCTATGGAGAAAAGCAAGAAACCATAATCGAAACATTGATATCATTACGGTATAATCCTTGTAATTATAAAGTCATTCCATTAGCAATACTTGCGTTTATTCCCAAAAGATGGAGAATGCGAATTATCAAGATGTACAAACAAAATTAAATAAGCAAAGCACAAATGAGAAGATTACTTTTTTATATTCTAAAAATTCTAGACTTTATATGCAAGGCCTTTAGCCAACATTTGTATATGTTGTGCATAGTAAAAGCTCATAAAATAATTGGCACTAACATAATCGGAATGCCTGCTTATATTGATCTTTCAGCTCACATTGACCCTTCTGGAAGACTAATCATAAATCAAGGGACTGTCGTATCTGTTGGAGCTGTAATCCTAACTCACGATTGGTCTTTTCTCTGTAGATATTTAGCAAGAAATATTACCCCCCCCAATTTGTTAAAAGAATTTAATAATCAAGCATTTAAACCTGTTTGGATTGGAGATTTTTCTTTTATAGGAGCAGGAGCTATCGTTTTACCTGGTAGTACAATAGGAAAATATTGTATAATTGGCGCAGGCGCTGTAGTTAAAGGAAATATTGAAGACTATTCAATCGTAATTGGAAATCCAGCAAAGAAAATAGGAGATACAAGAGACCCTAAGTATAAATTGGTGGAATAAAATAGTATTGAAAATGAAAATCCTCCTTGTCCATAACAACTACGGCAAATACAGCGGCGAAGAAGCCGTAGTAGATAAGATGGCGGCCATGCTCAAAGCACATGGACATGAAGTATGCTTCTACCGATTGACCAGCGAAGGGAGCCGGGAGAGCCTGGGCGGCAAGGTAAAGGGATTCTTGTACGGCATCTATTCCCCACAAGGGGTGAGAGGACTGCGGAAAGCCTTGCAGCAGGAACGTCCGGACATAGTGAACGTGCACAATCTGTATCCTTTCATTAGTCCGGCAGCATTATTTGAGTGCAAGAACGCCGGGATACCTGTAGTGATGACGGTGCATAACTTCCGGCTGATTTGTCCGACAGGACTGTTCATGCGAAACGGAAAGCCGTGCGAAACGTGCCTACAAAAAAGAAATGAATGGAGTTGCATCCGATATAATTGCGAACATTCCCGGTTGAAATCCTTGGGCTATGCTTTGCGGAATGCAGTAGCACGATGGACGGGAGCTTACAAGAAAAATGTAGACCGCTTTGCCTGTATTACGGATTTTCAGCGGAAGAAATTGGTAGAGGCAGGATTTGAGGCTCCCAAGATAGCAGTAATTCCCAACAGCATAGAGATACCCAAAAGCTATTCCTATACTCCCGGGGAATACATAGCCTATATCGGTCGACTGAGTTACGAAAAGGGATATGACTTGTTGATAGAGGTCGCCCGACACCATCCAAACATTCTTTTCCGTTTTGCCGGTGCACAAAGGGAGCAAACCAACGAACCGCTGCCTGGCAATGTGGAGTTTACAGGCTATCTGCAAAAGCAGGAGTTGGAAAGATTCATTAAGCATGCACGTATGTTAGTGATGCCCAGCCGTTGCTACGAGGGATTTCCGATGAGCATCCTGGAAGCAGCACAATATGGCAAGCTGACCATCGGGCCTAACCATGGCGGATTCACCGAAATCATAGGAGAAGGAGAAACGGCCATTGGCCGTCTGTTTCGCCCCGGCGATGTGGATGACTTGGAAAAGCAGGTAGTAGATTTATGGAATCGTCCGCAAGAAATAGAACGATTGGGACAGAAGGCGTTTGAAAAGCTGAAGCGGGAATATTCGTCAGAGGTGGTTTACGGAAAGTGGGAACAGTTGTTTGAGGATTTATTAAGCAAAAAAGAAAAGCGTGAATGATAATATTTTACAAACCGGGGGGGGCAAAAACCATGCCAAAGAGCGAATCATCGGGCTTGATTTTGTCAGAACAGCGGCTATATTCTTTGTCATAGGCGGGCACTTCTTTACCCTGCATACGGCCTTCCGCCATACCGTGTTCCAAGGCTGGCCTATGTTTATCCAAGCGGCAGTCATACCTTTGCTGACTACGGGCGTGCCTCTGTTCATCATGCTGACTGGCTACCTGAACGCCAACAAAACCCTCTCAAAGAGATATTATAGAGGCTGCATACGGGTGCTGTTTGCCTATCTGCTGTTTTCTGTTATCACCCTCCTGTTTAAACAGTATTATTTAGGAGAAACATTGACATGGAGAAACTGGATAGGACAAATTCTGCGCTTCAATGCCATACCTTACGGTTGGTATATCGAGATGTGGATCGGCTTGTTTTTATTGACTCCCTTTTTAAACTATCTTTATAAAAACATACCGACGCAAAAACAGAAACGAATACTGATTGCCACTTTGTTCATACTGACAGCCCTCCCGAATTTGTTCAACCGCTATGGCCTTCACCTGGTTCCAGGCTTTTGGGAAAAGTGTTATCCGCTGACTTTCTTTTTTATTGGAAGCTATATACATGAGTATAAGCCGTGCATGAACAAATGGGCATTGGTGACCGTTATAGCTGTTTTCTGCCTTATCAACCCCTTATTTAATACAATATTCATCAAGAATCATACGCTCATACAAATAGCCGGAGATTCTTATGGCGTATTCGGAACGCCCATTGCCGTTGCCTTTTTCTTACTCATTTATCAGGTGAATTTCCAGCATTCTCTCATCCGGAAGATGATGACTAAAGTTTCCATCCTTTCGTTGGACATGTATCTGTGTTGCTACCTGTTTGACGCACTGGTTTATCCGTATTTCAAAGAGCATTGCTTTGTAAATCAGTCACAATTCGGAAAGTATTTCTTCCTCATCGTGCCGATGGTGTTCATGGGCTCTTTCCTTACAGCTTGGATCAAAGATTCCATTTGCAAAAGAATCAGTCCGCAGCTATGAGGGAAGGCAAGTAGTGTTTAGGTACATCTACCTATATTATATACCTGCAAGTATAACCCGGTCCTTATCCGGGAAATCCTCCACAAACTTATCATACTATCAATGGAAATCTATTTCAATATCCGCTACGAAATGGACAAGGCAGCTGTGCATAAAGCCATAGCCGAACAGATACAACTGCAAAAGCCGGGATACATCTGCGTGGCCGACGGGGTGATACTGAACATTGCCAACCGGAATGCCGATTATCTGAAGGTGGTAAACGGAAGCATGTTCTCCATCTGCGACAGCAGCTACGTGCCCTTGTACATTAAATGGATTTACGGCAAACGCTACCGGCAATATTGCGGGAGCCAGATTTTTATGGACATCATCCGGATGAAAAAGTATCGGATGTTTTTCATGGGCACGTCGCAACGCACGTTGCAGGCGCTCCAAGAAAATCTGGTGAAGATAGACGGGCGGATTGCAGGCATGACATTCTACGAGTTGCCTTTCCGGACGGTGGACCAGTTTGACTACGCGGACATAGCGGCCAAGGTAAGGGCTGACGGCGCGGACATCATCTGGGTGGCGCTGGGCGCTCCCAAACAGGAGATTTTCATGAGCAAGCTGAAACCTTACCTGGACCGGGGCGTCATGATTGCAGTGGGAGCAGCCTTTAAGTTTTACAGCGGACTGGATGAGAAACGGGCGCCGGCATGGATGATAAAAATACATCTGGAATTTGCTTACCGGATAGCCAGTGACCCGAAGAAGCAGTTGAAACGCTGCTGGGGCATCGCGACCTCGCTGCCAACCCTGCTTTACCGGGAATGGCGGAAGAAAAAGTCGGCGACAAAACATACAAATCAACAATAACCAAGAAATGAAAAAAGCATTGATTACCGGCATCACGGGCCAAGACGGCTCGTATCTGGCCGAGTTCTTATTGGAGAAAGGTTATGACGTGCATGGCACGATACGCCGCTCGTCGGTAGACTACCGGGAACGCATCGCCCATTTGGAAGGCCATCCGCGTTTCCACCTGCACTATGCGGACTTGGGCGACTCGATGAGCATCCTGCAAGTAATGAAGAAAGTCCGTCCCGATGAAGTCTACAACCTGGCCGCGCAGAGCCACGTACAGGTATCGTTCGACTCTCCCGAGTTTACGGCGGATGTGGATGCCACAGGGGTATTGCGTATTCTGGAAGCTGTGCGCCAATGCGATCTGGCAGGGACTTGCCGCATCTATCAGGCATCGACCAGCGAGCTTTACGGCAAGGTGGAACAGGTGCCACAGAACGAAGATACCCCTTTCCATCCCTACAGCCCCTACGCGGTGGCCAAACTCTACGGCTACTGGATCGTGAAGGAATACCGCGAGGCCTACCACATGTTCTGCTGCTCTGGCATCCTGTTCAACCACGAAAGCGAACGGCGCGGAGAGACCTTCGTCACCCGCAAGATTACGCTTGCCGCCGCACGCATCGCCCAAGGCAAGCAAGACAAGCTCTACCTGGGCAACCTGTCTTCACTGCGCGACTGGGGCTATGCCAAGGACTACGTGGAATGCATGTGGCTCATCCTGCAAAACGACAAGCCGGAAGACTTCGTGATTGCTACAGGCGAACAACACTCCGTGCGCGAGTTCTGCCAACTGGCTTTCCGCCATGCCGGCATCGAACTGCGGTTTGAAGGCGAAGGCGAGAACGAGAAAGGCATTGACGCCAAGACGGGCAACGTATTGGTGGAGGTCTCTCCCGACTTCTACCGCCCCACCGATGTGGTGAACCTTTTGGGAGATCCATCGAAAGCCAAACGCGAATTGGGCTGGAACCCGCAAAAGACCGGCTTTGAACAACTGGTGAAGCTGATGGTGGATGCCGACATGGCAAAGGTGGCCGTAGAACGTGTCGGTGAACGAGCGAGGATGAACCTGGAAGAATATCTGGAAAAAGGAATCGTGAAATAATTGAGAATTGAAGATTGAGAATTAAGAATCAAAAATCAAGGATAGGAATGTCCGCACTCCTCCACGCTTATGTCACGCCAAGGTGCGGAATAGGGTAGGAAAAGGTGGCACCTTTTCCTACGATCAGTGCCACCTTTTCCTATAATCAGTGGCACTGATTCCTCACCTCCCCGCTTGATTCGTTCCACCAAGGTCTGTGATACAAGCGAACATTCCGTCACCAAAAAGAAAATGAACGCCAAGAATACCACGCGGGATTGTACCACAGACTGGTATGTGAATATCTGTCTGTACGAAGTGATCCCCATTTGTTTTTGTTTGCGATCCCCCTTCCGGCTACGCTTAGCCAGAAGGGGGATTTTGCAAAAACAAAAAAAGCGAGATTCACCCGAACCCCGCTTTCCACAAATCTCCAACAGTCTGTTGAAATTATATATCAGTCACTCAGCCTTGCTTCAATGAATCATCGTGTTCGTGCCTTCCACAATCGTGCCATACGAGAACACGCAGCGTACGTTTACGTCCTTATCCAAGATAACGACGTCGGCATCCTTGCCCTTCTGCAGCGTGCCCTTCCGGTCGGACAGGCCGATCACCCGGGCCGGTGTTTCCGACGCCATGCGCACAGCATCGGCCAGGGGTATCCCTGCTTTCTTCACCATCGTCTGCACCAGCTTGTCCATGGAGGCGATGCTGCCTGCCAGGGTCTGATGGTCTGCCAGCTTGCACACTCCGTCTTCAATCACGTAACGAGGGTCGTCAATGGCCTTGCCTTCGTAGGCGGCATACTTCAGCGCATCCGTCACCAAGCAGGTCTTTTCCACTCCCTTCAACTTATAAACCAGTTTCAAGATGGTAGCAGGCAGATGCACACCGTCCGCAATCACTTCTACCGTCATGTTGTCCATCAGATACACGCTTTCCACCGTGCCCTCATACTTGTATTCGCGCCGCTTATGGAATCCCGGCATGGCATTATAGAAATGAGCGGCATGAGTGAACCCAGCCTCAAAAGCAGCCTTGATTTCGGGATATTCCGCCTCCGTATGTGTGATTGCAGTCAAGATGCCGTGCGATGAGGTATAGCGCGCAAAGTCGTGTGCGCCGGGCAACTCCGGGCTAATGTCCCAACGCTTGATGCACCGGGTACTTTCCAACAAAGGCACGTACTCTTCCGGATCCGGGTCTTTCAGGAAATCCCCCCATTGCGCCCCGGCCATTTTCCGGTTCAGATACGGCCCTTCGATGTGAAGCCCCTGAATGTTGCTTCCCGGCTGCTGCATCAATGCCTCGCAAGTGCCCACCGCCTGCCGCAGGACATCGAAAGTAGACGAAGACAACGTGGGCAACATGGAGGTCGCCCCGTGTTTCAGATGCGCCTGGGCGATGGTCTGGAAAGCCTCGGGAGTAGCTTCCGTAAAATCATGCCCGCCACCACCGTGGCTGTGCATGGATACGAATCCGGGAACAATATACATCCCCTTGGCATCTATTACCTTGGCGCCAATCACCGCCAGATCGCTGTTGGTGACCTCCAGAATTTTCCCATCGTCAATCAAGACCGAACCGTCCTTCAACCAACCTTGTGGAGTAAGGATATGACCATTTATAATTTGTGTCAGCATAATCTTTCTTTTTTCTGTTTAAAACAAGGTGTTCGTTCCTTCTACAATTTTTCCCATGGCCCACACGGCGCGGATGTTCAAGTCGTCGTCCAGCGCGATGATGTCCGCATCCTTTCCCTTCTCCAGAGAGCCCTTGCGATCGGCCACGCCCATGATGCGTGCCGGCGTTTCCGAAGCCATGCGAACTGCGTCCTCCAAAGGTATCTCAGCCTTCTGCACCATCGTACGAATCAAACGGTCCATCGTGGCAATGCTGCCAGCCAAAGCCGAACGGTCTGCCAGCTTGCATACCCCATCCTCGATAATCACACGCGGGTCGAAGGCTTCTTTGCTGTCGCTGGCGGCGCATGCCAAGGCATCTGTAATCAATGCCGTCTTTTCCACCCCCTTTATCTTATACACCAGCCTGAGAATCGTCGAAGGCACATGAATGCCATCCGCCACGACTTCCACCGTCATATCGTCCATCAGGTAAATGCTTTCTACGGTACCCTCATACTTATAACCGCTCCGCTTATGGAAGCCCGGCATAGCATTATAGAAATGAGTGGCATGCGTATATCCGGCTTCATAAGCAGTACAAATATCTTCAAACTCAGCCTGCGTATGTCCCACGGCAGCCAGCACCCCTTTTGAAGTGATATACTTCCCGAACTGCATGGCGCCCGGCAATTCGGGAGCCGCATCCCAGCGCTTGATGCAATGCGTTTCTTCCAACAACGGAATATATTCTTCCGGATCCGGATTCTTTATATTCTCGGGCATCTGCCCCCCGGCCATCTTCATATTAAAATAGTGTCCTTCCAGATGAAGTCCCAAAACCGGAGAATCCGGTTCCGCCATCAGCTTCTCGGTAGTACTGGCTGCAGCTCTAATCATAGGTATCGTCGACGAAGACAACGTGGGGAAAATACTTGTCGTGCCATGCTGCATATGCGCCTTGATGGCCACACGAAAAGCATCTTCACTCCCCTCCATAAAATCACGCCCTCCACCTCCGTGAACATGAATTTCCACTCCGCCAGGAACAATATACATCCCCTTTGCATCAACCAGCGTGGCTCCTACAATCGGCAGGTCGCAATTAATAACTTCCAGGATCTTATTGTCTCTGATTAATACAGAACCACCTTTCAGCCAGCCTTGCGGAGTAAGAATGCGGGCATTAAAAATTTGTGTTAACATATAGATGAGGTTATTTAAGATTTTTATCTGCTGCAAATTTAACTAATATTTCTATTAATCAAACAACCTCAAGTCCAGTAAATCAAGAAGAGAATACTAATTATTACAAATACTTGTATAAGATATTAAAATAATATTCAATAGGGGGCACCTATTTGCAACAACCCGTTTACATCACCTTTCCCAATATAAGGCAGGCATCGCCGTATCTTCTCGGCAGACCAGTCCCACCATTTCAGCTTTTCGAGTTTCCGTATCACTTCTTCATCGAAACGTTTCCTTATCGGTCGGGCAGGAACGCCGCCGACTATCGTATAGGGCGGCACGCCTTTCGTGACAACGGAACGGGCGGCTATGATTGCCCCGTTGCCGATGTGAACGCCAGCCATAATCACCGCTTCGTAGCCTATCCACACATCGTTGCCTATCACGATGTCGCCTTTGTTGTCCCAAGTCGTTGCCACGTCCGATTTCTTCAAGTCCCAATCCTCGTAAAAGAGCGGGAAGGTGTAGTTGGATAAGGATTTCAAGGTATGATTGGCACAGTTGAACAGGAATGTCGCACCGCAGGCAATGGAACAGAACTTGCCGATTATCAGCCGCTCGTGGTTGATA
>CASENE010000029.1 GCA_949289265.1 uncultured Bacteroides sp.
AATCCGAAAGACGAGAAAGAAGAAGCGGATTCCCCTATAAACGAATGAATAAATACATTTGAATCGAACTAAAAGAAAATAAATGAATATGCTGCACGGCATATTTAACGAGGGATATTCGGGAACATTTTGGGAACACATCTTAAAAGAAGAAAGACTTAAATATTTGAATATCAAATATTTAAGTCTTTTCCTTGTACCCAGACCCGGGGTCGAACCGGGATGGAAGTGAATCCACTGGTGTTTGAGACCAGCGCGTCTACCGATTCCGCCATCTGGGCATCTATTTCTCAAATGCGGTGCAAAGATACGGCTTTTTTCTAATACCACAATACTTTTCTTAAAAAAAGGAGAAAAAAGTAAGAAAACACCCCATAAACTTCATTCGTAAAGAAATATACCGTACATTAGCAGAAACTTTTAAAACTACATCCTATGGCAGCCAATAAAGATAATTTTTGCGTCATTATGGGCGGAGGTATAGGAAGCCGATTTTGGCCTGTCAGCCGCAAAACGCTTCCCAAGCAGTTCCTGGACTTCTTTGGAACAGGACGTTCGTTGTTGCAGCAGACCTTCGACCGCTTTAAGAAAATAATACCTGTTGAAAACATCCTCATCGTGACTAATGCCATGTATGCGGATCTCATCAAAGAACAATTGCCGGAACTGTCAGCCGAACAAATTCTGCTGGAGCCTACGCGCCGCAACACGGCTCCCTGCATCGCTTGGGCTTCTTACCACATACGTGCCAAGCACCCCGATGCCAACATCGTGGTGGCTCCTTCTGACCATCTCATCCTGAAGGAGGAGGAATTCCTCACCGCTATCGAGAAGGGCTTGGAGTTCGTGGCACAGTCGGAGAAGCTGCTGACGCTGGGTATCAAGCCCAACCGCCCGGAGACTGGATATGGCTACATTCAGATTGAGGAACCCGTGGGCGACAACTTCTACAAGGTGAAAACATTCACCGAAAAGCCGGAATTGGAACTGGCCAAGGTTTTCGTGGAAAGCGGAGAATTTTACTGGAATTCAGGTCTGTTCATGTGGAACGTAAACACCATTATCAAAGCCGGAGAAGAGCTATTGCCCGAACTGGCCGCCAAGCTATCGCCAGGCGAAGGCATCTACGGCACTCCTGAAGAACAACAATTCATCGACGAAAACTTTCCCGCCTGCCCCAACGTATCCATCGACTTCGGCATCATGGAGAAAGCAGACAATGTGTACGTCTCACTGGGAGACTTCGGATGGTCTGACCTGGGCACATGGAGTTCATTATACGACCTCTCGCCCAAAGACCACAATGGCAACGTGATATTGAAATGCCAGACATTGCTCTACAACTGCCACAACAACATCGTAACCTTGCCCAACGGGAAGTTGGCAGTCATCGACGGACTGGAAGGTTATCTGGTGGCCGAATCAGACAATGTCCTCCTCATCTGCAAGAAAGACGAAGAACACTCCATCCGCAAATATGTGAACGACGCCCAAATAAAACTGGGTGAAGAATATATTTGATTATATAGCCTTCCGAGTGCTTTCATAGAGAAACTCTATGAAGGACATGGACTTAGCCTCACACATTCATACGTATCAAGTCCTGTTGATAATAATAGATAATAGAAAAGGGCGTGTCTTCATCACTACTGACACGCCCTTTTGATTTTCCTACAGAGGAAACGACACGCCCCCTGTTACAGCTGCGCGCGGATAGCCTCTGCCACAGCCTTAAACTCCTCGTCCGTCAGTTTCAACTTGGGATTGGAGAACAGCATGTCCTTCTCATTCTGCATCGGCACCAGATGGATGTGCGCGTGCGGCACCTCCAGGCCCAACACAGCCATGCCCACCTTACGGCAGGGGAAGGCCTTGCCGATGGCCAGCGCGACATGCTTGGCAAACACCTGCATGGCCGCCAGATCCTCGTCGCTCAGGTCGAAAATGTAGTCCACCTCTTGCTTGGGCACCACCAATGTATGCCCCTTCACCAACGGATTGATGTCGAGAAAAGCAAAAAACTTATCGTCCTCTGCCACCTTGTAGCAGGGAATCTCACCTGCAATGATTCTGCTGAATATCGTCATAACCAAATAAATTAATCTACCTACGGCCTTGCCGCCTGCATAAAAAGCGAAGGGTGCAAAAGTTCCGCTTCGCCGCCGTCTTCCTCACCCCTCATGCTGCCATTCCGTCAGAAAGAAATATTCAATACTTCCAACTTAATCATGCCTTGAGGCACCTTGATTTCGGCCACGTCGCCCACCTTTTTGCCCAGCAGGCCCTGTGCGATAGGCGTATTCACCGAAATCTTGCCCTCCTTCAGGTTGGCTTCGCTTTCCGAGACAATGGTATAAGTCATCTTCGCCCCGTTCTTCACGTTCTTCAGCTCCACCTTGTTCAATATCTGCACCGAATCCGTTTTCAGTTTCGACTCGTCGATAATCTTGGCATCCGCAATCACCGCCTTCAGCTTGGCAATCTTAGCTTCCAGCATGCCCTGCGCCTCTTTGGCGGCATCATACTCCGCATTTTCCGACAGGTCGCCCTTGTCACGTGCCTCGGCAATCGCTGCAATAACCTTGGGGCGTTCCACCGCCTCCAGATGCTTCAACTCGGCCAACAGTTTGTTGTAGCCGTCTTCTGACATATAAGCCATAAATTTTCCTCCTTATACTTTTTTCTAGTTTTTACTTAGTAATCAATCTTATTTAGTTTATACTATATCGGAAGTTGGATGGAGTTATGGAGCGTTATCGCTCCGCTCAGGGAGTTAAAGGCCAATACCTTTATGTATATCGTCGGAGCGACTATTGGCTTCCAACTCCTTCTAACTACCTATAACTCCTTCCAACTACCTCCAATAATATCAGTTAATCTTGAACACTTACTTATCGTTTCTTATCACGCATATAAACAAAAAAGAATTCCAACATGTCCGCCATGCTGGAACCCTCTTTTGTATTTCTGCGACAAAGATAGGCTTTTAATCCATACGTGTCAAGCAAAAAGCGATGCTTTGTAACATATTTAGATAAAAAACACTAATCTTTAAGAAGTTAGAGCAATTTCTTCACCTCTTCTTCCAGATTCTTAACAGCCTCTCCGCGCACACTCAGTTCATTATTGCGGTTGACAAGGAAAAGCGTGGGCACCGTCTGCACATTATAAGCCATCGCATACGACGAATAAACGCCGTTGCCGTCGCGCACGCAAATCCACGGCAGATTGTCGGCCGTCGTCTTCCAGTAATGCTCGTCCGCATCCAGCGACACCTGATAAATCTGCAGGCCACGCGACGCATACTTGTCATACAAGTCGCGCAACATGTAGTTATGAGAAGCCGACACGGCGCTCTGGTAAATCGTGAAATCCAGAATCACCACCTTCCCCTTCAGGTCAGTCAGCCGGCACACATTCCCCTGGATGTCGCGCAAGGCGATGTCTATCACGCCCGTTTCCTCCACCTCTACCGGCACCGTCAGCGAGTCCTGCCGGGGGGTACGTGTATTTTTCATCCCCTTGATGACGATGTTATACAGATTGCGCGAACGGTCGGCATGCGGATAAAACTGGTTCAGGCTGGTGGCCACCGCCGCAAAGCAGCGCACATCGTCCTTGCTGTTCAGCGGGTCGAAAATCAGGTAATTGTTCAGCTTCTGAAACAAAGCGAAATACGCCGCTGCCGTGTTGGGCGCGGCAAAGATATAATTGATCTTCACATCGTCCTTATACGCCTTGAGCAGCATGGCCAGGCTGTCTTGAAACTCGTTCACCCCGATGCGGCGGGCATTCATGGCTTCCGTCAGGTCGTTCACATGCGCCTGCAGCTCCATCTGCTTCAACGTCAACTCTTTAATCTTCTCGCAGTTGGCCGAGCCCTCCACCGTATATCCGGCGGCAAAGTTATCATAATCGGCCTTTATCGTCACGGTCTCCGTCGAATCCACCGAGAAATTGACAACCTGGTTGTCCATCCGCAGGCGATAAAATTCAGGAGAAGCAGGCCGTTCGCCCTTGAAAACAAACGAACCGTCGCCCTTCAGCTTCACCGAGTCCATGGGAAGAATACCTTCCAACGCCGAAGCCTCCAAATAAAGCATCTTGCCGTCTGCCCCCGACACACTGCCTTCCACCCGGAATTGCGGTCCCGAACTGCATGCGCCCAGCAGAGCCACAGCCAATGCTGCATAAAAAATCTTCTTCATTGCTTGTCTATTGTGTTTAAAATCCATTTCCTCCGTTGCACTCCCCCGCGTCGTCCGGCCCGAGCCACCCCGCAACGGAGCAACCACCGCCTTTCCGCCGGGCTGTCCCGCCGGGAAGCGGTGCAAAGATACGTCTTTTCGGGCTTAGTCAAAGCATTTTTGGCGCCATTGCGCGCAGAAATATGCAAAAATTACGTATTTATAAACTTTTAATCTCATCCACACACCTTTAGATAAAGAATAATGTGTATCTTTGCGCGAATTTTTTAAGAGAAAATAGAAACAAAAGATTTTTTATGATTAACCCCATTGTTAAGACAATCGAGTTGGCCGATGGAAGAACCATCACCCTCGAAACGGGAAAGCTGGCAAAACAGGCAGATGGCGCTGTGATGCTGCGCATGGGAAACACCATGCTGCTGGCTACTGTTTGTGCCGCAAAAGATGCAGTTCCCGGGACAGACTTCATGCCGCTGCAGGTAGAGTATAGAGAAAAGTATTCAGCATTCGGACGTTTCCCCGGCGGCTTCACCAAGCGCGAAGGGCGCGCTTCAGACTACGAAATCCTGACCTGCCGCCTCGTCGACCGCGCCTTGCGCCCCCTCTTCCCCGACAATTTCCACGCAGAAGTATACGTCAACATCATCCTCTTCTCCGCCGACGGCGTTGACATGCCCGACGCGCTGGCCGGACTGGCTGCTTCGGCTGCCCTGGCCGTATCCGACATTCCCTTTGGCGGCCCCATTGCCGAAGTGCGCGTAGCCCGCATCGACGGGCAGTTCGTCATCAACCCCACCTTTGAACAACTGAAGCAGGCCGACATGGACCTGATGGTGGGCGCCACCTACGAGAACATCATGATGGTGGAAGGCGAGATGAAAGAAGTGTCCGAGCAAGACCTGCTGGCCGCCCTCAAAGCTGCCCACGAAGCCATCAAGCCCATGTGTAAAGCACAGATGGAGCTGGCCGAAGAAGTAGGCTCTACGGTGAAACGCGAATACTGCCACGAGGTGAACGACGAAGACCTGCGCAAGGCCGTACACGACGCCTGCTACGACAAGGCCTACGCCATCGCCGCCAGCGGCAACCGCAACAAGCACGAACGCCAGGATGCCTTCGACGCCATCCGCGAAGAGTTCAAGGCCCAGTTCACCGAAGAAGAACTGGAAGAAAAAGCCCCGCTCATCGACCGCTATTACCACGACGTAGAGAAAGAGGCCATGCGCCGTTGCATCCTCGACGAAGGCAAACGCCTGGACGGCCGCAAGACCAACGAAATCCGCCCCATCTGGTGCGAAGTTTCTCCCCTGCCGGGCCCCCACGGCTCCGCCATCTTCACCCGCGGCGAAACGCAATCGCTCTCCACGGTGACCCTGGGCACGAAGGACGACGAGAAAATCATCGACGACGTGCTGACCCAAGGCAAGGAGCGCTTCCTGCTGCACTACAACTTCCCCCCGTTCTCCACGGGCGAAGCCAAAGCACAGCGTGGAGTAGGCCGCCGCGAAATCGGCCACGGACACCTGGCCTGGCGTGCACTGAAAGGCCAGATTCCCGAAGGCTATCCCTACGTCATCCGCGTCATGTCGGACATTCTGGAATCCAACGGCTCTTCTTCCATGGCCACCGTCTGTGCCGGCACTCTGGCGCTGATGGATGCCGGCGTACAGATTAAGAACCCCGTGTCGGGCATCGCCATGGGCCTCATCAAAAACGCAGGCGAAGACAAGTATGCCGTCCTGTCGGACATCCTGGGCGACGAAGACCACCTGGGCGACATGGATTTCAAGGTGACGGGTACCAAGAACGGCATCACCGCCACGCAGATGGATATCAAGGTAGACGGCCTGTCGTATGACATCCTCGAAAAGGCCCTGCTGCAAGCCAAGGAAGGCCGCGAATACATCCTGGGCAAACTGACCGAATGCATTGCCGAGCCGCGTGCCGACCTCAAGCCTCACGCGCCGCGCATCGAGACCATGACCATCCCCAAAGAATTCATCGGTGCTGTCATTGGCCCGGGCGGAAAGATTATCCAGGGCATGGAAGAAGAGACGGGCGCCATCATCAACATCGAAGAAGTAGGCAACGAAGGCCACATCGAGATTGCCGGCACCAACAAGAAGTGCATCGACGACGCTATCCGCATGATCAAGGCCATCGTAGCCATCCCCGAAGTGGGCGAAGTCTACCACGGCAAAATCCGCTCCATCATGCCCTATGGCGCCTTCGTAGAGTTCCTGCCGGGCAAGGACGGCCTGCTGCACATCTCCGAGTTCGACTGGAAGCGCCTGGAGACGGTGGAAGAAGCCGGCTGGAAAGAGGGCGACGAGATAGACGTCAAACTGCTGGACATCGATCCCAAAACAGGCAAATTCAAGCTGTCGCACAAGGTGTTGCTGCCCAAGCCCGAAGGCTATACCGAACGCCCCGAGCGCAAGGGAGGCCGTCACGACAAGCGATAAGCGTGCATACGCATCCCCAAACAGGGAGGTAAGATAAGCAGATGGAGGCGTGTCAAAACCCTCTGAATGCTTCTTTTAGGCGCGGATTACGCGGATTTCACGGATTAAGCTGATTTAATCCGCGTTATTCCGCGAAATCCGCGCCTAATAAGTAACCAATCCTATTTAGTTTATACTATATTCAGGAATCAGAAGGAGTTAAAAGGAGTTATCGCTTCGCTCAAGGAGTTATAAGCCAATACCTTTTGTATATCGGTGGGGCAACTATCGGCCTATAACTCCTTTTAACTACCTGTAACTCCCTCCTACTACTAAAAATAGTATCAATTAATTTTGCGCATCTACTTACATAATGTTTTTCGCCACACCCACATCTTTATTTCAGCCCCTTTTTTCTGATGCTGACCATGGATATGCAAAACGAACTGAAACAATGGGCCGACCAGACCGCCGACTTCTACCACCGCCTGGCCGCAGACTTGCACTATGAGACCGCCCCCGTCCCCTCCATCTACGGACAATCCGACCTCACGGAACTGACGGACTGCCAACTCCTTGTCCTGGGCATCAATCCCGGGGCCGGCAGCCTGTATCGCGAGCAATGGCGGGAAGGCCGCCCCACGGGCGACTACCTGCTGCACGGCAATCCGGAGCTGGCCGAGAAGAAGCGGAAGGGAGAAAGCACCTTCCTGCAAGCCTTCCGGACGTGGTCCCTCTACCGGCGAATCCGGAACATCCTGGCACGCGGAGGCGTGGCCGACGTGCTGGACGATACCGGCCGCTTTGCCATCGAAAACCTAGTTTTCTTTGCCACCAAGAACGTCCACGAGATACCCGCTCTCATCCGTCCCCACTGGGAAGCCTGCGCCGCGCAGACCCTCCGCCTGGCAGACATCCTGAAGCCCCGGCTGATACTGATGCTCAGCGCCGACCGCGCCTTGCTGCCCACGGCGCTGGACTGGCAGCCCCTGGTGCCGCAAAGCATGCTGCACGCACGATGGGGCGACACCCCGGTGCTCTCCATCAAACACACCGCCTACCCCTACGGCGCGGCCGAAATGAACCTGACAGGGAAGGTCATCGGCCGTCTCCTGTCCGCCCCCGGTTGCGAACTTTCCCCGGCTTTCGTGCTGGAGAATTATCCGGACGAAGTGGATCGATTCCGGCAATCCCTGCAGGCCCGGTCCGAAAGCATGCAAAACAGACTCCGGCAACGTCGGGAAGTGGCCATGAGCGTCATGAACCACCTGGCCGCCCGATACCCCGTCTGTACGCATCCCGACCGCCCGAAGGACAAGGCCGTGAAAATAGGCGGCGGAAAACTCCTCCTCTTTACCCGCGATGTCAAGAGCGACCTGATTCAAATCAGGCATGTCAGCTTTGAGCGGGGGAAGGACTACGGGCACGGCCTCTACCTGCAGGAAGACGCACTGAGGCATGTCCTGAAACGCCATGGATTCCAAACGAAGACGCCCCGCCTGCTGGGCCACTATCCCCATCGACCGGCGCCCGACGTGGAAACAGCCGTGGCCGACACCCTCCGCCTGCAGGACCAACTTATCCCGGAATTGGAAGAAATCTGTGCCGAATAATTGACAACGGGACATCCCCGGCGGCACCGTTTCCCGCTCCGCACCCGGTTCGTCCCCCCTTCGTCCCCGGCTCGTCCCTGGTTCGTCTCCTTACGGACGAAGGACAGACGAACGAAACACGGCCCCGAAAGGTAATAAATCCGCACACAGCATATCCGTCCCCCAAACTGCGGAACGCTTCTGCCTTTTTCCCCCGCCTCTTACGAAAAATTCCCTTTATCTTTGCCGGCAACCAAACAAGAGTATCAACCGTTAAACAAACTGCACGATATGGGAAAAATCGAAGAAGGTATTCTGGGAAGCATCCGGGGCAAGGTGGGCCCGGTGGTGGGCGGCACGTGGAACGGCGTCAATTACGTACGTTCGCTGGCAGACAGTTATCAAGACCCGCGAACCGAACGGCAATTGCGGCAGCGGGCACGTTTCAAGGCCGTCGTCCGCTTCCTGACGCCGCTGGCGGCGTTTGTGCGCCTGGGCTACCGGCAGCACGGCCCGCGTCAGTCGGCCTACAGTGCCGCCACATCCTACCTGTTGAAACACGCCCTGCGGGAAGAAGGCGGACGTGTGGAGGTGGATTATGACCGCGCACTGGTGAGCCGGGGGTGCCTGGCCGTGGCCGCCGGGGCAAAGGCGGAACAAACCGACAGCGTCCTGACCTTCACTTGGGCGGACAACAGCCACGAGGCCAATGCCGCGGCCGACGACGTGGCGATGCTCCTGACGTATAACCCGGCGCGAGCCAAAGCGGTGTATGACACGGAGGCAGCCTGCCGCGCCGACGGCACTGCCACGCTCTCCCTCCCCACCGGCTGGGCCGGAGAGCCGCTGGCTGTTTACCTGAGCTTCCGCCAGGCGCGAGGGGAGGAGGTGAGCAACAGCGTGCGGGTGGAGGCAAAGGAGAAGCAAGCAAGAGAAACAAGAGAATGATCGGTTCGCAGGAGTAAAAAAGTGCATGATCATATTAAACGGAAAAAGTTGCCATGTATGGATTATTATACACAGTTTCATGCTTTGCAATATTATGTGTACCTTTGCAAAAGCGGTGAGTTTTTCACGCTGCAGGAAGTCTGCAACCTCTTGACGCGGATTGTTACTATCGGTAAGACCAAGGTGCGCAAGGTGTACGCCCCGCCTACGGTTCGGGCTCTTCACTGTTACAATTCGCCAAGTTGTTGGGCAAGGAGGACGCTCGGGCAGGTTTCTTCGAGCTGGGAATAGATATTACCACCTACAATCATCTGTATATCAATAATATAAAAAATATGTAGACGTAGATTGTTCCAGTTTGGATGCCGTACAATAAATAGTTATAATTTTTCGTATGCCTCAATATGTCATCCCATTTAATTGTTTGTGGCTATTTACCCAAATATCAATAGGATTAAGTTGAGCATAATGCTTAACTTCTTCGAGATTTTTATAGCCAAATTCATCATTTAGGAGAAATGTTTCACAAATAGATGCAATCTTTGGAGTGTCTATTTTGATATTTTTCATATCGCAGTATAGACACCCATTTTCATAATCATATTTGTGAGCGGAGCACATGTAACAATTTCGTATCTGGCAATGTAGATTGTTTGCTATAGCTAATCCCCAATTATAAAATCTTCCTATTGAAATTTCTGTGTAAGGGCTGGAATCGTTATTAATAATTCCAATGTTTGAATCATATTTTACAGTAACTTCTAACTGCGCTTGTGGCCGCCTATTTCGATAATTTTGACAATTACATAATGAACGTGCAAATACAGAATTATTCTTGTAAAGAACAAATTTTGCAAGCTCAAATTTAGGTGATACTGATTCCTCTGAAAAAAACTCTTGAGGATTAAAGCCATAATACCTGACAGTATCGTTTTCTCTAATTTCATTATTTACGATTGCATCAACATCTTCTTCCGAATGTACACAAAATTCTATTATACGCAAATTGGAATCTTTCTTCTTTTGCGTGCATTCATGAGTGACTTTTATCTCTATAAGAATGTTACTTTGTGGATTTTTAGGATTGTTCCATAATAAATCTGCCCTAAACGATTTGTCGCCTAACTTAACATTTTCTTCAACAAGGCATTGTGTAAGACATTTCTTCACATTGTAGGATTTGTCTTTATACGTGCAACATACATCTGAATGATTATCTAACCACTTACAGTTTTTATGAAACTTGCATACATATTTTTGCTGATAATGGAGTATAATTTGAGGAGATTCATCAAACCATTGTTTTAGTCTTAATTTGGCATAGGCATGGAGATAAGATTCATAAGAGCAATTACAAACATTCTCATTCTGATATCTGTAGTCATGTGCAAAATGCCAACTTCTAATAGTTCCACATTTTTTTAGCATCCTACACTTGCAATGTGGGCAATAGAAGTCTTCACTACTTAAATGGGCTTCGGCAATATGAACCAAATGACCGCTTGCGGATACAGCATAATGCTGCTCCATTCTATATTCGGCTTTCATAAGGATAGATTTATAAGTCAACAAAGTCTATTTTTTTCCCTAAAACAGCAGCAATCTTTGATAAAATATCAATACCCACAGAGTATTTTCCTTTTTCGATTCTACTTAAATTAGCAGCATCTATTCCTGCTAATTTAGCCAAATCACGAGCTTCCATATTCCTTTCTTCTCTGATTTGTCGAATACGTCCACCTATTCTTATTCGTTCTCCTTGCCTATCTCCTGAACTAATGCCAAGGAAAGCAACACCACGTGCAAAAGATTCACGCCAAATGTTATTAGTCATCAGTTCTTTGTCTTGTGAAAAGTTCTTATCAAAGATTGCCTCAATAAGATGCAATTCATACTTTCGGGTTTCTTCACTTAGATATGCCCCAACTTGGCAAAGGACTTGAAAGACCTCGCCATCCTGTGCAGTCACCTCTACCATTTTAGAATCCACAATCCGTGCTTTGGATTTGAATTCTGTGTTCATAAACTTTTTAAGTTCTTTATTCATCGTCGCTATGCCGTATTTTCAAGTGTTGCCGCCACCTTTAAGTTTGGTACGCTGCAAAGATAGCACGTTTTCGTGTAATTGGCAAATACAACAATTACATTTTTTAATATGCGCCAATTATTATTTATCTTCACAGAGTATAATTTAGAGTATATATTTGATTATTATATTATTCCGAAGCAAATAAATGGAAGTTTCAATAAATAATGCTATATTTGTAATTAGAACTAAAAATGAACTGCTATGAGAATCGTTTTGTTGGCAATAATGTTTGTTGCGTCTGTAGTTGTTAGAGCGCAAGAAGCAACACCGTCTTTCGAACAATTGAAAGAATACTATCAGTATGCATCTGCGGCTGAACGTGTAAAAATGGATTCTATATTCCAAGCCTCAGAGTACAATCTCAAAAGGCAGCAAGTGAAAAATATAGGCGGCATCTCATTTGGCATTTCTCGCGAAAAAGCAATGGAATTGTTGAAAAACAAATATGGAGAGCCAGTTTATAATCCAGAAAGCACTGTAATTTCTTTTAGAAATATAAAATACGCAGGCTATGATTTTGATTCAGTCCATTTCCTTTTTCAATCTGATGGAATAAATAGTTTCTTCAACTCTTGCATTTTTATAAAAGAAGCTAAAACGCAAAAGGAAGCTGTTGAGGAACAAGAAAATCTTTATAAAGTATTGTGTAATAAATATGAATTAAACAAGGCCGAAACAGAAAATGGACTAAATACGTATGGAGGGGGTATTTCACCATTATGGGATGGCCATTGGTATAGTCTAATGGATGAGTATTATACCGCTTTACATACTGATATAATACAATATGAAAGAGATCTGGTTGAAATTTACGGAAACGCATACGCAACCCGGCTAATTTACGGACCATACAATTATATAAAAGAAGAATTCTGAATCAGTCTATTTTCCTGTAATTATCAGATTAAGTCTTGACTAATTTCCTGATAGAGTTTAACATTATAACCCATATTCTAAACTTGTGGAACGCTTTTGCCTCTACCCCCCGCCTTGATAAAAAAAGAGTGCTTATCTTTGCCAACGGAAACAAGAACAAAAAGGTTTCCAGACGGTGAATGTCCCGACAGGTTGCTGCAGAAACCAAGCGGGAAGGACACGACGAATAAACACTATTTTTCTAACCTAAAAAAACGTAAAGATCTATGGGAATTATGGATCAGCGGATAATCCCGGTTGGCGATAGAAATTCTCAAGAATATTGAGTAGCCAGTCTGAACATAAAGAACCTGATATCTCCAACTCCCCTGAATAGTGATCGGAATGCCTTGATTTTCGCATTGAAGGATTCCGCAGA
>CASENE010000030.1 GCA_949289265.1 uncultured Bacteroides sp.
GGTGAGGTACACAGGAGGTACAAAAAATGGCGTAAAAAGGCTTAGCAACGATTATCAACGATACTTGAGCAACAAAAAAGGCGCCCGTAAAGAGCGCCATATTAATCGATTATAATCAATTTAACTATTTGATAATCAAGCATTTACTTACCGATGCAGAAATGCTTGAATATATTCCCCAGCACCTCGTCCGTTGTAACCTCTCCTACAATATCGCTTAGGTGGAAGATGCATTCCCGCAGGTCTTGCGATACGAGGTCGCCGGATAAGCCGGAGGAGAGACCTTCTTGCACGCGGCGGATGGCATCCAGGGCATGGGAAAGGGCTTCGTAGTGGCGGATGTTGGTGACGATAATGTCTGCCTGATCGATATAGGGCAGGTTAGTGGATTCTATTAATAAGGAACGGAGATTGTCGATGTTCGTACCTTGTTTGGCGGAGAGGGTAAGTGTCCGCACTCCTATGGGAAGAACAAAGCCGGGAGTAGCCGCTAAATCACACTTGTTGAGGGCAAGAATGACTTGTTTGCCTTCGAGGTGGGGGAGGATTTGGGTGTAGAAGGCACGGAAGCGGTTCTCGTCTTCGTTAATGTCGCATACCAGTATGACAATTTGCGCTTGGTCCATGGCACGGAAGCTCCGCTCAATGCCAAGGGCTTCGATGGTGTCTGTGGTGTTCCGGATGCCGGCGGTGTCGATGAAGCGGAAAGTGATTCCGTTCAGGTTTATCGTGTCTTCTATTACATCGCGTGTGGTGCCGTGGATGTCGCTCACGATGGCACGCTCTTCACCCACCAAGGCATTGAGCAAGGTGGATTTGCCCGCATTGGTCTCTCCGATGATGGCTACGGGGATGCCGTTCTTGATGGCATTTCCGGTGCTGAACGAGTCGGTGAGCTTACCTATCAGGCTCTCTATTTGATTAGCCAAGGTCTGAAGCTCGGAGCGATCGGCGAACTCTAATTCTTCATGGTCGGAGAAATCAAGTTCCAATTCCATAAGGGAGGTGAGGTGCAGGAGCTGGTCACGAAGTTTTCCCAATTCCCGGCTGAATCCGCCACGCATCTGGTTCATGGCGAGCCGATGGGTGGCTTCGGAGGTGGAGGCGATGAGGTCTGCCACGGCTTCGGCTTGGCTCAAGTCCATCTTGCCGTTCAGGAACGCACGTTGGGTGTATTCGCCCGGACCGGCGGCGCGGCATCCATGGTCAATGAGGAGTTGCATCACTTGCTGGAGGATGTAGGGCGAACCGTGGCAAGAGATTTCGGTGGAATCCTCGCCTGTGTACGAGTGGGGGGCACGGAAGACGGAAACCAAAACTTCATCGATGATTTCGCCCTCGGCGTTCCTGATGTGTCCGAAGGTGAGGGTGTAGGGTTTGCGTTCCGCCAACGGTGCGGAAGAACCTACGGGGGTGAAGATGCGGTTGGTGAAGGCGATGGCATCGGGGCCGGACACGCGGATAAGCCCGATGGCTCCTCCTTGTGCGGTGGCTATGGCGCAAATGGTGTCTTTCTCGATGAGGGAGGAAGAATCTTGCCCGGACTGAGGCGGCGTATGCCCGCAGGTCATCTCCGGACATGCAGCCTGGTTCATCCTGAATTTCCCGCTGAGCAGTTGCGCTATTTGTTCCAACGACTCCCGGTCGGTCTCGTCGAAAGCGTTTAGCTTGTCCGAATCAATGTCGAGCACGCCGCGGACTTCTCCGTCTACACGGAGCGGGACGACGATTTCCGAACGGGACAGGGAACTGCATGCGATGTGCCCGGGGAACTGGTCGACGTTCGGCACAACGATGCTGCGTCCTTCTGCCCATGCCGTTCCGCACACGCCTTGTCCGCGCTGGATGTGCATGCAGGCCACGCTGCCTTGGAAGGGGCCCAGCACGAGCTCGCCGTTTTTTACCAGATAAAAGCCCACCCAGAAGAAGCCGAAAGCCTCGTGCAGCGCGGCGCAAGCGTTGGCCAGGCACGACAGGGCGTCCGTCTCGTCCTGAATGAGGGAGGAGAGCTGCGTCAGGAAGGCGCGGTAGCGTTCGGCCTTGCCGGCGTGGGGGGAGGGGGTGAAGATGGGTTCCATAATCCGTTCGGTGTTTACTTGTTTATTGTCAAAGTCTGTATCGTCAATCATGTTTCTGCCTTAGTTTCTCATCGCGAGCAGGCTTCCTGCCCACACGGCCCCGATGCCCAACGCCAGGCTCACCCCCGTGTATAGCACGAAGAGGCCCGCATGACCCTGGCGCAAGAGCGTGAGGTTTTCGTTGCAGAAGGTGGAGAACGTGGTGAAGCCGCCGCACAGGCCGGTGGTGAGCAGCAGGCGCGTTTCCGTCGGGAGGTGGAGGCGGGCGGAAAGGGCGTAAAACAGGCCGATGAGGAAACAGCCCCCCACGTTGGCCGCAAGCGTGGCCCACGGGAAGTGATACGGGCGGATACGCTCGTGCATCAGCAGTTGCACGCCGTAGCGCATCACGCTTCCCGCGCCTCCGGCCAGGAAGATGTAGAGCGTCTCCTTCATATCCTGTCCAGCACGGTTTCGATGAGCGTGTCGATGGAACGCCCGTAGCCAGCGTTGGCCTCGTGCGAGCGTCGGTTGGCGATGACCATGCACACCGTGGCGGCCCGGTGCCCCATCAGGCGCGAGAGGCCGGCCAAGGCCGAGCTTTCCATCTCGTAGTTGGTGACGCGCAGGCCTTCCCATCGGAACGTCTCCACCTTCGCGTTCTGCTGGGGGTCGGCCAGGGGGAGGCGCAGTTCGCGTCCCTGCGGGCCAAAGAAGCCGTTGGCGGCGATGGTGATGCCCCGCGCCATGTCCTCCCGTGCCAGACGCTCCGCCAGGGCCTCGTCGGCATGGACGGCATAGGGGGCCGGGGCGCAGAGGTTGCCCGTCCAACCCATGTGGTTCAGGAAGGCGCGTTCCAGCGGAAGGTCGCACACGGCGTTGCGCCCGGCATAGAAGTTGAGCAGGCCGTCGAAGCCGATGGACACCAGCGAGCAGACGAAGGCTCCCACGGGCGTGTCGGGCTGCAGGCCGCCGCACGTGCCGATGCGCACCAGCTGGAGGCTGCGCGGGACGGCATGCGCCCGGCGTGTGCGGAAATCGATGTTGGCCAGGGCATCCAGCTCGTTGAGCACGATGTCGATGTTGTCGCACCCGATGCCTGTAGAGACCACGGTGATGCGCTTGCCCTCGTACGTGCCGGTGACGGTGTGGAACTCGCGGCTCTGCACGTCGCATTCCTTGTCCGTCAGGTGGCGCGCCACGAGGTCTACGCGGCCCGGGTCGCCCACGAGGATGACCCGGTCGGCCAGCCATTCGGGACGGACGTGGAGGTGGAAGATGCTGCCGTCGTCGTTGATGATAAGTTCGGAAGGGGGGAAGGAGGTTTTCATATCTGTATGGTTTTATTACTATCTGCCGTTCGTGCCGCCGCGCCGCGCCTTTCTTCCGCGATGCCCCTACGGGTATCTGTGGACGGGGTGGCAGGCGGGCGAGGATCAGACGGCGTTTGATGTAGGATCACACGCCGTCTGATGTAGGGACGAATCCGGCTTGATTTCGGATGTCAATACGTTTTACTACGGTTCTCACTTCCCGCTTCCCGGAGTGGAGGGGCCTGCCGAGGGCCGTGCGATGGTCTCTCGCATGCTGGTGTCCGCCTCGATATTCTTCATGCGGTAGTAGTCCATGATGCCCAGGTTGCCGTTGCGGAAGGCTTCGGCCATGGCGCGGGGCACTTCGGCTTCGGCCTCGATGACCTTGGCCCGGGCCTCCTGCGCCTTGGCCTTCATCTCCTGTTCGGTGGCCACCGCCATGGCGCGGCGTTCTTCGGCCTTAGCCTGTGCGATGTTCTTGTCGGCATTGGCCTGGTCCATCTGCAGGGCGGCGCCGATGTTCTTGCCGATGTCGATGTCTGCAATGTCGATGGAGAGAATCTCGAAGGCGGTGCCGGCGTCCAAGCCCTTGCGCAGCACGAGCTTCGAGATGGAGTCCGGGTTTTCCAGCACCTGCTTGTGGCTTTCCGACGAGCCGATGCTGGAGACGATGCCCTCGCCCACGCGGGCCAGCACGGTGTCCTCGCCTGCGCCGCCCACCAGCTGGCGGATGTTGGCGCGCACCGTCACGCGGGCTTTGGCGATGAGCTGGATGCCGTCTTTGGCCACGGCGGTCACCGGGGGCGTGTCTATCACCTTGGGGTTGACGGACATCTGCACGGCCTCGAACACGTCTCGTCCGGCCAGGTCGATAGCCGTTGCCATCTGGAAGGGGAGCTCGATGCGTGCCTTCGAGGCCGACACCAGTGCGTGTACCACCTTCTCCACGTGTCCGCCTGCCAGGTAGTGCGCCTCCAGTTCGTCGCGGGTGATGTTGCTCAAGCCTGCCTTGTGGGCTTCAATCAGCCCGGGCACAATGACGTAGGGAGGCACCTTGCGGATGCGCATCAGGAAGAGTTGCACCAGGGAGATGTTCACGCCCGACACCTTGGCCGACAGCCAGAGGAAGAAGGGCACGTAGTGGAAGAACAAGGCCAGGAAGATGAGGCCGCCTGCCACGAGGAAGATGATCAGATAGATAGAGGTTGTTTCCATGTCATGTGTAATATAAGGATGAATGAATGGTTAATGGCTAATGATGAATGCTGCAGGGGGAGGCCTGTCCGCTTACGTATGCTTCTCCACCAGGATGGTTCCGTCCACCACCCGGACTACCCGCACAGGGGTATGTTCGTCCAGCAGTTCGCCGGTGGACTTCACCTCTACGATGTTTCCTCCTATCTCGGCATATCCGATGAGGGCCAGGCGGGTGGTGGTGACGCCCGTGTCGCCCGGACGGATGCGTGCCTCGGCGCTTCGGTCGATTTTGGAGGTGATGTTCTGCCGGAGCGAGAGGCGGTCGAGGGTCTTCGAGCGCATGAACCATACCAACGACCCGATGCTGGCCACTGCGGTCACTGCCAGTGTGAGAAAGCCGGCTCCCGTGCCCACGTGGGCAAAGGCGTAGTAGTTGGCTATGAGGGCGCAGACGCCCGCCAAGATGCCCGCGATGCTGATGCCCGGCACAACGAACAGTTCGACCAGAAAGAGTATCACGGCGGCTATGATGAGAAGAATGATGATGAGAATGTCCATGTCGTTACTAATAAAGATTTATGGTGATTGGGGAATTGCCGGAAGCAACTTACAGAGCTTCTATTTCGGCATTGCGCGCTTGTTTGGCTCCTTGTTCGACGTCGGCCTCCAGCTTCCGCACACGCTTTTCGAGGTCTACGATGGCAGGCCGCAGGTTTGCTTGTCCGGCTTCGTCGGCCTTGGCAAAGCGGCGGCGCATGTCGTCGAGCTGGGACTGCTGGTGGTGCAGGGCCTCCGACTTCTCCCGGTATTCGCGGAATAGACTCAGCGCCTGGGCGGAATGGAAGTCTTCTTCTTTATAATAGGTATGCCGGTCGTCAATGACAAATTCAAAAGCCGGTTGTTTTCCCGTTCCATGCCGGGCGTTTTGTCTGGCCTGGTGCAGGCGTTCTTGGGCTTGGGCCACTTGCGTCCGGTCTGTCCAGGTGTCGCGCAGAGCATGAAGGGCTGCCAGCGAGCGCAGCTGTTTCTGTTCCATCTGCTCGTAGTTATATACTTGCTTGGTGGCGTTGGGGATGAAGACGTAGATACACACCGAGTCGGCAGGCTGATGACGGTCGGAGGCGAACCAGCCCAGATTGGCATATTCGTCCACCACGTACATGTAGTCGTTGTAAGGCGAATTGAAAGGCATGCCCACATTGTCCGGGCGCAGGTAGGAATCGGTGTTCGTATTATAGCGGGTCACGAAGATGTCATACCCGCCCAGCGATTCGGGGCCGTCGCAGGCATAATAGAGGGTGATGCCGTCGGACATCAGGTAGGGGTAGGCCGTGTTGACGGAGTCGGGCACGGGCAGGGACAATGCGGCACCGTGCGTCCATTTGTCCAACAGGCGCGAACTGGACCTCAGGTGCTGGCGGCCCTGCGCGCCGGCTTCGCTATACAGCACTTTGTTGCCCAGTTCGTTTTCGTACACAGTCGTCCCCCGTCTTGCCGAAAAAGGAAAATAGTCGGCATAAGGCACCAACTTGCCGGCCTGCGAACTTAAACGGTAGGCGTCCAGAAAGTTGGCCTTGGCTACAACGAAACTGTCTATCACGCAGACGTGTTCCACGCCTTTGAACATCCGCAGGTGGGTGCGGAAGATGCCCATCAGCGAGTCGGCCTCCTGGGTAGACCGACGGCGGCGTTTCAGGTCGGCCGTATAATCCTCGAAGGTCTGTATGGCGTCTTCAAAGCGATAGACCTTGTCGTAGGCCTGGCCCAACCATAGCTGCCCGCTGGGGATGCGCCGGCGCACGGCCACCTCCAGGTGCTTCACGGCCGTGGCGGCATCGCCCGTCTGGAGGCAGCACACGCCGTACCACAAGTTGTAGTTGCCGTTGGACGGCACTTGTTTTACGAAGCGTTGGAACACGGGCTTGGCTTCGGCATAGCGTCCTGCTTCGTACAGCTTGCGGGCTTGGGCCAGGGTCTGGGCGGAAGCTCCGGACAGACCGGCTGCAAACAGGCAGAGCAGGTATAGGATGGCTTTCAGTGTCATGGATAAAAGAGGTTGATGATGTGACAAAGGTACGTATAATCTGTTGATGCGCCAAGCGGGTAAGGGTATAGGCGTGTTAATAAGTGTTTATGCCGGTGGCGGGAAGTTGTTATTTGGTCGTAAGCGTCGGGTGTCGTATCTTTGCAGGCTCGTATATTGGAACCAAAGAAAACGAAAGGAAATGAACAAGAACAAGGAAGAACAGAAACTGCTGGCACGCATTGGGAGGCGCTTCGTGAAGGGTATGGTGGAATATGGACTGATAGAAGACGGCGACCGCATCCTGGTCGGCCTGTCGGGGGGCAAGGATTCGTTGGCGCTGACCGAGCTGTTGGCACGGCGTTCGCGCATTTGGAAGCCCCGCTTCGAGGTGGTGGCCGCCCATGTGGCCATGACCAACATCGGCTATCGGAGCGACACGGCCTGGCTGGAACGCTTTTGCAAGGAGCTGGGGATACCCTTCCACCTGCTGGAAACATCGTTCGATGCCTCGACAGACCGCCGCAAATCGCCCTGTTTCCTCTGTTCCTGGAACCGCCGCAAGTCGCTTTTTACCCTGGCGCATGAATTGGGCTGCAACAAGATAGCCTTGGGACATCACATGGACGACATCCTGCAGACCTTGCTGATGAACCTGACCTTTCAGGGGGCTTTTTCTACCATGCCTCCCAAGTTGTCGATGAAGAAGTTCTCCATGACCCTGATACGCCCGCTCTGTCTGGTGCACGAGGCCGACTTGGAGGAGTTGGCCCGCATGCGGCAGTGGCCTCGCCAGACCCGTAGCTGTCCGTATGAAACGCAGTCGGGACGTACGGACATGAAGCACATTTTCCGCCAGCTGGAGCAACTGAATCCCGAAGCGCGCTACAGCCTTTGGGGCGCCATGTCGAACGTGCAGGACGAGTTGTTGCCCCATAAAACAGCCGGGGAGCAGGCGGGGCGCAACCCGTCCGACCGGGGATTATAACGCCAGCCGCCGGGGACTATAGTCCCGGCGACCGGGAAGTACTATGCCAGCCTCCGGGGAGTACTACGCCACTAAACGCTGACGGACAGCCCGTTGGGAGGGACTTCGAGAGGCGCCTGCTGAAAAACATGCGCTCCTCTCTCCTAAAAAAGTCTTCGTGGCATTTGATTTTCTCGAAGTTTTCTTTAACTTTGTCTTGTCGTATTCTATTAAAAAAGAAAGGATGCCATGAAAGAAACTCCCGTTGACCGCCAACTGATGGATGATATCATCCATAAATATGGCATCACAGATTTTTCCCGTGCCACCATTCGCGAAATCAAAGCCATTGCTGCGGAGGCCGAAGCTGCCTCGGGCGTGGAGTTTGTCAAAATGGAGATGGGCGTGCCCGGCCTGCCGCCGTCGTCCGTGGGCGTGGAAGCCGAAATTGCAGCCCTGCGGCAGGGCGTGGCCAGCCTGTATCCCGACATCAACGGCGAAGAGATGCTCAAACGGGAGGCCGCGCGTTTTGTGCGGGCTTTTGTGGGGGTGGATATTGCTGCCGAAGGGTGCGTGCCCGTCACCGGCTCCATGCAAGGCACCTTTGCCGCCTTCCTCACCTGCGTGCAGTGCCGCCCGGAGCGTGACACTATTTTGTTTATCGACCCCGGATTCCCCGTGCAAAAACAGCAGCTCGTGGTCATGGGGGCAAAGTATGAGACGTTTGACGTCTATGACTATCGCGGCTCTCGCCTGGGCCCCAAACTGGAATCTTA
Source organism: uncultured Bacteroides sp. (assembly GCA_949289265.1). Classification (GTDB taxonomy): domain Bacteria; phylum Bacteroidota; class Bacteroidia; order Bacteroidales; family Bacteroidaceae; genus Bacteroides. The sequence goes on from CASENE010000030.1 coordinate 8,334, forward strand.
CCTTAGCCGGGGCAACATCGCTGCTATCATTTATTCCAACCCCAACAATCCTTCGTGGATATGCCTGAAGGAAGATGAACTGCGCACCATCGGCTGGCTGGCCACGCAGTATGATGTCACCGTTCTCGAAGACCTGGCCTACTTTGCCATGGATTTCCGCCGAGACCTGGGGCATCCGTTTGTTGAACCCTATCAGCCCACCGTGGCCCGCTATACAGACCAGTACATCCTGCTCATCTCCGGCTCCAAGGCGTTCAGCTATGCTGGTCAGCGCATCGGCGTGGCCTGCATTTCCGACCGGCTTTACCACCGCGCCTTCCAGGGGCTGACGGCCCGTTATGGGGGCGGCACCTTCGGCACGGTCTTTGTTCACCGGGTGCTCTATGCTTTGTCTTCGGGCACCGGGCATTCGGCCCAATATGCCCTGGCCGCCATGATGCGTGCCGCCAGCGATGGCACCTACCGTTTCCTGGACGATGTGCGCGTCTATGGCGAACGCGCCCGGCGGCTGAAGGAGATATTCTTGCGACACGGCTTTCATCTGGTGTATGACAAAGACCTGGATGACCCCGTGGCCGACGGATTCTATTTTACCCTGGGCTATCCCGGTATGACCGGAGCTGAGCTGGCCCGCGAACTGATGTATTACGGCGTAAGCGCCATTCCCCTGTCCACTACCGGTAGCAGGCAAGAGGGCCTGCGTGCCTGCACCTCGTTCGTTCAAGACCATCAGTATGAGGCGTTGGATGCTCGCATGGAGCTTTTTGCACGCCATCATTCTTGAACGGGAAATTCCCCAGCGTGGATAAAAGACGAAAGTACACAAGGATACTGTTGGCTCTCTCACTCGGATAGGGTAGGGAGAGCCCGGAAGAAAGGAAAGCAACCATGAATATAGACAAGGACTTGTTCCGTATCGAAACTAACCATGTGGTGCCGACGCAAGGGAATGTGCTCATTTCCGAACCCTTCCTGTGCGACCAGTTCTTTGGGCGGTCAGTCATCCTGGTGGTCGAGCATTCGGTCGGTAGCGGCACAATGGGGCTGATGCTGAACAAACCTATGCCTTTGTTTCTGAGCGATATTCTTTCGGGGTTTGACGCGAATGGAGACATCCCGGTCTATCGGGGAGGCCCGCTCAGCATGGACCGGCTGTTCTATCTGCATACGTTGGCCCATGTGCAGGGAGCCTTGAATATTGTGGACGATTTGTTTTTGAACGGCGATTTCGATGCCATTCGCGACTATATTGTACAAGGAAATCCCGTCAAAGGCAAGTTGCGCTTCTTTCTGGGGTATTCGGGGTGGGGAGAAGGGCAATTGCGCGAGGAAGTGCTGGACAATACCTGGATGGTGGGGCACGGAGGCTGTGCCTGCGTCATGGACGACAACGTGCCCCGTTTGTGGGAGAATGAGCTGAGCAAGCTGGGTGACAAGTACCGATTGTGGTCGCACTTCCCGCAAATTCCTACGCTCAACTGAATAGTGCCTTGAACGGAGCCGGATAAGGTGTTTCAAACCGCATGATTTCACCGGTCACAGGATGATAGATGCAGAGCTTGAAGGCATGTAGCGCCAAGCGGCCCAGCGGATTCGGCTCGTCCTCGCGTCCGTAGCGTCCGTCTCCCACGATGGGGTGGTTCAAGTCCTGCATGTGTACGCGTATTTGGTTCTTGCGGCCTGTCTCCAGATTCAGCTCTATCAGCGAAAAGTCTTTGTTGCGTTTGATGGTGCGGTAGTGCGTAATGGCTTCCTTGCCGCCATCGTCCGTAGGACTGGAATATACGTAGAGTGTACGGTCGGTCAGCCAGGAGTGTACGGTGCCTTGGTTGCGCTCCATCTCGCCATTGACGACGGCTACGTAACGGCGGTCGAACACAATCCGGTGCCAGTTGTCGCGCAAGGTGTGCTGCGTCTTTTCGTCTTTGGCAAACATCATGAGGCCGGACGTGTCCCTGTCCAGGCGGTGCACGATGTAGACGCGGTTCCGTTTGTTCGTGCGGCGCACATATTCGTTCAGAATCGTGTAGGCTGTGCGTTCTTTCTGTCGCTCCGTGTTGACAGACAGCAACCCTTCATTCTTTTCCACCACGATGATATACGCATCCTCATAAACGATTTTCAGCAGGCGTGAGCGGAACTCGTGCACATGCTTGTCGCGGCTGATTTGCACTTTCATGCCGGGTTGCAACGGGAAGTTGTATTGCGTGGTGATGACATTGTCCACATAAACAATGCGTTTGGAGAGCAATGACTTGATTTTGGTCCGGCTGGCTTGGGGCATCATGGCCGAGAGGAAGGCCATCAGCTCCATGGGCTCTTTGACTACATAATCGGTATATTGGGCGCGGGCTTTGGCGTATGGGGTAGTTCTCTTGTTCATAAGTGTTTTTTTAGTGAATAGTCTGCTGTTGACTGCCACGGGGCTTGGGTTCTGCTAAACTCGTTTCTTGCTATTCTCTTCTTTCCAGTAGCACTACGTTTTCTACATGGTATGTGTGCGGAAACATGTCTACGGGTTGCACGGCCTTCACGCTATATTTGGGGTCGAGCAACTGCAGGTCGCGTGCTTGGGTGGCCGGGTTGCAACTAACGTAGACGATGCGCCGGGGGGCTGCCGCCAGAATTACGTTCACCACGTCTGGATGCATACCGGCGCGGGGCGGGTCGGTGATGATGACATCAGGCCGTCCGTGGGTATGAATAAAGTCTTCGGTCAGTATGTCCTTCATGTCTCCGGCAAAGAACAAGGTATTTCCGATGCTGTTTATCTCTGAATTGACCCGGGCATCTTCGATGGCCTCGGGGACATATTCGATGCCAATCACTTGGCGTGCCTGGCGTGATACAAAGTTGGCAATGGTTCCTGTGCCCGTATAGAGGTCATACACCAATTCGTTACCTGTAAGCCCGGCAAACTGACGGGCTATTTTATATAGGTTGTATGCCTGGCGTGAATTGGTCTGGTAGAACGATTTTGGGCCAACCTTGAAGCGTAGGCCTTCCATTTCCTCAAAAATGTGGTCTTCGCCACGGAATGTGTGCACGTCCAAGTCGCCGATAGAGTCGTTCACTTTATTATTAATGATGTATAGCAGCGAAGTGATTTCCGGGAACCGGTCGGCCACGTATTCCAGCAAGGTCGCAAAACGCTTCATTTCTTCATCGGTCTTTACCTGTGCCACTACGATGACCATGAGTTGTCCTGTGGTAGAGGTGCGGATGATGAGGTTGCGCAGCATCCCTTCATGCGAACGCAGGTTGATAAAAGGGTATTCATGCTCGTATGCGTAGTCTCTTATCGCGTTGCGTATGCGGTTCGATATGTCATCTTGCAGCCAGCATTTTTCGATGGCCAGTACCTTGTCGAAAGCGCCGGGTATATGGAACCCCACCACATTCATCTGTTCATATACTACGTTACAAGCTACCTCTTCACGCGTGAGCCAGCGTTTGTTGGAAAAAGTATATTCCAGTTTGTTGCGATAGCCTTGTGTCTGTTCCGAACCGAGGATGGGGGAGATTTCCGGCAGTGTCACCTTGCCGATGCGTGTCAGGTTGTCTATGACCTGTTGTTGTTTGTATTTCAGTTGTTCCGGATAGGCCAGCACCTGCCATTGGCATCCGCCACACACGCCATAGTGTTGGCAGAAGGGCACAGCCCGTTTGTCCGAATAATGATGAATCTTCACCGCCTCGGCCTCGGCGTAGCTGTGTTTCTTGCGTTTGATTTGCAAGTCTACCACATCGCCCGGCACCACGTAGGGGACGAATATCACCAGATTGTCTACCCGGGCTATAGCTTTCCCTTCGGCAGCCACCCCGGTTATGGTGATGCCTTCCAGCAGAGGGAGTTCTTTCTTTTTTCTTGCCACTTCTGTACTATAATTATGTTTTGGTGGACAAAAGTAGGCATTTCTTCCGAGATATGTTGCATTTCATTTAAGAATCCACGCTTTTCAGCCCAATAAAGCAGCCTTTCCCGAATGAAACTTAAATATCTGATACTTTCTTTGACACCCTTTCACATCGGTAAAGCGGATATTGTAAAGTCGAAATTGCAGTTTTTCGATACTTTTCTGCTAAAAAAGTTTTATAGTCTGCGAAATATCCTTAGCTTTGCGGACAGAAAAATTGTTCAATTACTTAAACTTATATCATGGACAAGAAAAGAGTTTATACATTTGGAAATGGCCAGGCCGAGGGCAGAGCAGACATGCGCAACCTGTTGGGTGGTAAGGGTGCCAATCTGGCCGAAATGAATTTAATCGGAGTGCCGGTTCCTCCCGGTTTTACTATTACGACTGAGGTTTGCTCGGAATACTATGAAATGGGGCAGGAGAAAGTCGTCGAGCTTTTGAAGGACGACGTGGAGAAATCCATTGCACAAGTAGAGCAGTTGATGAACTCGAAGTTTGGCGATGTGGATAATCCGCTGTTGGTATCTGTCCGTTCGGGTGCGCGTGCTTCTATGCCCGGCATGATGGACACCATTCTGAACTTGGGCTTGAATGACGACGTGGTAGCCGGATTGGCACGCAAGACAGGCAATGAGCGTTTCGCTTGGGACTCTTATCGCCGTTTTGTACAGATGTATGGCGATGTCGTATTGGGCATGAAACCATCTAACAAGGATGATATCGACCCGTTTGAGGCTATCATCGAAGACGTGAAAAAAACTAAAGGTGTTCGATTGGACAACGAGTTGGACGTAGACGACCTGAAGATTTTGGTAAAGCGTTTCAAGGAAGCCGTAAAGGAAACCACCGGCAGCGATTTCCCCACCAATGCCTACGACCAGTTGTGGGGTGCCATTTGTGCCGTGTTCAACTCTTGGATGAACGAACGCGCCATCCTCTACCGCAAGATGGAAGGCATACCCGACGAGTGGGGTACAGCCGTCAACGTGCAAGCTATGGTGTTTGGTAATATGGGTGATACCTCGGCCACGGGCGTATGCTTCAGCCGTGATGCCGCTACGGGTGAAGACCTCTTCAATGGTGAATATCTGATTAATGCCCAAGGTGAGGATGTGGTTGCCGGTATCCGTACGCCCCAGCAAATCACAAAGATCGGTTCGCAGCGCTGGGCCAAGTTGGCAGGTATCAGCGAAGAAGAGCGTGCCTCGAAATACCCTTCGATGGAGGAGGCCATGCCTGCCATATATAAAGAATTGGACGAACTGCAGACCAAATTGGAAAATCACTACAAGGACATGCAGGACATGGAGTTTACCGTGCAAGAAGGCAAGTTGTGGTTCCTCCAGACACGTAACGGCAAACGCACCGGTGCTGCCATGGTGAAGATAGCTATGGATTTGCTCCGTCAAGGCATGATTGACGAAAAGACGGCTTTGATGCGTTGTGAACCCAACAAGCTGGATGAATTGTTGCATCCCGTCTTTGACAAAGAAGCGCAGAAGCAGGCCAAAGTTCTCACGCGTGGTCTGCCTGCTTCACCGGGTGCTGCTTGTGGTCAGATTGTATTCTTGGCCGACGATGCTGCTGCTTGGCGTGCTGCCGGCAAGCGTGTGGTGATGGTGCGCATTGAAACCTCTCCGGAAGATTTGGCCGGCATGACTGTTGCCGAAGGCATTCTGACTGCTCGCGGAGGTATGACGTCTCATGCTGCTGTGGTAGCCCGTGGTATGGGTAAATGCTGTGTGTCGGGTGCAGGTGCTTTGAATATCGACTATAAGAAGCGCACCGTGGAAGTGGATGGAGTAGTGTTGAAAGAAGGTGACTTTATCTCCTTGAACGGAAGTACGGGCGAAGTGTACGAAGGCCGGGTAGAGACGAAGGCTGCCGAACTCTCTGGTGACTTCGCCGAACTGATGAAACTGGCTGACAAATACACTAAACTGCAGGTTCGCACCAATGCCGATACACCGCATGATGCAGCTGTTGCACGTAGTTTTGGTGCCGTAGGTATCGGACTCTGCCGCACAGAACACATGTTCTTCGAGGGCGAGAAAATCAAGGCTATGCGCGAGATGATTTTGGCTGAGGATGCCGAAGGACGTAGCAAAGCCCTGCATAAGATTTTGCCATATCAGCAAAACGACTTCAAGGGGATTTTCCGCGAAATGGCAGGATATCCTGTAACCGTCCGTCTGCTCGACCCGCCTTTGCACGAGTTTGTTCCCCATGATTTGAAGGGGCAAGAAGAAATGGCCGAAGCTATGGGCGTTGACTTGAAATATATCCAGCAGCGAGTGGAGGCTCTGTGCGAGCACAACCCGATGTTGGGCCATCGCGGTTGCCGTTTAGGTAACACCTATCCTGAAATCACGCAAATGCAGACACGTGCCATTCTGGGTGCTGCTTTGGAGTTGAAGAAGGAAGGCGTGGATGTGCACCCAGAAATCATGGTTCCTCTCACTGGCATTCTCTATGAGTTCAAGCAACAAGAAGAGATTATTCGCTCAGAAGCTGCTAAGTTGTTCGAGGAAGTAGGCGATAGCATTGACTTTAAGGTAGGTACCATGATTGAGGTGCCGCGCGCAGCTCTGACTGCCGACCGTATTGCTTCGTCTGCAGAGTTCTTCTCATTCGGTACCAACGTCTTGACACTGATGACCTTCGGCTATTCTCGCGATGACATTGCTTCCTTCCTGCCCATCTATTTGGAGAAGAAGATTCTGAAGGTAGATCCATTCCAGGTGCTTGACCAAAATGGCGTAGGTCAGCTTATCCGCATGGCAACCGAGAAGGGCCGTGCCGTACGTCCCGATCTGAAGTGTGGTATCTGCGGTGAACATGGCGGTGAGCCCTCGTCCGTAAGATTCTGCCATAAAGTAGGTCTGAACTACGTCAGCTGCTCGCCTTTCCGTGTGCCCATTGCACGTTTGGCTGCGGCGCAGGCGGCGGTAGAAGATACGCTGTAAATAACTAAACATCTGTAAAATAGGCGGTAGACTCTTATGGTATAGGGGTTTACCGCCTACTTGTTTCTACACGGTTTTACATGGTTTCCGTGCAGAATGTGTAGGAAAGTTTACCAAATGTTTACCTGAAATCAGGTGGTGGTTTACCCATGGTTTACCAAGTCTAACAAACGTCCTTTTAGGTAGTTACAAGGGATTATGACTTACAGGATAATAACATCATAAAAACTATTGGAACATGGCTACATTCAAGGTTTGCGTTAAGGCAAAACGGAAAGACGGATTTTATCCTGTGTATATCAGAGTGATACATCACAAGATGGCTTATATGCCGACTGATAAGATGGTAAACGACAAGGGGCTTACCAAGACTGGGGAAATAGACGATCCGTATGTGTTGCAGTTCTGCACGAACCGCATCGTGGAATACATGGAGGTTGTTCTTAGCAAGGTTGACACGGAGAGCTGGACGGTTAAGGACATAGTGGATTATCTAAAAAGCGGCTACAACGATATCTGTTTCTCGGACTATGCCCGCAAGCACATTGACCGTATGATAGTCAAGGGCGAGCAGCGCAACGCGAAGAACTATGAGCTGGCGCTGCACCACATGGGCGGTGTTTCCATCAGCGAGGTGGTGTTTGCGATGAATCACAGTAGTGGCTACAGGGTGACGAGGGGTTGCATCAAGTTGGACTTCACCCGACATGGGTTTTGAACGAGAAGGTGGTTGACTTCATCTTCTTCACAAACAAATCGTCGGTGCGCGAGCGTCAGGAGGAGGAGCAACGGGGGATAGTAACGCAACTCCGGTTCAAGTTGGCTTTCAGGCGGTTTTACTTGGCACTCGTCAAAATCGTCAAAACCTCATAAATCATTAACTTTCAATCATATTTCCGCGATTTGCTCAGTATCTCACTTTTTTATATTATCGTAAGCATTCGGTAATTCCCATATTTTTCGACATCTTTTATTGTCTTACTTTTGCGGTGTAAACACTACTTATCATCAACTAAACGAACAATCAGTTTTTGTCTTATGAACACTTACGTATCCTATCTGCGTCAGAGTACA
>CASENE010000031.1 GCA_949289265.1 uncultured Bacteroides sp.
GCCTATGGCCTGTCGCTCAACGAAGGCATGCTGCTCTGTACGCTCCTGTCGCGGGGCAAGCTGAGCTCCAGCGAGGTGGCCGAGGCTTTGGGGCTTTCGGCCTCCAACGCGTCGAAAGTCATCCGCTCCGTCGAGAGCAAGGAACTGATTGTGCGCCAGGTGGGGCGCGAGGACAAGCGTCAGATGTACTTCGTGCCGACCCCTGCGGGCAAGGAACTGATCGGGCACATCAAGGCGGCCCACTTCGACCTGCCGCCGTTGCTGGCCGAGGCCGTAGGCGGGGGATGCTGAGTGGACGGTATCAAAATGAGACTTCGTTTTCTTTCAGGCGCGGATTTCACGGATTAATATTAATTTTCCGCGTTTTCCGCGTTTTCCGCGTAATCCGTGCCTAAAGACAATAAATTTTCATCTTGATACGACAAAAAATCGTTATTTTTGTACCCAAAATTGAACATTACAAACAAAATAACGATATGCAGAAACTCTTGTCATTGCCCCCCAACCTGGTGGAGGCCTTCTCCGAACTGGAGCACGTGAATACGGATGAATGGTTTTGTACGTCCGACCCCGTCGGCATGAAGCTGGGTTCGGGTGGCGGCACCACCTGGCTCCTGCGCCAGTGGGAACAGAACCGCTCCGCCGAGGCCCGCGCCGAGAAGCGCATCCTCTTCCATGCCGGCGGCCAAAGCCGTCGCCTGCCCTCCTATGCCCCCTCGGGCAAGATTCTGACGCCTCTGCCCGTGTTCCGCTGGGAGCGTGGCCAGCAGCTGGGACAGAACCTGCTCTCCCTGCAACTCCCTCTTTATGAAAAGATTATGGAGCGTGCCCCCGAGTCGCTCCGCACCCTCATTGCCAGCGGCGACGTCTACATCCGCGCCGAGAAGCCCTTGCAGGACATCCCTGAGGCCGACGTCGTGTGCTACGGCTTGTGGGTGGACCCCGTGCTGGCCACCCATCACGGCGTGTTCGTGTCCAACCGCCAGACGCCCGAAGTGCTCGACTTCATGCTTCAGAAGCCCTCGCTGGCCCAGCTCGAAGACCTGTCGCAAACCCATCTCTTCCTGATGGACATCGGCATCTGGCTCTTGAGCGACCGTGCCGTCGAGCTGCTCAAGAAGCGTTCGCTCAAGGCCGAAGGGCCGGCCGACCCTGCCGTGCCCTGGTCCGACCTGCGCTACTACGACCTCTATTCCGACTTCGGTCGGGCGCTGGGTGCCAATCCCCGCATTGCCGACGACGAGCTGAACACCCTGTCGGTAGCCATCCTGCCCCTGCCGGGCGGCGAGTTCTACCACTACGGCACCAGCCGCGAGCTGCTTTCGAGCACCGTCGCCCTGCAAGGCAAGGTGGCCGACCAGCGGCGCATCATGCACCGCAAGCTGAAGCCCAACGCCTCCATCTTCACCCAGAACGCCGAGGTGGGCGTCAAGTTCACCGAAGCCAACGACAATGTATGGATAGAAAACAGCTGCGTGCCCGCTTCGTGGGAGCTTGGCGCGCGACATATCATCACGGGTGTGCCCCGCAACCAGTGGGAGCTGGTGTTGTTCGATGGCTATTGCGTTGACATCGTGCCCTTGCAGGGTGGAGGATGGGCGGTTCGCCCCTATGGCTTCGACAATGCTTTCAAGGGGGCTTTGGACGATGAGAATACCCGTTACCTGAACAATTCCTTCAACTTTTGGATGGAGTGCCGCGAACTTACGTTGGACGACTTCCCAGGCCGTCACGACGACCTTCAGGCGGCTGCCCTCTTCCCTGTAGTGTACGATGTGGAGACGATGGGGCAGATGGTTGCCTGGATGACCACTAACCCTACCTCGTGGGAGGTTCGTCAGAAGTGGCTGGCGTCTGAACGCCTCTCGGCCGACGAGATTTCCGCCCGTGCCGACCTGCGCCGCCTCTATGCCCAACGCGAAGCCTTCGCCAAGAAGAACTGGGAACTGCTGGCCTTGAACTATGAGAAAAGCGTCTTCTACCAGCTCGACCTGGCCGACGCCGCGCGCGAATACCATCGCCTCGACCTGCCCAAGCCCGCCCTGCTGCCCGACGATGCCCCGCTGATGCAGCGCATCCACAACAGCATGTTCCGTGCGCAGGTGGACAAGCTGGGGGGCGCCGACTACAAGGCCGACGAACAGGCTGCCTTCGGCCTGCTCCGCGAAGGCCTGCTGGCCGACCTCTACGAACACAAGAGCCGCCCTGTGCTCAATGTCTATAGCGACCAGATTGTGTGGGGACGAAGCCCTGTGCGCATCGACATGGCGGGCGGATGGACCGACACGCCTCCCTATTCGCTCTTTGCGGGCGGGCATGTGGTGAACATCGCCGTCGAGCTCAATGGCCAGCCGCCCCTGCAGGTGTATGTCAAGCCCTGCCAGGACTTCCACATCATCCTCCGCTCCATCGACATGGGTGCCATGGAGGTCATCCGCACGTACGAAGAACTGCACGACTATTGCAAGATAGGTTCGCCCTTCTCCATCCCCAAGGCGGCGCTGGTGCTGGCTGGTTTCTCGCCCAAGTTCTCCGAAGAGGGCTATGCCACACTGGCCGAACAGCTTCAGGCCTTTGGGACGGGCATTGAAATCACCCTGCTCTCGGCCATCCCTGCGGGGTCGGGGTTGGGCACCAGCTCCATCCTGGCGTCTACCGTGCTGGGTTCGCTGAGCGACTTCTGCGGCCTTTCGTGGGACAAGAACGAGGTGTGCCGCCGCACCCTTGCCCTCGAGCAGCTGCTCACCACGGGCGGCGGTTGGCAAGACCAGTATGGCGGCGTGCTTCAAGGCATCAAGCTCCTGCAGACGGAGCCGGGCTTCGTCCAGCAGCCCCTCGTGCGCTGGTTGCCCGACCACTTGTTCGTACAGCCCGAATACCGCGCCTGCCACCTGCTCTACTACACAGGCATCACCCGCACGGCCAAAGGTATTCTGGCGGAAATCGTGCGCTCCATGTTCCTCAATTCGGGGCCGCACCTCTCCCTGCTGGGCGAGATGAAGGCGCATGCCCTCGACATGGCCGAAGCCATCCAGCGCAATGACTTCGAGGCATTCGGCAAGCTGGTGGGCAAGACGTGGACGCAGAACAAGGCCCTGGACAGCGGTACCAATCCGCCCGCCGTGGAAGAGATTATCAATAAGATAAAGGATTATACGCTGGGCTACAAGTTGCCTGGTGCGGGTGGGGGAGGTTACCTCTACATGGTGGCCAAAGACCCACAGGCCGCCCTCCGCATCCGCGAGACATTGACCCGCGAGGCACCCAATCCGCGTGCCCGCTTCGTCGGGATGTCTCTGTCGGACAAGGGGTTCCAGGTATCGAGGTCGTAATTTAATTGAAAATGGAAAATTGAGAATGGAGAATTATTCCCAATCGGGTCATTTTCAATTTTCCATTCTCCATTTTCAATTATTCATGATGGTAAGGGCTTCCGTTCAGGATGGACATGGCGCGATAGAGCTGCTCTACGAAGATGAGCCTCACCATCTGGTGGGAGAAGGTCATGCGCGAGAGCGAC
>CASENE010000032.1 GCA_949289265.1 uncultured Bacteroides sp.
CTGACGGGACTGGTGGAAATGATTCTCTCCACCACCTTGGAAAACCGAAAGACCCTGCGGCTGGACTTGGCCGACACTGCCGTGAGACCTCTGTTGGAAGAAGTGGCCACCCAAACACGGCTGAGTGCCAAGAAGCCCTGCACAACAACCGTCACCGTCCGCCCCGACGACCTCACTCTGCGCATAGATCGGAAACTGATGTCCAGCGTGCTCTCCACATTGCTTGACAATGCCGTGAAGTATTCCGGCGCACAAGTGGACATCCGCCTCGACGCCCGACGGGACGGAGACAAGACCTGCCTGTCTGTCACAGACAACGGCATCGGCATCGCCCCGCGCGACCAAGTCCATATCTTCGAGAAGTTCTACCGGGTGCCCACCGGCGACGTGCACAACGTCAAAGGCTACGGCATCGGCCTGTTCTTCGCCAAAAGCATCGTGGAAAAACACGGCGGCCGCCTGACGGTGGAAAGCACGCCCGGCAAGGGAAGCACGTTTTACATCATCTTATAACAAGGAAGATAAGCATGGATAGCATACACGTATTGGTAGTGGAAGACGAGCCTACGTTGGCTCGCATCATCAAAGACGCCCTCGAAGCCAACGGCATCCGGGTCTCCTTGGCCTATGACGGGGAGAACGGACTGCAAGCATTTGCCGACATCGGCCCGGACATCGTTGTGGCAGACATCATGATGCCCCGCCTGTCTGGACTGGACATGGTGCGGAGCATCCGGCAGACCGACACGCGCACCCCCATCCTCTTCCTCACGGCCAAGAGCACCGTGGACGACGTGGTGGAAGGCTTCCACGCCGGAGGCAATGATTACCTGAAGAAACCTTTCAGCATGAAGGAACTGATGGTGCGCATCCAGGCCCTGTTGGGCAGGCTCACCACAGCACCCGCCTCACAGCAAACTGAATGGCTTATCGGCGACTACCGGTTCGTCCCCGGCAAACGGACATTGACCTACCTGCCCACCGGCGAAAGCCACGAACTGCCCCACCGCGAAAGCGAAATACTGGCCCGCCTCTGCGCCAGCCCGCACGCCCTTGTCCCTGCCAAAGACATCCTGCTCGACCTGTGGGGCGACGACGACTTTTTCTGCACCCGCAGCTTCCAGACCCTCATCTCCCGCCTCCGCCGACGCCTGGCCAAGGATTCCCATGTAAAGTTGATAAACCAGCGGGGAGAAGGCTACCGGCTCTTATTCTGAACTTCAGAAATCAAGACTGAACTTGAGCAGGAACTCCCTTGGGCGAAGATAGGTCAGCGTATAGGATTGGAGCGTGGATGACACCGTCCTGCGCCGGTATTCCGAGGTGCCTGCCACGTTATTGACCAGTAAGGAGAGTTCCCATCGCTTCGCCCGGTAGCTTAGGGCGACATCGCAGAAGTAGTTCAGGCCGAAACTCTTCTCGCTGCTGTGATACAGCTCATTGTTCCACGACAGCATCCATCCGTCGGCAGGCAGGAGGTGGAAATCGGCGTAATGCGACCAGTCCGTCACCCGGCTGAGCGGCATGGAAGCCTCGCTCAAATCCTTGCGGCGGGTCACTGCCATCTCGGACTTCCCCTCCACGGAGAGCCACCGGACGGGCCGGAGCGAATAGTCCAACGACACGGCATAACCATCCATCCGCGCCTCTTTCACCTGTCCGGAAGACAAGTATGAATAGTCCGTGGCATGGAACGAGCCGTTCAATCCCACCGTAGTATTTCCCCAGAAGAAACTCTTCGCCAGGCGGGCGTTCACGCTGTAGGAGTCCGAACAGTAAGTCCGCGTCGTGGCTTGCTGCACATAGACATCCTGCTCCAGCGTGCTCTCATACAAGACATTGCCGGAAGCGCGGACATACATCGGGCGGAGATTGAAGAAGAGTCCCGTCACCGGATGGCGATACTTATAGCTTCCCAACAGGATGTGGGAAAACCGCTCGCCCATCTGTCCGGTGCCCGCATACCGGTTGCGATAGGAAGTGAAGAGAGGGCCGACCACCAAGGACGTACCCTCGCGGGGCGTGGCCGACAGCCGGTAGTTGAAAGACAGTTCAGACTGAGGGGACAATTTCCACTCCCAGCACAAGGATGGCTCCGCCCAGACGCTTCCGATGGACGCACCTTCATAACGCTGCCAAGCATAGCTGAGCTTGACGCCTCCCTCCAGCCGGTGCTTGCCAAAACGCAATTGGGTGGAAGGTTTCCAATAGGGCTGCGCCATCTGCCACACACTGCCGTTGACGGATTGCCGACGATAATCGAAGCCGACGGTATTCTTCAAAAAATGCCTGCCTAACTTTTTGCTGAAAGCGGCCTCGTTCCGGGTGGAGAAGAGATTCAAATCCAGCAATTGGGTCTGGCCGTCGATGGTCAGGAGCTGGCCGGGCAGGAAGGTACAGCCGGTGGACGAATACAGTTGCCACACATCGCCCCGCGCCGTGGTGCGCGACAGGCTCAAGTCTTCGGAAACCATGCGCTTGTAGGGCTTGACGCTCAGCGGGATGTCCCGGTCATTGCAGTGCATCGTTCCCCCTCCGGCATCCCAGTCGGCATACACCCGGGTGCTGCTCCGCAGGTAGGTGCGGTCGGCATTCAGCGTGTAGCACACCTCGCCCTTCAGTTCCTTTCGACGGTTGGTCAGGCGATAGTCTTCCATGACGACGGGCATCCCGTCAATGGTCAGGTAAGTAAGGGAACTCCTGCTGCGCTGTTCCTCCCGGTCGAGGAAGCCGCTGGCCTGGATGCGCAGGTCGGCATTCCGCCCGGTCTTCCACAACCAGTTGCCCGCCAAGAGGTGGCTGTGGTTGAACGTGTAGCGTTGCGCATCGAAGTCCGGGCCGCCCAATTCCATCAGGCTGATGAGTCCCGCCTCGGCCTGGTAGCCGCCCAGGTCGGCAATGTCCTGCACCTCGTGGCCGATGTCGGTGCCCGTGTTGTTGTTCTTGTACATCATCAAGGTCTGAAAACGCTTGTTGAACTGCATTCCCATCAGGCGGTTGTCATACGTCACGCCCTCACCTTTGTCCGCCACTCCCACGCCCAGGTCGGCCAACCCGGTCCATACCGATTTGGCATCCTCCTTCAGCACAATGTTGAGCGCCGCCTGCTCGCTGAAGCTGACCCCGCGCAGGGATTTCACTTTCTGA
>CASENE010000033.1 GCA_949289265.1 uncultured Bacteroides sp.
TATACTTTTACTGATTGGGGCCGCCTGTTGCATGGAGACGGCTGTTTCTGCCCAGGAAGCCATGGAGCTGACCTTGCAGCAGACCATCCGACATGCGCAGGAGCAGTCGCCCGACGCACAGAGTGCCCGCCACAGCTTCCGTTCTTCCTACTGGAACTATCGCTACTACCGCGCCAACTACCTGCCCAACCTGACGCTGACGTCCAATCCCTACCTGGACCGCGCCATCAACAAGGTGACGATGGGCGACGGAAGCGTGAAGTTTGTGGAACAGAATCTGCTCGCCACCGACCTCACCCTGAGCCTGACGCAAAATGTACCCTGGACAGGCGGTACCTTCTTCGTGGAAACCTCGGCCCAGCGCATCGACCTCTTCAGTGACAAGAGCCATTCTTACCAGACATCGCCCGTCAACATCGGCTACCGCCAGTCGCTCTTCGGCTACAATTCCCTGAAGTGGGACCGCCGCATCGAACCCGTGCGCTACCGCGAGGCGCGCAAACGATATGTCGAGACGCTGGAGCTGGTGGCCGCTGCCGCCACACAGAAGTTCTTCGCCCTGGCCACAGCACAGAGCAACTACGAGATAGCCAGCACCAACTACGCCAATGCCGACACGCTGTATATGTATGCGCGCGGCCGTTACGACATCGGTACCATCAGTGAGAATGAGATGCTGCAACTCGAAATCAACAAGCTTACCGAGGAGACCAACCGCATGAACGCCCGCATCGAGGTGGACAACGCCATGCAGGAACTCCGTTCGTACCTGGGCATCCAGCAGGACGTGGAACTGAAGGTCCGCATCGAGGACTTTGTGCCCGATCTTCAAATCGACCTCAACGAGGCGCTACTGCTGGCCGCCCAGAATAGCCCCGACATCGAGAACATGCAGCGCCGCAAGTTGGAAAGTGAAAGCGCCGTGTCCCAGGCTCGTGCCAACGCCGGCCTGAAAGCCGACATCTACCTGCGCTTCGGTCTGACACAGACGGCCGACCGCTGGAAGAACGCCTGGCGCGACCCCATGGACCAGCAGTACGTCAGCCTCGGCATCTCGCTGCCCATCCTCGACTGGGGACGCGGCAAGGGACAGGTACGGGTGGCCAAGAGCAACCACGACCTGGTTCAGACGCAAGTGGAACAAGACAAGACCGACTTCGACCTGAACATCCGCAAACTGGTAAAGCAGTTCAACCTGCAGGCCCAGCGCGTCCACATTGCTGCCCGCACAGATGCCACGGCCCAGCGCCGTGCCGACGTGGCCCGCCGCCTCTACCTGCTGGGACAGTCCACCGTACTCGACCTCAACGCCTCCATCACCGAGAAGGATGCCGCCCGCCGGAGTTACGTGA
Source organism: uncultured Bacteroides sp. (assembly GCA_949289265.1). Lineage (GTDB taxonomy): Bacteria > Bacteroidota > Bacteroidia > Bacteroidales > Bacteroidaceae > Bacteroides. Next base: position 1,353 of record CASENE010000033.1, read on the forward strand.
CGGCTCTCTACGACTACTGGAGCCTGTACTACACCCTGCGCAGCCTCACGCTCTACGACTTCGGGCAAAACCGCCCGTTGGAAGAAGACCTGGAGGCACTGTTAAAATAACGTTCCGCCCCCTTCCGACAACAAGCCGGCCCGACAAATGTAAATTATTATAACCAAGAACAGAAACAATAGCAAGTAGCTGTATATGAACAAGATACGAACAACGACCCTCTATCCTGCACTGAGGCGACCTCAGTGCAGGACTGAGATACCCTCAGTGTAGGACTGAGCCCTTCTCAATCCTATACCGTCATGAACATTTCGCATCACTTGTAATTAAAAATATAAAAACACCATACGATTATGGATATCAAACTTGAAAAGAAACCCTGGTACATCCGTTACCGTTACTACCTGGCAGGCGGAGTGGTCTTTACCGCCTTCCTGATTTACGTCATCATCCTTTCGGCCGGGCCGCGCAAGCTGCGTATCGACCCCGAGAGCTTGCAGATGGCCGAAGTGAAAAACGACAAGTTCATGGAGTATGTCGATGTCGAAGGACTTGTGCAGCCCATCCTCACCATCAAGGTCAACGCCCGCGAGGCGGGCAGCGTGAGCCGCATCGTAGGCGAGGAAGGCAATATGATGAAGAAGGGAGACACCATCCTCGTGCTGGAGAACCTCGACCTGCTGCGTACCATCGAAGACCAGCGGGACGAGTGGGAGAAGCAGCTCATTACCTACCGCGAGAAAGAAATCGAAATGGAGCAGCAGAGCCTCACCCTGCAACAGCAGGCCCTGCAGACCGACTATGAGCTGGAAAAGCTGCGCAAGAGCTTCGAACTGGAGCAGGAAGAGTTCCGCATGGGCATCAAGAGCAAGGCCCAGCTCCAGGTGTCCGAAGACGAGTACCGCTACAAGGAGAAGACAGCCCGCCTGCAACGCCAGA
>CASENE010000034.1 GCA_949289265.1 uncultured Bacteroides sp.
ATAGACGTCCTGCTCCAGCGTGCTCTCATACAAGACGTTGCCGGAAGCGCGGACATACATCGGGCGGAGATTGAAGAAGAGTCCCGTCACCGGATGGCGATACTTGTAGCTTCCCAACAGAATGTGGGAGAACCGCTCACCCGGCTGCCCGGTGCCCGCATACCGGTTGCGATAGGAAGTAAAGAGAGGACCGACCACCAAGGACGTACCCTCGCGGGGCGTGGCCGACAGCCGGTAGTTGAAAGACAGTTCGGACTGAGGGGATAGTTTCCACTCCCAGCGCAAGGACGGCTCCGCCCAGACGCTGCCGGTGGACGTACCTTCATAACGTTGCCGAGCATAGCTGAGCTTGACGCCTCCCTCCAGCCGGTGCTTGCCGAAACGCAGTTGGGTGGAGGGTTCCCAATAGGGCTGTGCCATCTGCCACACGCTGCCGTTGACGGATTGCCGCCGGTAGTCGAAGCCTACCGTATTCTTCAGAAAGTGCCTGCCCAGCTTTTTGCTGAAAGCGGCCTCGTTCTGGGTGGAGAAGAGATTCAAATCCAGCAATTGGGTCTGGCCGTCGATGGTCAGGAGCTGGCCGGGCAGGAAGGTGCAGCCGGTGGACGAATACAGTTGCCACACATCGCCCCGGGCCGTGGTGTGCGACAAGCTCAGGTCTTCGGACACCATGCGCTTGTAGGGCTTGACGCTCAGCGGAACATTCCGGTCGTTGCAAAGCATCTTTCCCCCTCCGGCATCCCAGTCGGCATACACCCGGGTGCTGCTCCGCAGGTAGGTGCGGTCGGCATTCAGCGTGTAGCACACCTCGCCTTTCAGTTCCTTCCGACGGTTGGTCAGACGATAGTCTTCCGTGACGACGGGCATCCCGTCGATGGTCAGGTAAGTGAGGGAACTCCCACTGCGCTGTTCCTCCCGGTCGAGGAAGCCGCTGGCCTGGATACGCAGGTCGGCATCCCGCCCGGTCTTCCACAGCCAGTTGGCCGCCAGGAGGTGACTGTTGTTGAACGTGTAGCGTTGCGCATCGAAGTCCGGGCCGCCCAATTCCATCAGGCTGAGGAGTCCCGCCTCGGCCTGATAGCCGCCCAGGTCGGCAATGTCCCGCACCTCGTGGCCGATGTCGGTGCCCGTGTTGTTGTTCTTGTACATCATCAAGGTTTGGAAACGCTTGTTGAACTGCATCCCCATCAGGCGGTTGTCATACGTCATGCCTTCACCTTTGTCCGCCACTCCCACGCCCAAGTCCGCCAACCCGGTCCATACCGATTTGGCATCCTCCTTCAGCACAATGTTGAGCGCCGCCTGCTCGCTGAAGCTGACCCCGCGCAGGGATTTCACTTTCTGATGATGTTCCAGCACCTGCACGCTACTCACCTTATCCGCCGGGATATTATTGCTGGCCAAGGCATACTGGCTGCCCATCAGGTCGAGTCCCTCTATATAAAAGGTGTTGATGGCCTTTCCCTGATACTCAATGCTGCCGTTGGGCTTCACCTCCAGTCCAGGCATCTTGGCGATGACATCGGCAATGGAGCGGTCTTGCGCCTGCTTGAAGCTGGCCACGGAGTAAGTCAGCGTGTCTCCCCGTTGGGTAATGCGTTCGGGCTTGGCCACCACCTCCCGCAGTTGGAAGGCTGATTCCGCCAGCACGACGTCCTGTCCGTCCTTGAACTCCTCCACCGGCACGCTGACAGTCTGGTAACTGATGAAACTGACGGTCAGCCGTTCCGCATCGGACAGGCGTTTTAGGGAGAAACAGCCCTCCTTGTCCACCGAAGTATAGGCCAGAATCTTTCCATCCGCCGAATAGAGCACAACATTGGCACCGGTGAGCGGACGGCCGGAAGCATCGTGTACCGTGCCTCGGAAGGAAGATTGAGCCATTCCCCTTGCCATTCCCCAAACGGATAATAATAAGATGAGGACCAGTGTACGCATAGGGTTATTCCAGTTATTCCAAATCCAGATAGTTCTTCTTCGGTTGCTTCTGGTCGGTAATCTCATTGCCGCTGGCATCCGTTATCTTGACTATCTTGGCGCCGGAGCCAGCCAAGGCATCCTTCGCCAAGTCGGAATAGCTCTGGCCGTCACGAGCCTTGCGCAGGGCGAGGTATTTCTTGCGCGTACACTTCACGGGGTCATGTATGCTCGGCCCTAACTCCACCTTGGTATTCTCCGGAGCCTGCCCGATGCCTACCGCCGTGAAGTGGAAAATGCCGTCCGCATCCACCGCCTCCAGGATAAGGCCTGGTAGTCCGCCCAACACATACGGGCCGTAGGACAGAGGAAGCTCCGGACAATACCACACCGTCCACGTGCGGTCATACAGTCCGGCTTTCGCCTGGTGGCACGTATAGCCGCAGATGGTCTTTATGCTGTCCGTCAACGTCCAATCCAGCGGCGGCAGGGGTTCTTCGTACTTCAGGTCGTCCGCGCCTATCCTATTCATATAGGTATATTTCCCCGCCTTGGGCTTACCTATCAAGACCTGCAGGCTGTTCCGGTTGGGATATTTCGCCCAAAGCTGTTGCAGGCCGGCTATGCCTGCCATGACATCTTCGGAATGGTAGAGCGCCTCGGACTCTTGGAGGTATTGGCGGTTGGCGGAATTGTAGAAGACGGCGGTACGCTCCCCGATGTCCAGGTACCAGCGATAGGTTTTCCGCGTTTTGTTGTCGCGCAGGACGTCGCAATCGTAGGTGATGCGGTAAACGGCTTTCTCTTGTGCGCCCAGCCAGAGCGGGAGCAGCAGCATAATCAGGATACATACTTTCTTCATCGTTTTATGGTTTTATGGGTTATAACGACGCAAAGGTCGGAAAGGGAAAGCTGATTCTTGTTCAACCGCACTTCAACAAAAGCAAACGGATGTTAACGGGGACGGGAAGGGCAAGGCAGTACAACGTAAGTGGAAAATCCGTACCTTTGCACCCGCTTAAGCGAAAGCAAGCATCTAAACTCTTATACAGTATGCAGAACAAATATCTCTTCCGGCGTTACCTCCTCTTTGCCATCGCCCTCTTTATCAACGCCATGGGCATTGCTTACATTACCAAAGCCAACCTGGGCACCTCGCCCATCACCAGCGTCACCTACGTGGCCAGCATGTTCACCCCGCTCACCATGGGGCAGTGGACCATCATCCTCAACCTGCTCTTTGTCCTG
>CASENE010000035.1 GCA_949289265.1 uncultured Bacteroides sp.
ACGCCCTGCGCTACATCCCCAACGAACTGCACGAACAACTGGCGCCCGAATTCCTCGAAGAACTCCGGACCCGGGGCCGCATCTACGGCTACCGCTTCCGTCCGGCGGGCGACCTCAAGGCACGGCCCATCGACGAGTACCGGGGACGGTGCATCGAGGGCAAGGCTTTCCAGGTGATGATAGACAACAACCTGGCCTTCGACGTCGCGCTCTATCCCTACGAACTGGTGACTTACGGCGAGACGGGACAGGTCTGCCAGAACTGGATGCAGTACCGCCTCATCAAGATGTATCTCGAGGAACTGACGCAGGACCAGACCTTGGTCGTGGAGAGCGGACACCCGCTGGGACTGTTCCGCTCGCACCCCGACGCGCCGCGCGTCATCATCACCAACGCCCTGATGGTGGGACTGTATGACAACCAGGAGGACTGGCACACGGCCATGCAACTGGGTGTGGCCAACTACGGGCAGATGACCGCCGGAGGCTGGATGTACATCGGCCCGCAAGGCATCGTCCACGGCACGTTCAACACGCTGCTCAATGCCGGACGCCTGAAGCTGGGCATCCCGCAGGACGGCAACCTACGGGGAAGGCTGTTCGTGTCGTCCGGCCTGGGCGGCATGAGCGGCGCGCAACCCAAGGCGGCCGAGATGGCGGGTGCGGCGGCCATCATCGCCGAGGTGGACCGTTCGCGCATCGACACGCGCCTCCGCCAAGGCTGGGTGGGCGGCGTGACAAGAGACATCCCCGAAGCCTTCGACCGGGCGCACGAAGCCATGCGGGAGGGCCGGCCCTTCTCCATCGCCTACCACGGCAACATCGTCGACCTGCTGGAATATGCCGTGCGGAACGATATACACATCGACCTGCTGTCCGACCAGACCTCGTGCCACGCGGTATACGAAGGCGGCTATTGTCCCGCAGGGCTGACCTTCGACGAGCGGACGCGGATGCTGCACGAAGACGCAGCCCGGTTCCGGGGCTTGGTGGACGCCAGTCTGCAACGGCATTACGCGGCCATCCGCACCTTGGTAGGGCGCGGCACGTATTTCTTCGACTACGGCAATTCGTTCATGAAGGCCGTCTACGACGCCGGCGTGAAGGACATTGCCCGAGGCGGCGACCCGAAGCAGGGCTTCATCTTCCCCAGCTACGTGGAGGACATCATGGGCCCGGAACTCTTCGACTACGGCTACGGCCCCTTCCGCTGGGTATGCCTCAGCGGACGGCACGAAGACCTGGTGAAGACCGACCGGGCAGCACTCTCTTGCATCGACCCCAACCGGCGGGCGCAGGACCGCGACAACTACAACTGGATTCGCGATGCGGAGCAGAACCACCTCGTGGTCGGCACGCAGGCACGTATTCTCTACCAGGACGCCGAAGGACGCCTGCGCATCGCACTGAAGTTCAACGACATGGTGCGGCGCGGTGAGGTAGGACCCATCATGCTGGGGCGCGACCACCACGACGTGAGCGGCACCGACTCGCCGTTCCGCGAGACGGCCAACATCAAGGACGGGAGCAACATCATGGCCGACATGGCCGTGCAGTGCTTTGCCGGCAACTGTGCAAGAGGTATGAGCCTCGTCGCCCTGCACAACGGGGGCG
>CASENE010000036.1 GCA_949289265.1 uncultured Bacteroides sp.
GGTAGCAATTTTTTCGCTTAACTATTCAAAAAACGGCTTCAAAGCACACATTTACAAATGCGGAATAATGCTGCGTATCTCCCTGAAAGCCCAATAGTTTACATTATTCTTCCTAAATCCATCCAAAATCGGGCGAGTTTCCGTATCTTTGTCTCGCGTTTAAAACCAATGTTTATGTTTTCCGGAATAGTAGAAGAATGCGCCACGCTGGTGGCGATGGTCAAAGACCAGGAGAATGTGCACTTCACGTTCAAGTGTTCGTTTGTAGATGAATTGAAGATAGACCAAAGCGTATCCCACAACGGCGTCTGCCTGACGGTGGTAGGTCTCACGGATGACACCTATACGGTGACGGCCATGAAAGAGACGCTGGATCGCTCCAACCTGGGGCTGCTGCAGGTGGGTGACGAGGTGAACGTGGAGCGCAGCATGTTGATGAACGGCCGGCTGGACGGGCACATTGTGCAAGGCCACGTGGATCAGACTGCCACATGTATAGCCGTGGAAGATGCGGAGGGTAGTTATTACTTCACCTTCCGCTATGCCTTCGACAAGGAGATGGCCAAGCGTGGTTATATTACGGTAGATAAGGGTTCGGTCACTGTCAACGGCGTCAGCCTGACTGTCTGCAACCCGACGGACGACACTTTCCAGGTGGCCATCATCCCCTATACTTTCGAGCACACCAATTTCCACGCCATCCGGGTGGGCAGCGTGGTGAATATCGAGTTTGACATCATCGGGAAGTATATCAGTCGGATGATACAGTATCGGTAAATGAGGAAATTTAGTGGACGAGGGTACGAGTTAACAAGGCTACAAGGGCGTTGTTTTATCACTTGTATCCTTGAGTTCAACGAACCTTGTAGTCTTGTTAACTCGTACCTCGTCCACTTATAAATTATTGCTCGTTCTTGTGGTTGATGCAAATACCCTTTAGGTACCACTCGTACAGTCGGTGGATGCCTTCGTCAATCTCAATCTTGTGATGCCATCCCAAGGCGTGCAGTTTGCTTACGTCGGTCAGCTTGCGCATCGTGCCGTCGGGCTTGGAAGCATCCCAGCGCAGTTCGCCTTTGAAGCCGATTTCCGCCTTGATTTTCTCGGCCACCTCGCGGATGCTGAGTTCCTTGCCTGTACCCACGTTGATGTGGCAGTTACGAATCTCCTTGCTGCCAGGGGCATAGGTGTCCTTGAAGTCCACATTTAATAATACGTGTACGCTGGCGTCTGCCATCTCTTCGCTCCAAAGAAATTCGCGCAGCGGCGTTCCTGTTCCCCACAAGGTGACCGCTGTTGGAGTAATGCCGAACTTGGCCAGCTTTTCCAATATCTCTTGCTGCGTGTTGCTGCCTCGCACGCCTTCCACAGGACGCAGGTTCAGGTCTTTGCGCACGGTGTCCCAGTTGTTTTCGTTCAGGCACTTGGCCAGGTGTATTTTGCGCATCATGGCCGGCAGTACGTGACTGTTCTCCAGGTGGAAGTTGTCGTTAGGTCCGTAGAGGTTGGTGGGCATCACGGCTATGTAGTTGGTGCCGTATTGCAGGTTGAAGCTCTCGCACATCTTCAGTCCGGCTATCTTGGCGATGGCATAGGGCTCGTTGGTGTATTCGAGGGGGGAGGTGAGCAGGCATTCCTCCTTCATGGGCTGGGGGGCTTCGCGCGGATAGATGCAGGTGCTGCCCAGGAAGAGCAATTTCTTCACCCCGTGGCGGAAACTTTCGCCGATGACGTTTTGCTGTATCTGCAGGTTCTGGTAGATAAAGTCTGCCCGGTATTGCAGGTTGGCCATGATGCCTCCCACGTGGGCGGCGGCCAGAACCACTGCGTCGGGCTGTTCTTCGTCGAAGAAACGGCGGACGGCCACTCCGTCCAATAGGTCCAGTTCCCGGTGGCTTTTCCCCACCAGGTTGGCATAGCCTCTTTGCAAGAGGTTGTTCCAGATAGCCGACCCTACCAGGCCGTGGTGGCCGGCTACGTAGATTTTCGCTGACTTTTCAAGCATTTTCTTTCTGATATAAATTGAAATTGTTCTGTTGCTGTTTCCAAACATGGCTTTGAGGCGGCTCAAGAGGGACTTGAGCGGTCTCAAAGCCATGTTTAGGTCTCGCAATGTACCTGCTTCTTTTTCATAAGGCCCCGGCCCGGACGCGGCTCAGCGTTTCGGGGGTCATCAGCAGGTAGGAGGCTATGTGGGCCAAGGGGGCGCGCCTGATGACTTCGGGTTGCGTTTTCATCAAGTGCAGGTATCGTTCGCGGGCCGTTTCAAACCGCCAGGAGTCGGCTTTCTCTTGCGACACGATGAGGCTGAATTCCAGCATCTTCCGATAGAACATATTGATGTCCCACGAAGTTCGCGACAGTTTCAGCAACTGGTCGGCGGGCAGCAGGTAGAGGATGCCCGGTTCCAGTGCTTCTATCATCAGTCGGGTAGGTTCCTGCTTCAGGATGCTTTCAATGCAGATGACGATGTCGCCCTCGTGCGAAAAGTGTTCGGTGATGTCTTTGCCGTTTTTATAGTAGAATTGCCGGACCATGCCTTTGCCCACAATGACGAAGTTCTGGCTGATTTGTCCTTCTTTCAATACGATTTCTCCCTTCTCCATTTCTCGCCGAACGATGATTTCGCTCAGCAAGTGCCGGCTTTCGGTCTCCATTTCCGGGTAACGCCGGTCGATGGCTTCCTTGAGAGTTTCTTTTAATAATGTGTCCATGTCTTCTGGGTTATTCCCCGCAAAGATAGCTTTTTTGACTGATTACCATCCCAATTATGGCCGGAAAAAGATTTTTTTGAAAAAATATCTCCAAAACGTTTGTCCAATCCGAAACTTTGCCTACCTTTGCACCGCATTTGAAAAAATGCTGGTCACTAAGGAAGTTTGGGTGAGTGGCTGAAACCAGCAGTTTGCTAAACTGCCGTACGAATTTTCTCGTACCGGGGGTTCGAATCCCCCAGCTTCCGCGATGACAATCTGCACTCTTAGCTCAGTTGGTAGAGCAACTGACTCTTAATCAGTGGGTCCAGGGTTCGAATCCCTGAGGGTGTACAACAGAAAGTGAAAATGGTGGATTCGTCTAGCGGCTAGGACACATGCCTCTCACGCATGGAACACGAGTTCGATTCTCGTATCCACTACATTAAATTCAGGACTAGGCGGCTGCAGGACTTCTTTGCGGTCGCCTTTTTCATTAATGGTAAGGATAATGCATTGATTGTTTATGGACTTTATTATTGACTTCATTCTGCACATCGACCAGTACATGGTGAGCATCGTGCAGGAATATCATTTGTGGACGTATGCCATTTTGTTTGCAGTGATTTTTTGTGAGACGGGTCTGGTGGTCACTCCTTTTTTGCCGGGCGACTCGTTGCTGTTTGTGGCAGGCGCCATTGCCGCCCAGCCCGACATGCCTCTCGAGGTGAACATCTTGGCGCTGGTGGTGTTTGCCGCTGCAGTGCTGGGCGATTCCAGCAACTATCTGATCGGGCATTTCTTCGGACAGAAGCTATTCAGTAATCCCAATTCCAGGATATTCAAGCAGAGCTATTTGGAAAAGACGCACAACTTCTATAAGAAATACGGCGGGAAGACCATCATCATTGCCCGCTTTGTGCCCATCGTACGCACGTTTGCGCCTTTCGTGGCCGGCATGGGCAAGATGCACTACTATTACTTCATGCTTTACAATGTGGTGGGGGGCGCCTTGTGGGTAGCCTTGTTCTGTTATGCCGGCTATTTCTTCGGCGACCTGCCTTTTGTGCAGCAGAACCTGAAGTTGCTGGTGGTGGCCATCATTGTTATTTCCATCCTTCCGGCTGTCATCGAAGTGATGCGCGCCCGGCATCAGCACAAGAAAGAAAAAGCGAAAGGCATTGAATCTTAATCGGGATAGCTGTGGACTGGTTATATAGTTTGTTTCTGGAGCCTTCGGCCCTGCAGGCCATCGTGGTGCTTTCCCTTATTTCGGCCATCGGGTTGGGATTGGGCAAGGTGCATGTCTGGGGCGTGTCGTTGGGCGTCACCTTCGTGTTCTTCATGGGCATTCTGGCCGGGCATTTGGGGCTGCGCATAGACCCGCAGATGCTGAACTATGCCGAGAGTTTCGGCCTGGTGGTCTTTGTCTATGCCTTGGGGTTGCAGGTGGGCCCAGGTTTCTTCAGCACGTTCCGCAGCGGCGGGCTTACGCTCAACATGTTGGGGCTGGCCGTCGTGCTGGTGGGCACGCTGATGACTATCGTGGGCAGTTATGTGTTGGGCATTTCCCTGCCCGACATGGTGGGGATTCTGTGCGGAGCCACCACCAACACGCCAGCCTTGGGCGCCGCCCAGCAAACGTTGAAGCAGTTCGGCCTGGATGCAGCCGGCCCGGCTTTGGGCTGCGCCGTGACCTATCCGTTGGGTGTGGTAGGCGTTATCCTGGCCATCCTGCTGATGCGCAAGTTCCTCACCCGGCCTGCCGATTTGCAGGAGAAGGAGAAAGAAGATGTCAACAAACCCTATATCGCAGCCTTCCAGGTGCACAACCCGGCTATATTCAACAAGAATATCAAAGAAATAGGCGAGTTGCACTATGCCAAGTTCGTTATTTCGCGTCTGTGGCGGAGCGGCAAGGTGACCATTCCGACGTCGGACACCGTGATTCAGGAGGGCGACCGCCTGCTGGTGATTACGTCCGAAAAGGCGGCGCCTACGCTGACCGTGCTCTTCGGCGAGCAGGAGCATACCGACTGGAACAAGGAAGACATCGACTGGAATGCCATCGACAGCCAGCTCATCTCGCAGCGCATCGTCGTGACCCGTCCCGAACTGAACGGCAAGAAACTGGGCTCGCTGCACCTGCGTAACATCTATGGGGTGAACATCACGCGCATCTATCGCAGCGGCGTGCAGCTGTTGGCCACGGCCGGACTGCGCCTCCAGCTGGGCGACCGCCTGACCGTGGTGGGCGAGGCTGCCGCCTTGCACAACGTGGAGCGGGTGTTGGGCAACGTGGTGAAGAGCCTGAAGGAGCCCAACCTGGTGGCCGTGTTCATCGGCATTGTGCTGGGACTGATGGTGGGGGCCATCCCCATTTCGCTGCCCGGCATGAGCGTCCCGGTGAAGCTGGGCCTGGCCGGCGGCCCCATCATCGTGGGCATCCTCATCGGCACGTTCGGCCCGCGCCTGCACATGATTACCTATACCACCCGCAGCGCCAACCTCATGCTCCGTTCCCTGGGCCTTTCGCTCTACCTGGCCTGCCTGGGGCTGGATGCGGGAGAACATTTCTTCGAAACGGTGTTTCGTCCCGAAGGTCTTTTGTGGATAGGCACCGGCTTCGTGCTCACCGTGGTGCCCGTACTGCTGGTGGGCGCGCTGGCCTTCAAGTCGCTGAAGGTGGATTTCGGCTCTACGGTGGGCATGTTGTGCGGCAGCATGGCCAACCCCATGGCGCTGAACTATGCCAACGACACCATTGCGGGCGACAATCCTTCGGTGGCCTATGCCACGGTCTATCCCCTTTGCATGTTCCTGCGGGTCATCATTGCCCAGATGGTGCTGATGTTCATGCTCTAAACATCCGTTCCTTTCCGGACGCAGCCCCCTTATGTTTCCTGTTTCGTGGGACTATACTTCCCGCTCGCTGGCGTTATAGTCCCAGCGAGCGGGAAGTACTATGCCAGCAACTGGGAGATACTGTCCCACTAAACACTGAAAACCAATCCCCTTTCCCACGCCTTCAGGCCGCGGCAGGCAGTAGCGCGGCGCTTTGTCCCGGCATTTCCGCAAGGGATATTTGGTGGAATACGAGCGAATGTTTACCTTTGCGGATGCTGGGAGCGACGACCGGGACGGCACGTTTCCGGCAAGCAACGTTTTAATCACTACATAGGTATATGGGAAACATCAGTCCTGAATCCATCGTCGGCGACCTGCGCTACCTGCAGTTGCTCTCGCGCAGCTTCCCGACCATTGCCGACGCAAGTACGGAAATCATCAACTTGGAAGCCATCCTGAACCTGCCCAAGGGCACGGAGCACTTCCTTACGGACATACACGGGGAATACGAAGCCTTCCAGCATGTGCTTAAAAACGGCTCGGGCGCCGTGAAGCGCAAGGTGAACGAAATCTTTGCCCACACCCTGCGGGAGAGCGAGAAGAAGGAGCTCTGCACGCTGATATATTATCCCGAAGAAAAACTGCAGCTCGTCAAGGCCGGGGAGCGCGATTTGGACGACTGGTATCAAATCACCCTGAACCAACTGGTGAAGGTGTGTCAGAACGTATCGTCGAAATACACCCGCTCGAAGGTGCGCAAGGCCCTGCCGCAGGAGTTCTCCTACATCATCCAAGAGCTGCTGCACGAGTCCAGTGTCGACCCCAACAAGCAGGCCTACATCAACGTCATCATCTCTACCATCATCTCCACCGGGCGTGCCGACGACTTCATCGTGGCCATGTGCAACCTCATCCAGCGGCTCACCATCGACTCGCTGCACATTGTGGGCGACATCTACGACCGCGGACCCGGAGCGCACATCATCATGGACACGCTGTGCGACTATCACAACTTCGACATCCAGTGGGGCAATCACGACATCCTGTGGATGGGAGCCGCCTCGGGCAACGATGCCTGCATCGCCAACGTCATCCGCCTCTCCATGCGCTACGGCAATCTGGCCACGCTGGAAGACGGCTACGGCATCAACCTCCTGCCGCTGGCCACCTTCGCGATGGACACTTATGGCGACGACCCGTGCGAGGTGTTTGCCCCGAAGATGGACTTCTCCGACGGGCAGCACAACGAGAAGACCCTGCGCCTCATCACTCAGATGCACAAGGCCATCACCATCATCCAGCTTAAGCTGGAGGCGGCCATCATCGACCGTCGGCCCGAATTCGGCATGGGCGGGCGCAAACTGCTCCATCAGATAGACTTCGGCCGGGGCGTCTTCGTGTACGAGGGTCGGGAGTATCCCTTGCGCGACGCGCGTTTCCCCACGGTAGACCCCGCGCATCCCTATCGCCTGACCGAAGAAGAGCAGGAACTGGTGGACAAAATCCACGCTTCGTTCATGAACAGCGAGAAACTGAAGAAACACATGCGCTGCCTCTACACCTACGGCGGCATGTATCTGGTGTGCAACAGCAACCTGCTTTACCACGCCTCCGTGCCCCTCAATGCCGACGGCAGTTTCAAGCACGTGGCCATCAACGGGAAAGAATACTGGGGACACAAGCTCTTGCAGAAGACCGACCAGCTGATTCGTGCGGCCTACTTTGGCGAGGAAGGCACCCCGCAGAAGGCTTTCGCCGTGGACTACATGTGGTACCTGTGGTGCGGGCCGGACGCGCCTTCGTTCGACAAGGACAAGATGGCCACCTTCGAGCGCTATTTCGTAGGCCAGCCCGAGCTGTGCAAAGAGACGAAAGGCTACTATTATACGCTGCGCAACGAGGCCGAGACCTGCGACCGCATCCTGCTGGAGTTTGGCGTGCAGCCGGGGCCTCACTCGCACATCATCAACGGACATGTGCCGGTGAAGACGCTCAAGGGCGAGAAGCCGGTGAAGGCCGGAGGCAAGCTGCTGGTGATAGACGGAGGTTTTTCCAAGGCTTACCAGCCGGAGACGGGCATAGCCGGATATACCCTGGTGTACCATTCACACGGGCTGCAATTGGTGCAGCACGAGCCTTTCCAAAGCCGGCAGAAAGCCATCGAGGAAGGCCTGGACATCAAGTCTACCACGTTCCTGGTGGAGTTTAACTCACAGCGCATGATGGTGAAAGACACCGACAAGGGGGCCGAACTGATTACGCAGATTGCCGATTTGGAAAAGCTGTTGGCGGCCTACCGCATGGGATTCATCAAAGAGAAGAGCTGACCTCGCGGGCGTGTCGAAACGCATAGTGGTAACCAAATTCTCCTCCTCCGGGGAGGAGGAGTACCCGAAGGGGGAGGTGGTAGCGGAGTATAGTCAGCTTATATATGCTCCATGTCGTGCCGCACCATGATGCCGACCAGTTCCTCGAAGCTCGTTTTCCGCGGGTTCCATCCCAGCAGGGTCTTGGCTTTGGTGGGGTCGCCCAGCAGCTGCTCTACTTCGGCAGGGCGGAAATATTTGGGGTCTACCTCGATGAGCGTGCGGCCCGTGCGCGTGTCAATGCCCTTTTCGTGCAATCCTTCTCCCTCCCAGCCGAGGTTGATGCCTGCCTCGTGGAAAGCCAGCGTGCAAAACTCGCGCACGGTGTGCATCTCGCCCGTGGCTATGACAAAGTCTTCGGGCACGGGGTGTTGCAGCATCAGCCACATGCATTCCACGTAGTCCTTGGCATAACCCCAGTCGCGTCCGGCGTTGAGGTTGCCCAGGTAGAGCTTGTCTTGCAGGCCGTGGGCGATGCGGGCGGCTGCCAAGGTGATTTTGCGCGTCACGAAGGTCTCGCCCCTGCGCTCGCTCTCGTGGTTGAAGAGGATGCCGTTGACGGCAAACATCCCGTAGCTCTCGCGATAATTCTTCGTAATCCAGAATCCGTATTGCTTGGCCACTCCGTAGGGGCTGCGGGGATAGAAGGGCGTGGTCTCCCGCTGGGGAATCTCCTGCACCTTGCCGAAGAGTTCGGACGTGGAGGCCTGGTAGACGCGTGTCTTCTTCTCCAGGCCCAGGATGCGCACGGCCTCCAGCATGCGCAGCGTGCCCACGGCGTCCGTTTCGGCCGTGTATTCGGGTACGTCGAAGCTCACCTTCACGTGGCTTTGCGCCGCCAGGTTGTAAATCTCGTCCGGCTGCACCTGCTGGATGATGCGGATGAGCGAACTGCTGTCCGTCATGTCGCCATAGTGCAGGTTGACCTGCCGCTTCTGTTTCATGTCGCGCACCCATTCGTCAAAATAGAGGTGCTCTATGCGTCCCGTGTTGAAGGAAGAGGAACGGCGCAGGATGCCGTGCACTTCATAGCCTTTCTGCAGCAGGAACTCGGCCAGGAACGAGCCGTCTTGCCCGGTAATGCCGGATATGAGAGCTGTTTTCATTGTTTCAATCGGTTTTTTAGTGATGGGGCAAATATACGCCTTTTCTTTTTAATAAACAAGCCGGGGTGCGTGCGTGCGTCGGGCGGGGGCCTTTACTCGTGGTGATAGGGGCTGCCGTGCAGGATGCTCATGGCCCGGTAGAGCTGCTCCGCGAAGATGAGGCGCACCATCTGGTGCGAGAAAGTCATGCGCGAGAGCGACACCTTCTCCTGGGCCGCCGCATAGACGCGCGGGGAGAAGCCGTAGGGGCCGCCCACCACGAACACCAGGCGCCGGGACACGGTGTTCATCTTTTGCTTCATCCATTGGGCAAAATCCACCGACCGCATCTCTTTGCCTCCTTCGTCCAGCAGAACCACCGTGTCGCCCGGTTGCAACGCACGCAGAATCAGGTCGGCTTCGCGTTCCTTTTGCAGGTCGGCGGACAGGCTCCGCGTGTTCTTCAGTTCGGGGATGACCTCGATGTCCAGCGGGAGGTAGCGGCGCGTGCGCTGCACGTAGTCGTTGATGGCGGTGACGAAGTGGGGCTCTACCGTGCGCCCCACCACCAGTAAGAGAGTCTTCATGTCGGGTGTCTTTGGGGTTGATTCGGGGGACAAATTTAGGGAAAAAGATGGTTCTGTCCGCCGTTTGGGGCAGAAAAGACGCCGCGCCGCCCGTCGGCCCCGTCAGCCGGGGCATCCCGAAGCTGCAGGAAACGGGTTGACTGTCAGCGTTTAGTAGCGTAGTAGTCCCAGGAAGCTGGCGTAGTAACGCCCGGTCGGTGGCATAGTAACGCCCGGTGGCAGGGACTTAAGTCCCCGGTCGGGCGGTCGGCACGGGACGGATTGTGCGGACAGGGCCGCGCTCTGTTTCGCTTTTTTGTCGTATCTTTGCGGCGGTAGAAACTAAGACTGAAAGATGAACGAACAATATCCATCGGTATTACTGGAAAAAGCCGTCGGCGAGTTTGCCAAGCTGCCGGGCGTGGGGCGGAAGACGGCCATGCGCCTGGTGCTCCATCTGCTCCGCCAGGATGCGGCGGCGGTGGAGTCTTTCGCCGGGGCCATCGTGACCCTGAAGCGCGAGGCCAAGTTTTGCAAGGTGTGCCACAACATTTCGGACACCGAGACGTGCCGCATTTGCTCCAACCCGCAGCGCGACGCTTCCACCGTGTGCGTGGTGGAAAACATCCGCGACGTGATGGCCGTCGAGGCCACGCAGCAATACCACGGCCTGTATCACGTGTTGGGCGGCGTCATCTCGCCCATCGACGGCATCGGGCCGGGCGACTTGCAGATTGACAGCCTGGTGCAGCGCGTCAGGCAGGGGGGCATCCGCGAGGTCATCCTGGCGCTGAGCACCACGATGGAGGGCGATACGACCAACTTCTACATCTACCGCAAGCTGGAGCCCACGGGCGTGAAGCTGTCCGTCATTGCCCGGGGCATCGCCGTGGGCGACGAGCTGGAGTATGCCGACGAGGTGACCTTGGGGCGCAGCATTGTCAACCGCACGCCTTTCAGCGGGAGTTTGTAACTGTACATACTGCATAAGTAGTGCTCAAAATGAAATGATACAATCTTGGGGAGATAGAAGGAGTTATAGGGAGTTGGAGGACAATAGCAGGGTGAATATCTGTCAACGGTATTGGCCTATAACTCCTTCTAACTCCCTCAGACTCCTTCTAACTCCCGGCATCGCATCAACTAAATGTGGCTAATTGATTATTAATTATCTGGAATCGGAGAATATGGAGGAACAAATCAGACGTGTCGTCGTGGGCCTGAAGGCGTGGTATGCCTTGGCCTGGGTGTTGCCGCTGCTCGTGGGCATCTGTTCGGAGTGCGGGTTGTCGTGGACAGGCCTGTATGCTGGCGATGTGCGGGCGACGTATGCGGGCGAAACGGTGGTCATCTTGCTGACCGTGGTCTGCGTGCCGCTGGCCCTGAAGCTCTTTGCGTGGGTGCTGGAGCGGCAGATAGACCGCGCGCGGGCCGACCGTGCTCTGCGCCTCTATGCGGCCTGGAGCTTGGGGCGGTTGGCCCTGCTGTTCCTGCCTGCGTTGGCCGGCTTCGCGGGCTATGCGCTTTTGCTGAGCGACAAGTGTCTGCTGTGCGGCCTGATAGCCTTGGTGGCTTTGCTGTTTTGCGTGCCGGGCGAGAAGCGCTTGCGCAGCGAGCTGCACATCGACAAGAATCCCGGGAAATAAGAAGGAGGAGGGAAGAGGATGGCACATGCTTTTTTTCAGGGAGAGCGGCTTTGCCTGCGCGCCGTCGAACCGGAAGACCTGGATTTTATGTATGAGGTGGAGAACGATTCGGACAGCTGGGATGTCACGGACGTTGACTCGCCGTATTCGCGTTTTGCCCTGCGACGCTACATCGAAAGCTGCCAGTGCGACATCTACGCCGACCGCCAGCTGCGCCTCATGGTGACCGAGCGGGATTCGGGGGCCACCGTGGGCATCGTGGACATTTCCGACTTCTCGCCCTTGCATGCCCGCGGCGAGGTGGGCATCTGGGTGGGGCGTGCCCACCGTGGCCGGGGATACGGGCGCGAGGCCCTGACGCTGTTGTGCGAGTATGCCTTTGGCTTTCTGGCTCTCCGCCAGCTGGCGGCCCGCATTCCGGTGGACAACGAGGTCAGCCTCCGCCTCTTCCGTTCGTGCGGTTTCGTGGCGTGCGGCTTGCTGAAGGAGTGGTGGCGCGTGGGAGATACGTTCAAGGATGTCGTGATGCTCCAGCGTCTGCGTCCGTCCGGCGTGTGACCCGTCATAAAAAAGCGCCGGCCCCCCTTCAGGCGGGAGGCCGGCGTCAAAGTAAGCTGAGTGATATAGAATCTGTGTCTGCCGTGCTGTCTCAGCGCGACATTTCGTTGTTGTCTTCAGTCTGGAACTTGCGGCTTACCTTCAGCAGGTTGGTGGCATAGGTCACCACGTTTTGCGCTTCCTGAATCATCGTCAGGTAGACCATGCTCACCTTGATGCTGCCGCTTTGGCTCTGGATGCGCTGCAACTCTTCGCGCTTCAGGTGCGAAAGTTGCCCGTTCAGGTCGTTGGCCTTGCGCACGATGTCGTTCAGGTGGTTGTAGTTGTTGTCTTCTATAACCTGACGGCTGGCCTGCAAGAGGTTGGTGATGTCCTCGCTCACGTCTCCGAACTCGCCTTTCTGGATGGCGTCCAGCGGCTTAAAGTTGTTGTCGATGTGCTCTAAACACGGTTCGCACAGGCGGCCGATGCTGTAGACCAGCTCGCTGGCGAAGTCGTTGCCCTGGAAGTAATACAGCCCTTTGTCCAATACGGTCTGGTTGTCCAGGCGCGACATGGCCAGGGTGCCGGTGCGCTTCATCTGCTTGATGAGTTGCTTTTCAAACTTCACCGAACCCATAGACCGACGCAGGCCGCGCAAATTCTCATGCAGGAAGGAAGTAACGGTACGCTCGAAGTTCTCTTGCGTGAAGCTCACCACTTTGGTCAGCTCCTCGCGGGTGTGCTGGCGCAGCAGGGAGAGCACTTCGGCGTTGTCCTGGCTCTGGAGCATTTGGCGGACAGTGTCCTGGCCCACTTGCTTCTGCTTGCGTTTCTTGAACATCATCTGGCTGTGGATAAGCGAGTAGACGGCTACGCCTATCAGGGCGACGATGGCCACGACCCCGCCAAAGTGAATAACCATGGTCACGAAGAAGCAGATGGTGAACGCCGCGCCTGCCGTGATGAACCAGCCGCCGATGACGCTCAGCACGCCCGTGATGCGGTAGACAGCCGAGTCGCGACCCCAGGCACGGTCGGCCAGCGACGTACCCATAGACACCATGAAGGTGACATAGGTGGTGGACAGCGGCAGTTTGAGCGACGTGCCCAGCGCGATGAGCAGCGAGGAGAGCACGAGGTTGACCGAAGCGCGCACAAGGTCGAATGCCGCGCCGTCTTCCAGCGTCAGTTCTTCCTTGCGGAAGCGGGTGTCGAGCCAGCGTTTGGTGCTCTCAGGGGTCATTTTGCTCAGGCCGTTGGCCAAGCCCATGCTGTAACGCACCAGGCGGCGGGCGATGGGCGTGGAGCCGAAGCCTTCTTCACCCTCGTCCTGGCGGGCCAAGGATACTTCGGTCTGGATGACGTTGTGTGCCTTTTTGGAAGTCCACAAGGCGTAGACCATCACGCATCCGGCGGCCACGAGGAAGTACCACGGCGTCTTGGCCGAGCCGAGCAGCGAGCCCATCAGCCAGCCGTCTGTGCCGGCAGCCTGGCCGTTGGCCATGTAGTCCGTGTAGGCATCGTAGCCGGCCAAAGGCACGCCAATGAAGTTCACCAGGTCGTTGCCCGCGAAGGCCAAGGCCAAGGCGAAGGTACCCATCATTACCACAATCTTGAAGACATTGACCCGGCACCAGTGCAGTATCTGCATCAGGATGGTGAAGAACACGAAGAGGCCTATCATGATGGTGAAAGAGTGCTGGTGAATCCAGTCGTTCACCTCGGCCGTCATAAAGGAACTGTCCTTCAGACCCTTGATAAGCATGAAATAGATGATGCACGTGGCGGCCACGCCTCCGAAGAGGGCGATGCTGTACTTCAAATGCTTCTTATAATTGTAGGTAAAGATGACGCGTGCCAGATATTGCACAATCATGCCGAAGAAGAAGGCGATGGCCACGGAGACGAATATCGCCATGATGACCTGCAAGGCCTTGTCCGTGTTGATGAGCTGGCCCATCGAATACTCGTCGCTGCCCAAAGTCTTCACCAAAGCCAGGGCGAACGTGCCGCCCAGCAGCTCGAACACCATCGAGACGGTGGTGGATGTCGGCAAGCCCATTGTGTTGAACACGTCGAGCAGCACCACGTCCGTCAGCATCACGGCCAGGAGGATGCACATAAGCTCGTCGAAGTAGAAGAATTGCGGCTGGTAGATGCCGTGCCGCGCGATGTCCATCATGCCGTTGCTTAGCGACGCGCCGATGAAGACGCCGATGCTGGCCAGCACGAGCATGGTCCGGAACGATGCCGCCTTGGAGCCGACGGACGAATTGAGGAAGTTCACTGCATCGTTGGCCACGCCCACCAGCAGGTCGAATACGGCCAGCACGCCTAGGAAGATGACGATGCACAAGTAGATAGTTTCCATAAAATAATGCTATTATATTTAATGTGTGATTCTATTTACTCCAGCTTTCGGGTGCAAAGGAACGGAATCCGTGTTACACGGCCTTGTCATAGATGTTACAAACCTGTTACAAAACAAAACGCAGGCAGGGATGGCCGGGCGGGGCAAAAAGCGTATCTTTGTCGCCGGTTTCTTTAACAGATGAACAGAGATGGATTATGACCCGAATCGGATTGCTTTCTGACACCCATGGCTATTGGGACGATAAATACCTGACGTACTTCGACCCCTGCGACGAAATTTGGCACGCGGGCGACATCGGTTCGCTCGAAGTGGCCGAACGTTTGGCTGCCTTCCGCCCGCTACGTGCCGTTTATGGTAACATCGACGGACAGGACATCCGTCGGCTTTATCCCCAGACTTTGCGCTTTACTGTGGACGGGGCCGAGGTGCTGATGAAACACATCGGGGGCTACCCCGGCCGTTACGACCCTTCCATCGTTGGCAGTCTGCGGGCACATCCGCCCCGACTGTTCGTCAGCGGACATTCGCACATCCTGAAGGTGATGTACGATAAGGCACTGGGTATGCTCCACATCAACCCCGGCGCGGCAGGCATGCAGGGCTTCCATCAGGTACGCACATTGGTCAGGCTGGTCGTCGACAACGGTCAGTTCCGCGATCTGGAAGTGATAGAGTTGCCCGGCAAGCAGAAAGGCTGACTACTAAAATTTCCCTCTGTTGCGCGGGTTCGATGTGTCCGCAGGGGGAAATACGGCACGTGAAGCGTGGTCAGTTGGCGGTCGGGTCTGTAGGTGGGAATGTCCGCAAGTTGTCAGACCGGTGCTGACTTTTTGGCATGATCCTGCGCCTTGTGTCACATTTTTTGTGTTTGGCACGCTTTTCGTAAAGTCTTAGGCGCTTGCTTGTGGCAGGCAAAAGAAAAGCGTAGAAAACAAATTATAAATGTATAACATATAAAACGTAACGATTATGAACATTAAACCTTTGGCAGACAGAGTGCTGATACTCCCTGCACCCGCAGAAGAAAAGACAGTGGGCGGCATCATTATTCCCGATACCGCTAAAGAAAAACCGCTGAGAGGCGAAGTGGTGGCAGCCGGTAACGGTACCAAGGACGAAGAAATGGTATTGAAGGTGGGCGACCAGGTGCTCTATGGCAAGTATGCTGGCACGGAGCTCGAACTGGACGGCACGAAATACCTCATCATGCGTCAGAGCGACGTGCTCGCAGTGCTGGGATAAACCGATAACGATAGAACAAAACTTAACCGATAAAAAACAGAAACATCATGGCAAAAGAGATTTTGTTTAACATAGATGCCCGCGACCAACTGAAGAAGGGCATTGATACATTGGCCAACGCCGTCAAAGTAACTCTGGGTCCGAAAGGCCGTAACGTCATCATCGAGAAGAAGTTTGGTGCGCCGCACATCACGAAAGACGGCGTGACGGTGGCCAAGGAAGTGGAATTGGCTGATGCCTACCAGAACACGGGTGCACAACTCGTGAAGGAAGTGGCCAGCAAGACGGGCGACGATGCCGGCGACGGCACGACGACGGCCACAGTCTTGGCACAGGCCATCGTAGCCGAAGGCTTGAAGAACGTAACGGCCGGCGCAAGCCCCATCGACATCAAGCGCGGTATCGACAAGGCCGTGGCAAAGGTGGTTGAATCCATCAAGTCGCAGTCTGAAACGGTAGGCGACAACTACGAGAAGATTGAGCAGGTGGGCACCGTATCCGCCAACAACGACCCTGTAATCGGTAAGTTGATTGCCGACGCTATGCGTAAGGTGTCGAAGGATGGCGTTATCACCATCGAAGAGGCCAAGGGCACGGATACTACCATCGGCGTAGTGGAAGGCATGCAGTTCGACCGCGGTTACCTTTCTGCCTACTTCGTGACGAACACGGAGAAGATGGAGTGCGTGATGGAGAACCCGTACATCCTGATTTACGATAAGAAGATTTCCAACCTGAAGGACTTCCTGCCCATCCTGGAACCCGCCGTGCAGACCGGCCGTCCGTTGTTGGTCATCGCAGAAGATGTGGACAGCGAGGCTTTGACTACCTTGGTTGTCAACCGTCTGCGCAGCCAGCTGAAGATTTGCGCTGTCAAGGCTCCGGGCTTCGGCGACCGTCGTAAGGAAATGCTGGAAGATATCGCCGTATTGACCGGTGGTGTAGTTATCAGCGAAGAGAAGGGTCTGAAACTGGAACAGGCCACCATCGAGATGCTGGGCAGTGCCGAGAAGGTGACCATTACGAAAGACAACACGACCATCGTCAACGGCAACGGCAACAAGGAGAACATCCACGAGCGTTGCGAGCAAATCAAGGCTCAGATTGCCGCTACGAAGTCCGACTACGACCGCGAGAAATTGCAGGAACGTCTGGCCAAGTTGTCCGGCGGTGTGGCTGTGCTCTACGTGGGTGCTGCTTCCGAGGTGGAAATGAAGGAGAAGAAAGACCGTGTGGACGACGCCCTGCGTGCCACTCGTGCGGCTATTGAGGAAGGCATCGTTCCGGGTGGCGGCGTGGCATACATCCGTGCCCTCGATGCGCTGGAAGGCCTGAAGGGCGACAATGCAGACGAGACGACGGGTATTGAAATCATTAAGCGCGCCATCGAGGAACCGCTCCGCCAGATTGTGCAGAACGCTGGTAAGGAGGGAGCCGTGGTCGTACAGAAGGTGCGCGAAGGCAAGGGCGACTTTGGCTACAACGCCCGCACGGACGTCTACGAGAACCTGCATGCGGCTGGCGTGGTTGACCCCGCCAAGGTGACGCGTGTCGCTCTGGAAAACGCTGCTTCTATCGCCGGCATGTTCCTGACCACGGAGTGTGTCATCGTCGAGAAGAAGGAAGAGAAGCCCGAAATGCCGATGAACCCCGGCATGGGCGGCATGATGTAATCAGTGATTTTCCCCTGATTCCATAATATAAAGATAGAAGACCGCGGTGCCCGCATCAAGGTGTGGATGCCGTGGCCTTTCTTTTTTCATTATCCGAACAGTCATGAGAAGTTTTGCATCCGATAACAATTCCGGCATACATCCCCAGGTGGTGGAGGCTTTGCTTCGGGCCAACCAAGACCATGCTGTGGGCTATGGCGACGACCCTTGGACCGCAGAAGCCGTGAGAAAGATACGCGAAGCATTTACACCCGACTGCGAGCCCCTTTTTGTTTTCAACGGCACGGGGAGCAACGTGGTGGCCCTGCAACTTTGCACGCAGCCCTATCATTCCATCTTGTGCGCCGAGACTGCCCATATCTATGTGGACGAGTGCGGGGCCCCGGTGCGCATGACGGGTTGTCAGATTCGGCCCATACAGACGCCGGACGGCAAGCTGACGCCCGAGCTGGTGCGCCCCTACCTGTGCAACTTTGGCGAGCAGCACCATTCGCAGCCCGGTGTCCTTTATATTTCGCAATGCACCGAGTTGGGCACGGTCTACACGCCGTCCGAAATCCGCGCCCTGGCCGACGAAGTTCACTCCTGCGGCATGTATCTGCACATGGACGGCGCCCGCTTGGCCAATGCCTGTGTGGCGTTGGACAAGACTTTCCGCCAGCTGACGGTGGATGCCGGGGTGGACGTCCTGAGCTTTGGCGGCACCAAAAATGGCCTGATGATGGGCGAATGCGTGGTGGTGTTCAACCCGGCTTTGCGGGACAAGGCACGGTTCGTGCGCAAGCAGTCGGCACAGTTGGCCTCCAAGATGCGTTTCCTTTCCTGCCAGTTCACGGCCTACCTGACGGACGATTTGTGGCGGAAGAACGCGGCTCATGCCAACGCCCAGGCCCGTCGCCTTTACGAAGCATTGAGCGGCCTTCCCGGAGTGCGTTTTACGCAGAAGGTGGAGAGCAACCAGCTGTTCCTCACCCTCCCGCGGCCGGTCATAGACGAGTTGAGGAAGAAATACTTCTTTTATTTCTGGAACGAACCGGCCAACGAGATTCGTCTGGTTACGTCGTTTGATACGACCGAAGACGACATTTCCGAGTTGCTGACAAGCGTGAAGCTGGCGCTTAAGTCCCAGGAAGCTGGAACTTAAGTCCCCGGTTGCTGGAACTTAAGTCCTGGGAAGCTGGGACTTAAGCCTTGGAAAAAGCGGGCCCTGGCACCCGCGCGAGGCATGTGAAGGATGCGTTTCCTGCCGGTTGACCGGGCGGAAGCGCGTCCTTTGTTATTTGGTATATTTAACATATAGACGCGGGGATTGGTGTGTATTTTGCGCTTTCCCCGTAAAACAGAAAGGATGAATTATGGCTTATATTGATTATTACAAGGTACTTGGAGTAGACAAAACGGCATCTCAGGATGATATCAAGAAGGCCTTCCGCCGGTTGGCACGCAAATATCACCCTGACCTGAATCCGGACGACCCGTCGGCCAAGGAGAAGTTTCAGGCTATCAACGAGGCCAACGAGGTGTTGAGCGACCCGGACAAACGTAAGAAGTACGACGAGTACGGCGAGCATTGGAAGCAGGCCGACGAGTTCGAGGCGCAGAAGCGTGCCCGTCAGGCCGGAGGCTTCGGCGGATTCGGCGGCGGAGAGGGATTCCATACGGACGGGAACGGCACGTACTGGTATTCTTCGGACGGACAGGAGTTCACGGGGCATGGCGCAGGCGGTTTCTCGGACTTCTTCGAGGAGTTGTTCGGCCATCGTGCCGGAGGACGGGGCGCGGGCGCGCGTGGCGGCTTCCGCGGGCAAGACTATCAGTCGGAGTTGCACCTGTCGTTGCGCGACGCTGCACAGACGCATAAGGAGGTGCTCAACGTCAACGGCAAGCAGGTGCGCATCACCATCCCCGCAGGCGTGGCCGACGGGCAGGTCATCAAACTCAAGGGCTATGGCGCCGAGGGCGTGAACGGCGGCCCTGCGGGCGACCTCTACATCACTTTTGTGATTGCCGACGACCCCGTGTTCCGCCGGATGGGCAACGACCTTTACGAAGACGTCAGCATCGACCTCTACACGGCCTTGCTGGGCGGCGAGCAGTTGGTGAACACGTTGGACGGCCAGGTGAAGCTGAAAGTAAAACCGGGGACGCAGCCGGACAGCAAGGTGCGCCTCAAGGGCAAGGGGTTCCCTGTCTATAAGCAGGAAGGCGAGGCGGGCGACCTGATTGTGACCTATCGCGTGCACCTGCCCGAGCATCTGACAGAACGTCAGAAAGACTTGTTGCAGCAAATGAAAAGCATGAACTAAGAAAGGAGAAGAGTAGCATGATACAGAACGATTTGATTGTGATCAGCGACTATTGTGACAAATGCCACATTGAGCCTTCGTTTATCGACCTGCTGCAAGAGGGCGGGCTGATAGATGTCTGCACGGAAGACGGAGAGCGGTGCCTGCCCTTTTCGCAGTTGCCGGACGTGGAGCGGTACAGCCGCTTGTATTATGACCTTTCCATCAACATGGAAGGCATCGACGCCATTCATCATTTGCTGGAACGGATGGGCGAGATGCAGCGCGAGATAGCCCGGTTGCGGGCGCGGCTGCGCTTCTTCGGCGAGGATTTCTGAAAGGGGCATGTCGCGTCCGGGTGTCCTCTGTGGGGCGGTCTGTAGGCTTTTACGTTCATTTTCTGTGCATTTTGTCTTGTCTTTTGCAAGAATTGTGTACCTTTGCCCTATCATTAAAGCTTATAGACATGGGAAAGCGGATACTTCTGTTATTGACCGGTCTTTTTGTCTGGTTGACATTAGCCTGTGCGCAAGACATACCCGTGGGCGTGGTGGTGGCCTTTAAGAAAGGCAACCCGCAGGAGTTCGACAGGTATCTGGGCGAACAGGTCGACCTGATTATCCAAGGCGAGACGGCCAGTGCCGACAAAGCGTCGGCGCGCGGCGCGTTGGCAGCCTTTTTCCGTGACAATCAGGTGAAAGGGTTTGAGGTGAACCACGAAGGCAAACGGGGCGAATCGAGCTTTATTGTGGGCACTTTGCGGACGGTGAAAGGCGTGTTCCGGGTGAACTGCTTCTTCCGGCGTATTCAGAACAAATATTATATTCATCAAATAAGAATAGAGAAAGCAGAACAATGACAAAGGAACAAGAATTGATAGACCGGTTGATAGACCTGGCTTTTGCCGAAGACATAGGCGATGGCGACCATACCACGCTTTCGTGCATCCCCGCCACGGCGATGGGCAAATCCAAACTTCTGATTAAGGAACCTGGCATCCTGGCCGGCATTGAGGTGGCCAAAGAAGTGTTCCGCCGCTTCGACCCGACGCTGAAAGTAGAGGTATTCATCAACGACGGCGCCGAGGTGAAACCGGGCGACGTGCCCATGGTGGTGGAAGGCAAGGTGCAGTCGTTGTTGCAGACAGAGCGCCTGATGCTCAACATCCTGCAGCGCATGAGCGGCATAGCCACCATGACCCACAAGTATGCCTCAAAACTCAGCGGTACTCATACCCGCGTGCTCGACACGCGCAAGACCACCCCGGGGATGCGCATCCTCGAAAAGATGGCTGTGAAGATTGGCGGGGGAGAGAACCACCGCATCGGCCTGTTTGACATGATTCTCTTGAAGGACAATCATGTGGACTTTGCAGGCGGCATCGACAAGGCCATACTCCGTGCCAAGGAATACTGCAAGGAGAAAGGCAAGAACCTGAAGATAGAAATCGAAGTGCGCAACCTGGACGAACTGCAGCAAGTGCTCGACCTTGGCGGCGTAGACCGCATCATGTTCGACAACTTTACGCCCGAAATGACCAAGAAGGCCGTAGAGATGGTGGGCGGACGCTATGAGACGGAATCGTCGGGCGGCATCACCTTCGACACTTTGCGCGATTATGCAGAGTGTGGCGTGGACTACATTTCGGTAGGTGCTCTCACCCATTCGGTCAAGGGGCTGGACATGAGCTTTAAGGCTTGCTGAACCATCCGGCACGCCGCTGACAAGAACAGAAACGGAGGCACAGAGCCTGACCGACAATGGCGCAGGCTCTGTGCCTCCGTTTTTGCTTGGTTTGCCGAAGAAGATTAACATACTTTTATTGTTTATATCGCAGCATTCCCTTATGTGTTGCGTCTTATAATCAGACGACGCGATGAGGCGTTAGAAAAGGAACTTTGGTATCATTGGACAATGAAATAGAGTTGGTGGAAGGTTGTCGGGCAGGAAAAGATTCCGCCCGGAAGGAACTTTACACCCTCTATGCCCGCAAGATGTTGGCCGTGTGCTATCGTTATACTGGCAATATGGACGTCGCCCACGATGTGCTGCACGATGCCTTTATCAAAATCTTCACCCGCTTCACCTTCCGGGGCGAATGTCCTTTGGAGCGGTGGATACACAGGGTGGTGGTGTCGCAGGCATTGGATTATCTGCGTCGGGAAGAGCGTTTCTCGCACTTGGTGGTGTGTGAAGAGCAACTGCCCGACATAGCCGATGAATCGGAGGCGGCCGAGGCCGGTAAACTCCTGACCGAAGACGAGCTGATGGCTTTTGTGGCCGAACTGCCGGACGGATGCCGCACGGTGTTCAACCTGTATGTCTTCGAGGAGAAAACGCACAAGGAAATCGGCCGGTTGCTTCACATCAAAGAACATTCTTCTACCTCGCAGTTGCATCGCGCCAAGAAACTGTTGGCACAACGTATAAAGGAATATATGGCCCATGAGAGAAAGAAGTGATATAAACGAATTGTTCCGTACGCGTCTGGAGCACGCAGAGATGGACGTGCGCGACGGATTCTGGGAGGGCTTGGAGCGCGACTTGAAGTCGGCGCCTGTCCTTGTGGACGGAAGGCGGTCGCGCGCAACGCTGTTTCGCCTGCGGCATTGGGCGGCGGCAGCCTCGGTATTGGTGCTTTTGGGCGCGGCCTCTTGGTTAGTCTGGATGGCCTATCCGGACGGAACCGGGCAAGAGCCTTTGGCATTTCCTCAGCAGGCATTGACGGAAGTGGAAGAGCCCTTGCAGCAAGAAGACAGTCCGTTGATGGCCGGTGTTTCCGCCCGTCCTTCCGGGCAACAGAGCATTTCGTCCGGGGATGCTTCTGTTCTCTCGTCCAGCAATGACGGTGAGGTTCGTACGCAAGCAGTGGACGAGCAGTCTCTTTCCTTACATGTATCCATCACCATCCGCCAGAGGCAATACGGAGCCCGCCAGCAGGCAGGTTCAGGTACTTATCGTGCGGCGGAACGTCGCTCTTTTAGTCCGGGGCATGCCCGTTGGACGGAAGATGATGCGCAGACACAGGAGTCCTCTTTGCGAACTGCTTCGGTGGAGGACTGTGCCGCTTTGCTGAAAACGCGCGATTGGGCCTTGAAAGCCTCGTTGGGTACTTCGCTTCCGAAGGGGCGTTATCATGCACCGCTCACGGCGGGCCTATCGGTGGAACGCAGCCTGACCAAACGCCTGTCCTTGGAAGCAGGCGTGCAGTATAGCCGTTTGGTTGAGTCGACCGAGCAGACGCTGCACACGCTGGGTATCCCGGTCAAACTGAATGTCTTGTTGGCGCAGGGCGACAAGGTGGATTTCTATGCGCAGGTGGGCGGCATGGTGGAGAAATGCGTGGCCGGGGCCTCCGACAACAGTTTCCGGGCAGAGCCTGTGCAGGGGGCGGTGCTGGCAGGCGTGGGTGTGCGTTATAAACTGACCGACCGCCTGGCCTTGTTTGCCGAACCTTCGGTATCGCATCATTTTGCTTCGGACTCTTCTACCCGCACGTTGCGTACAGAGCGACCTGTGAATGCGAACTTATTGTGCGGTCTCCGCATGACCTATTAAAGATTGATTATGAAAAAGAACTTGTCTCTTCGCCCTTTATATAAGAAAGAATGGGGTTGTCTCTGCCTTTCCTTCGTCCTTTTCCTGTCGAGCATATCCTTCGTATCCTGTTCGGAGGGGAATTTTGATTATGACCATCCCGATGTGGAACTCTTTGTCAAGCAACTGAAGCAGGGAGACTTCGAGGTGCTGAGCGCAGACGGCGAGCCGCCTATGCCCAAGTTTACGATGGAAGACATCGGGCGGCTGCTGGATTATGCGGACGACCTTTCCGTTATTCCCTCTTTCCCTTTGGCGCCGGTCTCTTATTCCGCCGGTGGCAAGCTCCGTTTGGGCGAGTGCCTGTTGTGGACGGTGGAGACCCTCCGGCTGGGGCACATCGCTTCCATGGGATGCAAGATGGTGCATGTAGGAGCCGAAAACTACGAGGGTATTTATTTCCTGTCGGACGAGGAGGTGCAGGACGCCGTAGCCCGCTATCGGCATTGGTGGGAGAACCGGAAGTATCCCCGGACAGTGTGGACCATAGACCCGTGTTGGAACGAACCCTTGTGTGGCAGCGGTTATATGTGGTGGTGATTTCCTGATTGTCTGCATTCTCAATAGCACGTAGGTCGATGAAGCAGTTGCTCTGTCTTTTAGGGCTGCTGGGAGGGGCGCTTTGCCCGCTTTGTGCCCAGCAGTGGACGTCTGCAGACTCTTTGCGCCTTCAGCGTATGCTGGAGGGAGAGGAGGAAATCCGCCTGAACCCGGAAGTCTTGAAAGAATTGGAGTTGCCCGGGCTGTGGGGGAATCCCAAGGGGACTGCTGACAAACCTTGGATGCAATTTGACAATTCCTTGCCGCAACTCCCCCGGGCGCGCAAGAAAAAGATGAAACTGACCTTACACCCTTATAACCCCACCACGCCCTACAACTGGGATCCTATCTTTGGCAAAGAGATAAAGGTGGATGAGCATACCTGGCGGGGCGATCCCTTCTATGAGTTGAAATCCCTTCATATTTATACCAACTGGGCCAAGTCTCCGCTGGATGCGGGGCCGCGCGAGAGCGTGGAGCAAATCGAGGCCACCGGCCTGCGCTATCGGATGCAGATCCGTTCGGGAAGCACGCCGGGCCGCAGCGAATGGCAATCGGTGGACAGGCCTTCGGGCGTCGACTTGATGAAGCCTTTTACCAAGGATTTCTGGAACCGGAAGGCCCGGAAACGGCGGGCGCGGACGCTGGAGGTGCTCGGTTCGTATGGGGATTCGCTGACCTTGCATCTGCAGGAAAAGCCCGAAGAACCCTAAACACTTGGAGGAGGATACTTGTTATTAAGAACAGAACGTATATAAGCATTGATAGTTATGAACAGAATTACATCTCTTTTCGGGATTACTTATCCTGTGATTCAAGGCGGCATGGTGTGGTGCAGCGGTTGGAGGCTGGCCTCGGCAGTGAGCAATGCCGGCGGATTGGGTTTGCTGGGGGCAGGCTCCATGCACCCCGAAACCTTGCGCGAGCATATCCGGAAGTGCAAGGAAGCCACCGCGAAGCCGTTCGGCGTCAATCTGCCCCTGATGTATCCCCAGATAGACGAGGTGATGCAGCTGGTGGCCGACGAGGGCGTCCGGATTGTCTTTACCTCGGCGGGCAGTCCCAAGAAATGGACAGGCTGGCTGCACGAGCGGGGCATTACGGTGGTGCACGTGGTGTCTTCGTCCAAGTTCGCGCGGAAGGCCGAAGAGGCGGGCGTGGATGCCGTGGTGGCCGAAGGCTTCGAGGCCGGCGGACATAACGGGCGCGAGGAGACCACCACGCTCTGCCTGATTCCTGCCGTGCGGCGGGCCACGGACTTGCCGCTGATAGCTGCGGGCGGCATTGCCACGGGGGCCGCCATGTTGGCCGTGCAGGCCTTGGGGGCCGATGGCGTGCAGATAGGCACGCGTTTTGCGCTGACCGCCGAGAGTTCGGCCAGCGAGGCCTTCAAGGACTATTGCCTGAACCTGGAGGAGGGAGACACGCGCCTGCTGCTGAAGAAGCTGGCGCCCACCCGGCTGGTCAAAGGGCGTTTCCTGGACGAAGTGATGAAGGCGGAAGACGCGGGCGCTTCGGCCGACGAGTTGCGCGCCCTCTTGGGCAAGGGACGTGCCAAGCGCGGCATCTTCGAGGGCGACTTGGACGAGGGCGAACTGGAGATAGGCCAGATTGCCGCGCTCTTGCAAGGGAAGGGCATTCAGACGGTGGCCGAGGTGATGAAGGAACTGATGGCGGAATACGAAGAGAGGCGGACGGCCCTGAGATAAGGGGAGATGGCCGAAGACACGCAAAGGCGCGGGACGTGCGGGATGGGTAAGCATCCTTCCGCACGTCCCGCGCTTTTTTTGCCGGAGGGTCAGAGGACAGGCTCGTAGGGCAGGCCGAAGACCTCGGCCACGGCCTTATAGGTCACCTTGCCGTCCACCACGTTCAGCCCCAAGGCCAGGGCCGGGTCGTCCTGGCAGGCCTGTTCCCAGCCCTTGCAGGCCAGGGCGATGGCATAGGGCAGGGTGGCGTTGGTCAGGGCCAGCGTAGAGGTGTAGGGCACGGCGCCGGGGATGTTGGCCACGGCATAGTGCACGATGCCGTCCACGGTGTAGGTCGGGTCGCTGTGCGTGGTGGGGTGCGAGGTCTCGAAGCAGCCGCCCTGGTCGATGGCCACGTCCACCAGTACAGTGCCGGGCTTCATCAGGCCGAGCATGTCGCGGGTGACGAGGTGGGGTGTCTTGTCGCCGGGGATGAGCACGGAGCCTATGACCAGGTCGGTGGTGGGCAACTCGGCGCGGATGTTGTGTTCGGACGAGTAGAGGGTCTTGACGTTCTTGGGCATTACTTCGCTGAGATAGCGCAGGCGGTTCAGGTTGATGTCGGTGATGGTCACCTCGGCGCCCAGCCCGGCGGCCATCCAGGCCGCGTGGGTGCCCACCGTTCCTCCGCC
The DNA here is from genome assembly GCA_949289265.1 of uncultured Bacteroides sp. GTDB lineage: Bacteria > Bacteroidota > Bacteroidia > Bacteroidales > Bacteroidaceae > Bacteroides. The sequence continues at coordinate 25,835 of CASENE010000036.1, forward strand.
CAGGATGAGCACGCGGGCCGGCCGCACGCCGGGCACTCCGCCCAGCAGGATGCCCTTGCCGCCTTGCGGCTTTTCCAGAAAGCGGGCGCCTTCCTGCACCGACATCCGTCCGGCCACTTCGCTCATCGGTATCAGCAGGGGCAGGGTGCGGTCGGCTTTCTCCACCGTCTCGTAGGCGATGCACACGGCTCCGCTCTTCAGCATGGCTTCGGTCAGGGCCCGGTCGGCGGCGAAGTGGAAGTAGGTGAACAAGACTTGCCCCCGGCGGATGAGGCCGTATTCGGGCGCGATGGGTTCTTTGACCTTCACAATCATCTCGGCCCGCGCGTAGGTGTCTTCGATGGTGGGGAGGATTTCGGCGCCTACGGCCACGTATTCCTCGTTGGCAAAGCCGCTGTTCTGTCCGGCGCAGTGTTGCACGTAGACTTTATGTCCGCGTTTGGTCAGTTCGGCCACTCCGGCTGGGGTCATGCCCACGCGGTTCTCGTTGTTCTTAATCTCTTTGGGTATTCCGATAATCATGGTAGTTGGGGTTTTAAAAAGTGAAACACGCCCGCAAGTTAGCGAATTTCGCGGTTCGCTATCCTTGCGGGCGTGCTGTTATATAACATAATTGCGGGGCTGCTCTGGCCGGTTTGCTGGCATAGTACTTCCACCGAGCTGGCATAGTACTTCCAGCAAGCTGGATCAGTACTCCCAGCGGGCTGGATTAGTAGTTCCACCTTGCCGGGTCTGTCATCCCCCGGCCGGCGGCTGGTCGTGCCCGGTCAAACCTTCGGTGTCAGCGGGCGTCGCCGGCTGGTTGGGCGGGTTTCAGCCACTTGTCCAGCCAGGCGAAGAACGTCCGTTGCCACAACACGCCGTTCTGCGGGCGCAGCACCCAGTGGTTCTCGTCGGGGAAGATGAGCAGTTGCGACGGGATGCCGCGCAGTTGGGCAGCGTCGAAGGCGGCCATGGCCTGGTTGGCCAGGATGCGGTAGTCCTTCTCGCCGTGGATGCAGAGGATGGGCGTGTCCCACTTGTCCACGAAGCGGTGGGGCGAGTTGACGAAGGTGCGCTGCGCCACCTCGTTCTCCTTGTCCCAATAGGCGCCGCCCATGTCCCAGTTGGCAAACCATTTCTCTTCCGTCTCCAGATACTGCATCTCCATGTTGAAGATGCCGTCGTGGGCGATGAAGGCCTTGAAGCGTCCCTCGTGGTGCCCGGCCAGCCAGTAGACGGAGAAGCCGCCGAAGCTGGCGCCCACGCAGCCCAGGTGGTCACGGTCGACGAAGGGTTCTTTCGATACCTCGTCGATGGCCGTCAGATAGTCCTGCATGCACTGGCCGCCGTAGTCTCCGCTGATGGCCTCGTTCCACTCCGTGCCGAAGCCGGGCATGCCGCGGCGGCAGGGGGCTACGACGATGTAGCCGTTGGCGGCCATTATCTGGAAGTTCCAGCGGAAGCTCCAGAACTGGCTGAGGGGGCTTTGCGGGCCGCCTTCACAGTAGAGCAGGGTGGGATACTTCTTCTTCGGGTCGAACTGCGGGGGATAGATGACCCAGACGAGCATATCCTTCTCGTCGGTGGTCTTTATCCAGCGTTCTTCCACGCGGCCCATCTCCAGTTGGTCGTAGATGTGCTGGTTCTCGTGCGTCAGTTGGCGGCTGGTGGCGGCCTGGTTCTTGGCGGCGGTGCCGGGAGCCACGATGTAGATTTCGTCGGCTTGGCTCATCGAGTGGCGCGTGGCGATGAGGTTCTTGCCGCAAAGGGCGATGGAGCCGTAGTCATGCAGGCCGTCGGTCAGCTTGACGGGCTGCTTGTCCTCGCGCCAGTCGTTGAGGCCGAGGCGGTAGATTTGTTCCGTGCCGTGCCACGAGGCCGTGAGGTAGAACGCGGAGTCCGATGCCCAGATGAAGGCGTCCACGTTGGTGTCGAAGCTGCCGCTGGCGCAGAACTTCTCCTGCTTCTCCAGGTCGAGGACGTAGAGGCGGTTCTGGTCGCTCTCGTAGCCGTCGCGGGCCATGCTCTGCCAGGCGATGTATTTGCCGTCGGGCGAGAACTGCGGGTTGATGTCGTAGCCCATGTTCCTGTCCGGTTCGGGCGAGGGGCCGTAGGTCGGCTCCCCGGCCAGGGCTTTCTCTATCTTTATGGGGACCAGTTTCTTGACGCTCTCCTCTTTGCAGAGGTTGACGGTGCTGTCCGACTTCAGGTCGTAGAGGTAGATGTCCGAGTCCGTGGACGTGGCGTATGCCTTGCCCGTCTTCTTGCGGCAGGTGTAGGCTATCTTGTCCGACTGGGGGCTCCAGGCCAGTTGCTCGATGCCTCCGAAGGGTTTCATGGGGCTTTCGTAGGGCTGGCCTTCCAGCAGGTCGCGGACGTTGCTGATTTCGTCGCCGTCGAAGTCGGCCACGAAGGGATGCGGGGCAGTGGTTGTCCACTCGTCCCAATGCTTATACATCAGGCTGTCTACGATGATGCCGGTGGCCTGGGGCAGGTCGGGATACTTTTCGGCGGTGGTCTTCACCGTCTTTACCTGCGCGATGAAGAGCAGTTTCTTGCCGTCCGGCGAGAAAGCGAATCCGTCGATGCCGCCCGCGTAGTCCGTCAGTTGGCGGCGGCCGGTGCCGTCGGGGTTCATTTCCCACACCTGGCTGCTGCCGCTCTCGTTGCTCAGGAAGGCCAGTTTCTTGCCGTCCTTTATCCACGCGGGTTGGTTCTCTTGCCATTCGTCGCGGGTCAGCTGGACGTTGGCGCTGCCGTCGGCGTTCATGAGGAAGATTTCCGTGTTACTCTTGTTTTGCGGCACGCTGTAGTAGCTCACGGTGTAGGCCACCTTTGCGGCGTCGGGCGATACGGCCACGCTGCCGATTCGTCCCATGGCCCAGAGGGCTTCGGGTGTCAGCCGTTTGTCCGCGATGCGGATGTCCGACCGCTGGATAAGCAGGCTGTCCGTTGCTTCTGCCTCTGTGGGCGTTTCTTTGCTTCCGCCGCAAGAGGTTGCTGCCAAGATGATTGCAGACATACACAATAGATTTGCTGTTTTCATTTCTATGTTTTTAGTAATACGGCGCGAAGTTACTAATTTAATGTAAAAGCCCGGGCAGGTCATTAAACTTTTTACAGGGCTTTCCGTCATACTCCTGTAACCATTTTAAATTGCTTAGCGTATGAAGACAATGAATTTGACATTTGTGTGTTTCTTGGTCGCCTTGCTGATAGGCGGTGGAAGTTTGCAGGCTCAGGATGAACGCCGCGACTATTCGGAGCAGAAGATGAAACTGCGTGCCGAGATGATGGCCTTGAACATGGCCGAAAAGTATGGATTGGACGAGCGGCAGATAGAGAAACTTACCGAGGCCAACTTGCTTTGGCTGCAACAGCAGGGAGATGAACTGAAAGGCCCCCGTGACCCGCGTGCCTGGACAGACCGTCGTTGGGCGGCCCATCGTCCTCATCCGCGGCATCATCGGGGCGGCTGTTGTGCCGCGCCTTGCCAGCCGCGGCCCGTTTGTGACTCTTGCTGCGAGGACGGGCATCACGCCCCCGGCTGTCCGTATGTGGACGGCAAACGGGCCCCTCTCTCCAACGAAGAGGTGGAGAAACTTCGTGCCGAGCGTAAGCAAGCCTTTGAGAAACGCAAAACTGCTCGCGACGCATACGAGCAGAGCCTGAAGGAAATCATGACCGAAGAGCAGTACCAGGCTTACCGGAAGCGCAAATAAGCGAAGAAGTCGGCTGGTTGATAGTGGTTAGCGCCGGAGGATAGAGCCCCGCGCTAACCACTGTTTTTGTTTATATCTCCTTCCCTACCCAGCGGCCGTAGCGAATGTACAGCCAGCAGAAGAGGAGGATGAAGATGCCGTAGACGATGTCCGCGCTCCAGCATAGGGCCACGTCAAGGCGCAGAAAGAGGATGATCCACGTGATGTAGGCCGTGTAGATGGTCAGGCTGCTCAGCTCCAGGCAGAGGGCGGTGCGCGTGTTGCCCGTGCCGGACACGGACTGGAAGTAGACATTGGCGGGGATGAGCACCAGGTAGGTGGCGCACATCACCCAGAGCGAGGGCACGGCGGCCTGGCGCAGGTCGGCCATGTCGGTGTAGATGCTCAGAATCAGATGGGGGAAGAGGGCGAACAGCAGGGCCAGGGGCAAGACGAAGAGGTAGGCCAGGCGGATGTGCTGGCGGATGAGCTTCGGCACCTCGGCCGAATGGCCACGCCCGATGAGGTTGCTGGTCAGCGAGCCGCAGGTGGAGGCAAAGGCCATCATCACCATGAACAGCAGGCCCGAGGCGCTGCGCACGATGTTGGTCACGGCTAAGGCCCTTTCGCCCAGATGCTCGATGTAGAGGAAGAACAGGAACCACGTGGCCAGCGAGAAGAAGTTCTGTATCATGGTCCACAACGACACGCTCAGCATCCGCCGCAGCACGTCGCTGCAGAAGCGGGGCACGCGGTCCAGCCCGTATTTCCGCAGGTCGATGCGCCGCCGGGTGTAGACGATGAAGAACAGGAGCGATACGCCCTCGGCCAGCGACGAACCCAGCGCGGCCCCGGCGATGCCCATCTCTGGAAGCCCCAGGTTGCCGAAGATGAGCAGGTAGTTGAACACCACGTTGCTCAGCACCATCACCACGGAGTTCAGTGTCAGCGTCTTCGTCTGCACCGTGCCCAGGAAGAAGGCGCGGAAGATGACGGCGCTGAACGAGAAGAAGGCGCCGAACACGCGCCAGTGCAGGTAGCTCTCCGCCGCGCGGCATACGTCGGGCGAGGCGATGATGCGCTCCAGAATCAGCGGCGAGAGGAAGTAGCTCAGCACGAACATCACCGCCGCCAGCCCCACTTGGAAGTAGATGCCGTGGTAGAACAGGCGGCCGATCTCCCGGTAGTTCTCCTCGCCGTTGCGCCGGGCGATGAGTATCTGCGTGCCGATGCTGAACCCGAAGGCCACCATGAAGATGACCATGTAGAACACGCCGGCTATGGCCGAGGCGCCCAGCTCTACCTCGCCCACGCGCCCCAGGAAAGCCGTATCGGTCATGCCTATCATTTGTTCCATGATGAGGCTGATGAGGATGGGGTAGGCGATGTGCCAGATTTGGCGGTTGGTGTACGTAGTTTGTGGCATAGGGCGAATGTTTAGGGATGGTTATAATTGTTTACGTCTGGATGCTTTCCCTGCCAAGGTGGCACTTTGAGGAGGTCAAAGTGCCACTTCGGGGGACAAAAAGTGCCACCTTTACCTCCTAAAAGTGGCACTTTTACCTCGCCTTAGCGATGGTTGTTGATTATCAAATAGTTGCGCGCAAGCGTAAAGTTTGCGAAAAGTGTTTACTTCATCTACGTCCTTTCTCGCGCTCCATGCGCTGGCGTTGCATCTCCTCGGCCTGCTTCTGCATGGCCTCCAAGCGGGCGGCAAAGCCGGTCTTGCGCATCTGCTTTGGGTCTTTCCGGTTGGCCTCCAGCTGTGCCAGCAGCTTCTGCTCGTCCGTGGTGCGGCGCAGGATGATGGTGGTGGCCACGCTGATAAGGGTCGAAATGAAGTAGTAGTAGTTCAGGCCTGACGGATAGTCGTTGAGGATGAACAGGAACATGATGGGCATCAGGTATTGCATCCACTTCATGGCCGCCATCTGCGGGTTGGCCCCGGTGTCTTGCTGCTGCATCATGAACTTGGCGTTCAGGATGTTGGTCACCGTCATCAGGAGGCAGAACAGGCTGAGGTGGCTGCCCATGAAGGGGATGGTGAAGGGGAACGTGATGATGGCGTCATACGTCGAGAGGTCGTCTGCCCACAGGAAGCTCTGCTGCCTGAGCTCGATGGCGCTGGGGATGAACATGAACAGGGCGATGAACACGGGCATCTGGATGAGCATCGGCAAGCACCCGCCCATGGGGCTGACGCCGTATTGGCTGTACACACTCATGATTTCCTGCTGCTTCTTCATGGCGTCTTCTTGCTTGGGATACTTCTTGTTTATCTCGTCTATCTTCGGCTTCAGCGCGCGCATCTTGGCGGAGGACATGTAGGTCTTCCACGTAGCGGGGAACACGACGGCCTTCACGATGAGCGTGAGGAGCAGCAGCACTACGCCCATGCTCATGCCCCAGCCCTGCAGCCAGTCGAAGAGGTTGATGATGATCCACTTGTTAATCCAGCGGAACAGGGGCCAGCCCAGGTAGACCAGGCGGTTCAGCTCCCAGTCTTCGGTGCGTCCCTTGTCCAGGGCGGTGAGGGTCTTGTAGTGATTGGGGCCGAGGTAGAGGTAGAGTCGGGTGGGGGTCTGTCCCGTGGGGTCGAACGCGGTGTTCATGCTCGCGCTGTAGTCCTTGATATACCCGCTGCCTTTCTGGTCCATCTTTGAAGTGAGATGTGTCTTCTCGAAGCCCGCCTCGCTCAGCAACACGGCGGAGAAAAACTGGTTCTTGAAGGCTATCCAGTCCAGGCGCTCGGCCACGTCCTGCTCGTCGTCCTCGTGGGCGGAGAGGTAGTCCGTGCCTTCACCCTCTATCTTGTAGGTCAGCTCGGCCAGGCGGTTTTCGTAGGTATATCCCTTCTCAATCTGCCTTGCGCGCTCGCTCCACTCAATATCCACATGCTTGTTGCTGGAGGCCAGCTTGCCGTCCATGCCGGTGGCCTGTATGGTGAAGTCCACGAGGTAGTTGTCCGGGTGCATGGCGTAGCGGAAGTCGATGTAGCTTCCCTCGTCGGCCTGGAGGCGCAGGGTGACGCTGCTGTCGGTCTGCTGCACGGGGGTGAAGTAGTAGTCTTGCGTCTGTATGGTCTCCTTCAGGTTGTAGAAGAGGAAATTCATCCGGGCGTCTCCCCCGCGGAAGAGGGTGAGGGGCGTCTGCTTGTCCTGCTCCTTGTATTCCTTGAGCACGGACTGGTGAATGGCTCCTCCCTTGGTGCTGAGGGTGAGGCTGGCCACGTTGTTCTGTATCGTGATGAATTGTTCCCGGCCTTGCCGTGCGCGGAAGAAGAGGGCGGTGGAGTCGTTGGCCTTTGCGGCTTGTTCGCCTGCCAGGGCTGCTTCGGCCTTCGCTTTCAGCTCGGCCTCGCGCTGTTGCACTTGGGCTATGGAATCGTAGTAGTGTTGCTGGGCTTCCAGTTGCTCCTGGCTGGGGCGGCTCAAGATGCTGAAGCCCACCAGCAGGATGCCTATCAGCACCAGTCCGGTAATGGTGTTTTTGTCCATTGATGCGTATGCTTATTTTTATTGGGTTCTTAGTTGACGTGTAGACAAATGGACGAGGCAACAAGGGATGGAAGTGATGACTGGCATCAACTTGCTGTCTTGCAGGCTTGTCGGCCCGTCGACTCTGCTGGACTGATTAGTCAACTCTTGGATTGTTCGTTCTCGATGGCGGCCTTGACGAATGACAGGAACAGGGGGTGCGGATGGAGCACGGTGCTACTGTATTCGGGATGGAACTGCGTACCGATATACCACTTCAGCGTGGGTATTTCCACCACTTCCACCAGGTCGGACTCGGGGTTGATGCCCACGCACTTCATGCCGGCTGCCTCGTAGGCTTCGCGGTATTGGTTGTTGAACTCGTAGCGGTGGCGGTGGCGTTCCTGTATGTGCTCGGTGCCGTATGCCTCGTAGGCTTTGCTGCCTTTCTGGAGGACGCATTCGTAGGCTCCCAGGCGCATGGTGCCGCCCATGTTGGTGATGGACTTCTGCTCTTCCATGATGTCGATGACGTTGTGGGGGGTCTTCTCGTCCATCTCGCGGCTGTTGGCGTCGGCCAGTCCCAGGACGTCTCTGGCAAACTCGATGGCCATGCACTGCATGCCCAGGCAGATGCCGAAGGTGGGGATGTCATGCTCTCTGGCATACTTGGCGGCCACCAGTTTGCCCGGTATGCCGCGTTCGCCGAAGCCCGGGCCGATGAGCACGCCTGCCATGCCTTTCAGGGCCTCGGCCACGTTGGCGTCCGTCAGTTTCTCGCTGTTCACGAAGTCCACGCACACCTTGCGGTCGTTGTAGGTGCCGGCTTGCGACAGGGCCTCGCGGATGGACTTGTAGGCATCCTGCAGGTCGTATTTGCCCACCAGCGCGATGTGCAGGGGCTCGGTCTTCTCGGCCTTGTGGCGGCGTTCCAGGAAGGCGCGCCATGGCCCCAGTCCCGGCGTATCGCCCACGGGCAGGCCCATTTTCTTCAGGATAGTGGCGTCCAGTTTTTGCTCTTGCATCAAGATGGGCACCTCGTAGATGGTGGGGGCGTCGATGCTCTGCACCACGGCTTCCTCGTCCACGTTGCAGAACTGGGCCACTTTCTTGCGCAGGTTGGCGTTGAGGTTATGCTCGGCGCGCAGCACGAGGATGTCCGGCTGGATACCGGCGCTTTGCAGTTCCTTCACCGAGTGTTGGGTGGGTTTGGTCTTCAGTTCGCCGGCGGCGGCCAGGTAGGGGACGTAGGTGAGGTGCACCACGAGGGCGTCGCGGCCCAGTTCCCACTTCAGCTGGCGGATGCTCTCCAGGTAGGGCAGCGACTCGATGTCGCCCACCGTCCCGCCTATCTCGGTGATGACGAAGTCGAACTTGTATTTGTTGCCCAGCATCATCACGTTGCGCTTGATTTCGTCCGTGATGTGGGGGATGACCTGTATGGTCTTGCCCAGATAGTCGCCCCGGCGCTCCTTGTCGATGACGCTCTTATAGATACGTCCGGTTGTGAGGTTGTTGGCCTTCGTGGTCTGGATGCCCAGGAAGCGCTCGTAGTGTCCCAAGTCCAGGTCAGCTTCGTGTCCGTCCACGGTGACATAGCATTCGCCGTGCTCGTAGGGGTTCAGCGTGCCCGGGTCGATGTTGATGTACGGGTCAAACTTCTGGATGGTTACTTTATAACCTCTTGCCTGCAGCAATTTGCCGATGGAGGAGGAGATGATGCCCTTGCCCAAGGAAGAGGCCACTCCGCCGGTGACGAAAATGTACTTTGTTTCTCCCACAGTGATAAGTTTTTACAATGATTGCAGGGGGGCACCGGGGCGGATGCCGCCGGATGCTCCCGTAAATTGCCTGCAAAAGTAGGAAAAAAAAGAGGAAGAGCCTACATTTCAGCCCAACATTTCGCAAAATGCCTTGGCGGCTACTCGATTTTAAGCTAAATTTGCACTCTGATTCAACAAAACACATATCCAAGGACAAGATGAAAACCTATCTGCTATCCTCTCTGGCATTGGGCTGCCTGCTGACGGCCGCCCCTGCCGCCCTCCGCGCACAGTCTGCCGAGGTCGTCCCCGTTGTACCGGCCGACACCCTGGCCACTGTCTCCGCCGATACCCTCCGGCCAGCCGCGCAACCCGTGGACACTCTGGCCCCCGACACCGTCTGCGTCGTCTTGACAGACACCCTCTCGCCCGCCCGGCAGGTGCAGGCTCCGGACGCCCTGGCCACCGACACCGCCGCTGCCCCTGCCCGCCGCGTCCGTCCCCGTCCCACGCTGCCTCCCTCCATGCAACCCTACTTCGTCTTGAAGCTGCGGCGTGCTTCCGGCGGGCGCGGCTACCGTCTGGACACCGTCTCTACTGCCTACGAGCGTCGCCTGGCCGTCCTCCAATACCTCAACGACCCGGAGACTCCTCCCCGCTACATCGCCGTCGACCCCCAATACGCTCGCCTCTTCCTGCCGTTCACCTACTACGAGCGGCCCATCGCCCGCCTTTCGAGCCTCTCCTGGAGTTTCGACCAGGGCCTCGACTCCCTGCGCGCGCCCCGTCACTGCCCCCTCGGGCTGGACACCGCTTTCCTCGCCCGGCGTGAAGACACCCGTCGGCAGATAGACCGAACCCTCCTCGCCGCCTACGTCAACCGCATGGACAAGGTGCGCTACGTCGCCAGGCAGATAGCCCAAGGGCCCGCCTACCGCGACAACCTTGTCCGCGAGGAGAAGTCCCGGCCCTCCGTCCTCAAGCTCTTCCGCTCCGAGACCATGCGCTACGCCCGCCCTGCCGACGACGCCGAAGTCATCATACACAAGCCCAACTGGTGGGTCACCGGCGGCAGCGGCTCCCTGCAGTTTGCCCAGAACCACATCTCCGACAACTGGTATAACGGCGGCGAGTCCACCCACAGCCTCTTGGGCAACCTCCAGGTGTTTGCCAACTACAACGACCGCGAGAAGTGGCAGTGGGAGAACCTCCTCGACGCCAAGCTGGGATTCATATCCGCCCCTTCCGACCAGTACCACAAGTACCTGGTCAACAACGACCAGCTGCGCATCGCCTCCAAACTGGGACTGCAGGCCGTCAACCACTGGTACTACACGCTGACCACCGAGTTCAAGACCCAGTTCTGCAACGGCTACGGGGCCAACAGCCAGACCCTGAGCGCCGCCTTCCTCTCGCCTGCCGACTGGACCACCGGTCTGGGTATGGACTACAAGCTGGGCAAGCCCAAGGTGACGCTCTCCGTGGCCATGCTCCCCCTGACCTACACCATGAAGATAGTCACCAACCCCGACGTGGACGAGACGGCCCTGGGCCTGGACGAGGGGCACAAGACCAAGCACAACTTCGGCTCGCAGGTCAAGGCCAACCTGACGTGGGACCCCTGGAGCTTCGTCAAGGTCACCTCCCGCTTCGACTACCTCACCTCCTACCACACCGTGCGCATCGAGTGGGAAAACACCTTCAACTTCATCCTCAACCGCTTCCTCTCGGCCAAGCTCTATGTCTATGCCCGCTACGACGACGGCGTGGCCCCCGCCGAGAACGGCACTTACTTCCAGATCAACGAGAACTTCGGCTTCGGCCTGAACTACACCTGGTGACGCCCCGCGCCCCGGCCGACGCCTTCCCCTCGCGCCCGTCCTGCCCCGTGCCGGACGGGCGTCGTGTTAAAATCCATCCTCCCGCCGAATTTTTCCCGCGAAACCCTTGCGCGTTTTCCCGACATTTCGTACCTTGCACGCGGTATCCCCGAGGGAAAAGTTTGATACCTGCAAAGGCTCCCCCGTCCCGTTTCCCTATGCTGCCGATACCCTACTGTGAGAGGCTCGGCTTCGCGGGACGCGGGGAGTGCTTTTAGGGAGACGCCGGGGAGGCCAAGGACGAGGCCAGGATATCACCAGTCAAGACATCGGGATGTCATCCAACAAGACATCGGGATGTCATCCGACAAGACATCGGGATGTCATCCAACAAGACATCGGGATGTCATCCGAGAAGAGATTGGGAACTTGTCATTGTTCCCTCCAAAGCGTGAGGGAACCTTGGACAGAAGACCTATATTTATTTACTATTTTAACTAAGAAAGGAGATAATACCATGGGACTGAAATGTAAGTTAGCCGCCAAGATTGACTTGAAGAATCCGGACGGCCCGAAGAAATGGTACGGTGTCCCCAAGAGCGAGACCCCGCTGGACGTAAAGACCCTTACCCGGGGTGCCACTGCCAACTCCACCACCACGCCCAAAGAACTGGAGGCCGCCTTGGAGTTGCTGGCCAACTATATCACGGGGCAACTCCTGCAGGGGCACACGGTGAAGCTGCCGGGCATCGGCAATCTCCGCGTTTCCTTCCGTAGCAAGGGCGTGGACAACGTGCAGGACTTCAACGTGAACGAACACATCTACGACCCGCGCATTCTCTTTACTCCCGACAAGGAGCTGCGCTCGAAGGTGGTGGACAACATTACCTTCGAGGACGGCGGGGTGAAGGATGGCACCATCAACTACGCCACCCGCGCCGACTATTACAAGGCCGCGGGCATCGTCGTCTCCCCCTCGGAGCCCGGCGGCGGAAGCACCGGCGGAGGGGGCGGTACGGGCGAGACGCCATTAGGATAATGTTTTCATGAATATTAAATATCCCCCTGCCGTGAGGCAGGCCTTCTGAAAAGTTTAAGAAAAGGTTGGCATGTCCGTGGACACTTTCCCTGCGAAGGGCGGGCGTCGGCGGGCATGCCTTTTTTGTGCCCTTTCCCGTCACCCTCGTCCCGCCCGTCCTCGACACGGAGAATGACCTAAGCGCAATGGCCTTCCTCTTCAACCTCCTCAGCGGCGACACCCGCCTCACCCTGGCCGCCACCGACGGGCAGGGAGGCACCACCCTCTGGCAACACGACATCAGCATCGCCCTGTTCGACGTAGACGCGACGGCCCAGAACGGCGACGACTTCGTGGGACGCACCCTGCAGATAGGCACCACCACAGGCGGCCGGCACACCGTCCTCGAGTCCGCCACCATCCCCGCCGACGGCCACATCCGCTTCGGAGGCAAAGCCCTTATCCAGAGCATGATGGGCAACGACGTAAACCTCTGGTTCTGCATCCCCGGCGTAGTGAAATACTTCTGCAACGGCTCTTCCGCCGCCATCTCCTCCGACGCGGACAAGCCCCTCTACCACGTCGCCCTCCCGGACAAGGACGGGGGCAGCCAGCTCGACCCCGAGCGTCCCGACAACCCGGAGAACACGTGGATCGTGGCCCTCTACATGGGCATCAACCAAGGCGGACAGCCCGGCGGCGCGCCCCTCTACTTCGCCAGCGGCAACCTGATGTACGAAGAGGATGGCGGTCACTACTACGCCTACGTCGCCACCCAGGACATCACCGAGGCCGAGGGAACCCCCGACATGACGGGCATCGACTCCAACCACCGCGACCTCTTCGCCTGGAACGAAATCTCCGACTTCAGCACCCTGGACGGCGGCTACCTGGCCAGCCTCGGCCTGCGCCTGCCGGATAGAGAAGAGATGAATCCACTGGTACAAGTGGTAAGGGGCGAGCAAGTCCCCGGCCTGTCCCATGCCGCCAAGCTGGACGACTTCGGTGCTGCCACCTTCACCTACTCCATCCCTGCCGGAGCAGTGGGACAGGCGGCCATCGAGAACACGCTCCTGCTGCCCTACGTGGGCGGTGTCGTACCTCCCGATTCAGGCACTCCCACCCGGGGACAGAATGGATGCTATTGGCTTATTGGTAGTATGCCAGGGTCTTATTATTGGTTCAACCCCAATTGGGTTATGTATATATCTTCGGGTATTCACACTGATAAATTCGCCACCGTCCGCCTGGTGACGGAATGACCCTCCCTTGCCGACCGGCTTCCCATGCGGGCGTGCCGGAACAGCAGAGGCGGTCGTCCAATTCTCCTCCTCCGGGGAGGAGGAGTACCCGAAGTGGGAGGTGGTAGCGAACTGTTATCAGCTGATATGCACTTACCTGCCACCCCGCCCGTTGGGCACCCCTCCTTCGGGGGAGGAGATGAATTGGACGACCGCCTCTGTCGTTCCGGCACGCTCGTATGGTTAAAATCCTCCCTGCGGCGAAATTTTTTCCGCGAAACCCTTGCACCGTTCCCCGACATTTCGAACCTTGCACACGGTATCCAAATGAGGTACTGTTAATGAATCCACCAACTCCCCCGTCCCGTTTCCCTATGCTGCCGGATCGCTTCCCCTGTTAATCCGGCTTCGCGGGATGCGGGGAGCCTTTCGAGGGAGACGCCGGGAAGGCTCCAAGCCAGGCCGAAGGGGCACTAAGAATGAGACCGAAGACTCCCTAAGGATGAGTCAGCAGAGTCATTAGTAAAGACTCAGCAGAGTCATCCCCTATGAGTCAGCAGAGTCATTGGCAAAGACTCAGCAGCGTCATCTCTTATGAGTCAGCAGAGTCATCCGGCAAGACTCAGCAGAGTCATTTCCACCTGCTCGACAGGGTGGGGAAGAAAGCCTTAAGAGGATGCTGTTTATTTAATCTTTTAACAAAGGAAGGAGCATATACCATGGGAATGAAATGTAAGATTATTCAGAAAAAGAATATGGCCGACCCGCAGGGCCCGAAGAAATGGTACGGAGTGCCCAAGAGCGAGTCGCCGCTCGAGGTCAAGGAGCTCACATGGGGTGCCACGGCCAACTCCACCACTGCCCCCAAGGAACTGGAGGCCGCGCTGGAATTGCTGGCTAACTATATTCCGGGGCAGCTTTTGCAGGGGCACACAGTGAAGTTGCCCGGCATCGGCAGCCTCCGCGTTTCCTTCCGCAGCAAGGGCGTGGATAGGGTGCAGGACTTCAAGGTGAGCGAGATGTTGTATGACGTCCGCATCCTCTTTACCCCCGACAAGGAGCTGCGCGCGAAGGTGATGGACAACATTACCTTTGAGGACGGCGGGGTGAAGGAGGGCACCATCAACTATGCCACCCGTGCCGACTACTACAAGGCCGTGGGCATCGTTGTCTCCCCCGTGGAGCCGGGCGGCGGAAGCACCGGCGGAGGGGGCGGTTCGGGCGAGACGCCATTAGGATAATGTTTTCATGAATATTAAATACCCCCCTGCCGTGAGGCAGGACTTCTGAGAAATTTAAGAAAAGGTTGGCATGTCCGTGGACACTTTCCCTGCGAAGGGCGGGCGTCAGCGGGCATGCCTTTTTTGTGCCCTTTCCCGCGGCGGGCGCGTCGGAGAGGGGGCGGCGGAAAACAGAGAGGGCCGGCCCCGCGCGGGGCCGGCCCTCTGTCAGTGTGTGCAGGGTGGGTTGCCGGTTACTTGTTCAGCATCGTGTCCGGCGGACATACGCCCCAGCTTTCGGCGGCCATGCGCTTGTAGCTGGCATAGCGCCACTTGGCGTTGTCCTCGGCGGCCTGGAACAGTTCTTCGGCCTCCTGCGGGTATTGCTTCATCACGCTGGCGTAGCGCACTTCGCCCTTCAGGAAGTCCTTGAAGCCCGTCCAGTCAGGCTCCTTGCTATCCAGGGTGAAGGGGTTCTTGCCCTCGGCCTCCAGCGACGGGTTGTAACGCCACAGGTGCCAGTAGCCGCACTTCACGGCCTTCTCTTCTTCGGCCTGGCTCTTGCCCATGCCTGCCTTCAGGCCGTGGTTGATGCACGGAGCGTAGGCGATGATGAGCGACGGGCCGGGATAGGCTTCGGCTTCGCGCAGGGCTTTCAGGGTCTGTGCCTGGTCGGCGCCCATGGCGATCTGTGCCACGTAGACGTAGCCGTAGGTGGTGGCCATCAGGCCGAGGTCTTTCTTGCGCACGCGCTTGCCGCTGGCAGCGAACTTGGCGATGGCGCCCAGGGGCGTGGCCTTGCTGGACTGGCCTCCGGTGTTGGAGTATACCTCGGTGTCGAGCACGAGGATGTTCACGTCCTTGCCGCTGGCAATCACGTGGTCCAGACCGCCGTAGCCGATGTCGTAGGAGGCACCGTCGCCGCCGATGATCCACTGGCTGCGCTTCACGATGTACTGCTTCAGGTCGTAGATGCCGGCGCAGACGGGGCACTGGTCCTTGGCAGCTTCCAGCATGGGCACGATGCGCTCGTAGATGTCCTTCGTCTTGTCGGCGTCCAGGGCGTTGTCCAGCCACTCTTGGAAGATGGCCTTGTATTCAGCGGGCGTAGCTTCGTTGGCAATGCCTTCCTGCATCAGCTTGGCGATGCGCTCGCGCAGCTTCTCGTTGGCCAGTTCCATGCCGAGGCCGAACTCGCAGAAGTCCTCGAACAGGGAGTTGGCCCATGCGGGACCATGGCCCTTCTCGTTCTTCGTGTAAGGCGTGCTGGGCACAGAGCCGGAGTAGATGGACGAGCAGCCCGTAGCGTTGGCCACCATCTCGCGGTCGCCGAACAGCTGGCTGATGAGTTTCACATACGGCGTCTCGCCGCAACCGGAGCAAGCGCCGGAGAACTCGAACAGCGGCGTGGCGAACTGGCTGTTCTTCACGTTGGCCTTGATGTCGATGAGGTGCTGCTTGGTCTTCACTTCGTTCACGCAGTATTCCCAGTTGGCTGCTTCGCCCATCTGGCTTTCCAGGTGAACCATGGAGAGGGCCTTGCCGCCCTTCTTCGGGTTGCCCGGACATACGTCCACGCAGTTGCCGCAGCCCAGGCAGTCGAGCACGTCCACTTGCATGCGGAAGGTCATGCCGTCGAATGCCTTGCCCACGGCCTTCAGCATCGGGAAGTTGGCGCCCTTCTGCTCCTCGGCATCCAGCACGAACGGACGGATGGAAGCGTGCGGGCAGACATAGGCACACTTGTTACACTGGATACAGTTCTCGGGATTCCATACGGGTACGAAGGCAGCCACGCCAAGCTTCTCGTACTTGGCCGTGCCTTGGTGCCACGTGCCGTCCTCGATGCCCTTGAAGGCAGATACGGGCAGCAGGTCGCCGTCCTGTGCGTTGATGGGACGAACCACTTCGTTGATGAAGGCCGGGTCGTTGTTCTCAGCCTTGGCATCGTCGGGCAGGTTGGCCCATGCGGGGTCTACGGTCAGTTGCTTGTATTCACCGCCACGGTCAACGGCAGCATAGTTCTTGTTCACCACGTCTTCGCCCTTCTTGCCGTAGGACTTCACGATGAACTTCTTCATCTGTTCCACAGCCAGGTCAACGGGGATAACCTCGGTGATGCGGAAGAAGGCAGACTGCAGGATGGTGTTGGTGCGGTTGCCCAAGCCGATTTCCTGAGCGATTTGCGTGGCATTGATATAGTAAACGGTGATGTTGTTCTGTGCGAAGTAACGCTTTACGCGGTTCGGCAGGTTCTTGGCCAGCTCCTCGCCCTCCCAGATGGTGTTCAGCAGGAAGGTGCCGTTCTTGCGCAGGCCGCGCGTCACGTCGTACATGTGCAGGTAAGCCTGAACGTGGCAAGCCACGAAGTTGGGCGTATTTACCAGGTAAGTGGAGCGGATGGGCGTGTCGCCGAAACGCAAGTGCGAACAGGTGAAGCCGCCGGACTTCTTGGAGTCGTAAGAGAAGTATGCCTGGCAGTGCTTGTCGGTGTTGTCGCCGATGATCTTCACAGAGTTCTTGTTGGCGCCCACCGTACCGTCGGCACCCAAGCCGTAGAATTTGGCTTCGAACATGCCTTCGCCGCCCATGGCAATCTCTTCTTCCTGAGGCAGGGAGGTGAACGTCACGTCGTCCACGATGCCGATGGTGAAGTGGTTCTTCGGCGTGTTCATCTTCAGGTTGTCATACACGGCCAGGATTTGTGCGGGCGTGGTGTCCTTGGAGCCCAGGCCGTAGCGTCCGCCTACGATGAGCGGGGCGTCTTCCTGTCCGTAGAAGCAGTCCTTCACGTCCATGTACAGCGGTTCGCCGTTGGAACCCGGCTCCTTCGTGCGGTCCAGCACGGCGATGCGCTTGGCCGTCTTGGGCACAGCAGCCAGGAAATGCTTGGCGGAGAACGGACGGTAGAGGTGAACGGCTACGAGACCTACCTTTTCGCCCTTGGCACGCAGATGGTCGATAACCTCGCGGATGGCTTCCGTCACGCTGCCCATGGCGATGATGACGCGCTCTGCCTCGGGGTCGCCGTAGTAGTCGAACAGGCCGTATTGACGTCCGGTGATTTCGCTGATTTTCTTCATGTAGTCCTCTACGATGGCGGGCACCTGTTCGTAGAACGGGTTGCAAGCCTCGCGGTGCTGGAAGAAGTGGTCGGGATTCTCGGCCATGCCACGAGCCACGGGGTTCATCGGGTTCATGGCGCGGCTGCGGAATTCAGCCAAAGCCTCCTGGTCGATGAGCGGAGCCAGGTCTTCGTTGTCCAGCTTCTCAATCTTCTGGATTTCGTGCGAGGTGCGGAAGCCGTCGAAGAAGTTGATGAACGGCACGCGGGCCTTCAGCGTAGCCAAGTGGGCCACGCCGGCCAGGTCCATAACCTCCTGCACGGAGCCTTCAGCCAACATGGCGAAGCCCGTCTGGCGGCAGGACATCACGTCTTGGTGGTCGCCGAAGATACACAAGGCATGGCTGGCCAGGGTACGGGCAGATACGTGGAACACGCAAGGCAGGTTTTCACCGGCAATCTTGTACATGTTCGGGATCATCAGCAACAAACCCTGAGAGGCCGTGTAGGTGGTGGTCAGCGCACCAGCCTGCAAAGAACCGTGCACGGCGCCTGCGGCACCGGCCTCAGATTGCATTTCCTGCACGAGCACCGTCTCGCCGAAGATGTTCTTGCGGCCGGCGGCGGCCCATTCGTCTACGTGCTCAGCCATCGTGGACGACGGAGTGATGGGGTAGATAGCTGCTACTTCTGAGAACATATACGAGATATGCGCTGCAGCTTCGTTGCCATCACAGGTGATGAATTTTTTCTGTTTAGTCATAACTAATCATTTATAAGTAATGAACATATATGTTGGTTAATTCTTCATTCTCGGTTTATTCTTTATTTATTCTTCCTCGTCCCGGTTTTCTGACTCTTCCTCCTCTTTTTTCCAATTCCCGGTGCTCTATGCTCGATTTCCATTTTTTAATTCTCAATTCCCGATTCTCAATTTAATAAAGGAATCCAAAGAGCCAGAGCGGAATCTGGTTGCCCCTGCCTATCTCTGCCCGATGCACGGCATAGGTGACCGACGGATTGGTCTTGATGCGCATGCCTTCGGCACATATCTTGAAAGGCATCTTCCCGTCCACCAGGAAAGAGTAGTTCTTGTTTCCCTGGTTCACCCGGTGGTCTTTCCAGCAGGTGTTTACGAAAAACGTGTTCAGAATGTCCAGTTCCTCCACCTTGATGGGATAGATGGAATACATCAGGTTGGGATTGTGCATCATGATGACTCCCGGTTTCTTGGGGAATTCCTCTCCGTCGGGATACACCATGTTGATGAGGCGCGCGTCGGCCAGGTATTTGATGTAGTTCATCACCGTGGCGCGCGATGTCTGTATGTCGCTGGCCAGTTGGCTGATGTTGGGGGCCTGGGGCCCGTCCACGGCCAAGAGGTAGAACAGTTTCTTTATCTTCGAGAGGTATTTCAGTTCGATTTGCTTGATAAGCAGGATGTCCACTTCCACCATCATGTTCATGGTCTTGAGCAGGTTTTCCGAGAAGTTGCGCTTCTCCAGGAAGAAAGGGTAGAAACCATGGTGCAGATAGTCCTGAAAGTAATCCAGCGGCCGGACTTTGGCCATGATGCCTCGCGCTATCTGTTCGTGCTTTTCCAGGATTTCGTCCAGCGTATAGGCGTGGAATTTCATGCCCGTCTGCAGGTTGAGGAACTCGCGGAATGAGAATCCGCGCAGGTTGTAGCTCTTTACCACGTCGCACAATTCCGGGTTCTCCTCTTTGAGTCGCATCACCGACGAACCGGTGAAGACAATCTTCAGCTGGGGGAAGCGGTCGTAACACAAACGCAACTCGTGGCTCCAGTCGGGATGTTTGAACACCTGGTCGATGAGCAACACCCGTCCGCCCCGCCGTTGGAACTCTTCGGCAAACTCCACCAGCCCGTGCCCCGAGAAGTAGAAGTTGTTCATGTTGATAAAGAGACACGAGCGGTCGGTGCCGAACTTCTCTTTGGCATATTGCAGCAGGAACGTTGTCTTGCCCACACCGCGCGTGCCCTTGATGCCGATGAGCCGGTCGCTCCAGTCAATCTCGTCCATGAGGTCGCGGCGCACGGGGGCATTGGTATGCTCCACCAGGTAGGCGTGTGTGCGGTAAAATGATTCCATGCTTTTTTCTCCTTACTATCAGGGGGCAAAGATATGTCTTTTTTGTCTAATTGCAAAGTTGAGTTAGCAAAAATAACCGCTTTCCGTCCTTTCCGGCTGTTTTTTCTATCGGGCAGCAACTGGGCAAGTTCGTCCCTGGTTCGTCTGCATGGGAGACGAACCAGGGACGAAGGTGGGACGAGGGAGGGACGAACTTGGTGGGAGGTCGACGGGGGCGTGCCGGGCCGCCGTTTGGGGAATAGATGATTTATTCGTATGTTTGCAGGCATATGGACTTGTATGTTTTCAATCCCGATGCCGATTTGGCCCTGGCCGACGGAGGGGCGAACTATCTGCCTCCTGCTTCCGTCCGGCAGATGGCGCGCGACCTGGCTTTGCTGCCTGCCTGGTATGCGTCGCCGAGTAGTGCCGTGCTGGCGCCTTCGGCCTACAACGATGTGTTTCTGGAGCAGATGTCGGCCCATTGGGGGCTGGATGTGCGCTTGCTGACGGAGCCTGAGCTGAGCGAGGCGGCGGTGGAGCGGGTGGTGCCTTGGGGATGGAATGCGGCGGTGTGCCGGAGGTTGCATCGGGCAGGCGTGCCAGTGGATGTCTTGCCGGGCGCGGACCGGTTGGAGCGGTGGCGCATGCTGGCCTCGCGCCGACGGGTAGGAGAGTGGCTGGAGGCCTTCCGTGAGTTGCCTTTCTGCGTGGGCGAGAGCCGGAATTTGTATACCTTGGACGAGTGTCGCGCCTATGCGGAGGGTGGCGGAGAGGTGGTGCTGAAGATGCCCTGGTCGGGTAGCGGCAGGGGGCTGTTGTGGTGCAGGGACGGGTTTGCGCCGGGGGCAGAAGGCTGGTGCCGACGGGTGTTGCGAGCGCAGGGATGCGTGGTGGCTTCGCCCGTGTATGACAAGGTGCTGGACTTTGCCCTGGAGTTTCGCCTGGACGGGCGGGGCGGGGTAGCCTTCCTGGGGTATTCTTGTTTCGAGACCACGGCACGCGGGGCGTATGCAGGCAGCCTGCTGTTGCCGGGCGAGGCGTTGGAAGACAGGCTGGCCGACGCGGTGCCCAGGGAGTGGCTGCACCGGGTGCGGGCGGTGGCGTGCGGGCTGTTGGCCCGGGAGTTGGCCGGATATGCCGGAAGCGTGGGCATAGACATGATGGTGTGCCGGACGGCTGGTGGTGGCTGTGCCGTCCATCCGTGTGTGGAGGTCAACTTGCGGATGAACATGGGCGTGCTGGCCGGTTGCCTGGCGCGGCGACTGTTGGCGCCCGGCTCGTGGGGACGCTTCGTGGTGGAGGGCTTCCCGTCTGCCGGGGCGTTGCGGGCCTGCCACGAGCGGGATGCCGCCGAGGCTCCTTTGCTGTGGGACGGCGGCCGTCTCCGGTCGGGGTATATGCCTTTGGCGCCGGTCAGTCCTTCGTCGTGCTTTCGGGCTTTTGTGCGGGTGCAGTCTCTGGACACGGCAGACTTTCGTTTCCATAGCGGTCGATAGCCGTCACGGCAAAGTGTCTGAACTGCTGCCAGGGGAAGGGCGGGGCGTAGACGTAGGTGGTGTCGCGCACGCCGACGGCCACGATGTGGCGTGGGTCGCGGATGTCCACGTCGGTCGAGTCGGAGGCATAGACCACGTAGGCCGGGGCGTTGGACGGGTCGTTGTCCGTGGCTGCCTGCCAGCGTAGGCGCAGGCTGCCGTCGGCCTCGCGAGACACGCGCAGGGCTTTCGGGGCCGTGGGGGGCTGGTTGTCCAGCCAGGGCATGGGAGGCTGAAGGGCGGGCCAGGCGTAATATTCTTCCTTCAGCAGGTCGTACAGGCCTTGTGTGTTGTCCGTCAGGAAGGCGACGCGGTAGTGTGCTTCGCCGGCCATCTGCTCGGCGCGGACGAAGTTCATCTGGCGTTCAATCTCGTCCAGCGTCCAGTTTCCCTCGCTGGGGTGGAGAAAGTAGATGCCCAGGCCGGGGACGACGTGGCGGCCGTTGCTCTGCTCTTGCCAGTCGAGGGCGAAAGGGTAGAAACTGTTTCCCCGGAAATACATCATGGGATAAATCTGGTCCTGGATGCCTTCGCCCAGCCAGCCCTGAACGTCCTGGTAGACCGTATGGTAGGCATTCCACCCGCGTGAGGGATACCGGCTGGTGTCGCGGTATTTGCCCACGGGGCTGGTGCTCACCTTCACCCACGGCTTCAGGGCCTTCACCTCTTTATATATGTAGCGCAGGATTTCTGTCAGGTTGTCGCGCCGCCATTGTTCCAGACTGCGTCCCTTGCCGTGGCGGCGGTAGTCGTAGCGGTCGGGAAACCGGCGGGCTCTTTCCGGATAGCGCAGGAAGTCGAAATGCACGCCGTCTACGTCGTAGCGGGTTACTACTTCGCGCACCAGGCTCATCAGGTATTTTTTTGTCTCCGGGTTTCCGGCGTTGAGATACCATTGTTTTCCATATGGCACGCAGAGGTCGGGATGCTGCCGGGTCACCGAGCGTTTGCCCAGGTAGTTCACGTGCTTGCGGCTACCCAGCGGCAAGGTCACCATCCAGGCATGGCATTCCATGCCACGTTTGTGGCATTCTTCTACGGCAAAGGCCAGGGGGTCATAGCCCGGGTCGCCGTATTTCTCTCCGGTCAGAATGGAGTTCATCGGCTCGATATCCGAGCGGTAGAGGACGTCGCCGCGCGTGCGGGCCTGGAAGAGCACGGTGTTGAAATTCGCTTCCTTCAGCCGGTCCAGAATTTCGATGAGTTCCTGCTGCTGGCGTTTCATGCCGGCTGCCGAGGCGGCACGGGTGCGGGGCCAGTCCAAGCCGTAGGCAGTGGTGACCCAGGCCGCGCGTATTTCTTGTTTGGGCTGTGCGGAGGCCGTGTGCCCGAAGAGCCAGAGGCACAATAGGGCGATGGTTGTCCGCCGGATAAGTGGGTTGATGGTCATGACAGATTGGTTTTGGCGGCGAAGGTACGCATTTCGGCGGACAAATACGGTTTTCGGGTGGGGGAAATCAGCTATGGCTTTAAACTGTAAATAATGGTTACGATTCTTGGTGCTCATTTGTGTGATGATATCTGTTTCCGTCGTTTCCTGCGGATAGGATGGATTAGAAGGTATTTCAACTCCATGAAACGTACACCATTCTTCAAATGTAAAGTTTGCTACCTGTTTCAATTCCTTGTCTTTAGTCTTGACCGCTTTTCTCATCCAAGCGTAAAAGACATTCATCAAGACTATGTGTTCTAAAATGGGACGAACTTGATTCTGCATATTCTCATCATACCCTACACAAATGTTTTTTCCCCGATTCGGAAGCCTAGTTGACAATATCGACTTTCGTAGTTACAAAAGTCATGTAGGACAGCAATACTCCATTCCAATACGTGTCTTTTCTCGTTTCATTTCGTTCCTTCTTGAAATGTCCTTTCCATATTCTTCCGTGCGATTTCTTCTGTCCCACCAAAATATGTAATTTCCCACAACAGGCCAGCAACAAGTTCTTGCGGCGTAATCACTACGTTTTCCTCTACCACCACTTCCATGCCGACTATTTCCGTCCATGACGGATAGCAGGCCATAGGGCAATCGAGATGATTGTTCGCTTTGTCGTAAACAGAACAGTTCATGTCTATCATCGGGCTACAGGTCTCCCAGCGATATCCTAACCGGATGTAATATTGGGATGATTTTGCCTCCAACGCTTGGACGTTCTGATAGATTCTTTCCCATTTGTTCAAGTCAAGATGCTCTGCCTGCTTCGGCTCGTTGGTCCTCCATAAATTCAGAAAAGCTGGTCTTATCTCGGCAAAACTGAATTGCGAAAATAATTCTTTGAATGTCATAACGCCATTTTTTAGTCATGATAATAAATCCCTCAACCCATCCTCGTTCTTCTATTAAGACAATCGGCACAAGGTAATGCAGAATAATTTTCCCCTGGGGGGCGTGTACGTCATGCGTTTGTACGCTATGCCGGAGATGCGCGATAATAACCATGCTTCTACCAGCTGCCATCTTGGTTTGTTACCCCTGTCCGAAGACAAGGAAGTGCCTCCATTGTCTGATGTAAAGAAGGACTACGGTTTTCGACCACATGTTTCAACAGGTCGCGCATCACCGAAAGACGCAACTTCAGCGCGTCCTTACGGGCAATCATTTGGGTGAGAGTTTCGCCCTCATGCATGGTTTGCATGTTGGTGCGGTTAATCCGATAGACAATCTCCTCGAATTGCGATAGGCACTTATCCAATTCTTTAAACAATTCATTTAAGTTCTCGGAAGGCTGGTCGCCTTCCTGTACTTTCGCGCTGTACTTCAGACGACTCTTCAGTTGGTCGATTCTGTTCTGCAAATCGGCGCGTATGCTTAATGCTTCTGCCAGTTTCATTATATTTCCTCCTATCTGGTTTGATGATGCAAAGTTCTGTGCTGAAAATGCCGAATCGAAGCACAAGATGAAGAATTTTTGCCTGTGCTCCGATTCGGCGCATCAGGATATTACCTTTGCCGCCAACCCAAATCTCGTCTTATGAAAGATAAAGAAAAAAATAAAATGACTATGGAAGAGCTATTGTACCTGCAATTATTGGGATATTCTTCCAAGCAAATATATGAAGTCATTCAAACAGAAGACCTTCCGAATACAATGGTTTCCATGTCCATCTACGAACTTGACAAGGCGAAGCGTATATTGGACAGGCAGGAAAAAGCCGGAGTGGTCACCATTCCATATTATGCCGAAACGTATCCCCGTCACTTCCGCAATTTAGACATGGACGCCCCGCCGTTAATCCACGTATTGGGCAATGAGGAACTGCTCAATCGTGAAGACAATGTGGCCATCATCGGTGCCCGCGCCGCAGACAAGGAAGGCTTGGACATCGCATACAGGCTTGCCAATCAAATAGGCAGGCAAGGACATGTTGTCATCAGCGGTCTGGCGTTGGGATGCGACACGGCTGCCCACCGGGGATGCCTTGATGCAGACGGACAGACGATAGCCGTCGTCGCTTCAGGGTTGGATATCACGCATCCCAAGGTGAACAAGCCGTTGCAGGACGAGATTATCGCTAATGGAGGCACTATCTTGTCGGAGCATCCTTTCGGAGTGAAAGCTAATCCTACGAGGCTGGTGGCCCGTTGCCGTTTGCAAGTGGCGCTGACTCAATCGGTAATAGTGGCGCAATGCCCCATCATCAGCGGCACGATGTATGCCGTGCGGTTCGCCCAAGAGTATGACGGTGACTGCTTCGGCTGGGAAAACAATATTTATGCCGTCCGATATGACACGCAGAATGAACTGAACTCCGGAAACAAGTTCTTGCTTGATTACAACCTTGCCATACCGATCAACCTCAATCAAAAAGTAACATTGGGACAACAAAACCAACTTATATAATAACATATTAATAAATAAGCAGTCATGACACTAAAAGAACTATTGACACAAGTCGGCTTCGATGAACTTCTTCCTTATTTGAAGAAGCACGAGCCGGAACATCTTGATGACATCTACTCTTTCCGGGAGGCATACGACATCCTCCTCGGCATGGAGCCGGACAAGGATTTCAAAGGGGAAGCCCGCGTGGAATGGTCGGGCGGAGAGTATGAAGGCGAACCGAAATGGATTGGCATATATCATCTGGATGACAATGTCTGGGAAAAGGAACTGGCCAAAGAAATCATCGTGGCCGACGACGTGCGTTTGTCCCTTGCAGAACTCGCCATGCATTGCCTTTGGGAAATCACATATTGGGGATTTTCTCCGGCGGAAATCAGAGAGGGTTGGCAAGAACGCTTGGGGCACAAGCAGCCTGCCAATCCCTACGAAGTGGCTTTGGACAAACTGGAGGAAAGCATTTGGCGGCATCAGACTCCGCGGCGATTGCGCTGTAAAGAGCCTGACGGTGAAAGATGCACCCGAGTTGAATTCCCGTTAAAGAGGGAGAGTGACCGCAAGAACCGCTCCAAGCGGAAGCGTGAATACCGCCAGGACAAGCGTGAGGAATACCTGCGCAAGATGGCTGCTCGCGAGAACTTGGCAAGGATGCTTTCCGCCGAAGGCAGCAGTTTCAGGCGTTGCGACGTAGATTTCTTGCTTGACATCGAACGCGGCACACGGTATGATTACCGTTCGGTGACGCAGGATGCCGATGCCCGGTTGGATTATATCCTTGAGTCAATGACCCGTTACCAGCAACTGGACTTGTCCCGATATGACGGGGCACTGCTCTTCTTGCGCATCCCTTCCGGCGTGCCGCTGAAGGAATCCGCCTTGGCCGCGTTCAAACAAGGAGCCAAGGAAAGGCTGGGATATGCCGACGTCCGCTTTGGGAGCATCATACGGGAGGCAGACACGCCGGAGGTGATGGCTACGCTATTGTTAAACAAAGGTAAAGTGGACTGACGGAGGAAGCGGGACTTGCATACGTCGTGTGCAAGCCTTATCTTTGCACTTGGATAATCATCATGCACGATGATAACTGCCATCATGTACGATGATGACTGCCATCATGTACGATGATGACTGCCATCATATACGATGATGCTCCGCCGACTGCCGCAATTGGCGGTGGCAAGGTATAGGTTTAATTTGACAAAGAGCGCAACATGTATTACAAGAAGCAGAAAATCGGGAAGAAATGGTATCCCCGCTCGTTCACGGCGGGAACGTATGACACGAAGGACGTGGCCGAGAGGCTCTCCGAAATGTCCACGGTGAGCAAGGGCGACACCTACGCCGTGCTCATGGGGCTGGGCGAGGTGCTGGGCCGCATGATGGAGCTGGGCAACTCGGTGAAGCTGGACGGGCTGGGCACCTTCTACCTGGTGGGCAACGCCAACGGGCAGGGAGTGGACACGCCCGAGGAGGTCAGCCCCCAGCAGTTCCGCAAGGTGACGGTGGCCTTCATCCCTGAATACAGCCGGGCGCAGAACAACCAGGTGCGGAAGCGGACCATCGTCCCCTCGCGGGTGGAATGGACGGAGCTGGGGGGAACGGTGAAGAAGTGAAGGGTTTGAGGGATTTTATAGGGAAGGTGGCAGAATCTGGCAAACTTCAGAAATAAGTTCCTTTATTTCCTCCACCAGACTGTCAGCCAAGCCTTCTACATTGTTTTCCAGCGTCAGGGTGTTAAAATCCTTCACACCTAACCAAACTGGTGTATTGGCATAATTTACTTTATCGAAGCATTCGAGCAACTCCCTCACATGAGGCATTGGAATTTGGTCAATGTCTTTTTCTCTTTTATAATTTTTGGGACGTATAGCTATGCAATGAGTAGTCGAGTTGTTGGCTATGGTCAGTTGCAGGCCATTGCACAGATCGTAGCGGCTGAACTTTTTTGCGCAGGACTCATACACAGGATATGGCAGGCTTTGCATACGTGCAATGAGAAGTTCAAACAGAGTGGCCATTTCTTCTTTCGACAATCCTTTTGCGTTTCTGCGTTGCCTTATGCTGTGAAGCAAGTCCTGACAGGTGTCGGCCGTGATATTTTCACAACGATACGTCTGCGTGACAACCTTTTTCATCAGTTCGTGTTCTTCACGGAATAAGCATGCCGACGGATGAGGAATGCCACAGCAGGGGATGCCTTCCAAGTGTCCGGTGAAGATGTTCCCCAAGGAGGCAAAAGTCTGTGAGTATTGAAGCCGCCGGCCTATAGCGTCACAATGCGCCTTGATGGTCTTGAGCAGCGCATTTCCACTCAATATCACTATCATCTGAGGACGCGTTATTTCGATAAGTTCCAACGTGTAGGGCAATGTCTCTGCCAACAGTTGTGGCAATAAGTTTCGGGCTTTCGGCGTGGCAAAGAACGTGGCGTTTGTAACGATAAAGTCTGTTTCATTATCTAACGGATGGGGATTGGCATCGAACAAACGATATATCCTTTGCCAATAAGCCCAATCGGATCTGTTGCTCCACGATGGATTGCCTTTTAATAAATGTGTACCGTCCATCGGCTTTCCACCGAATTGCCAGTATTCACTATCGCATTGTTCTTTATATGTTCCTCCCGAACCGGGATTTATCCCCATGACAAACACACGCGGAGAATCAGTTATCTTTGTGAGGTCGGATTGGGTATAAAATGCAGGAGCATCATCGCCATGCGTACGGGCAATTCTGTCATAAGCCTCGGCTGTGTTGGCAGCCCATGTGTTTAATTGAATATTCATTTTCTTATTGAGTCTATAGGATTTACACGGCCACAAATATATCTTTTTATGGTCAACCTTTTTAATTATTTCCCTCCAAGATAAATATCTTAACTATATATCATATTATCAATGATATAAATTGGTTAATACAATACAGGGTAACAGAATGGTAACAATTAAAAATTATATGTAAATACGCAACATACGCATCTATCGATGAGGTATATACCCACAAAAAACACCCCTGCCTCAGATTACTATAGCAGGGGTGAATCTATCAAATGAAGCATTTACTCGCTATCATTCTATTCTTCATTATGCATTTGGACAATAGTTTTTATTTTTCTTATTGCCCATAATACACGATCCTCCGTATCAATACCGTCTTCATCTTGAACAATTGGCCAATGCTCCTTATTCTCTTGGTAAAAATAGTCAAATCCATCACCAGTAGATGTTATTGATGATACTGGATGTAGAAGTCTCAAATTCCCGCCGTAATTGTCAATATCTAAAATTTCTTTCTTATACCTGTCTTCAAGTTCTTTCTCTATTTCTTGATATATAACATTTAGAAATGAATTCCAGTGCTGACCATTAAATTGATGTTTATTTAAGGTCGTACAGATATAATTACATGAATTATCCCAAACCAATTCACCTTCTGCGCCTCTTAGCATATCAGGATACTTTGCAAAATAATATCGCCAAGTATACTTACGCTTTTGTTCTTGCTCTTCAATAAAAGATCTTCTGATATCCGTAATGGATTTACCATTTTGAACCATCTCCAACAGTTTGATTAGTACTGACATGGACTGCTCAAAATTATTTCTATTACGACTTTTATGCAGTAATTGAGTCCAAGTCGATCGATTGGAATTGGCCATATAGTATCGGGAGCTGTCGCACTGCCTATAGTCATCTATGGAAATCAAGGCCAAATGGATGTTTTGATAGCTATAGTTGTCGCTGAAAACTTCATAGAACGTGTCTGTCAGGTATAGATGTTCGTATCCTAAGCCTGACACATAGCCGTATATGAGCGGATGATCTTCGTACTTGTGCATCCTTTCCAACTCTTCTAGGGACATTTCCTCTTTTCGATACATCTTATCCATTTCCTCTTCTTCTTGAAATCTGTTGAAGCCATGTGTCAGGTCTGTTTTTATGATACCTTTCAGCATCAATTCCTCCACCTCTGTCAATAGGTCTTTCATGTAATCCGAATCACCTCGAATCTCACCAGAATTAGAGTTCCATATCAAATTTCTCAGGATTCGCAATCTGTTAATAAATGCTGATTCTCCGATTTCTGTCTTGTGCAAAAGATAGATAATGATACCGAACAGAAATAGAAAATCACTATAAGAGAAGTTGTTGTTTACTAGATATAGTTTTATGCATGCGTGAAAAAAATTCTGATTGGCATGATATTCTTTGACTGTCTTATATGTCGTTACTTTCCCTTCTTCGTATGTAGATTGTGCTAAGTACTTGGCAAAAAATGCCCCAATAGAACCAAAATCATTTTTGACTTGGCACCAGCAATCCATCGCTTTTTCAAAGAACTTTCGATTCTGATCTGCATTTGGAGATTCTTGATATAAGAGCTTAATCAATTCAAACTCATCCATTGATTTTTTAATAGATTGTTGATAGCAAAGAATGTGACTGATATAAAAGAAATATCTCATAAACTCCTTATCTGTCAAATCATCATTATCACGATAGCTAAAAAGCATATCAGCCCATTCAACGTCAAACTTATGATTTATGGTCATTGATTCTTCAGAGTCGCGTTCATATAAGTCTTCAAACTCTGCCTTGAAGTGTTCAAATGGAGTTAATTTTTTTCCACGAGAATTCATTTTGATGTATAATTCATCAGAAAGACCATTTTCAGCCAATGGTAAGAAGAAGAACACAATTCGTTCATCTGCTCCAGTAAGCAAGCTCCATAGATTATCAACATCGGAGAATTTATCTTTGATAGCATCTAACATAGTGAGCATGCTTAATATGGTAGGATCGTTATGCCAGTCACCCATAAACCAATATTGGTCAATTAATTGTTCCTTAAGTGACAAGTCTAATGAAGGAGTAAATGTCAGTAACCGAGAACAGAAATCCCTTGAACTAGGACGAATATCATAGGTGAAATGCCTCAAGAAATCATAATTTTCGGGAAGAAGATTCGTTTCTTTTTTTGCCGCATACCAATGAAGTAAAAACAAGGTTGTCAGACGTTGCTGACCATCGAGAGGGGTCACGATAATCTTTTCCAGTTTATTTGTCTCAGTTTTGCTCCACACATTCTCTGTCTCGCCATATACAAAGTCCATTTTCATTACTTTGTGATTACTTTCAGGTTGCAATAAATAGTTTTTTATAGCGGTGAGAAATCGGTCTCTTACTCTGTTAATATCAGCACTGGTTCGTCCTTGGGCGTAATCTCTTTGTACCATTGGGATGATTACGTGGTATTTACACAAAAAAGATTTGAACGTATGTCTTTCGTATTGTTTATTATTTGCTGCCATAGTGTATTTCCTCTTTAATCAATTTGACTTCGTTTTCGCTTGCATCTTTATGATGATAGAGAATATTGTTCATTGCTTCAATATAACATTTCCTATCTTCCTCTGACCAAAAATGCAGTTTGGTATCTGATGAGGAATAATATTTCATGAAAACATTTTTAGTACATATTGGTATATAGTCACCGGCCTTGTCCATATCTATCACTTTGATACGCTTTACATCAAATGTCGAATTGTTCAAGGCTGCATTCTCCCCAACAGTCAGCAGTGCCATATTTGAAAGAGAATGCATTTGAGTTTTATCATTACCGTCAGAAAGGATATCAACAACAGCAGATGCTGTTACAGAGAATTCATCTCGTATAGAGCCTTTGTAATTTTTGTCATCAATGTTAGAAATGACACAGTCAATCTTAGTGATTATTTCTGAAATAGACTGATATGTGGCCGAGTCCTCTTCATACGTATTCATAAGGCCAATCAAAGAACGCTTATGTAATACCAACCAATCTCTCCATTCCTGGTTCGTTTTTAAACTCTCGGAATTTTGAGCATGTATATGCTCTAAAGACCATGTGCCTTCATTTTTGTAACGTTCAAACGGGAACCTATTGTCTTCGTCACCCTTTTGGCGAATGGTTTCTACATTGAACAATAGCAAAAGTCTATGAATATAATCAGAATGATGCTCGTAGCTCAAATCAGCATAGTCTATTTGCTCTCCATTGACCTGTTCAAATATAACACTTTGTCGTATTTTAGTTAGAATTATTTCTTTAAATTCAGATTTCCTTATATGATTATCTTTATTCATGGCAATATCTAATAACTCTTTTATGTCATAGTCAATTGCCACAAGATAGCCAATTTGGTGATACAGATTAAAATCCTTATACCATTCCCATAGTTGTTGATAATATCTTACTATAGTTTCCCACGCTTCAGTCCTATTGGTACTTATTTTAAATCTATTATAAAAGCGGTTGAAAGTGTAGAAATTGTATTCGTCAGCAGGTTTATTTTCCATGATATCAAAAAATAGTTCCATACGAATTGGATATCTATTTTCCTTTTCATTGGTAATAAAAGCCCAAAATTTACTATCATGTAACCCTTTTTCCATAGCATCCCATTGAAGAGCGATTTCATGCTGTTTTTTATCGTCTATACCATACGGATTACCAGTATAAAACCCACGATTATCCTTCTTGCCTTTACTAAGGAAGAGAGCTTTGACAAGTTCAGCATTTGTTAGGCTAATTTTACCGATATTTAAACGTGTAAAAATACCGATGCTGTCTTCTTCCACATCTACTTCATACCAAATGATAGTAACATACTTCTGAAGTTTTCCAGAAAAACTGTTCATTTTTGATTTTTCATCTTTGAACCAATTAGAGATTATAGCATAAGCTTTTTTTATAAATAATTCATCAATATTGGATGATGAAGAATTTAAATCTATAGTGTCAATATTTTCTAGTAGATCTTTACTACCAATATGACCATTCTCACTTTTTCGTGTCGTATACTCTATGCTGTATTTAAGATCCATATAAAGAGAGAGATACTTTATGATTAGATACAATGTCGTCAAACGTTGTTGACCATCTATCAATTCATAAACTCCATCCCTGTTCTTGACAACAACAGGTTGTAGACAATAATTTTGTCCATCAGGCATCTCGTCAATATCTTCAAGAAGGTGTTCAATCTCATCTTTTGACCACCTATAACCTCTTTGGTAAGATTCAATCACAAACTTACCTGTTATGTTTCCGACTATTTTTTCTGTGAGATTCATTATGTTTATCATTTTTTAGTTAATATATTTATTGTATATGTCCCTTATAGCAACTTTATTGCTATCCATGCACACGCTTCTGCATCAGCGAGAGCATTGTGGTGGTTCTCCATGTTAAAACCGCAGGCAGCCGCCGACAAATGAAGTTGATGACTTGGGATGTCAAGACATCTGCGCGAAGCGGAAAGCGTACAATAAAATTCATATCCCGGATATTCCATTCCGTATTCTTCAAACACCGCTTTCAGGCAACTTTCATCAAAAGGGCGGTTATGTGCGACAAGAGGAAGCCCGGCGATGCGTTTTTCTATCTGTGTCCATACTTCCGGAAATGTGGGTTGCCCGTCCGTATCATTACGAGTAAGCCCATGAACTTCCGTAGTCCAATATGTATAATAGTTAGGTGATGGTTGGATAAGGCTGTAGAATTTATCAACAATTTTGCCGTCACGCACAATTACCACACCGACACTGCATACACTGGAACGTCGCCCATTAGCTGTTTCAAAATCTATTGCTGCGAAATCCTGCATAGTCAATCATTTTTATACAAGTTGTACATATCCGACACCCATCCTTTCAATGTCTTTCTTAGAGATTCCGGGGAAATGACCTCTATCATCGCTCCTGCACTAAGTAATCTCATTATAAAATCGAATGTAGGAGCAAGGAACAATTCAAAGTCAGCATATTCACCGTTATTTTCCAGTAACTTCTGACTATGATGCAAGGGAAGCGAGTTCATATAAGGAATATGATCACGATAGGCTCTAATAACTATACGTTCAGGCTTTATATTGCTGTCGGCTATAATTCCATAATAATAGGAAAAGTAATCTGAAGCGGAAAAATCTTTGGGAACTTTGAACGTGTCTGTTGATATTTCCAAATTCTCAATGCGGTCAAGCCCATAAATTCGGTAATCATCATAATGAACATTGTGAGCCAGGACGTACCATCGGTTTTCAAATAGTTTTACACAGTAAGGCTCGATAGGGAACGTGTGGCTGTCGGACTTGTTGAATCCACAATAAGTGATTGTCACGACACGATTTTCCTTCATTGCTTCAAGCAATGTAGACAAATGGTTGCGGGCGGATGGAATCTTGCTGACCAGAATCCGATCTCTCAATGAGAGGTTTTCACTGATCAGGTTACTTACAGCAAACGAATCGAGCATCCATTTTTTCAGTTCATCTTCATCAATATCCTCTGGATTTTCTATGTAATAGAGATAACCTCCTGCTCTTTGGCAAGAGATGATTATACCGAACTGACTGAAAATCGCATCTTTCCAACGGTTGAACGTAGCGCGGCTTAAAGGCCTGTAATCACTCAAGTCCTTGTTGCGTTCCCAACGGTCGGAAATCTCTTCCAAAGAAATCTTCCCCGCTTTACGGATGGTATCTATCAGCCATGTATATTTTTGAAGTTGTAACATATTGCTTTTTGTTGATTGCGGTAAAGTTAATAAAAACTTGTAGCATCCAGTGCAACATCTCGGATAATACAACATAATTAACCCAATTATTTGATTCTTAACTGAATTATACTGCCTTGAAATTGAAAATCGGACGGATAATGCAGTCGATGCTGACCGTATCACCGATGTTTGCGATAATTTCCGATGCCGATTTGTAGGCCATAGGCGATTCGTCTCTCGTCCCTTCCACGATGCTTTCGGAATATATGCCTTTCATCGACGCTTCGAAATCTTCCATTGTGATGCGCTCGTATGCCTGAGACCTGCTCATCACCCGGCCTGCACCATGTGGAGCTGAACAGTTCCAATCGGGATTACCCTTTCCTGTACATATCAGAGAGCCGTCACGCATATTCAGCGGAATAATGCACTTCTCGCCGTTCGCGGCCGAAATAGCCCCTTTGCGGATAATGTTATCGTCTGATATATAATTATGAACCGATTCGAATTCATGCCCAATCTCCACTCCCGGGAAATATTTCAGCAGAAGAATGGAAATCAGTTTGCGGTTAAGCACAGCCCACCGCTGGCAAATCCGCATATCATGAAGATACTCTTCGCGGGCATCTCCCTCTAAATAACACAATTCGGCTGGGAGTGCCGGTTCGGCATTTTGTTGCGTTTTGCGCATTTGCTTTATCACTTCCTGAAGTTCGTTTCTTCGTCCGGCTGCTTTGTATTCTTCAATTACTTTTTTTATCCTTGCTTCCAAATTATCCGCGCCATCGGTAAGATGCTTTATCGCACGAGCCTGATAGATTTCGGCAACCTGAAGTCCAAGATTGCGTGAACCGGTATGGATGACGAGATACACATTGTTGTCATCGTCCTTATCTAATTCAATGAAATGATTGCCACCACCAAGTGTGCCGATAGACTTGTTGATTCGGGCGGAATCTTTCAATTCACGGTAGCAATAAAGTTGCTTCACCAAATCTTTCGCTTGGCGGTATATATCCATTTCTTCGCCCATAAGCGCTCTGAAACCGAACTTATCTTCTCGGGCAATCTTTCCGGAAGGAATATTTACCCGGATATACTCATGGAATTTGTGGTAATCAATGTCACCTATGCCATCTATACGCAACACTCTCATGCCGCAGCCTATGTCTACACCTACAATATTCGGAATTACCTTGTCTCCTAAATCTCCCGTAAAACCGATTACGCACCCGACCCCTGTATGTACATCGGGCATAATCCGTATTTTCTTGTCGGAAAACACATCAATGGAGAGTAAAGCCTCAATCTGTTCAAGTGCGCTTTGCTCGATGTTATCCGTGAAAATCTTCACGTCATGTCCTTCTATTGTTTTCATTGTAACATACTTTATTCAGTTATTTCTTTTCGTAATAACTTCAGAGATGCTGCTCGGAGACGGTGTCCTCCCGTGGAATCCAACAACAATTTGTAACCGGACTCGAAAACCAACGCCATGTTGTCAAGTGTATCGGCATCTCCTATAAGCTCGTCATGTGCAGCAAACAATGCATAATTCCTTATTCCTCTCACGGCCTTATGACTCTTGCTATATTCCGTAAAGCGTCTATAAACCGCTTCGTCAAGGGTATATTCAGTCTTGCCGTCCTGCCGGGCGACGAAATAAGAATATGTCCCGAAACCTATCTTGGGGATAAGTTCCGCCATATTCATTGCCGGATTGCAAATCACCTTTACAACATATGGAGCTTCTGCATAATAGACATAATATCCTCCCAATGAAGTCCCCATCAACAAAGATGGTTTGAACTCACTGACAGCCGCATTGATTTTCTCCACCGATTCAAATGGATTCTCATTTACCTCAAGTGCTATCCACTCGTATTCAGAGAATACTTTACGCACTGTACAAACTGTAGTTGATGCTGCTCCCGAGCCAAGTCCATGCACATAGATAGCAATCGGCTTCGCTTGATTCTCTTGAACTGATGTTTCATACATATTTATATAGTTTATTTCAATACATTGCAAATGTATTCTCTACATGTCTCACTTTTGGATACAACATTAAATATTTCAACTTGTATCACAGATTGAGCTACCAACCTCTTATCTTTGCAGAAAAAGAAAGCGTTAGAGATGAAAATACTACATATTTCCGACACACATGGTTGTCACAGACGGATGCACGATTTGCCACAGGCTGACATCATTGTGCATTCAGGCGATTTTACCATGAACGGAAGCGAACAGGAAGCATTGGATTTCATGAACTGGTTCTGCGACCTCCCTTATCCGCATAAGATATTCATTTGTGGCAACCATGATGAGTGCCTGTATGGTGCAAACATTGACGGACTTGACGGCAATGTGCATTACCTGTGCAATTCCGGAGTGGAAATTGACGGTGTGAAGTTCTATGGTGTCCCGATGTTTATGGGCGACTGTATCACTGACCGCCAATCAAGGCATTACGCTAACATTCCAGAAGATACAGATGTTTTAATTTCCCATACGCCACCTTTCGGCATCTTCGACTTTGACGACAATATCAATTACGGTTCGGAAGAACTTCTCGACCGCATAATGGTAGTCCAACCCCGCCTGCATCTTTTCGGGCATATACATTCCCAGCATGGAACAACGGCTCTCAACGGAGTGATTTTTTCCAATGGCGCAATAATGAATACCGACTATTCTGATTTTAGTAAGCCGAATCTTATAGAACTTTAAGCCAAACAGATATATAATGGGAACAGCACTTTATTCTACATTCTTAGATGTCAAAAAATTCTTAGATGACGAAGAAATCGCCTACCGGATTTACGAGATACTGGCAAATGACATTTTAGGCCAAGAGCAATTGGAGAAAATAAAGTTGCGATACTATGATATGCGCCGTAATTTCTTCAAGTATTCCAAAGACGAGGCTAAAAAATCAGGAAAAGATGCCGTTTGGGAGTTTAGTTCCGGAGTAGAGCCTTTCACGCCTGTTGGATGGGAGCGTTATTATGAGGATACCATTCTGGTTCCTATACCAATATCCCACCCGGATTTTATTGACCTGACAATGCGAAAAGAAAAAAGAGGTGCGATAGGTCTTGATCTTCCGACTTGGTTTAATCTGAAAGACAATGACAGGCGGATTATGCTTGTCGCACAAGATCCGCTGAGAAATAATACATGGTATTCCGATGTTGACAAATTTCCAAAAGGGAAAAACGGACACAAAGAAGATTATATCTGCATAGATGCGTTGGTGTCTTCTCCGTTCGGACTGCATGGCAAAAGCTGGAGGGACAAAAAGAATGGAGGTGGCAGAATGGCGTTGCTTGTTGAAAAACTGATTGAACACGGCTACGGCGTTTATCTTACCGATTGCAGGAAATATTTTGTATATGACCACAAAGAGTCTGCTGCCTATTCTTCAAAGAAAAAGAATCACTATAGAAGCATATTGGAGAAAGAAATTGAAATAATAAAACCGGCTCGCATTGTCGCAATGGGCAATCAGGCATACAATTACTGTCGGGAATTATTAGGTGATGACCATAGATTGGAATATGTCCCGCATTTTTCCGGAGCGGCTACATGGAAAGCGAAAGATGTTTTCGATATGCCCGAAAATCAGAAAGTCTCAGTTGAAGAACTTGCAGAAAAATATGCTGAACATATTATCAGCAAATGCAAATAACGATAAAGTCGTTTTCAAATGTAATTTTCCGATCACTTGTACCGATAAATGATACATCCTCGCCATACTTTTGTGTTGTAATCATAAAAGCAGCACATTATGGAAGAAACGGCGAGAAAAACCGAATTTGTGACAGACAGGCTTATCATCAGAACTCCTGAAGAGAGGGATGCGCATGATATTTTCGCTCTGATGAGCGACCGTGAAATTGCGGCAAGCACCGGATTCAGACCGATGAACACGCTTAGCGAGGCTGAAGGGAAAATCCGTAGGGAGATGGATAGCGGTCTGATGTACTGTATCTCCGAAAAGAGCCATCCTGAGCGGAATATCGGCGTTTTTGAAATCACCCCGCACAAGACCAATACCGCTTCAGGCGAGAAATGCAATTATGAGATATGTTATTTCCTCGATAAAGGAGCCCGGGGAAAAGGCTATATGACGGAAGTGGTGGAAAGGATGAAACACTATCTGTTCGATGAACGGAAGGCTGACTCGCTGACCATTGCAGTCCTGCCGCGGAATGATGCCTCACGCAGAGTTGCCCTGAAAAGCGGCTTCACATACGAAGGTCTGGAAAGGAAATGCGGCATGAATTATCTTGACGAAGTTGTTGACCTTGAATATTACACCATTTATAAGGAAGAATACCTTGATCCGGATGAAAAGGTCCATAAGGAAAAGCAGACCATCGCATCAAAGCAGAAATGGATCAATGACGGCGGCATTCTCTATCCGATTCCGGGCTACGCTTCGTTGCTCACTTCACCCGGTAACGGAATATTCCGCATCTATGAGCATCCGCAGACAAAACGGTTGGGACTGGAGAAGATAGATGACACCTTCCGATTCGATTTCAAAATTTATGATCTCGAGTGTGAAGAGATTATATCAAAAGTAATAAAGACATGGACATCAGACCTGTTTAGAGAATGCAACAAGAATCTCGGTGTGATTTTCAACGGACTTAAAGGTACGGGAAAGACAATCGCTGCCAAACTGCTCTGTAACCGCATAGGACTATCGGTAATTGTTGTTTCCAAACCGGTCGATGGGATGCTGGAGTTTATCCAATCTCTCCATTTCGAGAGCATCATTCTTATAGACGAAGCGGAAAAGACCTTTGACGAAGAGAGGGATATTTTGCTCAAAATGATTGACGGGGTGTATAATGACATGCGGAAATTGTATGTCCTGACCACAAACAAACTCTCGATTGACGAAAACCTTCTGGGTCGTCCGGGGCGTATCCGTTATATCAAGGAGTTCTCCAATTTGTCGGCGAAGGCAGTCAATGATGTCATTGATGACAATCTGAATGATATTTCATTGAAAGATGAAGTTTTAAAAGTGGTTGACAGTCTGGAAATTTCCACGATAGATATTCTGAAAGCGATTATTGACGAATGCAATATCATGGGTTCCGTTCCGTCAGACAGTACATTGAACATCCCGAAAGCAAAATACAAAATTCAGATTATCAGTTTTGACAATTTGGAGTTGAAATTTCATCGTGAGCTACAAGATTATATCATCGATCATTTGGCAGCCGATGAATCGGTGATAAATTGGCTTCAAAAAGTCATAGGCACGGATGGAAAAGGCAAGAAGTTCAAGAAGAATCTGGATCTTATAGAAGAAATGTATGATTGCAGAGTTTGCATAGAGTGGCGGCCGACTTCTACGCTCGGCGTATACATAGGCAAGCACCTCGGATGTGGAA
>CASENE010000037.1 GCA_949289265.1 uncultured Bacteroides sp.
ATGTGGGTATCGGCCCTCCTGTCGACGCTCGTGTTCGCGCTGATGGTGACGGGTGCCCGCCTGCCCGTGCGCTTCATCCGCTTCCCTGTGCGCGTGAATGCCCGCAACGTAGGGCAGCAATACGTGTGCGTGGTGCGCCTCCTGCGGGCGTTCAACGTCTGCATCAGCCTGCTCTTTGCCGTCGGCCCTTGGACCGACCACCATCTGTGGGCACGCATCGTCTGCCTGGTCGCGCTGGTGCTGATGGTCCTCTCTCTGGCCGTCTATTACGTTGTGACCCTGCGGCTGAAGTGATGTAAATATATTTCATCGCTCCGAATCGGAGGCCCGCACTCCCGCCTTCGCCCGCCGACCGGATGGAGCAGTTTCTTCCAGTGTTGATTATCAGGCATTTGCAAACTTTCTGGCGTCTCTCTCGAAGACTCTAGGGAGTCGTGGCTCGACACTCTAGGGAGTTATGGCCGATGACTCTAAGGAGTCTTGACCCATGACTCTAGGGAGTCTTGACGGGTGATTTCGGGGTCTGAATGTTGTGTAAAGATGATTTACCGTTCGGCTCGGTCTCGGTGTGTGTGGAGAAGGGGGGCACGCACAGCTGCGCTTGACAAATTGGGAATAATCTTCCTCAATACCTCATTCCTCATGCTTAATACCTAAAACTACCTATTCTCCTTTTCATAATACCTTTTTTTAGGTATTGCCCCCCTTTGAGCGCCCCCGTACCTTTGCACCAACAAAAAATTATAAAAAATAAGGGAAATGAAACAAAAGGTATGGGGCCTGTCATTGGGTCTGATGCTCTGTACAGGAGCACTTTACGCCGACGAGGGAACAACCTCTCAACGGCAGGAGCCCGACGGACGGGCCAAGCTGGCAAGTATCGAAGCTGTACAGCAAACCGACGCCGAAGCCGCTCCCCGCAAGCGGCGCTTCACTATCGGCGGCTATGGGGAAGCCGTCTACAGCTACAATTTTTATAGTGACAACTACCTGCGCTACGACAGTCCGCAGAACTACAAGGACGACACGCACGGACGCTTCGACCTGCCCCACGTAGTCATCATGCTGGGTTACGACTTCGGCAAGGGCTGGACCATGGGTACCGAAATCGAGTTCGAACATGGCGGCACGGAGAGTGCCGTCGAGATTGAGGAACACGAAGGCGGCGAATACGAAAGCGAAGTGGAACGCGGCGGTGAAGTGGCCCTCGAGCAGTTTTGGATTCAGAAGTCCTTCTGTCCCCAGTTCAACATCAAGCTGGGCCACATGGTGGTGCCCGTCGGCATGACCAATGCCCACCACCTGC
The DNA here is from genome assembly GCA_949289265.1 of uncultured Bacteroides sp. GTDB lineage: Bacteria > Bacteroidota > Bacteroidia > Bacteroidales > Bacteroidaceae > Bacteroides. The sequence goes on from CASENE010000037.1 coordinate 1,307, forward strand.
CGACCGAGTTCTTCGGTGTCTATCGACCCGAGGGCGAGAACACCATCTTGCCCTGTACGTGGCACGAGACGGGCGTCAGCCTTTGGGGCCGTGCCGGCCAGTGGCGCTACGAAGCCATGCTTCTGGCAGGCCTCGACTCCGACCGCTTCGGCAGCAAGGAATGGGTGAAAGGTGGAGCGGGCAGCCCCTACGAATTCAAGATAGCCAATGCCATGGCAGGTGCCTTCCGCGTGGACAACTATTCGGTGAAAGGCCTGCGCCTCTCGCTCAGCGGCTATGCGGGCAATTCCTTCAGCAATACTCTGAAGAAGGCCACCAACGCCGTTTACGACGATGTGAAGGGAACGGTACTTATCGGCGCGTTCGACTTCTGCTACGACGCCCACAACTGGGTGGCACGCGGCTCGTTCGACTATGGCCACCTGTCCGACGCCGACCTCATCACCCGTTACAACCAGAGTTTTTCCAAGGACTCTCCCTCGCCCAAGCAGCCCGTGGCCTCGAGTGCCATTGCCACAGGTGTGGAGGTGGGTTA
>CASENE010000038.1 GCA_949289265.1 uncultured Bacteroides sp.
GTCGCCGGGCGTGCCGATGTATTGGTCCAGTTCCTCGTCGTCGTAGTATTCTATTTTCTTGCTGACGGCGGCCAGCAGACTTTCCTTTTCGCACACCTCGTGCTGGCCGCAACATTCCGAGTCCACTTGCACCGGTTCGGGCATGGCTTCCAGTTCGCCGCTTTCCACCTGTCGGCGCAGGCGGCGGTTGCGTATCACTCCGGCTACGGCGGCTACCACGGCCAGGACAATCAGACTAACAATCAGTATCCACATACCTTTATATATAATATAGCGTGGTGCAAAGATAGTGCAAACTGAGAGAAGCACAAAGTGAAAACAAAGTTTTCAAGCTTTTGGTTCCGAAGTGAAGCCTGTCTTGTCGAAAGATACACAGAATTTGGGCACGACGATACAGGATGGGCTTAAAAAAGGCGGGACCTCACGGCTTATCTGCTTTCGGGCGATGTCGTAATACCGAATCCGGCTGCCCGCAGGTCGTCCCAGTAGCGGGGGTAAGACTTGCTCACCACCTGCGGATTGTTGATGCGGATGTCGGGGCGTACGAGGCAGGCGGGGGCGAAAGCCATGGCCATGCGGTGGTCTTCGTAGGTGTCGATGGCGGGCTGTGGGTCGGCCGGGCAGCGTTCGCCGTCCCACCACAGGATGCTGTCCTGCTCGGCATGTACGGTGTAGCCCAGCTTCCGCAGCTCGGTGATGAGGGCACAGATGCGGTCGGTTTCCTTGATCTTGAGGCTCTGCAGGCCGGTGAAGCGGAAGGGAACGCCCATCAGGCAGCAGGTCACCACGAAGGTCTGCGCCAGGTCGGGGATGTCGACCAGGTCCTCGTCCAGGCGTTCGGCAGGCTGGCCCTCCTTGCGGAGCTTCACGCCTTGCGGAGTGAACTCCGTCTGTACGCCCAGGCGGGTAAAGAGCTCGGCGCCGCGGCTGTCGCCCTGCGGGCTGTGGACACGAAGTCCCGGCAGTTCCACTTCGGCGTTGCCCGAGGTCAGGGCAGTCATCTGGTACCAGTAGGAAGCCGCGCTCCAGTCGCTCTCCACGCGGAAGGGCGTGTCGCGGTAGCCGCCGGGCGTCACGGCGATGCTGCTCTCCGAAGTCCATCCGGCCTGTGCGCCGAAGTCATGCATCAGTTGCAGCGTCAGGTTGATGTAGGGACGCGAGATGATGTCCCCCGTCAGCCGCAGCTTCAGTCCCGCGGGCAGCACGGCGCCAATCATCAGCAGGGCCGAGATGTATTGCGAACTCACGTTGCCCGCCAGCTCTATTTCGCTGCCCGTCAGCCGGGTGCCGGTGATACGCAGGGGCGGGAAGCCTTCGTTGCCCGCATACGCGATGTGTGCGCCCAGCGTGCGCAGGGCGTCCACCAGGATGCGGATGGGGCGCTGCTGCATGCGTTCGGTGCCGGTGATGACGTGTGTGCCCGGCGTCACGCAGAGGTAGGCGGTGAGGAAACGCATGGCCGTGCCGGCGGCGTGGATGTCTATCACGTCGGGCATGTGGTCCAGGGCGCGTATCATGACCTGCGTGTCGTCGCAGTCGCTCAGGTTCTCGGGGCGTGTGGCTCCTCCCGACAGGGCGTGGAGGATGAGCGCGCGGTTGCTGATGCTCTTCGAGGCGGGCAGCTGTACGGAGGCGTGCAGCGAGGCGGGGGCGGTGAGTCGGTATTGCATGTTGTGGTTCTTGCTTTGGTTTGACGGATGCAAAAATAAGAAAAGTAGGAAATTGGGGCAAATAAATCGATGGCTATCTGCGTCATCTGCAGTGCCTGTTGTTAACTTCTGAAAATGTTTTCCAAAAAGGGTGATAGGCCTTGGTATGCGGTGGTACAGATTTCCGGAATTCATGGTAACTTTGCACCGCTTTTCTAAGATATAGGTATTATGGTAAAAGAAAATTCCAAGGTATTTCTGTTGATATTGCTGGGCATGCTGACTGCTTTCGGACCGTTTGTCACCGACATGTACCTGCCCAGCCTGCCCTCGATGGGCGGTTATTTCCATACCACTTCTTCGATGGTACAACTGGGACTGACGACCAGTATGATCGGCCTGGCCGTGGGGCAGGTATTCTTTGGCCCCTTGAGCGACCGCTACGGGCGTCGTCTGCCACTGCTGGTGGCCATGTGGCTGTTCATCGCTTCTACCCTGCTGTGCCTGTTCTCGCGGAGTATCGAGCAGTTTGTGGCTTTCCGTCTGTTGCAGGGCATTGCGGGTGCGGGCGGCATCGTCATCTCTCGTTCGGTAGCTACGGACAAGTATGCGGGTCGCGAGCTGGCCAAGATGCTGGCAGTCATCGGTGCCATCAACGGAGTGGCGCCCGTAGCAGCTCCCATCGTGGGTGGTCTGCTGACCGACCTGATAGGCTGGCAGGGCATTTTCTGGGTTCTGTTCGGACTGGGCATCCTGCTGCTGGCCGGCTGCCTGCGCTTCCGGGAATCATTGCCCCGCGAACAGCGTTCGGCCGAGCGGTGGGGCGATACGTTCCGCAGTTTCGGCACTGTTCTGCGCGACCGGCGTTACGTGTGCTATGTGCTTCAGATGGCTTTTGCCCAGGGTGTACTGTTTGCAAACATCGCTTCCTCGCCCTTCATCGTGCAGCAGCACTATGGGTTCTCCGCCTTTGCCTTCAGCCTCTGTTTCGGTGTCAATGCGCTGGCCATCGGAGTGGCTGCCGCCTTGTCGGTCAAGTTCCACCGTCCTGAAAGCTGTACGCTGACCGGCTGTTGCGGCATGGCCATCGTGTCGGTGCTTCAGTGCGTGGCGCTCATGTCGGGCTGCAACTTTTGGTTGTACGAGGTCTTGATGTTGCTGCTGCTGTTCAATATGGGCATGACGTTTACTTCGAGTACGGCCCTGGCCATGGAGAGCCAGCGCGAGAACTCCGGTACGGCTTCGGCATTGCTCGGTGCCGTATGTTTTGCGGCGGGCGGCATCGTTTCGCCCCTGGTCGGCATGGGCAACATTCTTTCGTCTACCGGCATCGTCTTCGTGGTCTGCGCCTTCTGTTCGCTGGTGTGTATTCTGGTGGCTTTGGGCCGTCGGCGCACGCGTCTTTACTTTGCGTTCAGCACCTCCCAGAAGCGTTGAGGCAGGTGTATGTTCGCTACCCCGACCGCGTCCTTGAAGAGCGGGGCAATCTCCTCCGGCCTGAATCCGGCAATGCCGCAGCCTATCTCCGTGACGAGGAACGTCAGTTCGGGGTGTTCGCGGGCGAAGCGGATGAAGTCGTCCACATAGGGCTTGATGGCGTCGGGGCCTCCGTGCATGGTCGGGATACCGTAGGTCTGCCCTTGCAGGCCGGCGCCCTGCCCCCACACGGCTCCCCACTTCTTCCAGGCCAGCAGGGCGGCGCCTCCGCCGTGGGCTCCTTCCAGGTTGCTGCCGAAAACGAATATCTCGCCGGGCTTCAGCTCGGTGATGCGGGGGGATGTGATTCTTGTTTCCATCATTTTACTTTATTTTTGGATATGAGGCAAAGATAGGAAAACTCGCCCGATTTTGGATGGATTTAGGAAGAATAATGTAAACTATTGGGCTTTCAGGGAGATACGCAGCATTATTCCGCATTCGTAAATGTGTGCCTTGAAGCCGTTTTTTGAATA
>CASENE010000039.1 GCA_949289265.1 uncultured Bacteroides sp.
AGAATCGTGGAACAGCGCCTCTTTTGGGAATATTACCTGATTCATTTACTAAATTACCTGCCACTTGCTTGCATATGTTCAGGAATTTTGCGAATATTGCATAAAGGTTGTGCATAGCTTGATTGTAAATTAATAGTTTGGCCACTTCTAATTTACTAATAATCAGCGATATGTACAACCTTTTATACATATTTATTTTATCAATTTAATTCCGCCAACGGGTGATTAATGTTTAGTGATTAGTGATTAATACTGACAACAAGACTTGCTCTCAACCTCTTTGCCCTTATCATCAACTCTTCGTTATTCGTCACCAACCGCTAATCACTAACCACTAACCGTTAATCACTCATCACTAAACACTAATCACTAACCGTTAATCACTCGTTACCGTACTTCCGTTTCAGCTCCTCCACGCTCATGCCCGTAAAGTAGTCTTCCACGAAGTCCCATCGACGGGCATCGTCCAGGCGGTCTGTGCCGAAGAACAGGGTGAACAACTCTATCTGCTCCTGGAAAATCTGTTCGTTGGTGTCGAGGATGTGGTTGCGATAGTCGTCCGTGGCCGCCAATTCCTGCAGCGCGTCCGGGTCGTTGAAGCGGATGAGCACGCAGGGCGTTCCGCCGCCTTCCACGCTGAACGACAGGCAGCCCAGCATGGACAGCAGGTTGAGCAGGGTGTTGAGGTCGGAGAAGGGTGTGCAATAGAAGGTCAGCCGCTCGCCCTTGACGCCCGTGATGCGTTGCGCGCACAACTTCTGGTAACGGCCCAGCAAGAGGTCGAAGCCGCGCGTGACGGTGAACAACAGTTCGTTGCTCTCCTTCTTCTTCGCGCTGCTGATGTAGCTCACGCTGCGCCCTTCTTCCGTGCGGCTCTCCAGCAGCGAGCCGATGAAGCGTTTGGCCGAGCGCACGTCCATGCGATGTTCGGCAAAGATGTCGCGCAGGGCCTCTTCGCCAAACTTGCCCTTGCTCTTCACCAATGCCAGCTTCATCAGGTTGGTCAGGCTTTTGAACAGGGCGTCCAGCTTCTTGCGTATCTCCGCGGCATCCTCCTTGAGCAACACTTCGTGCTTGCCCACCGACACCGCCCTTGAGCCTTCGCGCAGCGTGCCGTTGTTCAGCTTCTGCTTGAACTCCTTGTAGCCCAGTTCGGGGAAACCCTCTTCCCACAGTTTCTCCAGCCGTGCCAGGTAGACGCCCTCCGCATCCTTCACCGGGGTGAGCCATTGGGCATACTGGCGGGCAAAGTCGGGGCCGGTCTTGTCCTGGATATAGCCCTCGGTCAGCAGGTTGCGGGGACTCACCTCCAGCAGGCGGCGGCCGTAGCGGCGGGCTATGTCGTCTTCCAGCCACAAGAGGGCCGTCTTGGTGAACTGCCCCAACTCGGATTCATATTCCAGCTTGTTCTTCGTGCGCGGCAGTTTCACCACAAACTCGAAGTCCGACAGCGACACCAGCATCTCCCGCTTTCCGCCCTTCATGCGATACACCTCCACCAGCTTCCGCAGGATGAGCGCCAGCTGCTCTTGCGCGATGTTGCCCAACTGGTGCAGCCGTTTCATGTAGTAGAAGTCCCGCTCGTGGAAGTCCGTGGCCGCCACGCCCTGCACGTCCGCATCGCGCGCCGCGCGGCCAATCTCCTGGATGTAGTCCACGAAGGTGCTGGACGGCGCCACGTGGTAGACGCGGTCGATGTCGCTGATGTCCACGCCCATGCCGAACGCCTTGGTGGCCACGATGAGCCGCTTTTCGCCGCTCTTGAAGTCCTGCACGATTTGCGCCTTCTCCTCGCGCTCTTTCTTGCCGTAATACGACGCCACCAGGTGCCAGTTCTGCGCCCGCACCCACGACTTGATGCGCATGTCTATGCCTCCGGCAAAGGGGTAGTAGAGCAACGTCTTGTGCCCGTCCAGGTAGTCCTCGATGCGGGCCGAGACGACGCGCTGCTTGGCCTTGTCGTACGTCTCGCCCTCTTCCATCGTCATCTGCCGGATGTCAAACCCGATGTTCTTGCGCTTCACCGTGCCCACGTAGAGCACGCACGGCTCCATCTGCAGCGAGCGTATGGTCTCGAACACCATGTCGTTGTCGCCCCGCGGGTTCCACACCGCCGTGGCCGTCAGGGCGAAGAGGGGGAAGGCATGGCCCAGCGTCTCCTTCAGCCCCTGCAGGTAGCGGCCCAGGAACCAGTAATCTACGCGGAATTCCTTGCCCCAGGTGGTCACCGTGTGCGCCTCGTCCACCACCACCAGGCCGATGCGGCGGTCGCCCGTGAAGTGGCGGATGTCATACGACAACAACAACTCCGGCGAGAGGTAGAACAAGTCTATCTCCCCCTCGCGCACCCGGCGGTAGACCTCCGCCTTCTGCTCGGGCGAGAGGTCGGACGAAGCATAGCCCACGCGCGTGTAGCCCGTCTCCTGCAGGCTCTCCACTTGGTCTACGATGAGCGCCTTCAGCGGCGACACCACCAGGGTGAGCAGGCCGTATTCGCGCCCCAGCCAGATGGCCGGCAACTGGAACAGCAGCGATTTGCCCGAGCCCGTGGGGGCCGTCAGCAGGATGTTGTCCACGTCGTCCGCGCCTTCGCGGGCCTTCTCCGCCTCGCGCACCACGTGCTCTATCAGTTGTCCCTGCGACAGGGTGATTTTATCTTTCCCCCGGAAAAGGTCATCGTAGATTTCCAGGTCGCGGAACTCGTCGTATCCATAGATTTCCTTCATCAGCGCCTTCACCGAGTCGCGGCAGGCATCCGGCAGTCGCCGCGGCTTGAGCTGCGGCAAGGGGCGTGTGGTTTCGTTGTCTGTTGTTGTCATGGGTGTCTTTTGTGTAATAATATTTCAATGTGTGCTTGGCCGGTTCAATCTCCTGCTTCCTTGCTCCCTGCGCCGTCCCGTGTTCGTCCCCTTGGAGACGAGCCAGGGACGAAGGAGGGGCGACCCGGGGACGAACCAGGTAGGAGCCTGCCTGGAGCGGCCGGAAACCGGGAAAATCCGGGCCTTCGGGCCGTTGTGGTCCGATGCGGGTGTAAAAGTAGGTGAAAAAAACGAGAGAAAGCGTGTCCGGCGCGTTTTTTTTCAGCGGGAGCGGCGTTTTCGGGCTGTCTGGCATTTGCTTCCTGTTATAGTGCGGATGTATCATTCAACCACTATTACACTTAGTAGTTACAATTCATCTTTTCAAGCAGAAGAACTCTCTTCGAGTATTAAAACTCAAAATTTAAAACAGGATTTGAATCTCTGAAATATTGCGTATCTTTGCCATGTCTTGATAGGGGAATTTTAAATGTATTGTATATCATGGAAACTTTAAAAGAACAAGTAAGGAATGCGCTGGATACTTTGGAATTGCATTACGGCGTGAACGATGAGAAATGCCGATTTGAACTGGATATGAAGATGGAGCATACGGATGTGTCTATCAATCTGGTGTATGACGAGGAGATGATGAGGCTCTTCTGCTTCAGTTGCCTGACGTTTTGTTTGCCGAAGGAGCGGAGCGGGGAGATTCTGCGAAAGATTAATGAGATTCATAATGGCTCGTTCAGTCTGGCTCATCTGTATTTGGGGACGGCGGATAATCGCCTGGCGGCACAGTCGGCCATGGATGTGACGGAAAGAGGACTGGACGAAGAGCAGTTCAAGTATTTTCTGGCTTCGACGTGCGAACTGCTGGAGGAAAGTTTCGAGGCGATAATGGCGGTGGCTTATGGCGGCGCGCCAGGTGCGGGGAAGGTGGACGAACCGGTTGAAGAGGGCGACGAGGAAAGTACGGATTTTTAAAAACAGGAAACAATGAAAACGTTAGTAGAACAGACAAAGGCTCTGATGGAGGCGTTGGAGCTGAATTTTGAGTGGGACGAGGAGGATAAAATCTTCCGGTTGAATTTTGACACGGAGAATGCCAAGGTCTCCATGTCGATTGCTCCTTATGAGGACAGGGGATTGCTGGTCAATCATGCCTGGATTCCCATCTCCTTGCCCAAGGAGAAGAAAACGGCTGTCTTGTATGCCATCAACAAGATACACGACCAGTGGTGTACGCGGGCTCATTTGTATCTGGATGAGGATGACAACAATTTGATGGCGTTGAGCATGCTGGAGATGCCGGATGTCGGGCTGAGCCAGGATATTTTTGCCAATTTTCTGGATTCGACGGTCAGGATTTTGGACGACCATTTCAAGGAAATCATGGCCGTGGCTTACGGGCCGGATATGGCGTCGGCGAATTAGTGTGTGGTGGATTGTCGACGGATGGAATGGATGCAGGGGGCAAGCGTAATGAAAACGCCCGGCTTTGCGTTGTGAGGCGCAAAGCCGGGTGTTTTGTTGGTAGGAATGTCTCTTGGCGGAGAGACAGGCTCTCGAACCTGTACTATCTCAAAATATCACATAATCGCAAATATCTATTAATAACCAACTTATTACAATCATAATTAAATCTAAATATTATCGAATATCGCTCGCTATTTCAATTTTTGGGTGTATATTTGGGTGCAGAAATTCAAATACACCCAGTCATGAACATCAAACG
>CASENE010000040.1 GCA_949289265.1 uncultured Bacteroides sp.
ATCGGCACCGAAAGACTTCGTGAGCCGCTTCACGCTGGCCGCAGGCGATGAAGTGCATCAGGGCGAGGTGTCCATGAACCGCATCTTCCGCCATGAGGGCTACCGCTTCTATCAGTCGGGCTACGACTCCGACGGGCAGGGCGTCACCTTGTCCGTGGCCTGCGACCCTTGGGGCATCGGCCTCACCTATGCGGGCTATGCCCTTCTGCTGCTTTCGGCCCTGGCCTTCTTCCTTGAACCTCAGAGCGGGTTCCGACGCCTGCTTCGCCACCCCTCGCTTCGGGCGGCGGGCGTGGCAGGCCTGCTACTGGCCGCGCCCTTCGTGCGGGCGGCCGAAGACCTGCCGCGCACCTTGCCGCGCGAGACGGCTGCTTGCTTCGGTCGGCTCTATGTCTACTACAACGACCGCGTCTGCCCCCTGCAGACGCTGGCCAAGGACTTCACCATGAAGCTCTGTGGCAAGCCCACGTATCGGGGCCTCACAGCCGAGCAGGTGCTGACGGGTTGGTTCTTCTACTACGACGATTGGAAGCGCGAGCCGTGCATCCGCGTGAAGAGTGCCGACGTGCGCCGCCTGCTGGGGATTGGTGGACGCTATGCCTCGTTGCAGGACTTCTTCGGCCCTGAGGGCTACCGACTCGATGCCGAAGCCTTGGCCGACGCTTCCATGGCCGATGCGAAGGCCGTGGGCGAGGCCAACGAGAAGTTCAGCCTGGTGAGCAGCGTGGCAACAGGGGCGGCTTGGCGCATCTTTCCCTATACGCCCCCGTCGTCGGCCGATGCCTCCCGCCTGGAGTGGCTCTCCCTGGCCGACCGCCTGCCGCGCGACATGCCCCTCGAAGAAGGCACTTTCGTGCGTGGGGCGATGAACTACGTGGCCGAGCAGGTGGCGCGCAAGGATTTTGCCGAGGTGGAGCGGCTGGTGGACAAAATACGCCGTTACCAGCAGCGCGAGGGTGGGGCGTTGTTGCCCTCTGACCTTCGCTTTCGTGCCGAGCGGGTCTATAACCAGGTGAACGACAGCTTTCCGCTGGCCGTGGCCTCTGTCGTGCTGGGGTTGTTCTCCTTTATTTATTCTGTCCGCTGCCTGATGCTTTGTCGGCAGGAGAGGCGAGTGGTAAGTCGTGTACTGCTGGTCGCATTGGCTCTGATGGCCTGTTGGCTGGCAGGCCTGATGGTGCTTCGTGGCCTGGTGAGCGGCCACCTGCCCATGTCCAACGGGCACGAGACGATGCACCTGCTGGCCCTTTGTGCCGTCCTGCTCACCCTCGTCTTCCATCGCCGTCTGCCCCTGGCGCTCCCTTTGGGCTTTCTGGTGTGTGGATTGGCGTTGGTGGTGTCCATGCTGGGCGAGCGCAATCCGCAGGTGGGCCAACTGATGCCTGTCCTTGCCTCGCCCCTGCTCAGTGTGCATGTGGCGGTCATCATGGTGGCCTACGCCCTGCTGGCCTTCGTCATGCTCAATGGGGTAGCGGCGCTGGTTCTGCTTGCTTCGCGCAGGGAGTGTGACGCTCAGGTGGAGCGCCTTCAGGTGGTGAGCAGCCTGCTGCTCTATCCGGCCGTCTTTCTGCTGGCGGCAGGCATCTTCATTGGTGCCGTGTGGGCCAATGTGTCGTGGGGCCGCTACTGGGGATGGGACCCTAAGGAGGTGTGGGCGCTGGTCACGATGCTTGTCTATGCTTTGGCGCTCCATCCTGCTTCGTTGCCCTGCTTCCGCCGTCCGTTGTTCTTCCACGTGTTCTGTGTG
>CASENE010000041.1 GCA_949289265.1 uncultured Bacteroides sp.
ATAGGATCGGTCATCCAGCCGGGCGTCACGTCGAGCAGCAAGTCGCGCAGCGTACCGCCGCCCACAGCCGTGGCAAAACCAACCACATAAGCGCCAAACCAGTCAAAGCGTTTGGCCGAGGCCAGACGGATGCCGCTGATAGCAAAAGCAAACGTCCCCACAAAATCGAGTATCTGAACAAATGTAGGCATATACATGAAATTTCCTGCAAAGTAACGAATAAAATTCCATTAGAAAACGTACTTTTGTGAAAGATTTAAAAGGTTCGACTCATGAAAATAACCATTGTAGCGGGCGCTCGCCCCAATTTTATGAAAATAGCTCCCCTGTGCCGCGCCATGGACGCCGCACGCGAAGCGGGTCAGGACATCACCTACCGGGTGGTCTATACCGGTCCGGAAAACGACCCGGCCCTGGAGCCTTCCCTCTTTTCCGACCTGGACATGAAGAAACCCGACGCCTATCTGGGCGTCACGGGCACCGACCATTCGCAGGTGACGGCCGACATCATGCTGGCTTTCGAAAAGGAACTCAACGCCCACCCGGCACAGACAGTGCTGGTGGTCGACGACATGACAGCCACCATGAGCTGTGCCATCGTGGCCAAAAAGCGCGGACTGAAGGTGGCACACGTCATTGCCGGTACCCGTTCGTTCGACATGAATATGCCACGCGAGGTAAACCGTACCATCGTCGATGCCATCTCCGATTATCTGTTTGCCGCCAGCATGGCCGCCAACCGCAACCTGAATCAGGAAGGCATGATACCGGAATATATCCATTACGTAGGCAACATTCTGATGGATTCCATACGCTACAACCGTCATCGTCTGCTGCAACCCGTCTGGTTCGACTCCCTCGGACTGAAGAAAGGCTGCTACCTGCTGCTCACGCTGAACCGCCGTGAACTGGTCCAGCAGCGGCACGTGCTCCAGTCCCTGCTGCAGACCATCCTCGACCGGGCCAATGGAGTTCCCGTCGTGGCTCCCCTGCATCCCTACGTGCAGCAGGCCATCCTGGCAACGGGCATCAACGCCCCCAACCTGCACATCCTGCCGCCGCAAAGCTATCTGCACTTCGGCTTCCTCATCAACCAGGCACGCGGCATCGTCACCGACTCCGGAAACATTGCCGAAGAAGCCACCTTCCTCGACGTGCCCTGCATCACGCTGAACACCTATGCCGAGCATCCCGAGACGTGGCGCATCGGTACCAACGAACTGGTAGGCGAAAACACCTTCGCCCTGTCGGCCTCTCTGGAGAAGATGCTGAAAGGCGAATGGAAGCACAGCACCCTGCCCGAACGCTGGGACGGACGCACGGCCGAACGCATCGTGCAGGTATTGCTGAAAAAATAATTATTAGTATTTGGGAACTGAGAATTAAGAAATAGATACATACCCGAGGGATGTTTTCCATATTTTTATAATCTCAATTCCCAAATAATCCAAATTTGCTTCTTATTTGCTTGCAAATTACTACCTTTGCAGTTCCATTATGATAGATATGAAGCAACTATATATAACCCTCACCCTCCTGGCAGTGATGCTTTTCACCCAGCTTACGGGGGTATCCGCACAAATCAAAGGCGTCGTAACCGACTCCATCACCAACGAACCCTTGCTCTACGTCACTGTCCAGTACGAAGGCAAAGGCGTGGGAGCCATTACCAACGGCGAAGGAGAATATATGGTCGAAACCCGCAGAGGCTGGGACGAGCTGACCTTTTCCACCATCGGTTACATAACCAAGAAAGTCAAGATCAAGCCGGGACAGAAGGTGCTGAACGTCAAGATGTCGCCCGACGACATCATGCTGGCCGAAGTGGTGGTGAAGCCGAAGAAAGAAAAATACTCCCGGAAGAACAATCCCGCCGTAGACTTCATGCGCAAGGTCATCGACCACAAGAAGCAGCTGAAGCTGGAGGAGAATGACTTCTACCAATACCAGAAATACGAGAAGATGAAGATGTCGCTCAACGACGTCACGCCGGAGAAGATGGAGAAAGGCCTCTACAAGAAGTTCTCCTTCTTCAAGGACCAAGTGGAAACGTCGCCCAAGACCGGCAAGCAGATTCTGCCCATCTCCATCAAGGAAACGGCCTCGCGCACCATCTACCGCAAGAGTCCGCGCAGCGAAAAGACCATCATCGAAGGCATGAACTCGACGGGTATCGAGGAATTCTTTAGTACCGGCGACATGCTGGGCACCATCCTGAACGACGTCTTTTCGGACGTAAACATCTATGACGACGACATCCGCCTGCTGCAACGCCGCTTCGTCAGCCCCATCGGGCGCGGCGCCATCTCGTTCTACAAATACTATCTGATGGACACCCTGATGGTGGACCAGCAGGAATGTGTGCACCTGACGTTCGTGCCCAACAACCCGCAGGACTTCGGCTTTACGGGCCACCTGTATGTGGTGAAGGACTCCACCTACGCCGTGAAGAAGTGTACCATGAACCTGCCGAAAAAGACGGGAGTCAACTTCGTGGAGAACCTGGACATCGTCCAGCAGTTCGAACAGCTGCCCGACAGCAACTGGGTGCTGACCGACGACGACATGACCGTCGAACTGGCTCTGATGAAGGGCATCCAGGGACTGGAAGTGCAACGTACCACCAAATATTCGAAATACAGTTTTGACGAGATAGAGCCCCGACTTTTCCGTCTGAAAGGAAAAGTCATCAAGGAAG
>CASENE010000042.1 GCA_949289265.1 uncultured Bacteroides sp.
AGAGGCACTGTGGCGCTTCCTTCGCCTTTGACGTTCAGCGCCGCCATGCCGCAGGAGGACTTGAACGACCTGCTGGCTTACCTGCCGGGCTATGCCCTCCTCATGGAGCCGGGCGGGGAGGATGCCTTTGTGCAGATAGAAGTGGGGGAGAACCTGCTGGATTCGGCTACGGCTGAAGGCTATAGACTGTCGGTGGACAAGCACGGGGTGCGCATACAGGCGGCTACGGCGGCAGGGGCATTCTATGGCTTGCAGACGCTGGCACAGCTGGCGCGGGGCAAGGATGAGTTGCCCGTGCTGACCGTGGAAGATGCCCCCCGCTTCCCCTACCGTGGCCTGCACCTGGACGTGTCGCGCCACTTCTTCGACAAGAATCATGTGAAGAAACAGATAGACCGGATTGCCACCTATAAGATGAACCGCCTGCATTGGCACCTTACCGACGGGGGCGGCTGGCGGCTGGAAGTGCCCGGCTATCCGGAGCTGACCCGGGTGGCTGCCTGGCGGAAGCCTGCCAACTACCTGGAGTGGCGGAAGGACGGGCGCTTCTGTCCGCAGGACACTGAGGGCGCTTATGGCGGCTACTATACGGCCGATGATGTGCGCGAGGTGGTGGAATATGCCCGCCTGCGGCACGTCACGGTTATTCCCGAGATTGAGATGCCCGGCCATTCGTCGGAGGTGTTGGCGGTTTATCCGCAACTGTCGTGCACAGGCAAGCCCTATACGTCGGGCGAGGTGTGCATAGGCAATGAGGAGACCTTTGCTTTCTTTGAGGATGTGCTGGACGAGGTAGTGCGCCTTTTCCCCTCGCACTACATACACATAGGGGGCGATGAGGCCGGCCAACGCCACTGGAAGGCATGCCCCAAGTGCCAGCAGCGCATGAAGGAAGAAGGCTTGGAGAATGAAAGTCAGCTGCAAAGCTACATGATAGCCCGCATAGAGCGTTACCTTAACGAAAGGGGGCGCGACATCATAGGGTGGGACGAGATTCTGGAAGGCGGGCTGGCGCCTAATGCCACCGTGATGTCGTGGCGCAGCACCGAGGCCGGCATACGGGCGGCCGGTATGGGACACGATGCCATCATGACGCCGGAGGATTACTTCTACCTCGACCGCTATCAGGATGATCCTGAGACGCAGCCTTTGGCCTTTGGCAGTACGATTCCCTTGGCCACGGTTTACTCGTATGACTTGCCGGACACCCTTTCGCCCGCAGTGGCCAAGCATGTCATCGGGGTGCAGGGCAACACGTGGGCGGAATACATCCCCACGCCCGAGCATGCGGAGTACATGATATATCCGCGCGCCATGGCCATTGCCGAGGTGGGCTGGACACAGCCTGCGCATAAGGATGCCGAAAGCTTCCGCCGGCGGGTGAACCGGGAGGTGAGGTACATTGAGAATCTGGGCTATCATCCCTTCCCGCTGTCCGAACAGGTGCAGCATGCGCAACAGGTGGACTATGCCAACCGCTGCATTCGCCTGTCGCTTACCTCGGAGCGTTATCCTATAGACATCCGCTACACCACCGATGGCAGTGAGCCTACTGCCGCTTCGGCTTTATACGGAGAGCCGTTTGTGGTAAAGGATTCCCTGCTGCTGGCTGCCCGCCTGTTTGACGGGGACAAGCCGCTGGGCAAGACGCTGCACCTGCGCACCGACTACCATAAGGCGATAGGCAAGCCTGTGACTTATGCCTCAGGCGGCAGCTATTACACAGCTAAGGAGGCATACAAAGGAGGGGGCGACACCGGGCTGGTGGATGGCAAGCGGGGAGGAAAAAGCTATGCCGACGGCTATTGGCAAGGTTTCTGTCCCAATGACTTGGATGCTACCATCGACTTGGGCGAGGTGACCGACATCCATCGCGTCATGGCATGCTTTATGCAGGTGAAGAGTCCCAATGTGTTTTTGCCCGCCCGGGTAGATGTGTATGCCTCGGTGGACGGCAAGGACTTTACCCTGCTGGGCAGTGATATCTGCACTCCGGAAGAGGCAGCCAAAGAGGTGGCCTATGTGGATATGGGATGGACGGGGGCACCTGTCCCGGTAAGATTCGTGCGCTTCCATGCCAAGCAAGACAAAGGACAATTCCTGTTTACGGACGAGGTGGTGGTGCAGTGAAATGGGAATTTAACTATGTGTTTACGATGGCACGCAGATGACGCAGACGGGCGCAGATGACCGCAGATTCTTAAGGGCTGCGCCATGTATCTGTCATTCTGAGCGCAAGCGAAGAATCTCCTATTATGTGAGAGATGCTTCACTAACGTTCAGCATGACGAAAAGAAAAAATCTGCGTAAATCTGCGCTCGTCTGCGTCATCTGCGTGCCAACAAAATGCACAACGCAGCCCGATAACTTATCATTTAATATTGTACACTTACTTAATGGAATTACAAACTAACTGATATGAACCGAATTATCCGCAAAGAGCATTTCTCCGAGAAGGTCTTCAAGCTCGTGGTTGAAGCACCGCTCATCGCCCGGTCGCGCAAGGCCGGGCACTTCGTCATCGTCCGCGTGGGCGAGAAGGGCGAACGCATGCCCCTCACCATTGCCGAAGCCGACCCCGTGGCCGGAACCATCACCCTCGTGGTGCAGGAAGTGGGCCTGTCGTCCACCCGCCTGTGCGAGTTGCAGGAGGGCGACTACATTACCGACGTCGTGGGCCCGCTGGGCCAGGCCACCCATATTGAGAACTTCGGCACCGTGGTGTGCGCCGGCGGCGGCGTGGGCGTGGCCCCCATGCTGCCCATTGTCCAGGCCCTGAAGGCGGCGGGCAACCGCGTCATCACCGTCTTGGCCGGGCGCACCAAGGAACTGATTATCCTGGAGAAGGAAATGCGCGCAAGCTCTGACGAGGTCATCATCATGACGGACGACGGCTCGTACGGACAGAAAGGCCTGGTGACGCAAGGCGTGGAGCAGGTCATCCAGCGCGAGAAGGTAGACAAGTGTTTCGCCATCGGCCCCGCCATCATGATGAAGTTCGTCTGCCTGCTCACCAAGAAGTATGGCATCCCCACCGACGTGTCGCTCAACACCATCATGGTGGACGGCACGGGCATGTGCGGCGCCTGCCGCATCACCGTGGGCGGCAAGACCAAGTTCGTCTGCGTGGACGGCCCCGAGTTCGACGGACACCAGGTGGACTTCGACGAGATGCTGAAGCGCATGGGCGCCTTCAAGCCCTACGAGCAGGAGGAGATGCACAAGCTGGACCATCCCGACACCTGCCAGGCCACGGGCGAACCCCTCCAGGAAGAAGACAAGACCCGCAACGCCCCCTGGCGCGTGGAGCTACGCAAAGCCATGAAGCCCAAGGAGCGCACCGCCATCCCCCGCGTCAAGATGCCCGAGCTCGACCCTGAATACCGCAGCCACAGCCGCCGCGAGGAGGTGAACCTCGGACTGAACGAAGAACAGGCCCTGACCGAAGCCAAGCGCTGCCTGGACTGCGCCAACCCGGGCTGCATGACGGGTTGCCCCGTAGGCATCGACATCCCCCGCTTCATCAAGCACATCGAGAAGGGCGAGTTCCTCCAGGCCGCCAAGACCTTGAAAGAGACCAGCGCCCTACCCGCCGTCTGCGGCCGCGTGTGCCCGCAGGAGAAGCAGTGCGAGAGCCGGTGCATCCACCTGAAGATGAACGAGCCCGCCGTGGCCATCGGCTACCTGGAACGCTTCGCCGCCGACTATGAGCGCGACAGCGGCCAAATCTCCGTGCCGGAAATCAAGGAGAAGAACGGCATCAAGGTGGCCGTCGTAGGAAGCGGTCCCGCCGGACTGTCCTTCGCGGGCGACATGGCGAAACTGGGCTACGACGTCACCGTCTTCGAGGCCCTGCACGAGATTGGCGGCGTGCTGAAGTACGGCATCCCCGAGTTCCGCCTGCCCAACAAGATTGTAGACGTAGAGATAGACAACCTGGCCAAGATGGGCGTGCGCTTCGAGAAAGACTGCATCATCGGCAAGACGCTGAGCATCGCCCAGCTGAAAGAAGACGGCTTCCGGGGCGTGTTCGTGGCCAGCGGCGCGGGCCTGCCCAACTTCATGAACATCCCCGGCGAGAACAGCATCAACATCCTCTCGTCCAACGAATACCTGACGCGCGTCAACCTGATGGACGCTGCCAGCGAAGACTCGGACACCCCCGTACCCTTCGGCAAGCGCGTGGTGGTCATCGGCGGCGGAAACACGGCCATGGACTCCGTGCGCACCGCCCGTCGCCTGGGTGCCGAACGGGCCATCATCGTCTACCGCCGCTCGGAGGCCGAGATGCCCGCAAGAATAGAGGAAGTGAAGCACGCCAAGGAAGAGGGCGTGGAGTTCCTCACCCTGCACAACCCCATCGAGTACCTGGCCGACGAGCAGGGCCGCGTGAAGCAAGTCGTCCTGCAGAAGATGGAGCTGGGCGAACCCGATGCCTCTGGACGCCGCAGCCCCGTGCCCATCCCCGGCGCCACGGAGACCTTGGACATCGACCTGGCCATCGTCAGCGTGGGCGTCAGCCCCAACCCCATCGTGCCCCACTCCGTCGAGGGACTGGAGCTGGGCCGCAAGGGCACCATCGCGGTGAACGACGACATGCAGTCGTCCATCCCCTTCATCTTTGCCGGCGGCGACATCGTGCGCGGCGGGGCCACGGTCATCCTGGCCATGGGCGACGGACGGCGCGCGGCTGCGGCCATGGACAAGCAGTTGCGCGGATAAGGCAACAAGATTAACCCATTGACAACGACAAAGGCTTGCGTGCTTCTCCCGCAGAAGACGCAAGCCTTTCTTAGTAAGCAGATATACAAAATTAAATGATAATTTATTAGCTACGAGCTACAAGCTACGAGCTACGAGTCAAGTGACTTTAGTTCTTAGTGCACAGCCACTTGTAGCTCGTAGCTCGTCACTTGTAGCTGCGGGGCCTCGCCCCGCTAAATTCCTTTTTATAGCATAACCTAAAATGTGAACAGCTACTTATTATTATTATGGCAAAGATTATCTGGAGAGGCTTCACCCGCCACGTCGTCTCCGCGCCGCGCCAACCATTGCCGCCCGACGCCCGCCCGCTCCACGTCCCCCGGCGGCAC
The DNA here is from genome assembly GCA_949289265.1 of uncultured Bacteroides sp. GTDB lineage: Bacteria > Bacteroidota > Bacteroidia > Bacteroidales > Bacteroidaceae > Bacteroides. The sequence goes on from CASENE010000042.1 coordinate 5,094, forward strand.
TATTGGCTGAAAGCCATCCTGCTGGCCGCGCCTGTCTACCTGCCCGTCCTGGCCTCGCTCTATCTGAAGGACTACTTGCTGCAAACCGACATGCGGGACAAGCCCTGGATACTGGCAGGCATGTTGCTTGCCCTGCTGCTGGGCCCGCTGCACGAGTGCCTGCACGCCTGGGCGTACCCTCGGAACGCAACGGCACACATCGGCATGCTTTATCGACGGTTACTCTTCTACATGGATTGCGGAGCGCCCATCCGCCGGGAATGTTACTTCGCGATGTGCCTGCTGCCCGTGCTGCTCTGCCTCGTCCCTTGGACGGTCTTCCTGCTTTGCCCGGCCGATGCCAAGGCGTTGGCCTCGCTGTGCTGGGGATGCGCCATCATGTGCGCCGTGGGGCCTGCGCCGGACTACATGAACGCCCTCTGCGCCTGGCGGCAAGTGCCGCGCGGAGGTGTTTTGCAGGAAGGGGCAGACGGAAGGGATTACTGGTACCTGTCGTAGAAGCAGGCGCGGATGACGCGGATTCCACGGATTCTTTCGAGAGAGAAATATCCGCACAGTCCGCGTCATCCGCGCCCAATTCATTATGCATCAGCACACGCTTACACCAGCCGGTTCGTCGCCGGGTCGGGGAAGACCACCTTGGGGCGGAACGTCTTGGCCTCCTCGAAGTCCATCAGGGCGTAGGACATGATGATGACGATGTCATCCGGCTGCACCTTGCGGGCAGCGGCGCCGTTGAGGCAGATGCACCCGCTTCCGCGCTCGCCCTTGATGATGTAGGTCTCGAAGCGCTCGCCGTTGTTGTTGTCCACGATGGCCACCTTCTCGCCGGCTATCATGCCTGCGGCGTCCAGCAGGTCTTCGTCGATGGTGATGCTGCCCATGTAGTTGAGGTTGGCCTCGGTGACGCGGGCGCAGTGAATCTTGGATTTCAGTACTTCTATCAGCATCTTGTTCAATGAAGAATTATGAATGAAGAATGAAGAATTGGCAGCGAATGAGAAAAACGTGCACGGCTTCGGTATCCACGCGATTCTTCATTCATCGATTCTTCATTCTTCATTAAAAAGGTTAGTATTTTATGTTGTCAATCAGGCGCACCTCCCCGCAGAAGACGGTGATGCAGCCCACGGGATAGGCCGTGTCCTTCCAGTCGGCAATGCTTTGCAGCGTGTTGCCGTCCACCAGCTCGAAGTACTCCAGGCGCAGACCGGGGGCTGCCGCAATGCGGTCTTCCACGAACTGCTTCGTCTCGGGCACGGTGTGCGTCTTGGCATAGTCCACGCTGGCGAAGAGCGTCTGCGAGATTTGCAGGGCCTCGGCGCGCTGCTCGTCGGAGAGGCGCTTGTTGCGGCTGCTCAAGGCCAGGCCGTCGGCTTCGCGCACGATGGGGCAGCCCACTATCTGGAGGGGGAAACGCATCTGGCGCACCATCTCGCGGACGATGGCCAGCTGCTGAAAGTCCTTCTCGCCGAAGTAGGCGCGGTCGGGCTTCACCATGTCGAACAACTTGCTCACCACCTGGCAGACGCCGTCGAAGTGTCCCGGGCGGAACTTGCCCTCCATCACCGTGTCCAGCGGCGCGTAGCTGAAGCGGCGCGTGTCCGGCTCGGGATAGACCTCGTCCACCGACGGGGCGAAGGCGATGGCGGCGCCGTGCCGCTCGAGCAGGGCGCAGTCGGCCTCCAGCGTGCGCGGATACTTCAGCAAATCGTTCTGGTCATTGAACTGGGTGGGGTTGACGAAGACGCTGACCACCGTCACGTCGTTCTCGCGCACGCTGCGGTCCACCAACGAGGCGTGACCGGCGTGCAAGGCGCCCATCGTGGGCACCAGGCCCACGCTCTTGCCTGCGGCCCGCACGGCCGACAACTCGGCCTGCAAGGCTGCCACTGTATGAATCACTTTCATTGCACAGTATAATTAAATAACCAATCCTATTTAGTTTATACTATATTCAGGAGTCAGAAGGAGTTAAAAGGAGTTATCGCTTCGCTCAAGGAGTTAGATGCCAATACCTTTTGTATATCAGTGGGGCAACTATCGGCCTATAACTCCTTTTAACTACCTGTAACTCCCTCCTACTACTAAAGATAGTATCAATTCATTTTGAACATCTACTTATAAAAAATATAGCTACGTTCCGTGCGCCCGCGCCGCGCCCCCGCAAGGGGCGTTTCCTAGGACTATAATGCCAGCCGGCCGGGACAGTATCGCCAGCTTGCCGGGACTATAACGCCAGCCGGCCGGGACAGTATCGCCCGCTCCCGGCGGCAAGCCCCCCGGCTAAGCGGGTGCAAAATAAGTCATTATTTGCCACATAACGAAGAAATCGCGCGAATTTATGCCCCGCGCGCCCCCGAAAAGTCCCCGCACGCCCGCGCTTAGACCACTGAAAAGCAGGGGCTTAACAAATTATATGGAATAATAGCGTCGCGCACCGTGCACGCGCAAGCGTTTTTTTTCGTATCTTTGCCCCAAGAAATGAGAATATTGTGACTATGACAAAGGTGAACAAGGTTTTATTCATTACGCAAGAAATCAATCCTTATGTATCTGAATCCGAGCTGGCGCTGATGGGGCGCAACCTGCCATCGGCCATCCAAGACCGCGGACGCGAAATCCGGACGTTCATGCCCAAGTGGGGCAACATCAACGAGCGCCGCAACCAGCTGCACGAGGTCATCCGTCTGTCTGGCATGAACCTCATTATTGACGACACCGACCACCCGCTCATCATCAAGGTGGCCTCCATACAGTCCTCGCGCATGCAGGTCTACTTCATCGACAACGACGACTACTTCCAGAACCGCCTGCAGACCTGCGACGAAGACGGCAACGAATATCCGGACAACGACGAGAGAGCCGTGTTCTACGCCCGCGGCGTGCTGGAGACGGTGAAGAAGCTGCGCTGGTGTCCCGACATCGTCCACTGCCACGGCTGGATGACCGCCCTGGCCCCGCTCTACCTGAAGCGCGCCTACCGCGAAGAGCCCTCGTACCGCGACAGCAAGGTCGTCTACTCACTCTACGAGACCGGCTTCAGCCAGCCCTTCCAGTCGGACTTCGCCGCCAAGGTGGCCATGAAAGGCGTGAGCAAGAAAGACCTGGCCAACGTGCCCCAGCCCGTGGACTTCATCGCCCTCAACAAGCTGGCCATCGACTATGCCGACGGCATCGTGCAGCAGAGCGAGCACGTCGCCCCCGAACTGCTGGACTACGCCCGCCAGAGCGGGAAGCCCTTCCTGGAGTATGCGGGCGACAACTATGCCGACGCCTGCAACAGCTTCTACAACCTGGTGGGAGGCGCCACCGACGACGACGAGGACGAATAAGCGCAAGCCCCCACGCCCCGTCTATCACCCCTAACACAGAGACCCGCTCTCACATACACACAACTACACACACTGAGAACTATGAAATGGAAGTTTCTTGGAGCCCTGCTGGCCGCCACGGCCCTCTTTGCCGCGTGCGACGAAGACACCGGCTCGCTGGGCCTGGACATGCTGCCCGAATCCGACGGCATGTCGGCACACACCGTCTCGTTTGACGTCATGACCGAATCCTTCTTGGCCGACTCCGTCTTTGCCAAGAGCAGCACCGGATACGTGGGCCGATACACCGACCCCGACTTTGGCTACTACGAAGCCGGATTCCTCACCGCCCTGGCCAGCACCGAATATTTCGCGCTGCCCGAAGTCTACCGGGAAACCGACTGGGACGACAAACACAACGCCACCCAGGCCACCGGCTTCATGGTAGAAGACAAGGTGACGGACGTGCAGCTCGTCGTCTTCTACAGCAGCTGGTTCGGCGACTCGCTCAACGCCTGCCGCATGAGCGCCTACGAGCTGAACACCGCCCTCGACTACGACCGCCGGTACACCGACTTCGACCCCACGGCCTACTACGACCCGAGCACCCGGCTGGGCCAGCCGGTGACCTACTCGGCCTACAACACCACCGTGCCCGACTCCGTGCGCAACGCCACCGACTCGAACGGCAACCCGACGTACTACCCCAGCATCGTCTTCAAGCTCGACCCCGAAGAGTTCGGGCAGAAGCGCATCCTCGCCCCCTACCGGGAGAACCCCGAACGCTTCCGCGGACCGAACGCGCTGGCCGAGAACGGCATCTTCAACGGCGTCTACCTCACCACCGACCAAGGCGACGGCACCATCCTCTACGTGGACCGCGTGGACCTGCAGATACAGTTCAAGTTCTACCACGTAAACGACAGCACGGGCGTGAAGTTGAAGAAGAAAGACGGGACGGACTCCACCTACTACAGCATGCAGTCCATCTTCTCCTCCACCAAAGAGGTGGCGCAGGTCAACCACTTCACCAACCGCGAGCAACTGGCCGCCAAAGCCGCCGAAAAGGGATGGACCTACCTGAAGTCGCCCGCCGGCATCTTCACCCAGGCCACCCTGCCCTACGACGAAATCTACAGCCAGCTGGCCAACGACACGCTGAACGCCGCGCGCCTCACCTTCACCAACTACCGGCAGGACGACACGCACGACTTCGCCATGTCGCCCTCCAGCCAGGTGCTGCTGGTGCGCAAGCAGGACTACGTGCGCTTCTTCGAGAACAACGAACTGCCGGACGACGTGACCTCCTACATCGCCACGCTCAGCAGCGGCAGCAACCGCCAATACACCTTCGGCAACATCGCCCGCCTGGTGTCCAACTGCATCAACGAGAAACGGCAGGCGCTGAAGGCCACCGGCCTGAGCGAAGAAGCCTGGGAGGCCGCCAACCCCGACTGGGACAAGGTGCTGCTCATCCCCGTAAGCGTCACCTACGACTCCGGCAGCTCCACCTCGACACGCGTCATCGGCATCCGGCACAACCTGGAGCCGAGCTATGCCAAGCTGCAGGGCGGCCCCGAGCGCGACAGCAACGGCAAGCTGAAGAGCCCGCTGAAGCTGGAAGTGACCTACACGCACTTTGCCGGGGAGGACGACTGAGGCCGCGTCCGCCCCTCGCCCGCAATCATTTCATCTCTTCCTATACCAAAGCGCCCCGGACCTTCCGTTGGTCCGGGGCGCTTTCTCTTTCCGGGCGCGTCCTTTGCAGGCGCGACGTCCGGGCTTTAGGCCTGTTCCTCGGCAGCCTTCTTGGCCGCCGTCTTGCGCTTGGCGGGAGCAGCCGCCTTGGCCTCTTCCTTCTTCAGCTTGGCCTGCGCCTTGTCCAGCTCCTTGCGCAGCTCTTCAATCTCGATGCCCTGGTTGCGGATGGTGGTCAGCAGCGGGTTCAGCTCCTCGTTGTCCACATCCACGGGATAGAGCGAGTTGACGCGGCCGATGAAGTCGCCCAGGATGTTCATGTAGTTGGTGAAGGCGTCGAAGGGCGACTCGTAGATGCCGCGGTTCAGGCCCACGCCGCTGTTCTTCGTCGTCATGAAGCGGAAATTATTGCTGGCCTGCAGATAGTCCCAGTCCTGCTTGATGCGGCGGTCGTCACACAGGTGCACGCGCTCGGCCACGCTATACAGCTTGTCGAAAGCCTCGCGCTGCATCACGTTGCCCAGCAGGCAGCTGGTGTCGCGCTCCTCGTCCAGCCACGACAGCGGATAGGGCACGTCGAGCTGCGACACCGATTTCAGCTTGGCGATGACCTCGCTCGGCGTGGAGAAGGTGATGCCTTTCTCCTTGGCGCAGGCGGGCAACGCCTTGATGAACTCCAGGATGTTGGACGACAAGGGCTGCGCGATGCCCAGCGCGTTCAGTTCCATGAAGATGTTGATAACCTGCTCCTCCTGCGGCATGGAGTCTATCCAGCCGATGTAGCGGTCGGCAAAGAGGGGGAACTCGTTCCACTCCGAGTTGGAGAAGCGCAGGCTGATGTCGTCGGACAGCTTGAAGTCGCGCAACAGCAGTTTCAGGTTGGGATTCATGTTGCAGTGGTACACGTAGTGCGGGCTCTTCCATCCCAGCACGTGCTTGGCTCCCTCGGTCAGCATACCCTTGAAGCCCATCGAGGCCACCATGGCGCCGATTTCGTCGGAGTAGATCAGGCTGGAGTTGCGGAACACCTTGGGCGTCTTGCCGAACATCTCTTTCATCTTGGCGGCCTGGCGCGTCACTTCTTCCTTGAAGCAGTCTTCGTTGGCCAGCGAGGAGAGTCCGTGCGAATAGGGTTCGGCCAGGAACTCGCAGCAGCCGGTCTCGTTCAGCTGGTGCAGCAGGTCGATGACGGCAGGCGCATGGATTTCCAGCTGTTCCAGGGCCACGCCCGAGATGGACAGGGCCACCTTGAAGGCGCCTTCCGACTTCTTGGCCATCTCGATGAGGGTGGTCAGCGCGGGGATGTAGGAACGCTCGGCGACATCGGTCATGCCCGTTTCGTTGGCATAGTCGTCATAGTAGTAGTGGTCATTACCGATGTCGAAGAAACGGTAACGCTTCAGATGAATAATCTGGTGTATCTCGAAGTAAAGACAAATCGTTCTCATTGTTGACTAAGTGTTTTTGATGGGTTTGTTACCTATAGTTCTTTAATACGTTCTCATAGAGGCCGCGCACCTTCAGGGCCACTTTCTCCCAGGTGATGGCGTCCACTTCCTTCTTGCCCTCTTCCTGCAGGTACTTGAACAGGGCGGGGTTGGTGCAGATGGAGTGGATGTAGTCGGCCATGGCGTGGATGTCCCAGTAGTCGGTCTTGATGACGTTGGTCAGGATTTCGCCGCAGCCGGACTGCTTGGAGATGATGGAGGGCGTGCCGCACTGCATGGCCTCCAGCGGCGCGATGCCGAAGGGCTCGGACACGGAGGGCATCACGAAGACGTCGCTGTTCTTGTAGACCTCATACACCTGCTTGCCCTTCATGAAGCCTGGGAAGTGGAAGCGGTCGGCAATGCCGCGTTCGGCGGCCAGGTTGATCATGGCGTTCATCATGTCGCCCGAGCCGGCCATGACGAAGCGGATGTTGCGCGTGCGCTTCAGCACCATGGCGGCCGCCTCGACGAAGTATTCGGGGCCTTTCTGCATGGTGATGCGTCCCAGGAAGGTGACCACCTTCTCCTTGTCGTGCGGGGGGCGCGGGATGTCCTGGTATTCCTGCGGCAGGGGGTAGACGGCGTTGTGCACGGCGAATACCTTGCGCGGGTCTTGGTGATACTCGTTGATGACGGTGCGGCGCGTCAGCTCGGACACGCACATGATGCAGTCGGCATAGTCCATGCCGTTCTTCTCGATGCCGTAGACCGTGGGGTTGACCTTGCCGCGCGAGCGGTCGAAGTCGGTGGCATGCACGTGGATGCACAGCGGTTTGCCGCTCACCATCTTGGCGTGCACGCCGGCGGGATAGGTCAGCCAGTCGTGCGCGTGGATGATGTCGAACTGCTGCTGCCGGGCCACCACGCCTGCGATGATGGAGAAGTTGTTGATTTCGTCGTTCAGGTTCGAGGGATAGCCCCCGGCAAACTCCATGCAGCCGATGTCGTTGACGTGCATGTAGGAGAAGTCGGCGTAGATGTGGTTGCGCAGGTCGTAGTAGAGCTCGGGCGTCATGCCCGGCGTGAGGCGTCCTTTCAGCCAGTTGTAGTCCACGTCGCGCCAGACGATGGGCACCTGGTTCATGCCGATGATGTTCAAGAACTTTTCTTCGTCGCCGCAGGGTTTGGGCATGCAGAACGTGGTCTCCACGTCGCCCTGGATGCTCAGGCCTTTGGTGATTCCGTACGTGGCGACAGCCAGGCCGCCGTATATTTTGGGAGGAAATTCCCATCCGAACATTAATACTTTCATATGTTGCTTCCTCCTGTGTTATTGTGCGTTGTTGTTATACATGGACAATAGTCTCAGTGCGCGCAGGATTTCGGCCACGTTCATGGCGAAGGACACTGCGCCGCGCCCGGTGAAGGGCGGGTTGCCGTCGAACAGCTCGGGCAGGGTGCCGATGCAGTGGCAGGTCATCTCGTCTTCCATGCCGATGAGGGCGCGTTCCAGGAAGGAGAGGCCGCTGTTCTTGTAGATGCGCAGGTAGGCCTCGGCGTAGAAGCCCAGCAGCCACGGCCAGGCCGTGCCCTGGTGGTAGGCATAGTCGCGCTGCGTCTGCGGGCCCACGTAGTTGGGGTTGTAGCCTCCGCTCTTGGGGCTGAGGCTGCGCAGGCCCTTGGGGGTGAGCAGCTCTTTGGTGACGATATCCAGCACCTGCTTCTTCTGCATGCGGTCCAGGGGCGAATAGTCCAGGGCCACGGCGAATATCATGTTGGGGCGCACGCTCCAGTCCATCATGTAGCCGTCGACGTAGTCGAAGAGGTAGCCGTATTCGTTGCGGAAGACTTCGACGAAGGACTTGCCGGTCTCTTCGGCCTGGGTGTCCAGCGTGTGGGCGCCCACCTCGTCGCCGTTCTCGCGGGCCATGTCGGCGCCGAAGCGCAGGGCGTTATACCAGAGGGCGTTGACCTCGACCACGTAGCCCGTGCGCGGGATGACGGGGCGGCCGTTGGCCGTGGAGTTCATCCAGGTGACGGCGCGGTCGGTGCCGTTGGTATAGAGCAGGCCGTTGTCGTGCAGGAAGAGGTTGTCGTGCTTGCGGCTCAGCAGGTAGCGCAGGATGTCGCGCAGCAGGTCGCCGTACATCTCGATGCAGCGGCGGCGCGAGGTGAACTTGGCATACTGCTGCAGCGTCCAGACGGCCCACAGGAGGACGTCGGGGTGCTCCATCTCGTAAATCTTGTAGGTGGACGGCTCACCGGCCATGAACTGGCGGAGGGCTTTCGCGGCGGTCTTCATGGCGTCCTCGAACTCGTCCTGCTCGTCGATGGCCAGGGTGAGGCCGGGCAGGGAGACGAAGAGGTCGCGCGCGCGGCATTTGAACCAGGGGTAGCCGGCCAGGACGTAGTGCTCGTCGCCCTGCTTGTTGTGGAACTGGTGGGCGGAGTTGGTGAGGCAGTGCAGGAAGCTGTCGCGCGGCGTGCGGTCGGCCACCTCGGCCTCGAAGGTCTGCTTCAGCCTGCGGGTGGACACCTCGGAGATGCCGGCCGAGAAGACGATGCTCTCGCCCTTCTTGATGTCCACCTCGAAGTAGCCGGGCACGTAGAGGTCTTCGTTGAAGTCGTAGCCGCGCTCCTGCTCCTTGGTATAGACGATGCCCCGGTACCAGTCGGGCTGGAAATGGAAGTCGTTCTTCTTGTTCAGCTGCATGTAGAGCTCGGGATAGCCGGGATACATGCAGGTCTTGATGCCGTTCTCCACCAGCTGGTATTCGCGGCTGGCCTGGGCGTTCTCGTGCGTGTATTCGCGCACGCTGCGGAAGGCCAGGAAGGGGCGGAAGCGGAGCGTGGTGGCCGAATGGGCGTCGACCAGGGTGTAGCGGATGAGGATGCGGTTCTCGTGGTGGACGAAGATTTTCTCCTTGCGCAGGACGACGCCTCCCACGCGGTAGGTGGTGGCGGGGATGTGCTCGCAGTCGAACTCGCGGATGTACTTGTGTCCGTTGGGGCTGAAGTGCCCGTTGCCGTAATAGTGCAGGCCCAGGTTGAACTCGGCTCCGTGCTGGATCACCGTCTCGTCCAGCGAGGAGAGCAGCACGTGGTTCTCGTCGTCCAGGTTGGGGACGGGAATCACCAGCAAGCCGTGATACTTGCGCGTGTTGCAATCCACGATAGACGTACAATGATAAGCACCCGACTTGTTCGTCCGGAGGATTTCCCGCGGCAGCGACTCCTGAAGGTTGGTCATCAGGGTCTTGTCAAATCGTAAATAACTCATGGTTGTACATATATTTAAAGGTTAATTATTCAGGTATTCCGTGCCGCGAAGCCCGTAGCACGTCCAAAAGTACAAATTTATACCCACACACAAAATAAAAAAGGTGTTTTTTTTTCAGTTTTCCGAGGAATTGTCGTAGTATTGCACCGCCAAAACGGCCCGCCGCCCCCGAATCGGGGATTATAACCCCAGCCTGCTGAGACTATAGCCCCAGCCAGCGGGGACTATAGCCCCTGCGAGCGGGGACTATGGCCCCGGCAGGCGAAGATTCCGCCGCGGCGACGGGCGCAAACGAATACAAGGGAAATCAGTATGGAAGGATACATTTCGGACAGTCTGTATAACTCCGGACGCAAGCGCAACAGCCTCATCAACCGCCGCATCATCATGCGCGTGCTGAGCGTGCTGCTGCTGGTGGAGGTGTGCATGTTGCTCAGTTGCGTGGGCGTGGCCTGGTTCTACCGCGAGGCGGACGGCTGGGCCTTCCTGCTCTCGGCCGGCATCACGGCCGCCGCCGCGGGCCTGCTGGCGCTGGCGGGGCGCGGGGCCGAGCGGCGCATGAGCAAGCGCGACGGCTATTGCGTGGCGGCGCTGACGTGGGTGTTGTTCAGCGCCTTCGGCATGCTGCCGTTCCTCTTCAGCCAGAGCGTGCCCACCGTGGGCAGCGCGTTCTTCGAGACGATGTCGGGCTTCACCACCACGGGGGCCACCATCATGGACGACATCGACACGCAGTCGCACGCCATCCTCTTCTGGCGCGCGCTGACCCACTGGATAGGCGGCCTGGGCATCGTGTTCTTCGCCATCGCCATCCTGCCGGCCTTCAGCGACGGGGGCAACCTGCAGCTGTTTTCGGCCGAGGCGGTGGGCGTGACGCACGACAAAATCCACCCCAAGGTCAGCACCATGGCCCGCTGGCTGTGGACCATCTACCTCATCCTGACCGTCAGCCAGACCCTCCTGCTGCGACTGGGCGGCATGGGCTGGTTCGACTCCGTGTGCCACACCTTCGCCACCGTGGCCACGGGCGGCTTCAGCACGCGGCAGGCCAGCATCGCCTATTGGGACTCGGCCTACATCGAATACGTCACGGCCCTCTTCATGATTCTGGCGGGCATCAACTTCTCGCTCTACTTCTCGTGCCTCAAGGGCCGCTTCGGCAAGATATGGCGCGACGAGGAGACGCGCTACTTCCTGGGCTCCATCCTCGCGACGACGCTCGTCATCGCCGCCGCCCTGGCGTGGCAGAAAGGCTACGGGCTGGAGGAGGCCTTCCGCAAGGCGCTGTTCCAGGTGGTGACGCTGCACACGTCCACCGGCTTCGCCACGGACGACTACATGCTGTGGCCCCCGTTCACGTGGCTGCTGCTGGTCTACGCCATGCTGGCGGGCGGATGCACGGGCTCCACCAGCGGCGGCATCAAGAACCTGCGCCTGCTCATCATGTCCAAGGGCATCCGCAACCACTTCCGCAAGCTGCTGCACCCCAACGCCGTGATGCAGATACGCGTCAACCGCCAGGCCGTCCCCTCCAGCGTGGTGCTGACGGTGGGCATCTTCATCTGCCTCTACCTGGCGTGCGTGTTCGTGGGCTGGATACTGCTGATGCTGATGGGCGTGGGCTTCATGGACGCCTTCGGGGTCTGCGTCTCCAGCATGGGCAACGCGGGCCTGGGCCTGGGCCTGTTCGGCCCCGCCTATTCGTGGAGCGCCCTGCCCGAGGCGGGCAAGTGGCTCAGCTCGTTCCTCATGCTGCTGGGCCGTCTGGAGATGTTCGCCGTGATGCTGATGTTCTATTCGGCCTTCTGGAAAAGCCGCTGAGGCCCGCCGGCCCCGCGGATGCCGGACGCGACGGGAGAATGATTAAGAAATGATAAAAAACTGACGCAGACAACGTCCGCCCGCCCGATATTGACTACTTTTGTCGGCAAAAAACCGACAAGCACAGACGTATATGGACAGCATGTTTGACACAATGCTACAACTGCCCCTCTTCCAAGGCCTGGCGAAGGAGGACTTCACCAACATCCTGGCGAAGGTAAAGCTGCACTTCGTCCGCCACAAGAAGGGCGAGGTGCTGGCCCGCGAGGGCGACCCGTGCGACCGGCTCGTCTTCGTCCTGCAAGGGGCCGTCAACGTCGCCACCCCCGCGGCCGACCGCGTCTACCTCTTCAGCGAGCGGTGCGAGGCGCCCCTGCTGGTGGAGCCCTACTCGCTGTTCGGCATGACCACCACCTACGTATCCACCTACACCGCCCTGGACAACGCCACCAGCACCGTCAGCATCAGCAAGTCGTTCGTGCTGGACGAGCTGGCCCGGTATGAAATCTTCCGCCTGAACTACACCAACATCCTCTGCAACCGCGCCCAAATCCTGCAACGGCGGCTGTGGCACGTCAACGGCGGAGACCTGAAGGAGCGCATCGTGCGCTTCATCGCCAGCCGGGCCGAACGCCCCGCCGGGCCCAAGACGCTGAAGATAAAGATGGAAGACCTGGCACGCATCGTCAACGACACCCGGCTCAACGTCTCGAAGGTGCTCAACGCCCTGCAAGACAAAGACCTGCTGGAACTGCGCCGGGGCGAAATCACGGTGCACCGCCTGGAAGACCTCCTGGGCCGCCATCCGCAAGCATAACCGCCCGGGCCGCCCCCGCCCGCCGGCCCGCGCCATCCTAAACATATCCTTATGAACGAAAAAGCCAAAGGCTATCTGCTGGCCGTCATCGCCGCCACCACGTATGGCATGAACCCGCTGTTTGCCCTGCCGCTCTATGCGGACGGCATGAACCCGGACTCCGTCCTCTTCTTCCGCTACCTGTTTGCCATCCCCCTGGTGGGGGCCATGCTCAAGACACGCCGCGGCGGCGACTTCCGCATAGGCCGCGCCACGCTGCTGCCGCTCTTCGTGCTGGGCATCCTGATGGCCGCCTCGTCGCTCACCCTGTTCGAGGCCTACAACTACATGGACGCGGGCATCGCCTCCACCATCCTCTTCGTCTACCCCATCCTGGTGGCCGTCATCATGGCGGCCGCCTACAAGGAGCGGGTCACCCTCCAGACGGCCCTGTGCATCCTGCTGGCCCTGAGCGGCATCGCCATGCTCTACCAGGGCGGCGACGGCGCCACGCTGAGCCTGACGGGCACGCTGCTGGTCTTTGCCTCGGCCCTGTCGTATGCCATCTACATCGTGGGCGTCAACCGCCCGTCGCTGAAGGAGATGCCTACGCTGAAGGTGACGTTCTACGTGCTGCTGTTCGGCGTGTTGCTGTTCGTCGGGCAACTGTGGGCGGACGGCGCGGTCTGCCTGCCCACCCGCTGGTGGCTGTGGGGCAACCTGCTGGCCCTGGCCGTCTTCCCCACTGCCATCTCCTTCCTCTGCACCACCAGCGCCATACAGCGCATCGGCTCCACCCCCACGGCCATCCTGGGCGCCCTGGAGCCGGTGACGGCCATCTTCTTCGGCCTCACCGTCTTCGGCGAAAGGCTGACCGCGCGCGACTGCATGGGCATCACGCTCATCCTGGTGGCGGTGACGGTGGTGGTGGCCGGGGGCAGCATCACGCATCAGCTGGTGCGCCTGCGCAAGCTGTTTCCCCGCCTGCCGCTGAAAAGGCGGAGGGATTGAACCGCTCCCTGCCCGCGCGCCTTGCATTTCCTACCGAAATGCCCTACCTTTGCAAAAGCAACGAACAACTTGACAACTTAACAAAACGCATCGCAATGAAAGCAAAAAAGATTCTCTTCGCCCTGCTGGCAGCCGTCGCCGGTCCCGCCCTGCAGGCGCAGACGCTGGAGAAGATGACGTGGTTCAACGAACCGCAAGCATGGAACATCCAAGACAACGCCCTCACGATGTCCGTCACCCCGAAGAGCGACTACTGGCGCATCTCGCACTACGGCTTCACGGTGGACGACGCGCCTTTCTACTACGCCACCTACGGCGGCGAGTTCGAGGCCAAGGTGAAGGTGTCCGGCGACTACCGCACCCGCTTCGACCAGGCGGGCCTGATGCTGCGCGTCGACCACGAGAACTACATCAAGGCCGGCATCGAATACGTGGACGGCAAGTACAACCTGAGCGTCGTCGTCACGCACCACACGTCCGACTGGAGCGTCATCACCCTGGACCGCCCCGTGGAGCACGTCTGGATCAAGGCCGTGCGCCGCCTGGACGCCGTGGAGATATTCTACTCGTTCGACGACCGGAACTACACGATGATGCGCAACGCCTGGCTGCAGGACAACACGCCCGTGCGCGTCGGCCTCATGGCCGCCTGCCCCGACGGCGACGGCTTCGTGGCCCGCTTCGAGCACTTCAGTGTGAAGCACCTGCCCGACCTGCGCCGCACGGAATGGCTGAAGAAAAACGCGGAGTGAGAGCGGGCTGCGAGTGACAGACTACGAGCTGCAAGCTACGAGCTACAAGCTACGAGCTACGAGAAAGGCAGATAAGAGAAGAAGAGCTGCAAACGTGTGGGATTCCCACTCTTTGCAGCTCTTCTTCTTTCTCCCTTATTTTATTCCTGCTAAACTCGTAGCTTGTAGCTCGTAGCTCGTCACTCGTAGCTCACAGCTCGCATAGCCAGTCGCTTACTCCCACTCGATGGTCGAAGGCGGTTTGGACGAGATGTCGTAGGCCACGCGGTTCACGCCCTTCACCTTATTGATGATGTCGTTGGACACCTGCGCCAGGAAGTCGTAAGGCAGGTGGGCCCAGTCGGCGGTCATGGCGTCGGTGCTGGTGACGGCACGCAGGGCCACGGCACGCTCGTAGGTGCGCTCGTCGCCCATCACGCCCACGCTGCGCACGGGCAGCAGGATGACGCCGGCCTGCCATACCTGGTCGTACAAGGAAACCTCCTTACCGTCGGCATCCTTCACCTTCCAGTCGCGCAGGCCGCGGATGAAGATGTCGTCGGCGTCCTGCAGGATGCGCACCTTCTCGCGGGTGATGTCGCCCAGGATGCGCACGGCCAGACCGGGGCCGGGGAAGGGATGGCGGCCGATGAGGTGCTCCGGTATGCCCAGCTCGCGGCCCACGCGGCGCACTTCGTCCTTGAAGAGCCACTTCAACGGCTCGCACAGCCGGAGGTTCATCTCCTTGGGCAGGCCGCCCACGTTGTGGTGGCTCTTGATGACCTTGCCCGTGATGTTGAGGCTCTCGATACGGTCGGGATAGATGGTGCCCTGCGCCAGCCAGCGGGCGTCGGTAATCTTGCGGGCCTCAGCGTTGAACACCTCCACGAAGTCGCGGCCTATGATTTTGCGTTTCTGCTCGGGGTCGCTCACGCCTTCCAAGTCCTTGAAGAACTTCTCCGAGGCATCCACGCCGATGACGTTCAGGCCCAGGCATTCGTAGTCGTGCAGCACGTCGTGGAACTCATTCTTGCGCAGCAGGCCGTGGTCCACGAAGATGCAGGTCAGGTTCCGGCCAATGGCTCGGTTCAGCAGCACGGCGGCCACGGACGAGTCCACGCCCCCGCTCAGGCCCAGGATGACGCGGTCGTTGCCAATCTGCTCTTTCAGCTCGGCCACGGTGCTGTCCACGAACGAGGCCGAACTCCACGTCTGGCGGCATCCGCAGATGTCCACCACGAAGTTCTTCAGCATCAGTGTGCCGTCTACGCTGTGATAGACCTCCGGATGGAACTGCACGCCCCACACCTGCTCGTCCTCCACCTGGTAGGCGGCGACGGCCACCTCGTCGGTCGAGGCGATGACGCGGAAGTTGTCCGGGACGGCGGTGATGGTGTCGCCGTGGCTCATCCACACCTGCGAGTGTTCGCGCACGCCCTTCAGCAGGGGATTGTCGTGCTCGAAGCGGCCCAGGCGGGCACGTCCGTACTCGCGGCTGCCGGCGGGTTCCACCTTGCCCCCGTTGGTGTAGGCAATGAACTGCGCGCCGTAGCAGATGCCCAGGATGGGCAGCTTGCCGCGGATGCCGCTCAAATCGACCTTGAACGCCTCCCGGTCGTACACCGAGAAGGGGCTGCCGGACAGGATGACGCCCTTGACGCTCTCGTCGCCGTGCGGGAACTTGTTGTAAGGCACGATTTCGCAATAGACGTTCAGTTCGCGGATGCGGCGGCCGATGAGCTGCGTGGTCTGCGAGCCGAAGTCGAGAATGATAATCTTTTCCTCCATATCAATCTGTTGGTGAATAATGTTTATACCGAATGAAAGTGCAAATGTAAGAAAAAGCGGGAACATTTCGGGCATCCGGGCGGAAAAATAATCATCCCTGCCGTTCCGCGTGCCGGCGCCGCGTGCCGGGGACTATAATCCCCGCCGCCTGGCGCTTCAACCCCAGGCGGCGGGAACTATGGTGCCAGCGTGCTGGAATTGGGACGCCAAGCCGGCCTCTCCGCAGGCCCGGACAAGGGCGGGAAGGCGGGCCGCGCAGACGGCAAAATCGCCCGTTTTTGTGCAAGAATGCGCATTCTTGCTGCATTTATGGCCAATAAACGCCGTTTTTCTGCACTTTGGTACACATAGCATAGTATAGCATAGAATAGCATATCCTCCTTCCTTAAGGTTTCCCCCTCCGGGAAACCGGGCGGCGCGGGCCGGCGCCCGCTGCCGGAGGGAGGAGGAAGACGGAGAGGATATTTTTTCTTTCGCTCAAGCCTTCCGTTCCGGCTCGCGGGCACGCTGTTCGCGCAGCAGGTCGCGTATCTCCGTCAGCAGCAGCTCTTCCTTGCTGGGGGCAGGCGGCGCGGGAGGCGCGGCGGGGGCGGCAGGCTTCTTGCGGCTCAGCCGGGAGAGCAGGCGCACGAAGAGGAAGACGGAGAAGGCGATGATGAGGAAGTCGAACGTCACCTGCAGGAAGTTGCCGTAGTTCAGCGTCACGGCCGCCGCCACCTCCTCGCCGTCCTTCACCACGGCAGGCTTCATCACCCACTTCAGGTCGGTGAAGTTCACCCCGCCCACCAGCAGCCCGATGGGCGGCATGATGACGTCGGCCACCACCGACGAGACAATCTTTCCGAACGCGCCGCCTATAATCACGCCGACGGCCATGTCTATCACGTTGCCCTTCATGGCAAACGCCTTGAAATCTTGCAGAAAAGTTGATTTTCCCATATCCGAATATCTGTTTGTTGTCTGATACTTACAGCGTTTCTATCTCGTCACGGCCCAGCTGGGTGACCCGCGCGATTTCTTCCACCGGAATGCCCAGGCTCTTCATCCCGGCGGCCATTTGCAGGCGGGCAGCTTTCAGGCCTTCTTCGCGACCTTTCTCGATGCCTTCCTGCAGGCCTTTCTCGTGTCCTTCCTGCAGGCCTTTCTCGCGACCTTCTTGCAGGCCTTTCTCGCGACCTTCCTGCAGGCCTTTCTCGCGGCCTTCTTTCAAGCCTTCAGCCCGACCTTCTTTCAAGCCTTCAGCCCGGCCTTTCGCACGGCCTTCTTTCGCCGCTATCATTTTGGCGGTGTTGATGGTGTTCACCCAGTCGCGATAGACCTTCAGGCTTTCTTCGTAGTTGTCATATTCCACCTTGGTGAACTTGGCTATCTCGGCCGCCTCGAACAGTTTGTTGAAGATGCGCTCTTGCAGGGCCTTGGGCCGCTCCATCAGGCGGGAGAGGTTGCGCAGGACGAAGAGCCATTTCTCGAACATGCCGTCCAGTTCGTCTTCCTGCTTGTTGAACTTGGGCATCTCCAGGTAGATGAAGGTCAGCTTGTCGTAGAACACCTCGTGGGTATGCTTGTCCATCAGCTGCACCTCGTGGTGGAAATACCGGTCGTCCCGCTCGTCGAAAGTGAAGTTGAGGATGCCGATGACGTAGACCGCCTTCAGCCGGTAGTCCCAGTCGCCCCGCTGGCCCTGCTCGCGGATGGGGAAGGTGGCGTAGTAGAGGCTGCGGTCCTTGAAGTACTGCTGCACGCCGCGCTGCATCTCCACCAGGATTTTCTCGCCCCGCTCGTTTTCGCAATAGACGTCGAACACCGCCTTGCGGTCGGCCTCGCCGGTGCCGATGTGCTCGGTGTTGAGGTAGGTCAGGTCTTTCACCACCTCCCTGCCGTGCAGCAGGCTGTTGATGAAACTGATGAGCAAATCCTTGTTCATTTCCGTGCCGAACAGCTTCTTGAAGCCGAAGTCGGTGTAGGGGTTCACGTATCTGTCGCCGAAGTTTCTGCGGTTCATAAACAATGCTTTTTTTAAAACAACCATGCAAACTTAGCGAAAAAAATCGGTATCCCGCCCCCGCAGGGCAAAAAAACGGGCAGTTTTTGTTGGACGGACGGCGACAGCGGGCGCAGGTTTTTCCGCCCCTCGCCCATTTTTTTAAATTATTTAATCATCAAACAGCACACGAATATAAAAACAATTTCTTATTTTTGCAGCGCGATTGGGAGAGTAAAGTCCCCGACGTCGCAAGGAAGAAACTAATAAACAACACTATAAACCTTTAAAAGTTTAAACAAAATGATTAAAGTAGGTATTAATGGATTCGGACGCATCGGACGTTTCGTATTCCGCGCAGCTCAAAAGAGAAACGATATCCAAATCGTTGGTATTAACGACCTTTGCCCGGTTGACTACCTGGCATACATGCTGAAGTACGACACGATGCACGGCCAATTCGACGGCACCATCGAGGCTGACGTTGAAAACAGCAAGCTGATCGTCAACGGCAAGGAAATCCGCGTAACAGCTGAAAAGAACCCCGCCGACCTGAAGTGGAACGAGGTAGAAGCTGAATACGTAGTAGAATCCACCGGTTTGTTCCTGACTCAGGAAAAGGCTCAGGCTCACATCCAGGCCGGCGCCAAGTATGTGGTTATGTCTGCTCCTTCCAAGGACGCTACTCCGATGTTCGTATGCGGCGTAAACGAAAAGACCTACGTAAAGGGCACTCAGTTCGTATCCAACGCTTCTTGCACGACGAACTGCCTGGCTCCTATCGCCAAGGTTCTGAACGACAAGTTCGGCATCGTCAACGGCTTGATGACGACGGTTCACTCCACGACGGCTACGCAGAAGACCGTTGACGGCCCGTCCATGAAAGACTGGCGCGGCGGCCGCGCAGCTTCCGGCAACATCATCCCGTCTTCCACGGGCGCTGCCAAGGCTGTGGGCAAGGTTATCCCCGAACTGAACGGCAAGCTGACGGGTATCTCCATGCGCGTTCCGACTCTGGACGTATCCGTAGTCGACCTGACTGTAAACCTGGCTAAGCCCGCCACGAAGGAAGCCATCTGCGCTGCCATGAAGGAGGCTTCTGAAGGCGAACTGAAGGGCGTACTGGGCTACACGGAAGATGCAGTGGTTTCTTCTGACTTCCTGGGCTGCACGCTGACTTCTATCTTCGACGCCAACGCAGGTGTTTACCTGACCGACACGTTCGTTAAGGTCGTTTCTTGGTACGACAACGAAATCGGCTACTCTAACAAGGTGCTCGACCTGATTGCCCACATGGCATCTGTGAACGACTAATCATCAGTTAGAAAATATTAAAGAA
Source organism: uncultured Bacteroides sp. (assembly GCA_949289265.1). Classification (GTDB taxonomy): domain Bacteria; phylum Bacteroidota; class Bacteroidia; order Bacteroidales; family Bacteroidaceae; genus Bacteroides. Next base: position 24,283 of record CASENE010000042.1, read on the forward strand.
AGGACGGCTCCCGCTGGAGTCGTCCTTTTTTTGTATATTTGCGGGTTGAATAAACGAAGAGAAATTGTATGACACACACCGATACCAACCCCTTCTTCAGCCCCTTCGACACGCCCCACGGCACCATGCCCTTCGACCGCATCCGCCCGGAACACTACGAGCCCGCCCTGCGCGAAGGCATCCGCCGGCAGCTGGCCGAGATAGACGCCATCACCGGCAACCCCGAAACGCCCGACTTCGCCAACACCATCGAGGCCTTTGAACACTCGGGCAGGCTGCTAAACCTGGTGAGCGCCGTCTTCAGCAACCTGCACAGCGCCGAAACCAGCGACGAGATGGAACGCCTGGCCCAGGTGCTGATGCCCCTGATGAGCGAACACAGCAACAACATCACGCTGAACGAACGCCTCTTCGCGCGCATCAAGCACGTCTACGACCATACGGACAAGTCCCTGCTCAGCCCCGAACAGCAGACCCTGCTGGAAGAAACCTACCAGGGCTTCGTGCGCAACGGAGCCAACCTGCAGGGCGACGCGCGCGACGGCTACCGCGAACTCTGCAAGGAACTGAGCCTGCTGACCCTGCAATTCAGCGAGCACTGCCTGAAGGAGACCAACGACTACCTGCTGGTGCTGACCGACCGCGCCCAACTGGCCGGCCTGCCCGACACCGCCGTCGAAGCCGCCGCCGAGACCGCCCGCGAGAAGGGCTTGCCCGAAGGCCAATGGGCCATCACCCTGCATGCCCCCAGCTACGTCCCCTTCATGCAATACGCCGCCAGCCGCGACCTGCGCCGCCGCCTCTACCTGGCCTACAACACCAAGTGCACCCACCCGGACAACGGCTGCTGCAACCTGGACATCGTGAAGCAGATTGTCAACGACCACCTGGAACTGGCCCGCCTGATGGGCTACGGCAACTATGCGGAATACGTCCTTCGCCACCGCATGGCGCAAGACACCGCCCACGTCTACCACCTGCTCGACCAACTGCTCGAAGCCTACGCCCCCACCGCCCATCAGGAGGTGGCCGAAGTGCAGGCCCTGGCCCGCGAGACGGAGGGAGACGACTTCGTGCTGATGCCCTGGGACTGGAGCTATTATTCGCAGAAGCTGAAAGACCGCAAATACAGCCTGGACGACGAGCTGCTGCGCCCCTACTTCGAGTTGAGCCGCGTCAAAGAAGGAGTCTTCGGCCTGGCCACGCGCCTCTACGGCATCACCTTCCGCCCCAACCCCGACATCCCGGTCTATCATCCGGACGTGGACGCCTACGAGGTGTACGACCGCGACGGCTCGTTCCTGGCCGTGCTCTACGCCGACTTCCACCCCCGCGCGGGCAAACGGGCCGGCGCCTGGATGACGTCCTACAAGGGGCAATGGCGCGACCCGCAGACCGGCGCGGACAGCCGCCCGCACGTGTCCATCGTGATGAACTTCAGCAAGCCCACGCAAGGCAAGCCCGCCCTGCTGACCTTCAGCGAGATGGAAACCTTCCTGCACGAGTTCGGCCACAGCCTGCACGGCATGATGGCCAACACCACCTACGAAAGCCTGAGCGGCACCAACGTCTACTGGGACTTCGTGGAGCTGCCCTCGCAGTTCATGGAGAACTTTGCCAGGCAGAAGGAATTCCTCCACACCTTTGCCCGCCACTACCAGACGGGCGAGCTTATCCCCGACACACTGGTGCAGCGCATCAAGGACTCGGCCAACTTCAACGCTGCCTACGCCTGCCTGCGCCAGGTCAGCTTCGGGCTGCTGGACATGGCTTGGTACACCCGCACCACGCCCTTCGGCGGCGACGTGGAAGAGTATGAGAAGCAAGCCTGGGCCCGCGCGCAAGTCCTGCCCTCCGTGCCCGGCACGTGCATGAGCGTGCAGTTCTCCCACATCTTCGCAGGAGGGTATTCGGCGGGATACTACAGCTACAAATGGGCCGAGGTGCTGGACGCCGACGCCTTCGCCCTGTTCAAAGAGAAAGGCATCTTCAACCCCGAAGTGGCCGCATCCTTCCGCCACAACATCCTGGAGAAAGGCGGCACCGAACACCCCATGACGCTCTACCGCCGCTTCCGCGGACAAGAGCCCACCATCGACGCATTATTAATCAGAAACGGCATAAAGAAAGAATCATGAACCAGAGAAAGCCATCCGCCGGAACACTGCCGGTCGTCCTGCTGCTCTTCGTCCTGCTCCCGCTGCTGGGCGCCTGCGACGAGGGCGACGACGTGAACGAAATCTTCGCCAGCGGCACATGGAAACTGACCAACATCACCACGGAGAAAAGCAACCAGATGATTGACCTCTGGGGCGCGGACGAGGCAGCCCGCCAGAGAAGCCTCAACCTGATGAACCAGCCGGGCACCTTCACGCTCACGTTCTACGAAGGAGAAGGCGACGGGCAGGCCAGCGGCGAGTTCGACGTGACAAGCTCCAACCGCCACGGGACAGGCCGGTGGACAGCCGAGGGCTCCTCGCGCGCGCTCCGCCTGAGCAACCTGCAACTGACCGGGGCAGGCGAAACGGACATCGTGGCCAAGACCTTCCTCAACGGCCTGCAAAACGCAACGCGCTACAGCGGCGACTCCAATTTCCTGTACATCTACTACGAAGAAGAGGGACAGCCCGTCAGACGCCTCTGGTTTATACACCCCTAACCCACAAGAACCGAACCATGGACAACGAATCAGCCAAAGCCAAACAGCACGCCCTGGACCTGCGCTACATCCGCATGGCAGGCATCTGGGCCGAAAACTCCTACTGCAAGCGGCGCCAGGTGGGCGCCCTCATCGTGAAGGACAAGATGATTATCTCCGACGGATACAACGGCACGCCCTCGGGCTTCGAGAACGTCTGCGAGGACGAGCACAACCTGACCAAGCCCTACGTGTTGCACGCCGAAGCCAACGCCATCACCAAAATCGCCCGCTCCAACAACAGCAGCGACGGCGCCACCATGTACGTCACCGCCTCGCCCTGCATCGAATGCTCCAAACTCATCATACAAGCCGGCATCAAGCGCGTGGTCTATTCCGAGAAATACCGCCTGGAAGACGGCATCGAACTGCTGAAGCGCGCCGGCATCGAAGTCGTGTATATTCCGATTAGTGATTAGTGATTAATGGGCCAATGAGTCATAAAAGGGAGAATACAAAACGCCTGCGCACTTATCACTAATCACTTATCACTTATCACTAATCACTTATCACTAACCATTAATCACTTATCACTAAACACTAAACACTAAACACTAACCACTAACCGCTAAACACTAACCACTAACCGCTAAACACTCCCTATCATGAGCAACAAGAATACCTTCCGCTTCACCCCGCTCATCATTGCCGGCAGCGTGGTGCTGGGCATCCTCATCGGGACGTTCTACGCCAAGCACTACGGCGGCAACAAGCTGGGCATCATCAACGCGTCGTCCAACAAGCTGAACGCCCTGCTGCACGTCATCGAAAACCAGTACGTCGACACCGTCAACATGGCCGACCTGGTGGAGAAAACCATGCCGCAGATACTGGCCGAGCTGGACCCCCACTCCACCTACATCCCCGCGCAAGACCTGGAAGAGGTGAACTCCGAACTGGAGGGCAGCTTCAGCGGCGTGGGCATACAGTTCACCATCATGCAAGACACCATCCACGTCAACAGCATCGTGCCCGGCGGCCCTGCCGAGAAGGTGGGCATGCTGGCGGGCGACCGCATCGTGACCGTGGACGACAGCCTCTTCGTGGGCAAAGACCTGACCAACGAACGCGCCCTGCGCACCCTCAAGGGGCCCAAGGGCAGCCTGGTGAAGCTGGGCGTGAAGCGCATGACGGAAAAAGAACTGCTGCACTTCACCATCGAACGCGGCGACATCCCGCAGAACACCATCGACGCCGCCTACATGCTGAACGACGACTACGGCTACATACAAGTCAGCAAGTTCGGGCGCACCACCCACGTCGAACTGCTCAACGCCATCGCCCAGCTGAACCACCGGGGATGCCGGGGCTACATCATCGACCTGCGCGACAACACGGGCGGATACATGGACGCCGCCACCCGCATGGTCAACGAGTTCCTCCCGGCCCACAAGCTCATCGTCTACGCCGAAGGACGCAAATATCCCCGCTGGGAAGACTATGCCGACGGCACGGGCAGCTGCCAGCAGACGCCGCTGGTGGTGCTCATCAACGAAGGCTCGGCCTCGGCCAGCGAAATCTTCGCCGGAGCCATCCAGGACAACGACCGCGGCACCATCGTGGGCCGGCGCTCTTTCGGCAAGGGACTGGTGCAGCAACCCATCGACTTCAGCGACGGCTCGGGCATCCGCCTGACCATCGCCCGCTACTACACCCCCTCCGGACGCTGCATCCAGCGGCCCTACGACAGCGGCGACAACATGGCCTACGAGATGGACTGGCTGCGCCGATACGAACACGGCGAGTTCTTCTCCGAGGACAGCATCAAGCTGAACACCGACCAGCAGTACTTCACCGCCCTGGGCCGGCCCGTCTACGGCGGCGGGGGCATCATGCCCGACATCTTCGTGCCGCAAGACACCACCGGCGTCACCTCGTGGCTCATCGAGGTGAACAACAAGGGCGTCATCCTGCAATACAGCTTTGAATACACCGACCGCCACCGCGCCCGCCTGTCCGAATACACCCGCCAGGAAGACCTGCTGAAATACCTGCAACGCCAGAACCTGGTGACCCAGTTCGTGCGCTATGCCGACCGGAAAGGCGTGAAGCGGCGCAACCTGCTCATCCAGAAGTCGCGCAAGCTGCTCGAACGCAACCTCTACGCCTCCATCATCTACAACATGCTGGGGCGCGAGGAATACATCCGCTACATCAACGAGAGCGATGCCACCGTGAAGCGCGCGCTGGACATCCTGGAGAAGGGCGAAGCCTTCCCCCGGGCCCCGCAGAACAACCAAGAAGAGGAGGGAACGAACGATGCTGAGCAAAAAAGAATGGCGCAAGGAGATATCCCGACGGAAGACCCTGGCGCAATCTTCCGGCTGGCGCGCGCGGCAAGCTGCTGACGACGCCCTGGCCGCCCTCGAAGGACACCCACGCTGGCAGGCGGCGCGCACCGTGCTGCTCTACCACTCGCTGCCCGACGAGGTGGACACCCACGCCCTCATCCGCCGCTGGGCGGGACGGAAACGCATCCTGCTCCCCGTGGTCGTGGGCGACGACCTGGAGCTGCGCCTCTATGCCGGCGACGACCGCCTGGCCCCTGGCGCCTTCCACATCGAGGAGCCCCGGGGAGAGCCCTTCACGGACTACGCCGGGATAGACCTGGCCGTCATCCCCGGCGTGGCCTTCGACCGCGCGGGCAACCGCCTGGGCCGGGGCAAGGGATACTACGACCGGCTGCTGCCCCGCCTGGCGGACACGTACAAGATAGGGCTCTGCTACCCCTTCCAGCTGGCCGACAGCCTGCCCGCCGAGGCGCACGACGTACGGATGGACGAGGTGGTGTGCGGCCCGCCCCTCCCGCCTGGCCTTTAACTCCTACCGACCGGGCATTACTATCCCAGCCCACTGGCGTTATTATGCCAGCCAGGGAGAACTACTGTGCCAGGGAGGGAGTTAGAGGAAGGAGTTAGAGGAAGGAGTTAGAGGGAGTTATAGGGAGTTATCGCTTCGCTCAAGGAGTTAGAGGCCAATACCTTTGTCATATCGCCGGACAACTATTGTCCTCTAACTCCCTATAACTCCCTATAACTTCTGATACAGTATAAAACTAAATGATTACCGAAAAGGAAACGACAATGAAAACCAACTATCACACCCATACCACCCGGTGCCTGCACGCCGTAGGCACCGACGAGGCCTACGTCAAGAGCGCCCTGAAGGGCGGATACCAGGTGCTGGGCTTCTCCGACCACACGCCGTGGAAATACCGCACCGACTACGTGGCCGACATGCGCATGACGCCCGACCAGCTGCCCGGCTACGTGGAGAGCCTCCGCGCCCTGCGCGACCAGTACCGCGGGCAGATTGACATCCGCATAGGCCTGGAATGCGAATACTTCCCCGACTACCTGCACTGGCTGAAGGAGCAAATCAAGGAGTACCGCCTGGACTACGTCATCCTCGGCAACCACTTCTACCACACGGACGAGAAGTTCCCCTACTTCGGCCACCACTGCGACACGCGCGACATGCTCGACCTCTACGAGGAAAGCGCCATCGAGGGCATGGAGACCGGCCTGTTCTGCTGCCTGGCGCATCCCGACCTGTTCATGCGCTCCTACCCCCAGTGGGACCACCACTGCTCCCTCATCAGCCGCCACATCTGCCGCACCGCCGCCCGGCTGGACATCCCGCTGGAGTATAACATCGGCTACGTGGCCTACAACGAGGCCCACGGGCTGGAGACCTATCCCTGCCCCCGCTTCTGGCACATCGCCGCCGCCGAGGGCTGCACCGCCATCGTCGGCCTGGACGCCCACAACAACGCCGACCTGGAAGACTCCACCTACTACGACCGCGCCTGCCGGGAACTGAAGGAACTGGGCATCCGCACGACGGATACCCTGCGGATGAACACGTGGTGAACGCCTGAGGCGATACGGTATTTCCTCGAATACTTAGCCACGTACTTCTTTACCCATGTGTTCCAAAATGGAACACGCGCTATCCCGAGACAACGCGCCGTTGCCATAAAAGGGACATCCGCCCCGCGCTCAGCGGAACACGATGTCCGTAATCACCTGCGCCCCCACGTGGCGGTTGAGGTTGCGCACCAGCAGTTCGCGCCCCATCATCAGTTCCTGCCGGAGCACGGCCGAGGTGAGGTGCACGTAGAGCGTCTGGTTGCGGACAAAGAGCCCGTCGGTGTATCCCGCAATGGCGGGCCCCACCACCTCGGGCCAGGCGTTGACCAGGCGGCGCTCGTTCAGGGGCGATTCCAGGGACTCCTGCCGCAGGTAGGCACGGATGAGCTGGCCGATGGACTGGGCATCCTTGCGCTTCATGCCTCCGTTCCTCCTTCCCCGGCAGCCTCGGCCACGTGCCCGCTGTCCACGCGGAAGATGCGGTAGTCGCCCCCCACGCGGCGCAGGATGCGGTCCAGGTGGCTGCGGTTGGTGTCCGTGATGAAGATTTGCCCGAAGCCGTCGCCCGACACCAGCTTGACAATCTGCTCCACGCGCCCGGCATCCAGCTTGTCGAACAGGTCGTCCAGCAAGAGCAGGGGCGCCGTGCCCGCCGCGCGCTTCAGGAAGTCGAACTGCGCCAGCTTCAACGCCACCAGATAGGTCTTGTTCTGCCCCTGCGAGCCTTCCTTCTTGATGGGGAAGTCGCCCAGCAGCATGTTCAGCTCGTCCTTGTGGATGCCGCGGAGGGAATAGCCCATGATGCGGTCGCGCTCGCGGCTGTCGCGCAGGATGTCCAGCAGGGGGCCCCGGGCGGCGTGCGACTCGTAGGCCAGTCCCACCTGCTCGCTGTCTTGCGAAATGAAGGAGTAGAACGACTGGAAGATGGGGATGAACTCGCGGATGAAGGCCTCGCGCTTGCGGTAGACCACTTCGCCGCACTGCGCCATCATCTCTTCCCACACCAGAAACAGCTCGTCCTCCACGGGCTGCTCGCTCTTCAGCAAGACGTTGCGCTGGGTCAGGGCCTTGTTGTAGCGGATGAGGGCGTTGAGATACTCCTTGTCGTACTGCGAAATCACCACGTCCATGAAGCGGCGGCGCCCGTCGCTGCCCCCCGCAATCAGTTCGGAGTCTGCCGGCGACACCATCACCAGGGGCACGAAGCCGATGTGGTCGGCCAGGCGCGTGTATTCCTTCTTGTTGCGGCGGAACTGCTTCTTCTGCCTGCGCTTCATGCCGCAATAGATTTCCTCGGGCGTGCCGTCCGCCGCCTCGTAGAAGCCCTGTATCATGAAGAAGTCGGCCCCGTGCAGGATGTTCTGCGAGTCGATGGGATTGCCCGCGCTCTTGCAGAACGACAGGTAGTAGACGGCATCCAGCAGGTTGGTCTTGCCCATGCCGTTGCGGCCGAAGAAGCAGTTGAGCTTGGGCGAAAAGGCCAGCTCCACCTGCTCCAGGTTCTTGTAGTTGAGGATGGAAATGCGGTTCAGTATCATAACGACGGGTGGTTTACGAAAGATTGGCGGGCAGTTTTCCCGCGCAAAAGTAACAAGAAATTCGTGGTTTTCATCCCCGGCTGCGAAAAAAGATGCCCGCAGATTTCGCTGAAACAGAGAAAAGCACTACTTTTGCGGGTCGAAATCCCTACCAGAAAGAAAATAAAAACAAAAAACAATACATTCATCATGGCAGAACAAAAGAAGACCAACGAAGGCCTCAACGTGGAAGAAGCAGTGACCCAGTCGGAGGCATTTCTCATCAAAAACAAAAAGAGCATCATCGGCGTCGTAGTGGCCGTGATTGTCATCATCGCCGGCGTCACGATGTACAAGCATCTCTATGCCGCCCCGCGCGAGGCGAAAGCGCAGGCCGCCCTCTTCAAAGGCCAGGAATACTTCGAGGCAGGCGCCTTCGAGCAGGCCCTGAACGGCGACAGCATCGGCTATGCGGGCTTCGCCAGCGTGGCCGACCAATACAGCGGCACGAAGGCCGCCAACCTGGCCCAGGCCTACATGGGCATCTGCTACGCCAAGCTGGGCAAGAACGAAGAAGCCATCCAGGCGCTGAGCGACTTCGACGGCAACGACCAGATGGTGTCGCCAGCCGTGAAGGGCGCGCTGGGCAACTGCTACGCGCAACTGGGACAGCTGGACAAAGCCGCCTCCACCCTGCTGGACGCCGCCAACGAGGCCGACAACAACACGCTGAGCCCCATCTTCCTGATGCAGGCCGGACAAATCCTGGCGCAGCAAGGCAAGTATGACGACGCCATCAACGCCTACACCGCCATCAAAGAAAAGTACTTCAACTCTTACCAGGCCCTGAACATCGACGCCTACATCGAGCAGGCCAAGCTGATGAAGAAATAACATGGCAACCGCTTACCACAACCTGTCGGAATACGACTTCCAGTCCGTGCCCGACGCCTCGCAGATGAAGTTCGGCATCGTGGTGTCCGAATGGAACTACAACATCACCGGCGCCCTGCTGCGCGGAGCCCTGGACACGCTGCAGAAGCACGGCGCGCGCGAAGAGAACATACGCGTCATGACCGTGCCCGGCAGTTTCGAGCTGACCTTCGGCTCGGCCCAACTCATCAAACACACCGACGTGGACGCCGTCATCGCCCTGGGCTGCGTCGTACGCGGCGAAACGCCCCACTTCGACTACGTGTGCCAGGGAGCCACCGAAGGCATCACCCGCCTGAACGCCGAGGGCGACGTGCCCGTCATCTACGGCCTGGTGACCACCAACAACATGCAGCAGGCAGAAGACCGCGCCGGGGGCCGGCTGGGCAACAAAGGCGACGAATGTGCAGTGACAGCAATAAAAATGATAGATTTTGCTTGCAGATTAAAAAAATAGTCGTACCTTTGCACCGCAATTGAGAGAAACGAAGCACATACATCGCTCGCTCCCTCAAACGCAATGGGCAAATACCAGAGTGGCCAAATGGGGCAGACTGTAAATCTGCTGGCTTACGCCTTCGGTGGTTCGAATCCATCTTTGCCCACCAGATTCTGCGGAAGTAGCTCAGTTGATAGAGCATTAGCCTTCCAAGCTGAGGGTCGCGGGTTTGAGTCCCGTCTTCCGCTCTACACAGCCGAAACCCGGACAGCACGCCGCTGTCCGGGTTTCCTTTTGCCCGGACAATCACCCAGACCCGCGCCCCGACGCGAACCCCGCGCATATCCTAACTAAAACAGCATACAACAATGAGAACAAACCATGTCATTCGCCCGTTGCCCACGAAGGCCGCCCGCGAGATTAAGGATTACCTGATGATTGCTATCGGCATGATTCTCTACGGCATCGGGTGGACGCTCTTCCTCCTGCCGCAGGACATCACAGCCAGCGGAGTGCCCGGCATCGCCTCCATAGTCTACTTCGCCACGGGCCTGCCTGTGCAATACGTCTACCTCGGCGTCAACGTGGCGCTGCTCCTGGTGGCTGTCTGGCAGCTGGGCTGGAGATTCAGCCTGAAGACTATCTGGGCCGTGTTCACCCTATCCGCCTTTCTGGCCGTCATCCAGGAGCTGACCAAGGACGTACACCTTCTCCACGACCAGCCGTTCATGGCCTGCGTTCTGGGCGCCACCTTTTGCGGGAGCGGCATCGGCATAGCCTTCAGTAACAACGGCAGCACAGGCGGGACAGACATCATCGCCGCAGTGGTGCACAAGTACCGCGAAGTCACCCTTGGACAAGTGATGCGCATCATGGACTTGATCATCATCACATCGAGTTATCTGGTGCTGCATGACTGGGAGAAGGTCGTCTACGGATACGTGACGCTGTTCATCTCGAGCTTCGTCCTGGACCAGGTCGTCAACAGCGCGCGGCAGTCCGTACAGTTCTTTATCATCAGCGACAAGTACGAGGAGATAGGGCGGCACATCAACCAGTATCCCCACCGCGGAGTCACCGTCATAAACGCCTCCGGATTCTATACCGGGCGGGACATACACATGCTTTTCGTCCTGGCCAAACGCAGCGAGTCGACGGTCATCTTCCGCCTTATCAAGGACATCGACCCCGGGGCGTTCGTATCGCAAAGTGCGGTGATCGGGGTGTACGGAGAAGGGTTTGACCGCATCAAGGTAAAGTAAGTCCCGGCGATGCCGGCGGCGGGGTTTGGCCGCTGCCGGGGCCGGGACAGGAGAGATGAAAAGAACATGATATCAAGTTCGGTCGCGCCGGGGACTCACTCCAGGCGGAACCCGCGGGGCGACCAGGCGCACACGAGGCGGCGGCGAACGTAAGACTTGAGTTCGCTGGCCGCCTCTTTCGGCATATAGCGGGGCGTGTCAAGCGTGAAGCGCAGGCTGTCGTTCCCCTCGGCGAAGTCCGCGCGAACAAAGGAGATGTCGGCAGCGCGGCGGGCGTCCAGCTGGCGGTAAGTCCGGGCGGAGTCGGGCAGCGGCAGCAGGAAGTCACGGACGGCGGGGACGTGGGGCAGGAACCGCTCACGTGGGAGAGGGTGCCAGGCGGCGTCGTAGAAGCAGAGGCGGCTGTCCGCGGCAGGGGCGGAGACCGTGGCGATGGTGCAGACGACGATGCCTGCCGTGTCTTGCGGGGAGGGCAACACCTTCATCTGCCACTCCGACTTGGGGGAGAGCTGGATGCGCACGTAGGTGTCTGACAGGTGCGTCATCTGGGACTGCCCGCCCAGCCTGTTGGTGACCACGGCCTTCATCCCGCTGGCGAGAAAGTCCAGGCAGTCCAGGCGGTTGTTCTTCGTCAGAGTGGGGAGAAGGGAGTCGGGCATAGCGATGAAGAGGTCGCGCGCGGTCTGGGCATTCAGGCCCAGGGATATGAGGGAAAAGAGAATGATTAGAACGGGTTTCATAAGCTTGTTATCTTGGGATATATCTGTCTGCAAATATGGGAAATAAGCGGGAATAAAACAAGGATTTTATCATTTTTTATATGAGGGACGAGGGGACGGGTTAACGAGGGGACGAGGCTGGGTTATATTGGGGACGAGGAGACGAGGGGACGAGGGTATGAGGCAGGGTTATATTGGGGAATGAGTCTTTTTTATACCGGGAAATCATATTTTATCATCACGGGGAATAAGATTTTATCGTCACGGGGAATAAGTTTTTGCCGTAACGGCTTGCAGATGTCGGGCAAATACCTATCTTTGCAGGTGAAAGGTGTACGGCTTTGCGGGGTAAAGGTGTACAGGTTTAGGGTGTAAAGGTGTATACCTTATTATCATCTATAACGGGGAGCGGGCGAAGGTCGTCACGAGGGAGGAGGAAGAGCAAGAACGGGGAACAGGCGAATGTGATAACAGAGTATATGTATCATCAAAACAAGGAGGAAGGATATGGCTAACAGGTATCGGCTAAAGAAGAAGTCCAATAAGATAAATGATGAGAAGGATGGGATGTGGCATGCGGAACCTTGCCCGTCTGTGCGGCTGGCGGGACGGGAACTGGCCCGTGAGGTAACCCGGCATACGACGATGTCTCCGCTGGAGATGGAGATGGCCTTGGGACAGCTGGGCGAGGCCCTGCCCTTCCTGCTGGCGAAGGGATATACTATCGAGCTTCCGGGGCTGGGCACACTGAGGATGGAGTATGGCAGCGACGGGGTGCAGGAGCCGGAGATGTTCGGGGCGCACCTCATCCGCAGCCCGCGTATCGCCTTCCGCCCTCTGAGGAAGTTGACGGAGGCCATGCGGGGATTGGCGCGCTTCGAGCCCGGGGGACTGACGGCGGACGGGATGGAGTTTGCGTCGGTGGCGGACTACCGGAAGTGGCAGGAGCGCACGCGGGGGGCTGACCAGGCCAAAGATGGGGAAATGGCTGGTCAGCGCGACCCGATGTAGAGGCAAATCATGCCAAGGAGGACGAGGAGGAGGTCTACGGCTTTGGAGCGCAGGTTCTTCTCGTGGAAGGCGATGGCGCCAAACAGGAAGGAGACGATGACGCTCCCGCGACGGACCATTGACACTACCGAGACCAGGGCGCCGTCTTGACTGAGGGCGAGGAAGTAGGCGTAATCTGCCGCAGAGAGGAACAGGGACACGCCGAGGATGCACCACGTCCACCGGAAGGGGGACTGCCTGCGACGGGGCCACCAGAGGGCCAAAAGCAGGGGACACATGAGGAGGACTTGGTAGACATTATACCAGGCCTGCACCAGCATGGGGGGGAACTGCTTCATGAGGTACTTGTCATACAGTCCGGAGAGTGCGCCCAGCAGGGCCGCCAGAATGATGCAGCCTATCCACCGGTTGTGGGCGAAGTCTATTCCCTCGCGGCGGCCGCTGCGGCTCAGGAGAAAGAACGATACTATTGCCAGGGTGACGCCGGTCCACTGCCATGGATTGAGCCGCTCGCCGAACAGGAGCAGGGCGCCCAGCAGTACGAGGACGGGACGGGTGGCGTTGATGGGGCCTACGAGCGTCAGCGGCAGGTGTTTCATGCCCACGTATCCGAAGACCCAGGAGCCGAGCACAATGAGGGACTTGAGAAGGACGAAACGGTGGACGGCCCATCCGGCCTCGGGGACGTAGAAGCCGGTGCCTTCGAGGAGCGAGGGATTCCAACATGAGAGAAGGATGAACGGCAGGAACACGAGGCTGCAGAACACGGTGTTGAGGAACAGCATGGGCAGCACCGCGTTGCCGCTGACGGCTTTCTTCTTGAAGGCGTCGTAGCAGCCCAGGAGTGCGGCGGAGAGGAAAGACAGGAGTAACCACATGGTCTATACGGGGTTTAAGGGGTTTTCGGGCCGCAAAGTTACGGAAAATTCCGGCAGGGTGTGCCCCCTACCCCCTTCAGACTTTCAGGCGGACGCGTATCCGGACCAAGAGGCCGGTGACGGCGGTGAGCAGGGCGGCCACGCACAGGGAGCGCAGCAGTCCCGGCACGCTGGCGCAGACGAGGGCGGGATAGCGAAGCGGCAGGAGCTCGAACAGGGCATACCAGAGGTAGGACAACACGTAGCAGGTGAGGGTCGCAGTCCCGGCCGGGCGGAGCAGGCGCAGGAGTCCGCCGAAGCCCCGCACGTCGACACAGTAATAGAGCAGGGCGAAGAGCGGCAGGAAGGCGGACAGGGAATAGAAGAGCCACGTGGGCGTGGCCTGTATCTTGGAGATAATCCAGTGCGGGTGGCAGGCCTCGCCCAGGGCGAACATTACGACTCCCGTGAGGCAGAGGAGGGCGATGAAGGGGAGCGGGCGACGCGGGTCTGCCAGTCGTTGCATCAGCAGCATCATGGCTACGCCGCTCATCCCCAGGGCATGTAGTGTCCAGTCGCTCGGGATGAAGGGCAGCAGGAGGAAGCGGAGCGGGGAATCGGCCGGAACGAGGTCTGAGTGGCTGAATAACGAGAGAAGAATCATCACCGCCCACGCGACGAGCGTGCCCCACAGTCTCTGACCCGCCAGCAGGTAGGCCCCGGCACAGATGGCGTATGTCCACCCGATAAGGCCGAGGATGCCCCACCAGCCTATGGTCGGCGGCAAGCCGTGGGCGTACCTATATATAATAAGGAATAGGAGCAGCGCGGCGCCCAGCGTCTTCATCGCCCGGAACAGGGTCTGGCGCCGGCTCTCCCGAGGATATACCCCCCAGACAAGAAAGAATCCGATGACCATCAGGACGAGGAACCAGCCGTGGCTCAGTCCCCCGGGCACGCTGCTGCTGTTCATGGAGAAGAGTCCCATCAAGACCAGGGCGAGGCTGCGCGCAGACAGGTGAGCGAGTATCTGCCACACCGTGTCGCCGCGGCGGGCGCGCGCCTGTATGGCCAGGGGTATGGACAGGCCCATGCAGAAGAGGAAAGCGGGGAATATGAGGTCGGAAAAGCCCATCATGTCTTCGGTTGCTTCGGCGTGCAGCAGCCAGTGGGGCACGTGACGGAGGCCGGGTATGTCGTTGACAAAGAGCATGAGGAAAAGGGTGAGCGCGCGGAAGGTGTCTACCGACGCGAGCCGACGCGCGGCAGGGATAGAGGGGGAGGTGGTCATGGAAAACGAAGGGTTAGGGATTAGGGGTTAGGGATTAGTGATTAATGGGGAACGAAGATTAATTATATAGGGGTTAGGGATTAGTGATTAATGGGGTTAGGGGTTAGTGATTAATGGGGGACGGGTCGGCCTTCCAGCGCGGTGAGGAGGGGGACTATCTCGTAGCCGCGGCGGCGGAGCTGACGGAGGAGGCGGTCGAGGGGCTTGCCGTAGAACTTGTCGGTGCGGGCGGGGTCTGTGCCGAGGTGGATGAGGAGGAGGTGGCCGTTCAGTCCCTTGGTCTGCTCGATGCTGAGAACCCGGCGCAGGATGTCGCGGCTGCTGCGATAGGCGGGCATGGAGGGCGTGGTGTAGTCGGCGTTGGTCCCCGTGCCGGGGGTGAAGTTAATCAGTTGGAGGCCCATGGCTCGTGCCCAGGAGGAGACGAGGCGGTTGTAGTGTTCGTAGGGGGGGATGAAATAGGGTGCGGACTGGGGCGTGATGCCGAAGGGGCGCATCGTGGCATAGGCTTGGCGGAGGTCGTCTTCAAACTGAGTGCGGGTCACCAGGAGCGAGTCGCGGTCGTCCCACGAAGCGTAGAGCAGGTGGCCGTCGCTGTGGGTGCTGACGTAGTGTCCCTCGCGGAGGAGGCTGCGCACGACGTCGGGATAGAGGCGGAAGAAACGCCCGGTGAGGAAGAAGGCGCCTTTCACGCCCTGGCGGCGGAGGGTCTGGAGAATGGCCTGGGCTCCGTCCGCCTTGTCGTCGGCGGTGAAGACGAGGGAGAGCTGGCGGCGCGAGGGGTTTGTGCGCGTGATGCAGCCTTGGGTGTAGACGTTGGCGTTTTCGCGGCCGGAGCTGCGCATGGACTCGGCTTGGAGGGCGGAGAGGTAATAGGTCAGGCTGGCTGTCCCGTCCATGGTGGGCTCGTTGGTGGAATAGTCTCCGATGGCGTCGTGATACACCATGAGGCCGCCGTTGAAACGCTCGTAGTCCTGGCCGGGCACATTGGGAATGCCGGTCATGTTCGCCCCGCGCAGGCTCTCGAAGATAGTCCGGTACACGGGCCCGTCCACCAGGCCTCCCGTCGTGTTGCCCGCGCTGGCATGGAGCAGCGACGAATGCGGTTGCGAGGGATAGTCGCCATGAAGGGGCAGTTCCACAATCATCGAAGTCCCCCAGGGATTGCAACCCAAGAGCCAGTCCAGCAACGCGCCTTCCATCTCGCGGTATGTCTCGTCGCCTGTCAGCTCGCGATACAGGCGACACTGCGTCAGCATAGCCACGGTGAGGTTGTTGGAGCACCAGGTGTATGGGATGCCGTGGAGAAAGGGACTGTCTTGCGCCTTGTCCCAGGTGCGGGCGATGCCGGTGCGCAGGTTGCGGATGAACTCGCGACGGACACGGGCGTCTCCTTCCTTCGCCAGCCAGTAATGGCCCAGGTTGAGGAAGGGGTACCACTGGTAATGGCGGGCGCTGTCGGCTCCCATCCAGGGTGTGACGGGCTCACGACGGCCGTATTCCAGCGCCTCGCCGAGGTAGCGGGCGTCGCCAGTCTGGCGGAAGAGCTCCATCGCGCCCAGTTCCATGTCGTCGGTCCAGTTGTCTTCTTCGTAGATGTAGGGCGAGAGGACGGAGGCGGTCTGACACACACCCGGATGTTTCTGTCCCTCGGCGTAGGCATCGGCGGCCTTGCGTCCAATCTCTTCGGCAAATTCGGGATAGAAGTCCTTCAGAATCCGGGATCCCAGGGCGAAACACGAGGCGAACTTCCCTGCCGTACTGGCTACTCCGGTGGTGGCGTTGCGGAACTTGCCTCGTTGCTGTGGCTCGCCGCTGCAGTAGTATACAGGCCGTCCGTTGCCCGGGCCGTAGCCGTAGTCCACTTGGTCATGGTTGGGCAGACGCATGCCGGCATGGTCGCGGTCGTCGGCTATCTGATTATACAACTCGCCTTTGGCAGGATTCATGCGGTTCAGCCAGTCCATCCCCCACTTGATCTCGTCCACAATGTCGGGGATGCCGTTGGCACCGGGCCGCCCGTCGGCACCATAAGCATCGGCAAACGATTCGGGATTTTGCTGGTAGGCAAACATCATCTGATAGATGGCATTGGCCGAGGTGGTCGTATATTGCAGGTAGTCAGTCGCATCGTGCCACCCTCCGCGCACGTCGATATGCTGGCCGGTCTTGGTAGGATGATAAACGATGTAGCCGTCGTGCACGTGGCAGCTGTCCTTCAAAAAGGGATTGTAGCCGCAACGCTGCTGCCTCATGTAGTTGAGCAGGAAATCGGCTGTGCCGTCATACACGCGGCCGTTGATGGGGAAGCTGGGCGAGAGCGCGCCTCCGGCCTTCAGGCGGTACGTGCCCGGGCGGGTGACCGAGCTGAAGTCCAGGCGGTAGGTGGATTGCATGCCTCCGTAGCTTCCGGTGGACTTGGGCGCGCGGAAGGTCTCCACCACCTGACCGGTGAAATCGTCTATCAGACTAAATTCGCTCAATTCTTCAGTTTCCTCACTCATAAAGACAGCCACTTTGACCGACTGGGGCAGGTAGCCCAACTGGTTGATACGTATCCATTGGCCGGCCCGAAGCGCGCCAGTGAGGCAAAGGGCCAGGCAGAGTGAGAAGATTCTTGCTTTTTTCATATCGTATTATGTGTTATTTTTGTTTGAGTTCGTCTGTTTCTGCGTCGCATCCTGTGCCGCACACGTCCGGGGACAGGCTTTTCCGGCACATCCTGCCTTCCACGAAGGTGGCCTGCATCTCGAACCGGGGCGTGAACAAGATGACGTCCGCATCCTTTCCGGCTGCTAAAGTACCTTTTTTTTCTGCAATTCCCATGAGGCGGGCCGGAGTTTCTGCTGCCATTCTCATCACGTCCGCCAGCGGGATTTCCGCCTGCTCGGCCATGACGCGTATCAAGCGGATGCCCGTGGCTATGCTGCCGGCCAGGGCCGAGCGGTCGGCAAGCTTGCACACGCCGTCTTCCACCACCAGGCCCTCGCCCAGGACGCGGGCATAGTCGCCCTCGCAGGCAGCCGCGGCGATGGCATCGGTCACCAGCGCGGTCTGCTCCGGCCCCTTTATCTGATAGACCAGGCGCAGGATGGGGGGAGGCACGTGTATGCCGTCCGCGATGACCTCCACGCTCAGGCCGCGCATCAGGTAGACGGCCTCCACGGTGCCTTCGTGCTTGAACTCGCGCTCCTTGTGCACCGAGGTCATGGCGTTGTAGAAGTGGGTGACGTGACTGAAGCCGGCGCGGCAGGCCTCTTTCAGCTGGGCATAGCCGGCCGTGGTGTGGGCCAGCGACACCAGCACGCCGCGCGCGGACGCATAGCGGGCAAACTCGCAGGCGCCCGGCAGTTCGGGAGAGGCGCTCCAACGCTTGATGCACGTGGTGTCGGACAGTAGGGCTTCGTATTCCTCCGGGTCGGGCGCGTGCAGGAAGGCGCCGTCCAGCCCGCCCTTCATGGCCGGATTGATGTAGTTTCCCTCCAGGTGGAGCCCCAAGATGGCGGCGCCCTGCCCCGCGGGATGGCTCATCGCGTGCTCGCAGCAGCGGATGGCCTGCCGGAAGACCTGCCCGTCGGCCGCGGCCACCGTGGGACAGAGGGCGGTGACGCCGCACAGGGCGTGCGCCTGCGCGATGCGGCGGAAGGCTTCGGGCGTGGCTTCCGAAAAGTCGTGCCCTCCCCCGCCGTGCACGTGCAGGTCGATGCACCCGGGGGCCACATACCCGCCCCCGGCATCGACCACCTGCGCCTGGGGGATGTCCACGTTGGCGCGCCCCACTTCGGCTATCCGGCCGTTGCGGATGACCACTTGTCCGTCTTTGATGATGCCCGAGGGCGTCACCACCCGGCCATTGATGATTTTATACAGGATGTCTGCCATAGCTGTGTCTGATGATGATGATTGTCTGATGCCGGACTTCGCGCCGGCCCGTTCTGTTTACGAATATATCCTCTAACTGCCTGCCTTTCAGCGTCCGGCAGCGTTATAATCCCCGGCCGGTGGAAGTATAGTTCCCAGTCGGTGGGAGTATAGCCCCCGGTCGGTGGAGATATAGCCCCACCGGCCGGGGATGCTTAGGGACGAAAAGCCGAAGGGTCAGTCCACTGCCTCGAAGAAGGCTATCCACGCATCGTCTTCCCATTCCACGCCTCCTTCAAACTTGCGGGGCACTGCCAGGGTGAGGTGCTGCTCGTCCAACTCCAGTATCCAGTACGTCCCCCCGTTGTCCAGGTTCACCTCGTTGAACTCGAAGCCGATGACGGGCACCGTCAGCAGCAGTTCGCCGATGACGCCTGTGTCGGGCGTGCTGTGCACGAAGTTGTATTCGCCCTCGTTGTTCAGCGAGCCGTCCGGATGGAACGTCCGGAAGGCGTTCTGGTCGAAGGCGAACTCCATCGTCTGGTTGCCGGCCGTCTCCAGCGAGGTCTGCCCCCACCAGGCATTTCCGGTCACCTGGTCGACCGGCGTATAGTTCCAGAAGCCGTAGGCGCCGTTGTAGCACACCACGTCTTCGCACGCGCGGAATCGCCAGGTCTTCCGGGCTCCTTTGTCGGATTTGTCCTTGGCGCCTGTCAGGCAGGTAGACCAGGCGTCGAAAACGTTGGTCACGGTCAGCTCGACGGGCGTGCTCCGCACGCTCTTTCCCTGCGAGATGGTTTCAAAATACACCGTCCAGACGCCGTTGCCCGTGCAGACAAGGGTGTCGTGGTCGCTTCCGGAGCGCAGTTCCAGTTCTCCCTTCCTGACGTGCCAGCAGCCGGCGATGGCCGGATTCGAGTTTCTGACCACGACGTACTGGTCGCCCTCCACGGCGTCTTCCGTGTTGGGGAAAGGTTGGGTTACTGTCACCACGGCGTCCAGGTCGGCCTGCGTGACGGGCGTTTCTGCAGCAAAAGCCTCGCGCAAGTCTTCGTCTTCAATAGGGTCGCAAGCCAGCATCGCGCCTACGATGCTGCACAACAATACGGGCCAATATCTTACTTTCTTCATGATTCGTCGGTTATAAAATGGTTATCGTACTTACAGGTTGTTCCAATCGGTAAACTGCGCCGAGGGTTCCCATCCGGGATTCTGCTCGATGACGCCGTTTGTCAGGTCGACCTCGGTCTGCGGGATGGGCCAATAGCCTTGGGTCTCCTGCAGGCGTTTCTTGTAGTCGAACTGCACCATCGGCTTCACCTCGGCTGCATTGATGACGTCGAAACCGGCCTGCTTGTTCAGCAAGTCGCCGGCCTCTTCCAGGCTCGGGCCCGACCAGCGGAGCATGTCCCACCAGCGGATGGCCTCGAAACAGAGTTCCCAACGCCGCTCGTTCTTGATGGCCTCCAGCGAATAGGCCACCGGAGCCAGGTGCGAGCGCGCACGCACGCGGTTCAGCCCCTCGGCGTCTTCCTTCAGCTCGGACTGCATCAGGAGCACGTCGGCAAAACGGATGTGTATCAAATCGGCTATCTGCAACAGCTGCTGGCTGGTCTGCGTCGTGATGCCCGGATAGAGCACCTTGCCGAAGGCTTCGATATTGCCGCTCGCGTTGCAGGCATTGATGTTGATGTACTTCTTCTGGTGGTAGCCGGTCTGCTCGTAGTAGCGGTAAGAGACCGTATAGGTGGGTTCGCTCTCGTCCAGCGAGCAGTCCATCAGAACGTTCCCCTCGTTGTTGGGATCCAGCGCCTTGTACGACCAGACGGAACCTGTGAGGCGGGGGTCTTCGGTAAACCCGTCGGTGAAGGTCTGCTTGGCGCTCCAGTCCTGCCACTCGCTAATCATGGCCGGCGACACGGGGCCTGCGCCCCAACCGGTGCCGAAGGGATAGCTCTCCACCTGGTCGTAGTTGTCGGCCGAGGGAGAGAAGAACTGGGCGCACGTGTTCGACCACCACGTGTATGTCCAGTTGCTCTTCAGGTTGTGCTTGTTGGCGAAAAGCGTCTCCACGCTGCTGTTGCCCACCCACTTCAGGCCGTTGTCGATGACATACTGGTAGCGCAGGTCGCGCGCGTTTTCCTCCGTCGTCTGGTTGGTATAGGCCCACAAGTTGCGCTGGTCGTCCACCAGGTCGTGACCGGAGTTATACACGCAGTCGTCAATCCACCCGATGACGTCGTCCTTGCTGGTGCCGTCGGGCAAGGCGTCCTGGGCATAACGCCCCGTATAGAAGAGGAATACCCGGGCCATCAGGGCTTCGGCCGCATACTTCGTGGCATGTCCGGCCAGGCTCGACCCTTCGGTATAGATCTGTGCGGGCATCAGGCCGATGGCCTGCCTCAGGTCGGAAGCTATCTGGGCATAGACCTCGTCCACGCTGGCACGCGGCAGCGTGTTGGTGCTCATGGCCTCCGTGCGCAAAGGCACTCCGCCGAACACCTGGACCAACTCATAGTAGGCCATGGCCCGCAAGAAATGGGCTTCGCCCATCAGCCTGTCGCGCTCGGCCTGGGCAGACCAGGAGGCCACGTTGTCTATGTTCGAGATGGCGCTGTTGGCCCGGTTGATCAGTTTGTAGCATCTGCTCCACAGCCCGGACAGGCCGTTCAGGTTGTCTTTATACATCAGGAAGTTGGTGGCGCAGTTGTTGGAATACGACAGGTTCCCGCCCAGGCAGTCGTCGCTGGCCAGCTGGGCTATGAAGAAACTGGACGAAGTCTCCGGACTCTCGAACAACAACTGCGAATAAATGGCCGTCACCATCTCCTGCGCCTCTGTTTCCGTGGCGGGGAAGTTCTCGGTCGTCTTGTTGGTCAGCAGGTCGCTGTCCAAAAAGCTCTCGCAACCGGCACAGAGCCATGCCAGCGCCAAGCCTATCAATATCTTTTTCATTGTACTCTTGTTTTAGAATTTAACGTTTAATCCAACCATGTAAGTGCGCGCGCTCGGATAGAATCCCAGGTCGATGCCAGAAGACCAGGAATAGCTGTCGCCGCTATAGCCGATTTCCGGGTCCATGCCCGAATAGCCGGTAAAGGTAAACACGTTCTGAGCGGTAAAATACAGGCGCAACTGCTGCATGGGCAACTGCTTGAAGAACTTCTTGAAGTCTACCCCGACGGTGATGTTCTTAATCTTCAGGTAATCGCCGTTCTCGATGTAGATATCCGATATCTTGTTCCAGTTCGTGCTGGAGGCGCTGGATATCCGGGGAAACTTGTTGCTGGTGCCCTCTCCGTGCCAACGCTCGAAGATATCCGTGGTATAGTTGTTCAGCGGCGAGCTGACGAAATCGCGGTAACACTTCAGAATCTGATGGCCGAAGGCGCCGTAGGTCGTGATGGCAACGTCGAACGCCTTCCAGCTGGCATTCAGCGAGAACCCCATCGTAAAGTCCGGGTGGGGATTGCCTATCTCGGTACGGTCGTTCTCGTCTATCTTGTTGTCATGATTGATGTCGCACCAAATCACGTCGCCGGGCTGCGTGGCATCGCCGTTGACCTTGACGCCTTGATAGTTGTCTATCTGCTCTTGGGTCTGGAAAATGCCCTGGCTCTTGTAGCCGTAGAAGAAGCCGATGGGTTTCCCCACCTCGGCCCGGAAACATTCGTCGGCGCCTTCCCACAGGATGCTGCCGTTCCCGTGCAGGATGCCGTCGCTGTTTTCAATCTTGGTCACCTTGTTCTTGTTGTAAGCCAGGTTCAGGTTGGCCCCGTAACTAAAGTCCTCCCCCACCTGGTCGTTCCAATGGAAGGCAGCCTCAAAGCCCGTGTTCTTGATGGCGCCCCCGTTGATGGAGCAGGCGTCGGCGCCAAAGTTCATCTGCACAGGCGCCGTCACCAGCCAGTCTTTGGTCGTCTTCCGATACCAGTCCAGTTCCACTCCCAGCCGGTAGTCAAAAAAGCGGGCGTCCACACCGATATCAATCGTTTCCTGGGTCTCCCACGTCAGGTCTTTGTTTATCAGCTGGTAGGCATACGAGCCGGTGTGCACCGTGTCCATCAGGTCGCCGAAGGTATAGCCTCCATACGTGGTGTTCGAGGTCACTTTCGACAGATATTGGAACGGGCTGATCGAGCAGTTGCCGTTCTGTCCCCACGAAGCACGAAGTTTCAAGAAGTTCAGCCATTTGCCCACATGCTGCATGAAGCGTTCGTTGCTAACCACCCATCCGGCAGACAGCGAAGGGAAGTAACCCCAGCGATGGCCGCGGGCAAAGTTGGAAGACCCGTCGGCACGCATCACCACGGAAGCCATGTACTTTTCCTTGAAATTATAGTTCACGCGCCCAAAGAACGAAGCTATGGCTCCTTCGGTATTGGGAGAACCGCCCAGGGAACTGATATTGGCATTCACGAAAGGCACGTTGGACAGGTAGGCATGCTCGAAGTCGTAGAAACTCGAGTTGTAAGCAGACGCATTCATGGACAGGCCAAAGCCCCACTTCTCCAGGCTCTGCCCCACCAACACATCCAAATGGTGTTCCTTCACATCAAACAAGTAGTTCACCGTGTTCTCCCACGACCAGCGGTGCGACTCGCTCATCGACTGCGTCACCTGGTCTTTCTCCTGCTGCAGGCTTTCCGTCAGTTTCTCATACCGTGGGACATAACTCCTATAGCTGCTGTGCGACATGATGTAGCCGAACTGGCTTTTGATGCGAAGGTCTTTGATGGGCTGCAGTTCGGCATAGAAGCTGCTCTGCATGTAATGTCCGGCGCTCTCATTCTGATTCATCATGTAGTCCAGGTAGGCTATCGGGTTCTTATTGGCGCCGTTGGACACGTCCCACTTATACCCGTCTCTCACCTGGTCTGCATACAGGTAATAGCTGCCGTCGCTATTGTAAGCGGGCATCAGCGGACTCATGATCAACATGTTATGCACTCCGTTCCAATAGATGCCGCCCGTGCCGAACGAACCGTCCGTCTGTTGATACTTATAATTGATGGTTTCGCCCACCTTCAAGAAGTCCAGGCCATTCTTCCGGATGACCACATGGTCGGAATTGATGCGCGCATTATAACGTCTCGTATCCGGCGCCTCGTTCGGCACGCCCATCGTAGCCTCCTGATAGGTATAAGAACCGCCTATCGAATAGCGCGAACGCTCGGTGCCGCCCGTGATGTTGACCGAATGGTTCTGCACCAGCGCGTTCTTATTCAGGATTTTCTTCAACCAGTTCGTGCCTTGCCAGGAGCCGTCTTCTATGGCCTGTAACGAAGCCTCGGGGATATAAGTCCCCCAGTCCCACGGCGCCAGGCCATCCATAATCCGCCCTTCGTCCTGAATGGCCATGTATTCCTGGGCGGTCAGCACCGCAGGAATCTTATACAGGTTCTGCCAGCCCACATATCCGTCATACGTGATTTCGGAAACGCCGGCCTTGCCTTTCTTGGTCGTTATCAATACGACACCATTGGCAGCACGAGCTCCATAGATAGCGGCAGAAGCAGCATCCTTCAGGATGTCGACCGACTCGATGTCATTCGGGTTCAAGCCATCCAAGCTACCATTGGCCACCCCGTCGATGACAAACAAAGGAGAAGAATCGCCGTTCGTGCCCAGGCCTCGGATGGTCATCTTATAGCCCGAATTCAGGAAGCCGCTGTTCTGCACCAGATTCACCCCCGGGGCCTGGCTTTGCAACGCCTCCAACGGGTTCACTGTGTTCAGCTTGGCAATGTTCTCGCCTTTCACCTGGACCGTAGCGCCCGTTATCAGTTTCTTCTTTTGGACTCCATAGCCCACGACCACCACCTCGTCAAGCATTTCATTGTTTTCTTCCAGAACAATCTCCATGTCCGACGATGCTTTGACTTCTTGAGTCACGTATCCCACATAAGAAATGACCAAGACGGCGTCTGCGTGCACATTCAGCACAAACTCTCCCGTCAAGTCAGTAATGATGCCGTTGGAAGTTCCCTTCTCCCATACGCTGGCTCCAATCACCGGCTCACCATCCGACGTGAGCACTTTTCCCTTCACCTTCAGCAGAGAAACCTGGCCCACCCGGCAAACCATGTTTTCATCAGAAACGTCCACACCTGATGCCTTTGCACAGACAAAGGCAAAAGATAATAGAATAATAGTTGTGAGGATTCTGAACAGATGTTTTCCTCGTTTGTGATTTTCAGGCATAAATAAAAACTTAATGTTAAACAAATCAATAAGAGAACAGAAAAAAAACAATTACCGAATACGGTTACGAACCATGCACACTTGCCTTTCCCGCATTATCGACCTCTCAGAGGGGCTCGCCACGGCCGCACTACAAGGCCGGGCGAACCGCTCTACGTTCCAAAGAAAGAACTTATCTATATAGAACTAATACCTCTACAGGTTTTTCACCCTACGCTGATATTCCGCAATGGCAGCATCCAGGCGTTCGTGGGCAGTGGTATCTCCCGGCACATTGTGCGACGGGTGGATATAGAGGTGCACGCCACGCTCCGCCAGAATTTCGGCCACGGTGGTGATGGTCATCCATACCATGGTGACAAAACTCAGCGTCGACAGGGGGCCGACCTTGTCGAAATGGTTCTTCAAAGGAACCGAGGCGTCTACCAAAGGAACACAAGAGTCGACAACGATGTCGGCAATCTGGAACAGGTTCTTTCCTCCCGAATGGCGGCTGGGCTTATCGCCCGTTTCGCCGGCAGAGCCATAGACAATGACCTTCATCCCCCTCTTTTTGGCCTCCAACGCCACGTCGATATTGACGGCATTGATGCCCGTATGCGAGAATAGCCAGAGGCAATCCTTGGAATCAAAATCATAGTTCTTCATGATTTCGACGCCATAGCCTTCGGCCCGCTCCAGGAACAGGAACTGATGAATGCCCATCTGACCAATAATCTGCGTGAAGAAGGTCAAAGGCAATTCGCACAGCGGATGAAACCCGACAAAACTTCCGATGCGGGGATACATTTCCTCAACGGGAATCGTGGCGTGTCCGCAGCCGAAGGTATGCACCCAACGGCCGGCTTCAATCGAATCCGCCATCACCGTGGCCGCCTTCCTAATGTTTTCCAACTGGGTAGCTTCCAGCTTCTCCATAATGCCATGGGCATTCTTTAACCATTCTAATGCTAACATACTGCTTTGATTTTAAAAGATTAATTATGAGGTTTGAGTGAACGTCTATACATCAAGAACATGGCCACCAGCGAGCCCATCATCAGATAAGGGTAGGCGCAGATCCCGCTTTCATGATGAGACAACAGCCCCATCAGCGCATTCATCGCCGTCTGCCCCACCAGAGCGATGGCAAGCGCTATGCTAAAAGCAGTGCCCGAGAAGTCGGGATACCTGTTCCCGATGATGCTCAGGACGACAGGATAAGTAGAAGACAGACCGGCGCCTATCAGCACCATCCCCACGGCAGCCCTGACGAAGCCGGGAGAAAAAGTCAGCAGGCAAAAGCCCAGCCCGCATACCAACAGGCTATATGGCAAGACGGATGTGGGATTGACCTTCTTGAACAAGACGACCTGAAGCAAACGGGCCGCGCTCATGGCAGCCACCATGCAGGTCAGTGCCAACAACGAATGTTCCAACGAGATGTCCGTCGTCCGGCCGAAGTAACTGGTCGTCCAGTTGTTGCACACGCCTTCTATGCCGCTCTGGAAAAACAAGATGAAACACAGCAGCACAAAGCTCCCCTTCAAAATGCGCAGGCCGTCTTTGATAGGAAAATGCTGCGCCTGCTTAGGGGCCGGAAACCGCACGAAGAAGCAATAGAGTATGGCGACAAGCATCAAGGCGCCTATCCCGTTCAAGATAACCTCGAAAGAGAAATACCGCAACAACGAAGCCAGCAACACAGGTATGCACAAGGCACCAACGCCATAGAAAACGCCCAACAAGCTGAGCAGAGAGCCTCGCTCCGACTCTTGGGAGATGTCTACCACCAAGGCATTGGTCTCGCCGTTCAGGGCTCCGCCGCCAAAGCCTACAGCCACAATGGAAATCTGCAACAAATGGATGTTGCTAAAGAAACTGATTCCCTCCAGGCCCAGCAGAATAACGATGCAACCCGGCAGCAAGACCGCCTTATGGCCATAATGGTCCACGAAGGGGCCAAACACCAGCGACCCCAGCAGCACGCCTATCGGCAGGAACGTCACCAACGACGTGGCCTGCAACGGGCTGAGTCCGTATTTCTCGGTCAACGACGGCAAGACAGACCCCAGCACTATCATCGAAACGCCGAAAAAGCACATTCCGATGCAGGCAGCAACAAAAACCTTCCTTTTCTTATATCTATTTTCCATGTTCCCGATTTTTAACGACCAAATAAGCTGCCCCTATCAGGCCCGCGTTGCCCGACAACTGCGAGGGCAGGAACTGCACCTGCTTGATAGCCAAAGGCTGAGCCCACTTGCAGGCCTCCTGATAGATATCATGGATAAAGATATGAGCCGGGCCAAACACTCCGCCGCCCCAGATGATTTTCTGGGGGTTTATCAGGCTCACGATATTGGCCGAAGCCATGCCCCACATCTCTACCGCCTGCTTCAACACGGCGACGGCTATGGGGTCGCGTTCCTCGTAAGCCTGGAAGACGTCATGCGCCGTAATCCGCGAGATGGGCTTCTGCCGGAGCTTGCCCCTGTATGTCTTGTCGCGGCGCACGGCATCGCGGGCTCTGGCTCCTATCCCGTTGCCCGAGGCATAATATTCAAAGCAACCGCATTCGTCATAGGCTTCCGTATAAGGAGGCTTCAGCGCCATCCAACCGGTGGCCCCGATGATGTCGCTGGCACCATGCAACACACGCCCGTCGATGATAATCCCCGCGCCGATGCCCGTGCCCACCGCCACGAACACGGCGCTGTGGCAATCCCGAGCCGCCCCCTGCCACATCTCGCCATACATGAAGCACGCCCTGTCGCTCTCGATGAAGATGCCGATGTCTTTCGGAGTCACCATCCGTAACTCTTCGTAAAGCGGATAATTCTCCCAACCGGGAATGTTAGGAGCCCACACCCTGTTGGTCTGAGAGAAGACAATGCCCGGAATGCACACGCCCACGCCTTCTATGGGAATGCGTTTCTTCTGGGCCACATCCAGCAGTTTGGCAAGCACCTCCATCGCGAGCTTTCCCACTTCGTGCCCGGTTCTGCCCTGCAACAAGCGTCTCCGGATGCACATCATTTCTCCGTCCGAAAGGAAAATAGCACTGGCTATCTTTGTTCCGCCTATGTCTAGCGTGATTACTGCCATGTCGATAGGTTTGAATGGGTATTACATAAAAGGTTCTGTGCGAAGTTAGCCGTTTCGGCCTGTAACGCCAATCCATTCACCCTCTATTTATGGCCAAATAATGCAACGATTCACTAATTTTTGTTTAAGAACATACAGTTCAGGGGTCAGCGAAAGAATAACGACAGATGTTAATCAAGCAATTAAACATATATTAAGCCACCTAAAACGGCGTTCCATTTATGTTTATTAACAAACAGAGGTTCCGGTCAGGACAACAGAAGTAAAGGACAATACCGGTTTATGTCAAGACACTTGCGGGCAAAGCCAACCTTCCCCTGCCGCCAGAATGCCGCCGCACCGCCGGTCAAGGCTACGCCTGCAAGGCCTGCAAGCAGGCCTCACGAATGGTTAGATTACCCTCCGTCCCCGTCCAGGAACAGGTCTTCCGGATAGGTCACGTCGGCCAGGAACAGCGCATGGCCCGGCGCCGAGGTGCCCGCCCGGCAGCGGTCGCGCTGCTCGACGATGCGGCGGAAGCCCTCCACCGTCAGCTTGCCGCGGCCCACGTCGAGAAGGGTGCCCACGATGGCGCGCACCATGTTGCGCAAGAAGCGGTCGGCACGGATGGTGAAGACCCAGGTCACGTCGTCCACCTGCGTCCAGGCGGCGTGCAGGATGCGGCAGTTGTTGGTCTTCACGTCGGTGTGCAGCTTGCTGAAGCTGGTGAAGTCCTCGTAGTCGAAGAGGGTGGCGGCGGCTTGGTTCATCCGCGCGAAGTCCGGCACGTGGAACAGGCGGCAGCGGTATTGGCGCAGGTAGGGCGTCTTGGCCGTAGTGACGTAATAACGGTAGAGGCGCGAGGTGGCGCTGAAGCGGGCATGCGCCTCCGGCTTCACGGGACGGATGCGGCTCACGGCGATGTCGGGCGGCAGCAGGCGGTTCAGCTTGTCCGCCAGCAGGACGGCGTCCAGCGGCGCGTCGGCGTCGAAGTGGGCCACCATGAGCGAAGCGTGCACGCCGGCATCGGTGCGTCCGGCGCCGGTGACGGCCACCGGGCGGCGCAGCAGGGTGGACAGCGCGCGCTCCAGGCACTCCTGCACGCTCAGGCCGTTGGGCTGCACCTGCCAGCCGTGGTAGGCCGCGCCGTCGTAGGATAGGTAGATGAAATATCGTTGCACAGTGTCCAGCGGGGGCTAAGGATTGGTGTTTACAGAATCTGGAGACAAAGGTAAAGAAAAAAACGGAAAAGTTGTAACTTTGCGCGGCCCAAGAGGCGTGCCGACGCAAGGGAACCGGCAGGACGAAAGCCCTGCGGCCGTCCGAGCCACGCCTCCCGCAAGGGCCGAACCACTCATTAACACACTGACTGAACATGCACAACCAAAGACAAATCCTCCCCCTGGCGCTCATCGCCTGCCTGTGCGGCCTGCTGGCCATGGCGGCCTGCAAGAAGAAAGAAGACCTAAGCATGAAGATGAACCAGCCGCGCAACATCCGCGGCGTCAGCAACTTCGGCCGCACCTTCGGCGACCTGAACAGCAAACAGCTGGCCGTGGCCCAGGCCATCGGCATCCCGCCCCTCGCCTCGCGCCGGGAAGCCGAAGAGATGGCGGACGACCGCCTGACGCAAATCGGCGCCAACGAACGCTACGCCGTGGACTCGCTCACCCACTCCATCCCCTACCTCATCCCCGGCGCGGCGGCCCTGCTGGACACCATCGGGCAAAACTTCCTGGACTCGCTGGCCAGCAAGGGACTGAACCCCAACAAAATCATCGTGACCTCCGTCTTGCGCACCGAGGGCGACGTGAAGCGTCTGCGCCGCCGGAACTCCAATGCCAGCCAGCACTCGACGCACGCCTACGGCACGACGTTCGACATCAGCTGGAAGCGGTTTGAGAAGGTGGAAGACCCGGACGGGCGACCCATGCAGGACGTGGGGGCCGACACGCTGAAGCTGGTGCTGGCCGAAGTGTTGCGCGACTTGAAGCAAGACGGGCGATGCTACGTGAAGTATGAAATCCGCCAGGCCTGCTTCCACATCACCACCCGACGCCCCTGAGCCCCGCCCCGAAACGCTGGCGACCTGGCACTTAAGTCCCCGCCGGCTGGCATTGGAACGCCAGCTTGGTGGGACTTAAGTGCCAGGTCGCTACGTTTATGTCAGAGGGAGTTAGAAGGAGTTAGAGGGGGGTAGAAGGAGTTAGAGGGAGTTAGAAGGAGTTAGAAGGAGTTATAAGCCAATACCTTTTGTATATCAACGGGGCAACTATCGGCCTCTAACTCCCTATAACTCCCTCTGACTCCCTCCTACTACTAATAATTCATTTGGCACATCTACTTATCTTCTCCAGAAAGCCTCATTTCCCGCTGCCGCCCAGTTGCATCCAGGCCTGCGGCAATGCCTCCACGATGTCGCCGGCGGTGAGGGCCACCATGCCCAGCCGAGCAGCCGCCAGGTCGCCGGCCAATCCGTGGGCATAGACGCCCAACAGGGCCGCGTCGCCCGGTGCGTATCCCTGGGCCAGGAGGGCCAAGAGGATGCCCGTCAGCACGTCGCCGCTGCCCGCGGTGGCCATGCCGGGATTGCCCGTGGGGTTGAAGCGGCACTGCCCGTCGGGCGAAATCACCGCCGTGTAGGCTCCCTTCAGCACCACGTGCGCCTGGGTCGAACGGGCCAGTTCGCAGGCACGCTCCAGCCGCTCGAACGAACTGCGGCACTTGCCCACCAGCCTCTCCAGCTCCGCCGGGTGCGGCGTCAGGATGCTGCCCTTGGGCAGGCGCGACAGCAGGGAGCGGTTCTCGCCCAGGATGTTCAACGCGTCGGCGTCCAGCACCATCGGCGTGTCCGACGTCTCCACCTGCTCGACGAGGGCAGCCACGGTCTCGGGCGCGCGTCCCAGTCCGGGCCCCACGCCCACGGCCTGGCAGGCGTCCACGTCCGTGGCCGTGGCAAAGCACGTGTCGCTCAAGTCGGTCTCCGTCATGGCTTCGGGCACGGCGGTCTGCACGATGACGTTGTTGCAGAAGGGCACGTGCACCGTCAGCAGGCCCACGCCCGACCGCAGGCAGGCCTTGGCCGCCAGCACCGAGGCGCCCGCCATGCCCTGCGCGCCGGCAATGAGCATCGCCCGCCCGAAACGGCCCTTGTGGGCAAAGCGGTCGCGGGGCTTGAGCAGGCGCTTCACGTCGGCCGCCTCCGTCAGGGCGTAGGGAGTGGGCAGGGCGTCCATCCCCTCGCGGCTCAGCCCGATGTCCAGCAGTCGCCAGCGGCCCACGTAGGGCGCGCATTCGGCAAAGAGGAAGGCCAGCTTGGGCAACTGCAGGCTCAGGGTGAGGTCGGCCCGCACGATGCCCGACGGCGCGTTGAACGAATTGTCCTCGCCCATCAGCCCCGAGGGGATGTCGATGGACACCACTTGCGCCGGCGAGGCGTTGATGCACTTCACCACCGCCGCGAAGCCTCCGGCCAAGGGCTTGTTGAGCCCGCTGCCGAACAGGCCGTCGACGATAACGTCGTCTGCCGTCAGCTTGGGGAAGACGAACTGCGAGGTGACCTCGTGGAACTCCACGCCGGGCGCGCCGTCCAGCAGCCGGTCGCGGTTGGCGGCGCAGTCGGGCGAGAGCTGCCCCTTGGTGTTGAACAGGAACGCCTCCACGCGGCATCCCAGCCCGCCCAGCAGCCGGGCCAGGGCCAGGGCGTCGCCGCCGTTGTTGCCCGGGCCGGCAAAGACGGCATAGCGGGGGGCCGTCCCCCACTGCCCGGCAATGGCCTCGGCCAGCGCGCAGGCGGCCCGCTCCATCAGGTCGACGGAGGCCACCGGTTCGTGTTCTATCGTATAGGCATCCAGCTGCTTGATGTCGCTGGTAGGAAATATCTTCATCATAAGCGTCAGTTATTGGTGTTAAAACGAGGGCAAAAGTACGAATTTACTTCCAAATGTCGTGCAGCTTTGCGCCCAATGTTGCGCGGTCAGTATGCCGGGCAGTGCTTCTTCTCCCGGTGGTTGTGCCCGAAGGAGAAGGCCAGGCCGACGTAACCGTTGACGCTGCGCGAGTTCTTGCCCAGGTACATGTAGTCCGTGCCCAGCATCAGCGGCCCCAGCTTGAGCCCCAGGCCGAACGACTGGCCCGCGCTCTGCAGCATCGAGTAGCTCAACGCCAGGTTGAACCATCCCTTGGGGCGGTACGTGCCGATGACGGTGAGCTCGCTCAGCGTGTTCAGCTGCCCCCAGCGCGTGGTGGAGAGGATGCCCGCCGAGAGCTTGTCGCCGA
Organism: uncultured Bacteroides sp.; assembly: GCA_949289265.1. Classification (GTDB taxonomy): domain Bacteria; phylum Bacteroidota; class Bacteroidia; order Bacteroidales; family Bacteroidaceae; genus Bacteroides. The sequence goes on from CASENE010000042.1 coordinate 56,291, forward strand.
AAAAGGCATACTCGGCGCCCAGCGTCAGCGTGGTGGGCAGACGGGTGGAGCGCGCCTTCCGCTCGTTGCTCTTCTCCAGGGCCAAGAGGTCGAAGTCGATGACCTCGCCGCCCGACACGCGGTCGTAGAAGTCTTGCGAATGGGCGGCGTCGAAGCGCTCGTTGGCCCGGCCCTCCACTACGTTGGACGAGCTCTTGTTCCACTTGATAAAGCCCAGGTCGGTGACTGCGGCCGACAGGGTCAGGTTGTCCAGCAGGCGGTAGGTGGCGCCCAGGTCGATGCCGGCCCCATAGCCCCCGAAGCCGAACTTGTTGTATTCCATTTCGTCCACGTATCCGTCTCCCGACATCTGCAGATCCAGCCCCAGGATGTTGGCCTCGGCGCGGGCGTCCACGTCTATCTCGGCCGTGCCCCCGCCCTGCCCGTCGAAGTCGGAAGCAATCTCAATGCTGTTGACCTGCAGGTTCAGGTTGCCGGCTCCCAACAGGAAGTTGAACTTTCCGCCCACGGTCAGCCGATCGCCCACGGTGCGGGCATAGCCCACGCCCACCTCGATGTAAGAGTTGAGCGACAGGGCCTGGTCGCGGATGCTGAACCGGCTGTTGTTCCATCCCTCGTTGTCCCGGGGCATGTCGCGCAGGTAGTCGAAAAGGCTCCGGGGGAAGCGTCCCTCCGTGTCGGTGCGCACGCCCAGGTTGACCGACCAGAAGCCCCGGCCCTTCCACCAGCCCATGGAGAGAATGTCGATAGCGGCGGAGAGGGTGGCCTTGTTCATGTCCTTCAGCTTGTTGTGGAACGAGGGGTTGCCCCACAGCTCGTCGCCCGAGTCGAAGATGTCTATCAGGTCTTGCGTGCCCAGCGAATTGGTGTAGGCCGACGCATTAATCATGCCCAAGGCGGGGAAGATGACGAAACCCTTGTCCGGCACATACGCCGGATTGAGTTGCAGGCGGCTGCTGCCGTCCATGAAGTAGGAGGTACGCAGATACTGGGCATGGCCCGCGGCCGCCATCCACGACAGCGCTACAGCCAGCGCCCACTGTTTGACGCGAAAGCGCATTTTTCTCATAACTATTACTTGTGTATTAACGCCGGAGCTCCCTTTCCCGGCTGGTGAATCATCAAGACAGGACGCGGAAGCCCGCAAGAGGCCGGCACGCAAGCCGCACCCGCCGCGGCGTCCCTCGGCATATCACGGGCAAAGGTAAGGCATTCTGCCGAAAAAAGAAACAAGTATCAGGGAAATAATGGACAGAATCTTAATCCTCCTGCCTGCCGGCCGAAGGGGCGCGACAGACAGGCGGCGGAAAAGAGCAGGGCGTATCTATGCCGGACATAGTGCGTATCTATGTCGGACATTGTAACACATAAGGTCGGACATTGTAACGCATAAGGTCAGACCTTATAACGCATAAGGTCCGGACAGGCAGTGCGTCAGAAGTTCCAGCCCAAGGTGATGGAAGCGGTCTTAATCTTAGAGGCCGACAGGATGTCATTAAAGTCCGTCCCATAGTCCACGCCAAAGTGCAGGGCGCGGTAGTCGAAGCCCACGCCGATGTGCCAGCCGGCCTGGAAACGCTTGGCGCCCCCGTCGCATTCACGCCACGGCCGGCAACTCCCAAGAAAATGCCGCGAAAAGAGGGGAGAAAAGAAAGAAAATCCGTACTTTTGCACCCAAATCGCAACGACCTATGAACGTCATACAGATAAAAGACAAGCAGTTTGCCGTCTCCATCCCCGAGGCACGCATCCTGCAGGAGGTAGACCGAGTGGCCGCTGAAATCAACCGCGACCTGGCCGGAAAGAACCCGCTGTTTCTCAGCGTGCTGAACGGCTCGTTCATGTTCACCGCCGACCTCATGAAGCGCATCGAGATACCCTGCGAAATCTCTTTCGTCAAACTGGCATCCTATCAGGGCACAGCCTCGACAGGCCGGGTGAAAGAAGTCATCGGCCTCAACGAAGACCTGGCGGGGCGCACCGTGGTCATCGTGGAAGACATCGTGGACACGGGACTGACCATGCGGCAACTGCTCGACCAGCTGGCCGCACACCGCCCGCAAGAGGTGCGCATCGCCACGCTGCTGCTCAAGCCCGACAAACTGCAGGTAGACCTGCACATAGATTACGTGGCCATGCAGATTCCCAACGACTTCATCGTGGGCTACGGGCTGGACTACGACGGACTGGGGCGGAACTACAAGGACATTTATACAGTGGTTAGTGATTAGTGGTTAGTGATTAGTGATTAATACGTGCCGACTTCCCTTGCGAATCGCCGAGCACTAATCACTAAACACTAATCACTAAACACTAAACGCCAATCACTAATCACTAATCACTAAACGCTAATCACTAAACGCTAAACGCCAATCACTAAACACTAATCACTAATCACTAAACACTATACACATATTATGCTGAACATCGTAATTTTCGGTGCTCCCGGCTCAGGCAAGGGAACACAGAGTGAGAGAATCGTAGAAAAGTATGGCATCAACCACATCTCCACCGGAGACGTGCTGCGTGCCGAAATCAAGAACGGCACCGAACTGGGCAAGACAGCCAAGGGATACATCGACCAAGGCCAGCTCATCCCCGACTCGCTGATGATAGACATCCTGGCCAGCGTGTTGGACGGCTTCAAGGACTCGAAGGGCGTCATCTTCGACGGTTTCCCCCGCACCATCGCCCAGGCCGAAGCGCTGAAGAAGATGCTGGCCGAACGGGGCCAGGAGGTCAGCATCATGCTGGACCTCGAAGTGCCCGAAGACGAACTGATGACGCGCCTCATCCTGCGCGGCCAGCAGAGCGGACGCGCCGACGACAACGAGGAGACCATCCGCAAGCGCCTCACCGTCTACCACAGCCAGACGGCTCCCCTCATCGACTGGTACAAGCAGGAAGGCAAATACTGCCACATCAACGGCCTGGGCGAACTGGAGCGCATCACCAGCGATATCTGCGCGGCTATCGACCAGGTAAAGTAAAAAAACCGAAGCGCCATGTCTAAAGAAGAATGCACCAACCGGCTATCGTCTGTCCTGTTCTGGGACGTTGACCGCGACCAGTTTGACATGGACATACATTCTGCCTTTCTCATCCAACGCGTGCTGGAATACGGCACGCGGGATGACTGGCGCATCATACGCGATTATTATGGCTTGAACAAAATAGTGGAATGCTGCAAGCAGATGCGCACGCTCGACCCCATGGCCTTGTCTTTCATCTGTTGCATATCCCATACCAAAGAAGAGGAATACAGATGTTATCATTTCAGACGGTTGAACCCGGAACTTTGCTTCTTCTCCGAAAGATAATGCAAGCCGACTGTCTGTCGGAGACGCGACTGGTGGGTGGCACAGCATTAGCCTTGCAATACGGTCACCGCACCTCGGTAGATCTCGACCTATTCGGCCACGTGGCCGAAGGAAGCGAGGAAGCCATTGCAGAGATCTTGCAGCAGGCCGGACGACTGACTATCGGCAAGGTATCCCGGAACATCAAAATGTATAAGGTGGATAATGTCAAGATAGACATCGTGAATTACAACTATCCATGGATAGACCACTGCGTGCAAGAGGACAAACTCCGCTTGGCCTCACCCAAGGATATTGCCGCCATGAAGATTAACGCCATTGAAGGACGTGGCTCCAAGAAGGACTTTATCGACCTCTATATCCTGCTACAACATTACACATTGGACGAGATACTCGACTTCTACCAACAAAAATACCCTGAACACTCTCTATTCCGTGCCGTGCTAAGTCTCACCTACTTCAATGACGCAGATGCTAATCCCATGCCACGCATGTTCCTCCCTACGTCGTGGGAAGAGATGAAGATGGCCATTCAAAGGGAAGTGGAGATGTATTCCAACAGGTGAAAAACGCGCATCTGCACTGCAAAAAGTGCAAATTCCACACAAAAGTGCACTGAATTCAGTGCACTTTATCTATCTTTGTATATAATTCATTTATATGGTATGGTTCAAATAATTTGTGATACTTGGAAAGAAGCAAAAGGATTTATTTTGCAACATCCTGAACTTATCGGGCAAGTTATGCTTAAGTCCGAAGGAAAGAATATTACAGACATATATGATCCGAATCATACAAGAGATTGGACTAGCCAAATATCACAAGAAGAACTCATTCAGATAATAGATAGTATAGAAAATATATTAGAGCCGTCTATCAAGACTGGTTCCAATGGTGTTTATAAAGAGTTATTATCTGATCAGAGATGGATAGACAAAAGCAATAAGATTAAGAGAAGAGATTTTGATACTTGCACAAGATGTTATAATAGTGTTGTATTAAACAATATCTCAGAGTTAAGAGCTTATCTAAGTAATGAAAGAGATTTTGAAAAAATAAAAAGTCTATTCCCGTATAAGCCAACTGATTTAGAGTTAAAAGAGTGCGATAGAACCAACTCCATAGTAACACATGGATACATCCCCTCTATCGGACTTTGGATTTATGATATAGTACATACGCCAAAATGTTTGGGGGATACAAATTATAAAGGTATCATATTTTCAAATAAAGAAATCCAAACTGATAATTGTAAGTGGGCCTCTAGCATTTATAATTCTATCAACCCTACAATATCTGATTACAAAGGAATAAACAGACATCTGTATTGGCAATATTGCGAATCGGGAAATACTGATAACAAACTCATATTATCGCATAGCGTTAGCGTGGACAAAGTACCTTATTTCCCTAGGGACTATAGAGGAATAGGCATACTTACTTACAACCAATACAGCATCATCTTTCCGCTATTCCAACTGAATACGGTTAATTTATTAGAAGTACACCATAAAGTGTACAAAAAGATAAATGGAGAATTTATAAAGCCGTGGGAATATGAAGATGGGGAATTAGAAACACTTTGCCATTCTTGTCACCAACAACAGCACAAAGAAGAGAACATAAAGATAATTCATCGCAACACTTTCAAATAACAATCATACTATGCCAGAATCCAACTTCGTAGACTACGTGAAGATATACTGCCGCTCGGGCAAGGGCGGACGAGGTTCCACCCACATGCACCGCGCCAAATACATGCCCAAGGGAGGCCCCGACGGCGGCGACGGCGGACGCGGCGGAAACATCATCCTGCGCGGCAACCGCAACTACTGGACGTTGCTGCACCTGAAGTACGAACGACACATCCTGGCCGGACACGGCGAGAACGGCTCGAAAAACCGCAGTTTCGGCAAAGACGGCGAGGACAAAGTCATAGAAGTGCCCTGCGGCACCGTGGCCTACAACGCCGAGACGGGTGAATACCTATGCGACGTCACCGAACACGGGCAGGAAGTCGTCTTGCTGAAAGGCGGACGAGGCGGACTGGGCAACTGGCACTTCCGCACCGCCACCCGGCAAGCCCCGCGCTTCGCCCAACCCGGCGAACCGATGCAGGAAATGACCGTCATCCTGGAACTGAAACTGCTGGCCGACGTGGGCCTGGTGGGCTTCCCCAACGCAGGCAAATCCACCCTGCTCAGCACCGTGTCGGCCGCCAAGCCCAAGATAGCCAACTACCCCTTCACCACGCTGGAGCCCAACCTGGGCATCGTGTCCTACCGCGACGGCAAGTCGTTCGTCATGGCAGACATCCCCGGCATCATCGAGGGGGCCAGCCAGGGCAAGGGCCTGGGACTGCGCTTCCTGCGGCACATCGAGCGCAACTCCCTGCTGCTGTTCATGGTGCCAGCCGATGCCGACGACATCGCCCGGGAATACGAAATCCTGCTGAACGAACTGCGCACCTTCAACCCCGAGATGCTGGACAAGCAGCGCGTACTGGCCGTCACCAAGTGCGACATGCTGGACCAGGAACTGATGGACGAAATAGAGCCGACGCTGCCCGCCGGCATCCCGCACGTGTTCATCTCCTCCGTCACCGGACTGGGCATCGACACCCTGAAAGACATCCTTTGGACGGAACTGAACAAGGAAAGCAACCGCCTGGAGGGACACATCGAAAGCATCGCCCACCGTCCCAAAGACATGAGCCACCTGCAGGAAGAACTGAAGGAAGAAGGGGCGGACGAAGACCTCACAGTGGAATACATCGACGAGGACGACATCGAAGACCTGGAGAACTTTGAATACGAAGAAGACTGGGACGAGGAGACCGACGAACAGAAATAGGGGTATGAAGAACATCCTGGAAACCCAACGGCTCTGGCTGCGCGAGCTTCGGCCGGAAGACTTTGACGACGCCTGCCTGCTGCTGCAAGACCCCGACGTGATGTATGCCTACGAAGGGCCTTTCAGCCGCGAGGAGGTGCAGGATTGGCTGGACAGGCAACTGTGCCGCTACCGGGAAGACGGCTTCGGACTGTGGGGCGTGATAGAAAAGGAGAGCGGCACCCTGATAGGGCAATGCGGCATCACCCGGCAACCGTGCGGCGGCTCCCTGGTTGCCGAAGTGGGCTACCTGCTCCGGCGGGCATATTGGCACCAGGGCTATGCCACCGAGGCGGCCCGCGCCTGCAAAGCATATGCGTTTCAGACACTGGGTTTCCAAGAAGTCTATTCCATCATACGCGACACCAACCTGCCCTCGCAACGGGTGGCCCTGCGCAACGGCATGCACCTGGTGGGACAAATCGTGAAGCATTATAAAGGAGTGGACATGCCGCATCGGGTCTTCAAGGTGGAGAAAGATGCCCGCCTGCTGCGCCACCTGCCACACCGTCCCGAAGTCTGCGCCTTCAGCACCACCCGCCACGGCGGCGTCAGCACAGGCGCCTATGCCTCGTTGAACTGCACGCCCTACACGGGCGATGACCCGGCCTGCGTGCAGCGCAACCGGGAAATCCTGCTCGATGCCCTGCCCCAACGTCCGCGCGAACTCATCATCCCCTGGCAGACGCACGACACACGGGTGCTCCCCATCGACGACGCCTTTCTCTCGGCCGATGCCGACCAACGCCACGCCTTGCTGCAAGGCATTGACGCCCTCACGACCGACCGGCCCGGCATCTGCCTCTGCATCTCCACCGCCGACTGCATTCCCCTCCTGTTATACGACCGCCGCCACCGAGCCATCGCCGCCATACACGCCGGCTGGCGCGGCACGGTGAACTTCATCGTGGGCCACACGCTGGAGCTCATGCACAGCCTCTACGGGACAGAGGGAACTGACATCGAGGCCGTCATCGGCCCCGGCATTTCGCTCCAAGCCTTCGAGGTGGGCGACGAAGTGTACGACGCCTTCCGCCGGGCGGGCTTCCCCACCCATCGCATCGCCTGCCGGAAGGAGAAATGGCACATCGACCTGCCCGAAGCCAACCGCCTGCAACTGCTGGACTTCGGCGTACCCTCTTCGGCCATCGAATCGTGCGGCATCTGCACCTACACGCAGTGCGAAGACTTCTTTTCGGCCCGCCGCCTGGGCATAAAGTCCGGACGAATACTGACGGGAATCCTGCTAAACCATCTATAACTTTTCACATCACTCATCATTATGGAATTTCACCTCACCCTTTCCCCCGAAATCCGGCAGCACTGCCCCGAATACCGCGGCGCGGCCGTCCTGGCCACCGTGACCAACACGCCCCATTGCGAAGCCCTCTGGCAGGAAATCGACGCCTTCACGCAGACGCTGCGCGCCACGCAGACGGCAGACAGCATCAAGCAACAACCCGCCATTGCCGCCACGCGCGAGGCCTACCGCCGCCTGGGCAAAGACCCCAGCCGCTACCGCCCCAGCGCCGAAGCATTGCGACGCCGGTTGCTGCGCGGACTGGAACTGTATCGGATTGACACGCTGGTGGACTTGATAAACCTGGTGTCCCTGCGCACGGGCTACAGCATCGGCGGATTCGACGCGGACAAGATTCAGGGCACGGAGCTTTGCCTGGGCGTGGGCCGGGCGGGCGAAGCGTTTGAAGGCATCGGCCGCGGCCCGCTCAACATCGAGGGGCTGCCTGTCTACCGCGACCTGACAGGCGGCATCGGCACGCCCACCAGCGACCACGAGCGCACCAAGATGGACGTGGGCACGCGGCGCATCCTGGCCCTCATCAACGGCTACGACGGGGATGAGCAGCGGTTGCACGAGGCTGCGGAGATGACGCAGGAACTGCTCAGAAAATATGCGGAGAGCGACGGCGGAGAGGTGACGTATTACGGGTAAAGCTCATAAACCTATACCGTTACGGCGCAGAATATCCATCAGTTCGGCATCGCTGATGTTTTCCCGCTCCGACTTGTCGTAGATGGTAATCAACTTGACTTCAGTTTCGATTTGGGCAAAAACGACCGTGTAGGTTATCACCCGCGCGCCGCCGCTCTTCCCCTTGCCTTTGGAAGCAATGGGCATCCGGACTTTGCGCAAATGATGTCCCAGGCTTGTCCCCAGCAAAGGGTTTTCGTGCAAATCCTCACCTAACTTAGCCAAGTCAGCCCGCAAAGATTTATACCGCTTTGCCAGCCTTTTCATCTCCTTGAGGAAATCAGGGGTAACGGTAATCTTACAATTCATTGAGCGCCTCCTCCAAAGTCTTAAATTCCAACTTGCCCTCCAAGTTCAGCTTCAGCTCCTTGCAGGCCTGGTCGAAGTTGGCCAAAATCTCGGCTTTCGTCATGCAAGGTTCGGGGGCTTCGGCGGCGGCCTTGCGCTCTTCGCGGCGCAGCAGGTTGCGCACTTTCTTCAACACGCCCATATCGTCGATGCGCAACACGTCGCGTATCAACTCGTTCTGCATCATTTCCAAAGATAAAGCTGTCATATTTTCGTCCTCCTTTTCAGGAAGCAAAGATAAGTCAAACCACCCTTTTCTCCAAACTCCCGCATAAAAAAACGGCATCCCGGACACGAAATATCCCAACCTTTCATTACCTTTGCGCAGATATACACGCAGGCTTGCGCGCAGACCTCGCCCTCAGCCCCTGCGGAGGGGAGAAACCTTGCCCGCAAGGGGGCCGGACGGGGATTATAACTCCAGCGACCGGGCACTACAGTCCCGGCGAGCAGGGATTATAATGCCAGCAGGCAGGGACTATAAGCCCGGCGACGCCCGCCCAGACGACGCCCCGGACAGCCTGCCGACACTCAAAAACCGACATAAGGAACCGAAGCGAATGATAGAAAAACTGATTGTACTCGAAGACATCGACCCCGTCATCTTCTACGGCGTGAACAATGCCAACATGCAGCTCGTCAAGGCGCTGTATCCCAAGCTGCGCATCGTGGCGCGGGGCAACGTCATCAAGGTGCTGGGCGACGAGGAGGAGATGTGCGCCTTCGAGGAGAACATCCTCAAGCTGGAGAAATACTGCGCCGAATACAACCAGTTGAAGGAAGAGGTCATTATCGACATCGTCAAGGGCAACGCCCCGCAGGCGGAGAAGAGCGGCAACGTCATCGTGTTCAGCGTCACGGGCAAGCCCATCATCCCGCGCAGCGAAAACCAGCAACGCCTGGTGGACGCCTTCCGCCAGCACGACATGGTGTTCGCCATCGGCCCGGCGGGTTCGGGCAAGACCTACACCGCCATCGCCCTGGCCGTGCGCGCCCTGAAGAACAAGGAGATCAAGAAAATCATCCTCTCGCGCCCCGCCGTGGAGGCAGGCGAGAAACTGGGCTTCCTGCCGGGCGACATGAAGGAGAAGATAGACCCCTACCTGCAACCCCTCTACGACGCCTTGCAAGACATGATACCCGCCGCCAAGCTGCAAGAGTACATGGACCAGAACGTCATACAGATAGCCCCCCTGGCCTTCATGCGCGGACGGACGCTGAACGACGCCGTGGTCATCCTGGACGAGGCGCAAAACACCACGTCGGCCCAAATCAAGATGTTCCTCACCCGCATGGGCATGAACACCAAGATGATTGTCACCGGAGACATGACGCAGATAGACCTGCCCTCGTCGCAAGTGTCCGGACTGGTGCAGGCCCTCCGCATCCTGAAGGGCGTGAAGGGCATCAGCTTCATCGAACTGAACCAGAAGGACATCGTAAGGCATAAACTCGTGACGCGGATAGTAGAAGCCTACGACAAGTATGAAGCAGCTACGAGCTACAAGCTACGAGCTACAAGTACAGAAGAAAGCAAAGAGCATTAAGAGCTATGGGAGAAATAAGGACACATAAAGATCTAATCGTTTGGCAGAAAAGCATAGAACTCGTCATGCTCATATACGGCTATACCAAGCAATATCCCAAGGAAGAGTTGTATGCCATGACCAGCCAGGTCCGAAGGTGTGTGACCTCCATTCCTGCCAACATAGCCGAAGGGTCGGGCCGTAGGAACAAGGCTGAGTTCATGCAATTCTTGCACATCGCCTTAGGCTCTGCCTGCGAACTGGAAACTTTCTTGGTCATATCTCAAAGGCTGCAATACCTGCGAGAAGAAGAATATCAGACAGCCAATGCCTTGCTGAACGAAATCATCAAGATGCTGAGCTGCCTGATTAAATCAGTAAAACATTCAACTTAATACTAAACATCTACGTACTGTCAAGCTACTCGTAGCTCGTAGCTTGTAGCTCGTAGCTAAAAAAATAAAGATATGAAAGCATTAACTGAAACCAACTACACCTTCCCCGGACAACAATCGGTGTACCACGGGAAAGTACGCGACGTGTACAACATCAACGGCGAGAAGCTCGTCATGGTGGCAACAGACCGCATCTCGGCCTTCGACGTCATCCTGCCCAAAGGCATCCCCTTCAAGGGACAAATCCTGAACCAGATAGCCGCCAAGTTCCTCGACGCCACCACGGACATCTGCCCCAACTGGAAGCTGGCCACGCCCGACCCCATGGTGACCGTAGGCGTATTCTGCCAGGGCTTCCCCCTGGAGATGATTGTGCGCGGCTACCTCTGCGGCTCGGCCTGGCGCGCCTACAAGAGCGGCGTGCGCGAAATCTGCGGCGTCCGCCTGCCCGAAGGCATGAAAGAGAACCAGAAGTTCCCCGTGCCCATCATCACCCCGACCACCAAGGCCGAGATAGGCGAGCACGATGCCGACATCTCCAAGGAAGAGATACTGAAGCGCGGCCTCTGCACGCCCGAGGAATACGCCGTGCTGGAAGACTATACCCTGCGCCTCTTCGAGCGCGGCACGCAGATCGCCGCCCAGCGAGGGCTCATCCTGGTGGACACGAAATACGAGTTCGGCAAGCACGACGGCAAGATTTACCTGATGGACGAGATACACACGCCCGACTCCAGCCGCTACTTCTACAGCGAGGGCTACGAGGAACGTTTCACGAAGGGCGAGCCGCAACGCCAGCTCTCCAAGGAATTCGTACGCGAATGGCTGATGGACAACGGATTCCAAGGCAAGGAAGGCCAGCAGGTGCCCGAGATGACGGACGAGATTGTCGCCTCCATCAGCGACCGCTACGTCGAGCTCTACGAGCACATCACGGGCGAGAAGTTCGTGCCGCAGGACACCGAAGACATCGCCGCCCGCATCGAGCGTAATGTGACGAATTATCTCAACGCATAAGCGCTTGGAAGCCCCCGCGAGTGGAAGACCGGCGCACCCCACGGGTGGGTGTCGCCCCTACCCCACGAGTGACCCTTCATGATACCCCACGAGTGACCCCTGATGATACCCCACTCGTGGGGTATCACACCCCCTTTACAAGGCCTTCTGGCGGGGGTGACGTCGGATGTACCGAAACTATCCGCACGGAAGGCCGGAGGAGTTTTCATGTAAGAACGTATAACCATTATCCCTATGGAATACCCCCAAGAGAAAGTGATGCCCTACGGCAGCGAGGGCAAGAAGGCGGAACAGGTGGAACGCATGTTCGACCACATCGCCCCGGCCTACGACCGCCTGAACCACCTCATGTCCCTGGGCATCGACCGCCGCTGGCGCCGCCGGGCCCTCCGCTGGCTCCAGCCCTTCCGCCCGCAGGAGGTGATGGACGTGGCCACGGGCACGGGCGACTTCGCCCTGCTGGCCTGCCGCATGCTGCAGCCCCGCGCGCTGACGGGCATCGACATCTCCGAAGGGATGATGCAGGTGGCACGGCAGAAGGCGCGCGAGGCCGGGCTGGACGGGCGCATCCGCTTCCGCCGCGAGGACTGCGAGGCGCTCACGTTTGCCGACGCGTCGTTCGACGCCGTCACCGTGGCCTTCGGCATCCGCAACTTCGAGCACCTGGACCTGGGCCTGCGGGAGATGTGCCGCGTGCTGCGCCCCGGCGGACACCTGGCCATCCTGGAACTGTCCACGCCCGAGCGCTTCCCCATGCGTCAGCTCTACCGCCTCTATTCGCGCCTCATCCCCCTGGTGGGACGCCTCGTGTCGCACGACCGCAACGCCTACACCTACCTGCCCGAGAGCATCCGCGCCTTCCCGCAGGGCGAGGTGATGAGCCGGAGCCTCCGCCGCGCCGGCTTCTCCGAGGTCAGCTTCCGGCGGCTGACGTTCGGGGTGTGCACGCTGTATATGGCGACGAAATAAGTATTCAGCTACGAGTGACGAGCGACAAGCTACAAGTTTACCCGTAGCTAATTGGAACAAGCATAACACTCGCAGCTCATAGCTCGTAGCTTGCAGCTCGCCACTTGTAGCTCGTAGCTCGTAGCTTGTAGCTCCATTAACACCCCTCATATCATGGACAAATACGGATTAATCGGTTACCCCTTGGGACATTCGTTCTCGGTAACCTACTTCAACGAGAAATTCCAGTCGGAGAACATCGACGCAGAGTACGTAAACTTCGAGATTCCCCGCATCGAGGACTTCATGGAGGTCGTCGACGAAAACCCCAACCTCTGCGGCCTCAATGTCACCATCCCCTACAAGGAGCAGGTCATCCCCTACCTGGACGAGCTGGACCCGGACACGGCCAAGATAGGCGCCGTCAACGTCATCAAGATTATCCGCCAGGGCAAGGGCAAGGTGAAGCTGGTGGGCTATAACTCGGACATCATCGGCTTCACCCAGTCCATCGAGCCTTTGCTGCGCCCCTGCCACCGACAGGCCTTGATACTGGGCACGGGCGGCGCGGCGAAGGCCGTCTACCACGGGCTGGAGAACCTGGGCATCAAGAGCGTCTACGTGTCGCGCACCAAGCGGAGCAACGACGTGCTGACCTACCGGGAGCTGACGCCCGAGGTGATGGCGGCCCACACGGTCATCGTCAACTGCACCCCCGTGGGCATGTACCCCAAGGTGGACGAATGCCCCGAAATCCCCTACCACCTGCTGACCTCCGACCACCTGCTGTACGACCTGCTGTACAATCCCAACGAGACCCTCTTCATGAAGAAAGGCCGCATGCACGGCTCCGCGGTGAAGAACGGGCTGGAGATGCTGCTGCTCCAGGCGTTTGCGGCGTGGGAGATTTGGCAGCGGTAAGCACGGCGGACCATGAAGAAGTTTGTGAAATACGCCCTCATCACGCTGCTGGCCGTCGCTGCCTTGCTGGTGGGGGCAGGCTTCTATATGCTGGACTACGCCCTGAAGCCGGAGGAGTTGCAGACACGCAGCCGCGACATCCCCGGCTCCTACACCTATTTATATACGGACTACCCGGAGATGCAGCCCTGGGTGGACAGCCTGCGGGCGAACGGCGCCCTGCGGGCCACCCTCATCAAAAACGAACGGGGCGAAAGCCTCCACGCCCTCTACGTCCGCGCGGCACGGCCCACGGGGCGGACGGCCGGCATCGTCCACGGCTATACGGACAATGCCCTCCGGATGCTGCCCATCGGCTACCTGTACAGCCGCCAGCTGGGCTATAACATCCTGCTGCCCGACCTCCATGCCCACGGGGGAAGCACGGGCGACGCCGTGCAGATGGGTTGGCTGGACCGCCTCGACGTGTTGCAATGGATGGACAAGGCCAATGAGCTCTTCGGCGACAGCACGCGGATGGTGGTGCACGGCATCTCGATGGGAGCGGCCACCACGATGATGGTCAGCGGCAAAGAAGGGTTGCCCCCTTACGTGAAGTGCTTCGTGGAGGACTGCGGCTACACCTCGGTGTGGGACGAGTTCCGGGGGGAGTTGAAGAACCAGTTCGGCCTGCCCGCCTTCCCCTTGCTCGATGTGGCCTCTTGGCTGTGCGGGCTGAGGTACGGCTGGACGTTCCGCGAGGCTTCTGCCTTGGAGCAAGTGAAGCGTTGCACCCTGCCCATGCTCTTCATCCACGGCGATGCCGACACGTTCGTCCCCACCTGGATGGTGCATCCGCTCTACGAGGCCAAGCCCGCGCCGAAGGAGCTTTGGCTGGTGCCCGGCGCGGCGCACGCGGTGTCCTACCGGGAGAATAAAAAAGAGGAATATACGCGCCGGGTGCAGGAATTTACGGACAAGTATATCCGATAACTCCCGCAAAAGCCGTATCTTAGCCGCCGAAACCTAATCATTCAGACAGATGAAACGAATCGTCCCGCTTCTCCTGCTTCTCTTGTGCCTGCCGCTCGGTTTGCGGGCACAGGAGAAAACCTACACGCCCGACAACCTGCCCAAGGTACACATCCAGAACAAATACCGCTATACGTGCGACCCGGAAGGCATCCTCGCCCCCGCCGCCACGGACAGCATCGACCGCATGCTCTACCGCCTGGAGCAGCAGACGGGCATCGAGACCGTGGTGGTCGTCGTGCCCAGCATCGACGAGGCCACGTGCTTCGACTTCTGCCACGAGCTGCTCAACTCCTGGGGTGTGGGCAAGAAGGGGAAGGACAACGGCCTGGTCATCCTGCTCGTCACCGACCAGCGGTGCATCCAGTTCTACACGGGCTACGGCCTGGAAGGCGTCCTGCCCGACGCCATCTGCAAGCGCATCCAGACGCAGGCGATGATTCCCTACCTGAAGGATGAACGCTGGAGCGAAGGCATGGTGGCCGGCGTCCGCGCCACCTGCGCCCGGCTGGACGGTTCGATGGAGAACGACGGGAGTGAGGCTGGAGATGACAACATAGGGGCGCCCCTTGGCATCCTTTTTGCTTTCATTCTCTTCGCCATAGCCATCACCACGGTGGCCGCCCGGCGCAAGACCCGTTGCCCCCACTGCAAGAAGCATGCCTTGAAACGCGCAAGTAGCCGGACACTCTCTTTCCACAATGGCGTGAAGACGGAGGAGGTTACCTACATCTGCCGGAACTGCGGCCACATAGTCAAGCGGCAAGAACGCCACGGGCATGACAACAACCGCGGACAAGGCGACGGCGGCTGGGGCGGCCCCGTCATCTTCGGCGGAGGCGGAGGCTTTGGTGGCTTCGGCGGGGGCGGTGGCTTTGGAGGCAGCTTCGGCGGAGGAAGCGGAGGCGGGGGCGGCGCAGGCTCGCGCTTCTGAAGAAGGACTAAGAATAAAGAATTTACAAACCAACAATAATCACTAAAGCAGAAAGAATTATGAAGAAGACAACAACCCTCATCCTCATCGCAGTCGTCGCCGTGCTGGCCATCTGGGCCGTGACGGGCTACAACGGCCTCGTGTCGATGGACGAAACAGTCAGCAACCAGTGGGCCAACGTGGAGACGCAGTACCAGCGCCGCGCCGACCTCATCCCCAACCTGGTGAACACCGTCAAGGGCTATGCCGCCCACGAGAAGGAGACGCTGGAAGGCGTGGTGGAAGCCCGCAGCAAGGCCACGCAGATCAAGGTGGACCCCGCCGACCTGACGCCCGAGAAGCTGGCCGAATACCAGGCCGCGCAAGGCCAGCTGGCCACCGCCCTGGGCAAACTGCTGGCCATCACCGAGAACTATCCCGACCTGAAGGCCAATCAGAACTTCCTGGAGCTGCAAGCCCAACTGGAAGGCACGGAGAACCGCATCAACGTAGCGCGCAAGAACTTCAACGATGCCGCCCGCGAGTTCAACACCGCCATCCGCCGCTTCCCCAAGAACATTCTGGCCGGGCTGTTCGGCTTCGAGAAGCGCGCCTACTTCGAGGCACAGGCCGGGGCAGAGACTGCGCCGACGGTGGAGTTTTAAGGCCAAACCGCTTGCCTATCCGAAGAATAATCGTACTTTTGCGCTATGAGAAAGGAATTCGGGAAGTGGCTGATGGATATCGCCAAGTACATACTGACGGCTGTCATCATCTCAGCAGCGTTTCGAGGAATGGACGAGATATGGCTGTATATCCTCGCCGGATTTATTGTAACCATCACCGTCAGCCTGGGACTATGGCTTGTACGGGACAAACAAAAGGAGGAATGAATTATGACCAACAATGAATTAGGCTTTCTTATCATGTGCGCTACCATCTTGTTGATAGCCATTACAGGTTTCCTCTATTTCTATATACAGGAAAAGAAGAGAGAGCGCCGCCACGCCAACTGACCTCATGGGCGACCAACCAAAAGCGCCGGAAGTCCCTCACCAGGCCTTCCGGTTCTTTTTTTGTGCCTCAACGGATGAAGTTCGTCCTCACCCCCGGCTCCGCCTGCGGGAAGTCAATCCCCGCCGCGCGCCCCGCCTCGATGCAGCGCAAGAGCCACGCCATGTTGCGGCCCAGCATGCGCATTGTCTGCATGCCCTCCAGGTCCTGGCGCACTTCGTCGGGCGTATTGCCGTGCACCATGTTCCAGTATTGCGACGAGACCACGGGCATGGAGCAGATGGTGAAATATTTGTTCAGCTGGTCGAGCGCGGCGGTGGCGCCTCCGCGGCGGCAGCTCACCACGGCCGCCCCCGGCTTGCCCGCAAAGACGCCCCGGCGGTTGCCCGCATAAAAGGCGCGGTCCATGAACGAGGTGATGGCCCCGCCGGCCGCCGCATAGTGCACGGGCGAACCGAACACGAAGCCGTCCGCCCCGGCCGCCTTGTCCAGGAAGTCGTTCACCAAATCGTCGCGGAAACAGGCTTTCTTCTCCGCACACACGCCGCAACCGATGCATCCGGCCAGAGGCTTCACGCCCAGCCACACCATCTCCGTTTCCACGCCCGCCTCGCGCAGCGTCGAAGCCACTTCTTCCAATGCCGTACAGGTACAGCCCGTCTGGTGGGGGCTGCCGTTCACTAAGAGTACTTTCATAATCAGTCTGTTTTTTTATTGATGGTTCATGCCTGCAAAAATAGGCAATCTCCGCCGAAACGCCAAGCCCCGGGCGCGCGCCGGCCATAGTTTCCGGGCAACCGACTGGCATTCAGCGTTTAGTGGGGCAGTAGTCCCAGCGACCTGGCGCACCAGTCCCAGCCGGCTGGAAGCAGTATGCCAGGTCGGCAGAGACAGAGTCCCCGGCCGGACGGAAGGCAGGAGGGGCAGATTGCGAAAACATTCGCCGCCCCCGCCCCTCGCAACGGGGGATTTTTTGTACCTTTGCGCCCGAATCTCACAAATCCCGGTATGTCCTCCGAAAGCAAGATTATCAACGACCCCGTCTTTGGCTTCATCAAGCTGCCCAAGGGACTGATATACGACCTGGTGTGCCACCCGGTCGTGCAACGCCTGACGCGCATCCGCCAGCTGGGCCTCTCGTCCGTGGTCTATCCCGGCGCGCAGCACACGCGCTTCCAGCACTCGCTGGGCGCCTTCCACCTGATGAGCGAGGCCATCCGCGAGCTGACGGCCAAGGGCAACTTCATTTTCGACAGCGAGGCCGAGGCCGTGGAGGCGGCCATCCTGCTGCACGACGTGGGCCACGGACCCTTCTCGCACGTGCTGGAGCACACGCTGGTGAGGGGCATCAGCCACGAGGAGATATCGCTGATGCTCATGGAGCGCATCAACCGGGAGATGAACGGGCAGCTGGCATTGGCCATCCGCATCTTCCGCGACCAGTATCCCAAGCGCTTCCTCCACCAGCTGGTCAGCGGGCAACTGGACATGGACCGCCTGGACTACCTGCGGCGCGACAGCTTCTACACGGGCGTCAGCGAGGGCAACATCGGCTCGGCCCGCATCATCAAGATGCTGGACGTCAAGGACGACCGCCTGGTGGTGGAGTCCAAAGGCATCTACTCCATCGAGAACTTCCTCACCGCCCGCCGCCTGATGTACTGGCAGGTGTACCTGCACAAGACCTCCGTGGCCTACGAGCAACTGCTGGTCAACACCCTGCGCCGCGCCCAGCAGCTGGCCGCCCGGGGCGACGAGTCGCTGTTTGCCCCGCCCCCGCTGCGCTTCTTCCTCCGCAACGACATCGACGCCCCCCGCTTCCGCGCCGACTCGGCCTGCCTCGACCACTTCCTCCTGCTGGACGACAACGACATATGGACCGCCCTGAAGGCCTGGATGTTCCACCCCGACCGCGTGCTCTCCACCCTGGCGCGGGGCATGGTGAACCGGCAGCTCTTCAAGGTGGAAGTCTCGGCCGAGCCCTTCCCCGACGAACGGCTGGAGCAGCTGCGCGACGCGATAGCCCGGGGCCTCGGCATCGCGCCCGCCGACGCCGCCTACTTCCTCTCCACGCCCGACATCGAGAGCCACATGTACAACCCCGCCGACGACAGCATCGACATCCTCTACGCCGACGGCACCACCCGCAGCATCGCCGACGCCTCGGACATGTTCGACATAGCCCTGCTGGCCCGCAAGGTAAAAAAGCACTACCTGTGCTACTGGCGCCTGCCGCAGACGCGCCCTCCGCGCTGAACAAAATGCCACGCCCCACCCCCTCCGTCCCAAGGAAAAGCGGGCAAAACGCTAAAATATTTCCTTTGGTAGAGGGAATTATAAAAAAAAGTACGATATTTGTGTTTTGAAACCAACATACAAGAAACGAAATGGAGTTCTCTGCCCAACAAATAGCGTCGTACCTGCACGGTGAAATCGTGGGAGACGCACAAGCCACGGTCCACACCTTCGCCAAGATAGAAGAAGGCGTACCCGGCGCGCTGACCTTCCTGGCCAACCCCAAATACACGCCCTACCTCTACGAGACACAGGCCAGCATCGTGCTGGTGAACAAGGACTTCGTGCCCGAACACCCCGTGAAGCCCACCCTCATCAAAGTGGACAACGCCTACGACTGCCTGGCCCGCCTGCTCACCCTCTACGAGCAGAGCAAGCCCAAGAAGACGGGCATCGACCCGCTGGCCTTCATCGCGCCGACAGCCCGGGTGGGCAAGGACGTGTGGATAGCGCCCTTCGCCTATGTGGGCGAAAACGCCGTGGTGGGCGACCGCACCGTCGTCCATCCGCACGCCACCATCGGCGACGGCGCCCGCGTGGGCGAAGACTGCACGCTCTATGCCGGCGTAACCATCTATCATGACTGCCGCGTGGGCAACCGTTGCGTCCTGCACGCCGGCAGCGTGGTGGGCGCCGACGGCTTCGGCTTCGCCCCCACCCCGCAGGGCTACGAGAAGATTCCGCAGATAGGCATCGCCATCCTGGAAGACGACGTGGAGATAGGCGCCAACACCTGCGTGGACCGCGCCACCATGGGCGCCACCATCGTGCACCGGGGCGTCAAGCTGGACAACCTGGTACAGATAGCCCACAACGACGAAATCGGGTCGAACACCGTCATGGCCGCCCAGGTGGGCGTGGCCGGTTCGACCAAGGTGGGCGAATGGTGCATGTTCGGCGGACAGGTGGGCATCGCAGGCCACATCCACATCGGCGACCGCGTGGTGTTCGGCGCCCAGTCGGGCGTGCCCAGCAGCGTGAAAAGCGACCAACGCCTCATCGGCGCGCCGCCCATGGAAGAGAAGCCCTTCTTCAAGTCGCAGGCCATCTTCCGCAAACTGCCCGACATGTATTTCGAGCTGAATGCCCTGCGCAAGGAACTGAACGAATTAAAGAAACAATTAAATAAGTAACCGATGTTGAAACAAAAGACTCTGAAAGAAAGTTTTTCGCTCAGCGGGAAGGGCCTGCACACGGGCCTCAGCCTGACCGTCACTTTCAACCCTGCACCGGAGAACCACGGCTACAAGATTCAGCGCACCGACCTGGAGGGCCAACCCCTGGTGGACGCCATCGCTGACAACGTGGTCGACACCACGCGCGGGACGGTACTCGCCCAGAACAACGTCAAGGTCAGCACCGTGGAGCACGGCCTGGCAGCACTCTACGCCCTGGGCATCGACAACTGCCTGATTCAGGTGGACGGCCCGGAGTTCCCCATCCTCGACGGCAGCGCGCAATACTACGTCAACGAGATAGAACGCGTGGGCACCGTGGAGCAGAACGCCGTGAAAGACTTCTACATCATCAAGTCCAAGATAGAATTCCGCGACGAACAGAGCGGCTCGTCCATCATCGTCCTGCCCGACGAGAATTTCAGCCTGAACGTGCTGGTGTCCTACGACTCCACCATCATCCCCAACCAGTTTGCCACGCTGGAAGACATGGGCCGGTTCAAGAACGAGATAGCCGCCAGCCGCACCTTTGTCTTTGTGCGCGAGATAGAACCGCTGCTCAAGGCGGGCCTCATCAAGGGCGGCGACCTGGACAACGCCATCGTCATCTACGAACGCGAAATGACGCAAGAGAGCTTCGACAAGCTGGCCGACGTGATGGGCGTGCCCCACATGGATGCCAAGCACCTGGGATACATCAACCACAAACCGCTGGTATGGCCCAACGAATGCGCCCGCCACAAGTTGCTGGACGTCATCGGCGACATGGCCCTCATCGGCCGCCCCATCAAAGGACGCATCATCGCCACACGCCCGGGCCACACCATCAACAACAAGTTTGCCCGCCGCATGCGCAAGGAAATACGCTTGCACGAAATCCAAGCGCCCAACTACGACTGCAACCGCCCGCCGCTGATGGACGTCAACCGCATCCGCGAGCTGCTGCCCCACCGCTATCCCTTCCAGTTGGTGGACAAGGTCATCGAGATGGGCGCCAACTACATCGTGGGCGTGAAGAACGTCACTTCCAACGAACCCTTCTTCCAGGGACATTTTCCGCAAGAGCCTGTCATGCCGGGCGTGCTTCAGATTGAAGCCATGGCACAGGTGGGCGGGTTGCTGGTGCTGAACTCGGTGGACGAACCCGAACGCTACTCCACCTACTTCCTGAAGATAGACGGCGTGAAGTTCCGCCACAAAGTGGTGCCGGGCGACACGCTCATCTTCCGCGTCGAACTGATGGCGCCCATCCGCCGTGGCATCTCCACCATGAAGGGCTACATCTTCGTGGGTGAAACGGTGGTCTGCGAAGCCGAATTCATGGCACAGATAGTAAAGAACAAGTAAATTCGAGTGAACGAGCGGACAAGTTGACAAGTTAACAAGGGAACAAGCAAACAAGGAAACGAGTGGACGAGTAGACAAGAAGACAAGCGAAGAAGGGGATTCCTCCCGATAGCCTCGTTAACCCGTCAACTTGTCAACCGATAAGAATCCTCCCTTGCAGCCTCGTTAACTTGTCAACTTGTCCACTAATAAAAAACAAAGACATGATCAGTCCTTTAGCATACATCCATCCTGAAGCCAAGATTGGCGAGAACGTAGAAATCGGCCCCTTCGTTTACATTGACCGGAACGTGGTCATCGGAGACAACAACCGGATTATGCCCAACGCCAACATCCTCTACGGCGCACGCATCGGCAACGGCAACACCATCTTTCCGGGAGCCGTCATCGGCGCCGTGCCCCAAGACCTGAAGTTTCGGGGCGAAGAGACCACGGCCGAAGTGGGCGACAACAACACCATCCGCGAGAACGTGACCATCAACCGGGGCACCGCCGCCAAAGGCCGCACCCGCGTGGGCAACAACAACCTGCTGATGGAAGGCGTTCACGTGGCCCACGACGCCACCATCGGCAACGGCTGCATCATAGGCAACAGCACGAAGATGGCAGGCGAGATTGTCATCGACGACTGCTCCATCCTGAGCGGCGGGGTACTGATGCACCAGTTCTGCCGCGTGGGCGGATACGGCATGATTCAAGGCGGCTGCCGCTTCAGCAAAGACGTGCCTCCCTACATCATCGCCGGGCGCGACCCCATGTGCTACGCAGGCATCAACATCGTGGGACTGCGCCGCCGCAACTTCTCCAACGAGACCATCGAGCAAATACACAACGCCTACCGCATCATCTACCAGAGCGGGCTGAACACCACCGACGCGCTGAAGAAGATTGAAGACGAGATGGAGATGACAAAGGAAATCAGCTACATCGTAGACTTCATCAAGGGCTCGGCCCGAGGCATCATCCCCGCCGGCAAATAAGGCCGGCTCCACCCACAAAGAGTAACCACTTAAACGATTGACAACTATGATATACCGATTCACCCTTATCTCGGACGAGGCCGACGACTTCCTCCGGGAGATTCAGATAGACCCGGACGCCACGTTCTACGACTTCCACGAAGCCATCATCAAGTCCGTGGGCTATACCGACGACCAAATCACCTCGTTCTTCATCTGCGACGACGACTGGGAGAAAGAAAAAGAAGTGACCCTCGAAGAGATGGACGACAACCCGGAGATGGACAGCTGGGTGATGCGCGACACACGCATCAACGAGCTGGTGGAGGACGAGAAGCAGAAGCTGGTCTACGTGTTCGACATGATGACGGAACGCTGCTTCTTCATCGAACTGTCCGAAATCATCACCGGCAAAAACCTGAAAGGCGCCAAATGCACCAAAAAGCAAGGGGATGCCCCCAAGCAGCTGATGGACTTCAACGAGTTCGAGGCAAAGACCAATGCCGCCGCCCTGGACTTGGACGAGAACTTTTACGGCGACCAAGACTTCGACATGGAGGACTTCGACAAAGACGGATTCGGAGGCTTCGACGAAGGCGGAGGCGGCAACCCGTATGACGAAGACAGATACTAAACGCAACAAGAAAGAATGAAGGATGAAGAATCAGGAATGGAGAACCGGCTTGCCCCTCTGCACCTGATTCTTCATCCTTCATTTTTAATCCTTCAGTAGAATGAACACCCTCATCGCACTCATCGGCCCCACAGGCGTAGGCAAGACCGAACTGAGCCTGCAAGTGGCCGAGGCTTTCCACACCTGCATCCTGTCCGCCGACTCGCGCCAGCTGTATGCCGACCTGCCCATCGGGACAGCAGCCCCCACGCCCGAACAGCTGAAGCGCGTCAGGCACTACCTGGTGGGCACCCTGCAGCTGACGGACTATTACAGCGCGGCGCAATACGAGGCCGACGCCCTGCGCCTGCTGGACGAACTGTTCGGCCGGCACCGGGCCGTGGTGCTGACGGGCGGCTCGATGATGTACGTAGACGCCGTGTGCCGGGGCATCGACGACATCCCCACCGTGGACGAGGACACCCGCCGGCTCATGCTTCAGAAATACGAGACCGAGGGACTGGAACGCCTCTGCGCCGAACTGCGCCTGCTGGACCCGGAATATTACCGCATCGTAGACCTGAAGAACCCCAAGCGCGTCGTCCATGCCCTGGAAATCTGCTACATGACGGGACGCACCTACACCTCCTTCCGCACGCAGACGCCCAAAGAGCGGCCCTTCCGCATCGTCAAGGTAGGCCTGCGGCGCGAACGCGAAGAACTGTATGCCCGCATCAACAGCCGCGTCGACCGCATGATGGAAGACGGGCTGCTGGACGAGGCAAAGAGAGTCTATCCGCACAAAGGATGCAACGCGCTGAACACGGTGGGCTACAAGGAACTGTTCAAATACCTGGACGGAGAGTGGACGCTGCCCTTTGCCGTGGAGAAAATCAAGCAGAACTCACGCATCTATTCGCGCAAGCAGATGACGTGGTTCAAGCGCGACCGCGACATACGCTGGTTCCACCCCGACCAGGCGGCGGAGATTCTGGACTACCTGCGCGCGACGGTGCCGGCACAATAGTCGCGCAACCGCTCTTCCAACCGCGCATACAACGCCTTCATCTCATCCCTGTCCAGCCGCCCCCGTTGCCGCCAAGCCTCCAGGCGGGGCAAGACGAGGCCGAAGAGCTCCTGCTCCAGCGGCGCCAGCCGTTGCATCAGGCCGGTGCCCTCGCGGTTATACAGGTTTTCCCAACACAGATAGCGGTCGGTGCCCATCCCCTGCCGGTAGCAGAACACGTGTTCCGCCGCCAGCCGGAGCGACGCGGCGCTGAGCGGAGCCGCCTGGCACGCGCCGTCGTAGCGCACCGGGGCAGGCAACGCTTCGTCCACCCACAGCGGGACGGCCACGCCCGTGGGCGGATAGCCCAACAGCGTCCACATCGTGGTCAGCCCGGCCTGCTCGCCCGGCTTCACGCCCTGCACCACCACCGAACACGAGGTGCTGGCGCGCGGGATGAAATCCTGGTCGACAAACCATCCCGAAGCCTGCGGGCGGTTGTGCGAGCCGTCGCGCAGGTCGATGTCCAGCAGGCGGTTGCGGAACGAGCGCGACAGGCCGTCGAAGATGCCGCAGGGCGTGATGCTCCCCGTGGCCGAGGCCTGCATCAGCACGGCATCGGTCTCCATATAACGCACGTAGCCTGCCCCTGCGTTGACACGGCCGGAGAAAGAGAAGTTGGTGCGCGCCACGTATCCGTAGGGCGCGTCGGCGGGGTTGTTGGCGTCGAACAGGCGGTAACTGCGCTCGTCCACCTCCAGCATCACCGCCCCGCCCCGCGCGTCGATGGCGCCGAAGTTGGCCTCGATGCCGCTGGGCTTGGCCAGGGTGTCGAGGAAGTGGCAGAAGTCGTCCACCGTGGCGCAGACCTCCAGTGCCCGCCAGATGACGCGCCCGTTGGCCGGGCCGCGCTCGGCGTCGTCCGCCGCGTCCACCAGGTTGTAGGACTGCGTGTTCATCAGCGCGAAGCCCGCCTCGTTGGTTCCTATCCACGCCTCGTGCCGCTGCCGGAAGTCGGCGCTGTTGACCACGGCGATGAAGTCATAACGCTCGCCGCGGACGTATTCCACGTGGTTCAGCAGGAATCCCGTGTCGCGGTGTTTCCACAACAGGGGCCGCCCGTCGGGCGTCACCCGCCCGGACACCACGGCCGAAGTGCAGGCGCGCGATGCAGGCAGACAAAGGAAGGCAAGCGTGCAGCAGAGGGCCGCCCGCCACAGAAGGGCACAGTGTTTCATATCCAATCGTTCATAGGTTCGTGGGGACAAAGATAGGAGAAGTTCCGGTAAATCCGCGCGCCGCCCTGCCTTTCTTTCATCCCCGGCTCCGAGAAAAAGCAAAAGGAAATGGCTTCCGCCATATAGACCGTCCCCGGACCATCCTTGGACAGCCCGGGGACGAAAGATTGTAGAATAAGAGAGAAAATAAGTGCCAGCAGTTTGCTTAACGGCCGTCGGACGTGCTGGACGACACGGAGACGGAAGTGCCGTTGCCGGACTCGCTGTAACTGATAGCCAAGGGCTGCTTGGCTGACGACGAAGCCTTTGCCCCTTCCTCATCCAGACTAAACTTAATGGGCATCGTGTAGCGCACGGCCACGGCCTTGCCGTCCTGTCGGGCGGGCGTCCAGAGGGGCATCTCCCTCACCAGGCGGATGGCCTCGGCGTCCAACTCCGGGTCTGCGCCGCGCAGGATTCGGATGTCGGTCGGCTTTCCCGTCGCATCCAACACGAACTGCAGGATGACACGCCCCTGCACGCCCTTCGCCTTGGCTGCCTGCGGATAGCGCATGTTGTCTTGCACATACTGCAACAGGGCCGCCGTGCCGCCGGGGAACTCGGGCCGCTGGTCGGCAATCTCATACACGACGGGGGCAGGCACCGTGTCTTGCGGCACTGCATTTTCCACGCCAGGTGCTTTCACAATCGCCGCCAAATCCGTAACTTTGGCGCCGGAAAGCTGGTTACTGACTCCCGAAACTTCGAGTCGGGCGAAAGCGGCAACCGCTACGGCTGCCAGCGGAAGTACGTACAGATACTTCGCGCACGCCCACACGCTTGATTTTCTTCTTTGCATCATGGTGATACGTTTTTTAAGTTTACTATGATTCAGGCTGTTGGCCATGGAGTAGAGTCTGGTGCCGACAGCCTTTTTTATTAATAACAACTGATATTCCCTTGCATTGACGCCCGCGCGGAGAACGGCCTCGTCGGCCTCGTATTCGTGCACCGCCTGCAACTCCTGCTTCAAGAGCCAGGCGGCGGGATTGAACCACTGGACGAAGCAGCACAGGTCGGCCAGGAGGATATCCCACGAATGCCCCCGGCGAATGTGCGCCAGCTCGTGCAGCAGGATGGGACGCCCGTCTTCCTCCAGGTCGCGCCGCGAGATGACGATGCACCGCATCCAGCTGAAGGGAGCCACCGCGCGCTCGTGCACCAGCAGCCACACGCCGTCGGCATCTTCCACGTAGCGGCCTATGTCTTCGCGGCGCGTCCCCCGCAGCAGTTGGCCCAGCCGGACGAGCGACAGGACATTGCGCCCCAGGAAGAACAGCACGCCCAAAGCATAGACCGCCAGCAACGCCACGGGCCATACCGCCGGCGCCGCCCCCTCCGGCACCCCGGCGGAAAGCGTCGTAGCCCCGGCCGTAGCCAGCCATTCTTCCAGCGACAGCAGGGTCTGCCCCACGCCCGAGGGTTGCGCCGTGCCCACCTCTATCAGCGGCACCACGGCAGACAGCGCCAGCACGCCCAAGAGGGCCGCGCGGTTGAAGCTGTGCAGGGTCTCGCGGCTCAGCAGGAGGCGGTAGAACAGGTAGAACGCCGCCAGGCAAAGGGCGGACTTGAGGATGTAGACTAAAAAGATGCCCATGGGATTTAACGGTTAGTGATTAGTGGTTAGTGATTAGTGGTTAGCGGTTAGTGACTTCACGCACTCCAGCAGTTCGTCGCGCTTCTGCTGGTTGGTGCCCAGCACAATCTTGCGCACCGTGCCGTCCTTGTCGATGACTACCGTGGTGGGCGTCTGCTGCACGCCGAACATCCGCCAGAGCGACTTGTCGCCGGCTATCTGTACGAAGCGAAAGCCGCGCCGCCGGACGACAGGGCGAATCTCGTCGGCGGTGTTCCACGTCACGGCCAGAAAGTTCACGTCCGGGCAGGCGTCCACCCAGGTGCTCAGCTCGGGCATCTCCTTGATGCAGGGGCCGCAGCCCGTATACCAGAAGTTCAGCACCAAGGGCCAGCCTTGGGTTGTCCGGTCGGTCCAGACCTTGCCCCCGATGTCCGTCACGCGGAAGGAGCAGATACGGTCGCCCTCCTTCAGGGCCAGCTCCGCAGGAGCCTGCGCGAGCACCTGCATGCCCCCCTCCGCCCGCTCGGCCTGCCGCAGCCAATAGTCGGCATCGGACACTTCGGACAAGGGGATGGCATACGTCTTGGCCTTGTCGCTCAGGGCGATGCCCGTAACCAGCAACATCGTCCCGCCGCCGTCCTTCTTCAGGAGAGAGGCGTTGTAGCGTTGCCCGTCCAAATCGGAAGGCGCCTCGCTGAAGAACAGGCCTTCTATCAGGAACTTTGCCACCCGCTCTTGGGCAAAACCCGCCGTGCAAGCCATACACAGCAGAACACATCCGCACACAAGCCTCATCTTCATTGTCCTTCCTCCACCTGCTTGATGAGCTCCTTCAGCTCGTCCAGCGAAATCTTTTCTTCCTGCATCAGCGACGAAACCACGCCCAAGTAGGAGTTGTTGAAATACTTGCTGACCACGCCGCGCAGCGTGCCCCGGCTGTAGTCCTCGCGCGACAGGAGCGGAAAGTACTGATAGGTCTTCCCATAGGCCTTGTGCCCCACAAAGCCTTCCTCCTCCAGCCCACGCACCACGGTGGACACGGTGTTGAAGTGCGGCCTCGGCTCGGGGTAAAGCTCCAGCATCTCGCGCACGAACAACGGGCCTTTCTCCCAGAACAGGCCCATCACTTCTTCTTCTTTGGCAGTCAGTCTTCTCATAACCTTTCCGATGTTTGCCACAAAGATAACGAAAACTTTTAGTTTATCAACTAAATGTTATAGTTAAATATAACTAACGCGGGTAGTTCATCCGCCGCCCCCTGCCGACAAAGCCCCCGGCACGCCCGCCAAAGGGCCTCCGGCGGACATCAGAACGCTGCCCGCCGGGGATTAGAACGCCCGCTTGCGGGGACTATAATGCCAGCAAGCGGGGACTATAGTCCCGGCAAGCGGGAACTATAACGCCACTATGCGCTGAATGCCAGGCTGTTTCCGGAGGAGTGGAAGAGAAAAGGGCGCGGGGAGGAAGGCGTTAACATCTGTTCGCCTTTCGGCGGAAAAAAGCCAAGTAATGTTGTCCGGATGTCACTTTGGGCCGCCGGACGTATCTTATAGGTAAACGCCCGCCGCGACCGCCACAGGCCGACGGGCAGAAGGGAAACATATAGTGGTCACTTAATTCTCCTCTTCCGGGGAGGGGAAACAGATGGCTACCTCCGTTTCGGAATGCCCGCCACAGTTCCTTCTACACCCACATCGTATAAACGAAATATGACTAATAACTTATTAAAATGAAGAGTATGAGAATCGTCCGTTTCTGCAAACTATTGGTGCTGTCGGCAGCCACCCTGGCTTTGTGCGGCTCATGCGCCACGTTGTTCCCCCACCGTCGCCATCCGCATCCGCCCCACCACAAGCCGCACGGCAAGCCGCCCCGCCGTCACCATCCGGGGCCTTACGGGCCGATGTCGAGCCTCAGCCCGGACAAAACAAACCGTCCGCAGGTCTTCGTCCTATGCAACGCATGGACGGACCGGCGGACGGCGGGATGAGAATTGGGCCAAAGACGAGGGGCGTCAGCAGAGCTGCTTCAGCTGCGCGGCCATCTGCTGCTGCACCTCTTGGGCGGCGGCACGGGCGGCCTGGGCAAAGTCAGTCCCCCGGCTGGCATAGATGATGCCGCGGCTGGAGTTGACGATGAGCCCGCAGTCCTCCGTCATGCCATACCGGCAGACTTCTTCCAGCGAGCCGCCCTGGGCCCCCACGCCGGGGACGAGCAGGAAGTGGTCGGGGGCCACCTTGCGGATGTCCTCGAACATGCGGCCCTGCGTGGCGCCTACGACGTACATCATGCGGTCGCTGCCCGCCCACTGCTGGCTCGTGCGCAGCACCTTCTCGAAGAGGCGCTCGCCCCCGGCGTCTTCCGTCAGCTGGAAGTCGTGCGAGCCTTTGTTGCTGGTCAGGGCCAGCAGGATGACCCACGTGCCGTCGTACGTCAGGAAGGGCGTCACGCTGTCCTCGCCCATGTAGGGGGCCACGGTGACGGCGTCCACCTGCAAGTCCTCGAAGAACGAGCGGGCGTACATGGCCGACGTGTTGCCGATGTCGCCGCGCTTGGCGTCGGCGATGATGAACTGGTCGGGATACTGCTGGCGGATGTACTTCACGGTCTTCTCCAGCGCCTGCCAGCCCTTCACGCCCAGGCATTCGTAGAAAGCCAGGTTGGGCTTGTAGGCGATGCAGAGATCGGCCGTGGCGTCGATGATGGCCTTGTTAAAAGCAAAGACGGGGTCGGGCTCGTCCAGCAGGTGGTCGGGGATTTTCTTGATGTCCGTATCCAGGCCTACGCAGAGAAACGTCTGCTTGCGGCGGATGTTGTCGATGAGTTGTTGCTTGTTCATAATTATTTTAGTTGTTAGTGTTTAGCGATTAGTGATGAACGGTCAGCGATGAACGGCTACCGATGAACGGTCGGCAGGGGAACCGTGGTGGAAGAGCAGGCCCGTCACCTCCAGTCGGCGACGCACGCCGGGCGTTCCCTCGTCGTCCTCCGTGAGACCGTAGACGGGCTGGAAATCGGTCAGTACGAACACGTTGCCATGCCGGGTGCGCAATACGGGCGGGGGCAACTCGTCCTGCAGGTCGCGGCTACGCAGCGTGTCGACAGGCAGGTAGAGCGTGTCCGGCGCGAGGCGGGCATCCCCTCCCAAGGGGATACGGTAGGCCAGGCTGTCTCCCGTCCCCACTCCGTCGAGGGCGGTGCAGCAGCGGTAACCGGAAGGCACGGGCAGGGTGTAGGGAGAGGCGGCGTGATAGTAGAACTGCTCTTCCCCCACGGTGACGGTATCCGTCTCCACCGTTACCGCATACTTATAGAACGACGTGCCTTCTGCCACCAGGTCGCGCGTGCTCTCCGTGCCATACAGGTCGTTCAGGTACATCAGCTTGCCGTTGATGCGCCCCGCCTCTTCTTGGGATACGGTCTGCTGCCAGGCTTCGTATTGCTGTCCCGAGAGGGGCAACGGCCCGCCCAAGGCCGCCCGTACCTCCCCGCGCAAGACGCTCCGCGTGAGGCTGGCATAGTTGACCGGCAGCACCGAGGTGAGGAGAAAGACCAGGGAGAACGAGATGGGTATCCAGCTGATGCGCCGCGCCCGTCCCGCAATCAAGCCGATGCAGACGAAGTAGAACCAGGCGTTGAGCGTGACGAGGTAGAGGCGGTTGAGCGTGATGCCGTAGTCCAGGAAGCGGCGGGCGATGCCCACCGTCATCAGCACCAGCAGGGGCAGGGCCAGGATGGGCAGCCAGCGGGCGATGCGCTCGTCTGCCGGCTTGCGGCTCTTGACGCGCGAGGGATACAGCCCCAGCTCGATGCCGATGCAACCCGCCATCAGGGCCGTCACCAGCCACGACACCCACCCGTCGGGCAACTCCCAGCGGGCAATGATGGTGGCGGCATAGACGTAGAGCACCAGCAGGTACAGGCCCGCCAGGGGCAGGAAAAGGTAGTGCAGGATGTTGCGTGTGAAGGCCGTGGGCTGCGGCACGCGGTCGTGCTTGCGCTCGCCTTGGGGCAGGAGGCCGAGGAACATCAGCAGGGGCAGCAGCTCGCTGAACAGGATGACGATGCTGGCATAGCACTTATAGCCGACGCTGACCCCGAAGAGCTGGTGGAGGGAGAAGGCCAGCAGGCACAGGCCCCCGCTCATCACCGCGCCCACGCACACGGTCAGCGCCAAGGTGCCTACCGCCGTCTGCGCGAAGTTCCAGGCCGGTATGTCGTCCGTCTCGCGGAAGAAGGACAGGAAGAACAGCGAAAGCCCGATGGCCAACAGAGCCGCCGCATGGGCAATGCCCAGGCCGATGTCGCCGCTCTGGTCGAGACAACGGTAGAGGTAGAAGGCGTCGAGGGCCAGAAGCACTTGCGCCACGGCCTGCACCACAAGCCGCAGCCGCCTGCGCCTGACTTCCTCGGCCCACAGGTGCAGGCTGAGCGACAACACTGCGCCCACGGACAGGTAATAGGACAGCGCGACAAACAGCCTGTCTTCCGGTTTCCAGCCGGCATTCACCAGCACCAGTTGATAGGCCGTCAGGGCCAGCACAAACAGCACGGCCAAGGGGAAGCGCGTCGCGCAGCGACGGAACGCCCCGCCCAGGGTACGGAACAGCGATGTGATGCGTTGCGGTTTCATTATTCGTTGGGTTTTGTATGTTTCAAGGTCTTAAAGCTCGCTTTCCTTCAGCCGCTCGGCGTTCTCGGCCACGATGAGGTGGTCGATGCAGTCCTGTATGTCTCCGTCCATGAAGGCGGCCAGGTTGTAGATGGTGTAGTTGATGCGGTGGTCGGTGATGCGCCCCTGCGGGTAGTTGTAGGTGCGTATCTTGGCCGAGCGGTCGCCGGTGCTGACCATGGTCTTGCGCTTGGAGGCGATGTCGTCTATGTACTTCTGGTGCTCCTTGTCGTAGATGAAGGTGCGCAGGCGGCTCAGGGCGCGCTCCTTGTTCTTGGGCTGGTCGCGCGTCTCGGTACACTCGATGAGGATTTCCTCCACCACACCCGTGTTGGGGTTCTTCCAGTTGTAGCGCAGGCGCACGCCGCTCTCCACCTTGTTGACGTTCTGTCCGCCCGCGCCGCCGCTGCGGAAGGTGTCCCACTTGATTTCTCCCTCGTTAATCTCCACGTCGAACGGCTCTGCCTCGGGCAGCACGGCGACGGATGCGGCGGAGGTATGCACCCGTCCCTGCGTCTCCGTGGCGGGGACACGTTGCACGCGGTGCACGCCGCTCTCATACTTCAGCGTGCCATAGACGCCCTCGCCCGTCACCGAGCAGATGATTTCCTTGAAGCCTCCGGCCGCACCTTCGTTGGCGCTGGAAACTTCCAGCCGCCAGCCCTTGCGCTCGCAATACTTGGAGTACATGCGGAAGAGGTCGCCGGCAAAGAGGGCCGCCTCGTCGCCGCCCGTGCCCCCCCGGATTTCCAGGATGGCGTTGCGGCTGTCCTGCGGGTCGGCCGGGATGAGCAGGAGCTTGATTTCCTCCTCCAGCTGGGGCCGGCGCGCCTCGCAGCGGTCCAGCTCCTCGCGGGCCATTTCACGCATCTCCGGGTCGCTCTCGTTGGCAATGATGTCCTTGGCCTCGTCGATGCCGGCCAGCACCTGGACGTATTCCCGCCGTGCCTGCATCAGGTCGCCCAGTTCCTTGTATTCCTTCGTCAGCTTGACGTAACGCTTCTGGTCGGCGATGACGGCCGGGTCGGTTATCAGGGTGGATACTTCCTCGTAGCGGGCCACGAGGGTGTCGAGTTTCTCGAGTAGGGTGTTGTTGTCAGACATATATCTTATGCTTATTCTTCTATGAGTTGTATGTATCGTTGCAACGCCGCCAGTTCCACCTTCTCCACCAATTGTCGGAAGGGAGCGGGATTCTTGTCTACGTGCGATGCCTCCAGCGCCTTGTAGTAGGCTAACTTGCTCTCCGCGTCGCCTTTCAGTAGCACCATTACATAGCCGTGGTGCAGGAGGTAGAGGTTCATCAGCAGGCGGGAGGTGCGTCCGTTACCATCTATGAAGGGGTGGATGCGCACCAGCTCGTCGTGCAGGTAGGCGGCAATGTCCACGGGGTGGATGCCCTCATTCTCCATCTCGCGGAAGCGGAGCAAGAAGTCCTCCATCTGCTTCTCTTTCTCTATCAGATAGGGTTGCGGGGGCACGTGGCGGCTGCCCGAAATGAGGACGGGCACCGTGCGGTAACGTCCCGCGTTCTCCCGGTCGATGCCACGCAGGATGAGGGCGTGGATTTGAAGAATGGTACGTTCGTTTATCGGTTCTTCTCCTTGGGCAATGTCCTTGATGAAGGCGATGGCTTCGTTGTGGTTGATAGCTTCCAGGTGTTCGCGCAGGCTCTTACCGCCGATGGTCAATCCTTCTTCTATGACCAGGGCCGTTTCCTGCAAGGTCAACGTGTTGCCCTCGATGCGGTTGCTTTCGTAGGTGTATTCGATGGCCAAAGCCTCTTCTATCTTGCTCAATGCGGCTGCCGGTAGGGGACGTAATGAGGCGAGGCGGGCTTTCAGCTCATCTATCTGTCCTAATAGGGTATTGTTGTCAGACATAATGCTTGTTCTATATTATGGATTCTTTCCAAGCCAAGTCACCCCGATGGCCAGCAGGGCGAAGAGCAGTGCCGTTATCAACCAGTGTTTGCGCTTCCACTTCTTGGGCATGGTGTTGCCAAAGTAGGTGCTTCCGATGTAGGCGCCACCGATGGGCGTCAGCAGTACAGACAAGTTCTGCAAGTAGGGGCAGTCGTACTTGTGGTCGATGACGAGGCACGCGATGCTGGCCGCGAGAAGCAGTGCGCCGAGGCAGATGCCCTTGCGTACTTGGTTCTTGGGGGGATTGGAGTTCATATCGTTTCTTCTTGGAGTTGGTTACTCAAATATCCATGCCAGCAGCACGGCGAAGGCCAACAGACCGACAATGCCCAAGACCCACTTCCACCAAGGCTTCCGCTCCATCTTCCGCCCGGCGAGATACTTGTTGCCGATGATTCCGCCGCTGGCACCGGCAAAGGTGTAGGCCACATATTTCAGGTACGGACAGCCGAGGTAGGTCGACAATATGCCGATGCCTGCACCTGCCAGGATGGCTGCCAGCAGCCACACGCCGCCGAGTATGCTGTTCTTCTCTTCCGCGTTCATTTGTCCTCCTCCTCATCCTTCCTCCGCCCTATCTTTGGCTGCATCAGGTCCTTGAACAGGACGTAGGCCGCCACAACCCAGAAGCCCACGGTAAGGCCCCGTATCAGCGGGCTGGCATGAAAATACTCGTTGATGCTGTTGGCCAGCACCATGGTAACCAGCCAGACGATGGCGGCTATCCAGTATTTGCGTTTAGTTTTTTTGTTCATGATAAATGTCGTATGCGTTATTCAGACTTTCTTGTTCCTGCGGCTTCCCTTTGCCGATATGAGCGAGCGACAGATAAAGTAAAACAAGGCACACCACCCGGCGAGGGACAAAGGTCCGGAAATCCAACTCAGCCAATTCGGGTCGCCCAGAATCAGCCTGTCATATTGGAAGAAGGCTTGCCGCACAATGACGAGGAGGCAGGCGAGCAACGCCACCGCACCATAGAAGCGAAGCCTGCCGGGCCGATGGAGTTGCAATGCCTTGAGGACGCAGCAGACAGTGGCCGTCACAAATACACACTCTCCACGGCAGTGAATGCCGTGTGCCACCAGGGGGCGGCGTTGCGGACATTGTCTATCGTAGTAAGTATGGCATCGGCTCCTACTACTGCACTGATGACAAAAGCCAGCACCAGCACCCAGTTGAGGCTGATGCTGAAGTGTCGGAAACGGAATGTCTTCATACTCAGTAAATCATTTAAGTCCTTTGTCCCAGAAGAGGCTGAACGTTTCGGTCACGAGGTAGAACAGCAGGGTTACAATCAAGGCTGCCACGATGAAAGCGGCCCACTGCTTGAATCCTTTGAGGGACTTTCCCCCACTGGTGGCCTGCCCCACCCACGCGCTGGGACCTATGATGCCGAACAGCCTTAAGAACTCGCTGTCCAAAGCACCGCCAAGCAGGCTGATGGCCACGCCGACGGCTATGCCTGTCAGGACGATAGACGCGTAGCTGAGGCTTTTCTTCGGTTGCTCGTTGTCCATGCTCCTGAGATGTTACAGTTGGATTTCTTCGTTATAGATATCCTTCAGCAACTTGCGTGCAGGAACTTCAATCGTGCCGCCTTTGTAATCGCCTTCGATGATGTTCTCATTGCGCAATGCCTTTTCACGGATGAGCTTGTATCGTGAACGCTTCAAGCCCTCGCGCAGCTTTTGTCTGAATTCGGTCCGTTCATTCTCTGACATATCGTTTTATTTGATTAAATGTGTTATAGTCAAATATCACCGTATCCATCTTTCCTCCTCCTTCTGCCACGTATTCGCTGGTGCCTGTCGTATTATTAATCAACAACCAATAATCGACTAAGTTCATGTATATGCGGAAAAAATTGTCAATGCCGGCATAATACCTGCGGATAATGGTTTCGGTAGGGATGCCATGCCCTCCTTCGCTGACCCGTTGTGCCACACGATTGATGGCAGTTTCGGGCGTATCGAGCCAAAAGAATATGAACTTTACTTGATAACCTTGTTTATGGGCCTTGTTGACCAAATTCCTATATGATTTGGTGGACAACGTCGTTTCTATTGAAAAGGTCTCATTCATTTTCAATAGTTCTTGGATGCGTTGCAACATAAGTCGTCCGGCATCAATGGCTACACTTTCTGGATTGAAAGGGGAAAGTCCTTTGGCTATTTCATCGGCATTGACGAATTCCCTGCATTCCAATACTTCGGGCAATACCGTATAGGAAGCTGTGGTTTTCCCCGCTCCATTGCAGCCGCTTATGATATAGAGAACTTTCCCTTCCATATTCTGCTTTCAATGTCTTCTTTATACCGATACTATCCGTCTTTTAAGCACCATGTCCTTCCGCCTGCGGTATTCACTGGCGCAATACACGGCTATCAAGGCCCAACCCAGCAGGTGGGCGGAAGTCTTGACGACCTCCATCCTCGTGAAACTGTCCCACAACATGGCCATGTCGATGGCATCGCCGGCAAAGAGGCAGGCAAAGAATACGGCGCCTGCGGCAAACAATACTCTGTTCTTCATATCTGTTGATTCTTAAATTGGTTTTTAATATCTGAACTCCCCGAACTCGCTCCGTATGATCAGCTCCCGCTTCTCGCCCTCCTCGATGCGGCCGATGACCTGCGCGTCGATGTTGAACGACTTGGAGATGGCGATGACCTCCTCGGCGTGCTCCGGCGCGAGGTAGACTTCCAGGCGATGCCCCATGTTGAACACCTTGTACATCTCGGCCCAATCCGTGCCGCTCTGCTCCTGGATGGTGCGGAAGAGGGGTGGCACGGGGAAGAGGTTGTCCTTGATGACGCGGCAGCGGTCGTCCACGAAGTGCAGCACCTTGGTCTGCGCGCCGCCCGAGCAGTGCACCATGCCGTGAATCTCCGGGCGCAGGGCGTCCAGCAGCTTCTTCACCACCGGGGCATAGGTACGGGTGGGCGAAAGGACGAGTTTGCCCGCGTCGATGGGGCTGCCCTCCACGGCGTCCGTCAGGCGGAGCGCGCCGCTATATACCAGTTCCTGGGGCACGGCGTGGTCGTAGCTCTCCGGATACTTCTCGGCCAGATACTTGGCGAAGACGTCATGCCGTGCCGAGGTCAGTCCGTTGCTGCCCATGCCGCCGTTGTATTCCTTCTCGTAGGTGGCCTGTCCATAACTTGCGAGGCCCACGATGACGTCGCCCGGGCGGATGTTGGCGTTGTCGATGACGTCGCTGCGCTTCATGCGGCAGGTCACGGTCGAGTCCACGATGATGGTGCGCACCAGGTCGCCCACGTCGGCCGTCTCGCCGCCCGTGGCATAGACGCCCACGCCCATCTGGCGCAGTTCGGCCAGCAGCTCGTCCGTGCCGTTGATGATGGCGGAGATGACCTCGCCCGGCACCAGCAACTTGTTGCGCCCGATGGTGGAGGACACGAGGATGTTGTCCACCGCTCCCACGCAAAGCAGGTCGTCGATGTTCATTATCAAGGCGTCCTGCGCGATGCCCTTCCAGACGGAGAGGTCGCCCGTCTCTTTCCAATAGAGGTAGGCCAGCGAGGACTTGGTGCCTGCGCCGTCGGCGTGCATGATGTTGCAATACTCCGGGTCACCGCCCAGGATGTCGGGGATAATCTTGCAGAAGGCCCGGGGGAAGATGCCCTTGTCGATGTTCTTGATGGCGTTGTGAACGTCTTCTTTCGATGCGCTCACGCCGCGCATCATGTATCTCTGGTTGCTCATAACAGGATAAGTTTAAGAATGAAAAATTAAGAATGAAGAATTAGGAATGAAGGACTAAGGACGGGGAAGTCCTCCGCTCCGCGTTACCTGTGTGCAAAGGTAGCGATATTTCTTCATTCTTCACTCTTCCTCCTTCATTTCTTGCAGGTTTCCCCACTCCACCAGCGTGATGCCCTCCGTCAGCGGGCGGCGCATCTGCTTGCCCCGGCCCTGCCGTTCGGGCAGGAACTGCACGCGCACGGCCTTGATTTGCTTGCGGTCCACCTCCTCCGGCGTGTCCACGCCCCGCCCGGCGCACGACAGCTTGAAGTGGAACGACCCCAGGCCGTCGATGTGCACCGGCCGGCCTTCGTCCATGAACTGCGCCATCACCACGGGCAGGCAGGTCAGGACCAGGTGGACGTCGCCCTCCGAGGCAGTGCTCATGCGGGCGATGCGCTTGGCCACGTCCTTGGTGGTGGCAGGGTGGGCACTGAAGTTCACCGCGCGGGGGAACCATTTGATTTTGTCTCCGATTTTCAGCTTGGATTTCTTAAAGAACATAATTCGTTGGTTTACAGATTCATATTCAGCTCCCGCGTCTGCCTTTGCCGGTCGGGCGAGGGTCTTGTCCCAACCACAGGCCCCGCTTGTCCCCGCCAAGAGGTCGTCCAAATTCAGCCACGGGTTTATATTAAAGCCTTTTTCACGCCAAATATAAGGCTTAAATAGGACATATAAAAGCCTTAAATCCGTCTTATTTAAGCCTTTTATATATTATTAAGAAGCCTGATAGAGGAGACCGGGAGTGTGGCAAGAGGAGGTCATGATTGGGACAAGACGAGGCCGGGATGGGGAGAAGAGGAGGCCGGGGGTGGGACAAGACGAGGCCGGGGATGGGACAAGAGGGCGGCGCGGCGGCAGGATGGGATGGGAGAAATACCTACAAATGGGGATTGCAAGTCTCGCGGGAAAGCCGTTACTTTGCGGCCGGAAAATGACTGTAAACCTAACATAAACCGCAATGAATGAACTGCATAAATACCGCGAAACGGACAAGATGAGCGACCTTATCTGCGACAACTACTCGCTGCTGATGGTGATGAGCCGCTTCGGCCTGGCCCTGGGCTTCGGCGACCAGAGCGTGCGCGACGTCTGCCGGTCGCAGGGCGTGGACTGCCGCACGTTCCTGGCCGTGGCCAACTTCATCAGCGAGGGCCGCTGCGCCTACGACGAGGAGGGGGGAGCCGACTGCTCGCTGCCTGCCCTGATGGACTATCTGAAGCGGGCGCACGCCTACTTCCTGGACTTCAACCTGCCCGCCATCCGCCGCAAGCTCATCGAGGCCATCGACTGCTCGGAGGGCGACGGGGTGGCCGTGCTCATCCTGCGATACTTCGACCAGTACGCCCGCGAGGTGCGCCGGCACATGGAGTATGAGAACGAGGCGGTCTTCGCCTACGTCGAGGGGCTGCTGCGGGGCGAGCTGTCGGAAAGTTTCTGCATCGCCTCCTTCGCCAGCAAGCACAACGGCATCGACGCCAAGCTGAAGGAGCTGAAGAACATCCTCATCAAATACTATCCGGGCAAGGGCGACGCGCGGCTGCTGAACGCCGTGCTGTTCGACATCTTCAACTGCGAGCAGGACCTGGCCACGCACTGCCAGGTGGAGGACTACCTGTTCGTGCCCGCCGTGGCGCAAGTGGAAAGGAGGCTGCACGATGACGCGCAACGCTAACCGCCCGTCCGTCCTCGTGGCCATCGCCGACTCGTCGGCCATCATCCGCAGCGGCCTGGCCGCCGTCTTGAGGCGCCTGCCCGAGCTGGGGGTGCAGCCCGTGGAGATTGCCACGCCCGAGTCGCTGACGCACTACCTGCAGCTGCACGAGCCGGACGTGGTGATTGCCAACCCGGCCTTCGGCGGGCGGTTCGACCCGTCGGCCCTCAAGGCTGCCCACGCCCGGCCCTCGACGCGCTACGTGGCCCTGCTGAGCGCCGTGGTCGACCCCGCCCTGCTCCGCCCCTTCGACGGACAGTTCTCCATCTGCGACGAGCCGGAAGCCATCGGCGCGCTCATCGCCCGCCTCCTCCACGCCGACGCGCCGGACGACGAGGCCGCCGGCGCCAGCCAGGACGTGCTGAGCCAGCGGGAGAAGGAAATCGTGGCCTGCGTGGTGAAGGGCATGACCAACAAGGCCATCGCCGACCGGCTGTTCCTCTCCATCCACACCATCATCACCCACCGCCGCAACATCGCCCGCAAGCTGCAGATTCACTCTACCGCCGGCCTGACCATCTATGCCATCGTCAACAAGCTGGTGGAACTGGAGGACATCAAGCTGGAGTGACCCCACGGACGCCCGGAAACACAGTTCCCGCCCCCCGATGTCGCATCGGGAGGCGGGAATTCTTTTGTTACGTAATTATGACTAACTAATTCATTTCTGTCTGACGGTGCAAAGATACGGCGGCGGAGGCAGCGGCGCAATCGCCAGAAGTAGGTATAATGCGGCAGGCCGTCCGCAGAAGTAGGTAGGAACCCTTCAGCCGGCATAGCTGTGCATCCCGCCCAGCAGGTAGTTGACGCCGAAATACGTCATCAGCACGGCCAGGAAGGCGGCGGCCATGTAGGCATGGAACAGGCGGGGACGGCGGAAGAAGCGGAGGCTGCGGGCATGGAGCGGCAGGGCGTAGAGCATCCACGTGACCAACGCCCAGGTCTCTTTGGGGTCCCACGACCAATAGCGTCCCCACGACTCGTTGGCCCACACCGCGCCCAGCACGATGCCCGCCCCCAGCAGGAACACCGCCGGATAGAGCAACAGGCGGCCCAGCAGCATCAGCCGTCGGGCCTCGCGCCGCACGCACAGGGCCAGGACACCGTTCAACATCAGGAAGGAGAACAGGGCGTAGGACATCATGATGAGCGACACGTGGGCGCTGAGCCAGGGCGAGAGGAGCACGGGCGCCAGGGGCGTGAGCTGCGGATTCATCTGCCCCAGGTGGGACACCAGCAAGGCGAAGCCCGACAGCAGGAAGCCGAAGGGCAGGAAGACCGGGAAGCGGCGCCGCAGCAGCGCGGCCAGGCAGAGGACGGCCAGGGAGAGGAACTGCATCGTCTCGTAGCCGTTGCTCAAGGGGATACGCCCGCCGACGTACCACCGCAAGCCGTAGTCCGCCACCTGCACCGCCAACGCCGCCCACAGGGCGCACGCCCATCCCCTCTCCACCCGCCGGAGCCACCGTCCGTCTCCCGCAGGCTTCGGACGGATGCCCCGCCACAACAACCAGCCGAATGCCAGGACGCCAACAGTCAGATTGAACACGAACAAGAGCCGGGCGAAGGGGATGCGGTTGTAGAGCAGTTCGGCACGGACTTTCGCCTCGGGCAGGGGCCGGACGCTGCCGTCTGCAGGCAGGGGCCGAATCAGCGTGCCGTTCTGCAGCATGAGGATGAGCCCCACCTTCTCGTCCGTCTCCACAATGGCTTTCTCCAGGGCAGACGGCCTGTCTCCCCGCCTCGGCAAAGCGTCCCAGAAGGCCTGCAGGCGATAGGTCTGCCCGTCGAACAAATCGCCCAGGCTGGCACATTCCCCCTCCAGTCCCAGGCGTTCCCGCAGGGCGGCGCTCCGGATGCGTATCATCGGCTCGTCTTTCCAGCCCTCGGGATGCAGCAACCATCCGCCCAACACCTGCTCCGGCGTCAGTCCTTTGTACGAAGGCTTCCCGGTCAGCTTCAGCAGGAAGTCCCGGGCCAAGGTGTTGAGGGGTGTCACCCGGTCGTGGTAAATGACCTGCACCGCCGCCAGGCTGTCGGCCTGCGCCAAAGTCAGCACGGGCAACCGCCGTCCCTGCGCCTGCACGGCCATCCCAGCCCCCGCCAGCAGGCAGACGGCCAGGAAACCGCCCTTGCGCAACAACGGATGCCGCAGCAACCGCCGGAACTCGCCCGCACGAGACAGCAGCACGGCCAGCATGGACAGGCACAAAAGGGCATAACCGGCATAAGTCACGCCCATGCCCCAGGGATCGTGGTTGACAGACAGCCAGCTGCCCCGCAAGTCCGGGTCGTAGGAAGACTGATAGAAACGGTAGCCCCCGCACGACCAGACACGATTCATGGACACCGTGACCGCCTGCCCGCCGCCTTCAAGCCCCGACACCCGCACATGGCTGACATAATCCTGGGGGGCCTCCGTGCCGGGATAATACCGGATGCGGAAGCTGTCCAGGCGCAAGACAAAAGGCAAGGGGGACAACCCGCGGCCGCCGCGCGACAGGAAGTGGCGCGTATCCTCGCCCACCACCAGGTGCACATACCCCTCTCTTCCTCCCACGAACGTAATCAAGGCTCCCAGCAGGATGACCAGGAAAGAGCCATGCAGCAACAGCAAGGGCACGCGCCTCCGCAAACGTGTCCGGAAGCAAGCAACAAGGGTCAGCCCGGCCAGCACGCCCCACAGGACGCAGAACCAGACCGACCGATAGACGTGCTCGCCGACGAAGGCCGTGCCGCGGGCCTGTTCGACAAACGTCGCCGCCACCAGCACGACAAGCAGGGATACATAGGTAATCAGAAAGAAACGCTTCATCAGAACGGGGCGAACTGGTCATTCTTCTGGGCCTTCACAGCCATGCACTCCATCTCGACCAGCCAGCCCGGACGGCAGACGGCAGCATGCACGAAGACCTTCGGCACGTGGGGGAAACGGGCGTCGTACATGGCCTTCACCACGTCGTAGTCCGCCGCATCGCGCAGGTAGACAATCATCTGGCCGACATCGCCGTAAGAACAGCCGGCCTCGGCCAGAAGGGTCTCCACGTTCTCCCACATGCGTTCCGTCTGGCGGCGGACATCGCGCGGGTGCAGGATTTCGCCCTTGTTGTTGATGCTGGCCGTACCCGAAATGAACACCTGGCGGCGGTCGCCGTAGTCCACATACGCGCCGCGCTCGAAGCTGACTCCATATTCATACGTAGGATTCAGATGGGTACGGGCGTAGAGATAGCCCATCTGCCCGGGGCGAAGTCCGTCCACGGCATAGGCATCCATCTGCACCAGCACCTTGGGGTCGGCATGGCGGCCGCCGATGCCCGTGCTGGCGATGTAATGCGTCCGTTCCGTCAGGTTCTGCGTGACAAAGACCTCGTTGCGCGCCTTCACCACCCCGCCGTAGTTGACGTCCACATTCTGCACGAAGAACCATGTGCGCACGCAGTGGTCGGCCAACCGGCAGCCCTGCTCCATCAGCTGCATCACGTAGTCGTTGAGCAGCAGGCGGGTCTGGTATTCGGAATTGGCGGCACGGTTGTAGGCGCCGGCGCTCCACAAGTGGCGATAGGCGCCGTGTCTCGCCTCGAAAAGTCCGCCCGGCAACACCCGGCTTTGCACGCCTTCCTGCAAATAGGCCCACAAGGCTATCTTCGTCCCGTTCAGCGGGGCTTGCTCCACGATGGAGAGAGGGAAGCCGACGGCATCGGGCAGCAAAGCCTGCAAGGGGTCGGCCTGATTGGCGGCATCGCTGAGAAAGCAACGGACGAAGACGGACACAGCCCCCTTCAGCTCGCCGTCCAGCAAGCCGTAAAGGGTGGACAGCACGGCCTCCGCCTGTTCGGTGAAGGCAAGGCCGGTGTCCGCCACACGGACTGTGACGTGGTATTCGGCCACGCCGCCGGGAGGTTGGAACTTGAATATCTCGGTCAAGGCAGGAGCCGTTTCCACAGTGTTTACTATCTTGTTTGTATCGTTCATCATAGATATATCCTTTAATCTTTGTGCAAAAATAACCAATAACGGGCATTTAACCCATAAGCAAGGCCGGAAAAAGCAGGAACTATTCCCTGGCCCCGCCGTCTATCCAGTCTTCTATCAAGGCAAACTGCTCTTCGCCCAGCGTGAACTGCGTCTGGTGGTCGGTGGCCAGGCCCGCGCTCTCGCCGGTGGTGAGGATGGTGTAGAGCACGCTCCCGGAGGCATTGCCGGGCAAGACGCGCGTCCGCCCCTCGAACACGGTGGAAGGCTGGTTCACCAACGTCCGATGGCTGGCGCCGGCACTCAAGTCCAGCCAACGCCCCTGGCCATGGCATCCCGTGCAGGTACGGTCGAAGATGTCCTGCTGGATGGTGGCGAACATGCCCACGTCCAGCGTGCCGGCGTCGATGCGGAGGGTGTCATCGTCCAACGTCGAGCAATCCAGTGCATAATAGGTGGCCACCCGCTTGCGGATGCGGTTGATGGCGCACAGTTCGAGGGTGGTGACTTCTTCGGACACGCCAGACAGGGTGAGAGCCACCGTTCCGTCGCTTCCGGCCTGCACGGGCTTGGCTATGACGGTATAGTCGCTGCCCCTCTCGAAGCCGGCCAAGACGATGCTGTATCCGTCCGTCCACGTGTCCAGTCCGCTGAGCGTGGCGGTGAGTTTCACCACGCGACCCTCTTCGGGGAGAATCAGGCGGTCGGCATGGAGGCGGCCGTCGTCGCACGCAGCGAACGTACACAGCCAGACCGCCCCAATCATCCATTTGCTTGCAAAGTTCTTCATACGCTCCGGATTAGGTCAGAAGGAATATTGCAGTTGTACGGTGGCACTGTGCGTGGCCAGGCCCAAGTTGTCGTTGTCGCGGTCCAGTTGGTCGTCGTGCCCGTAGCGTCCCACGTATTGGTACATGGCCTGCAGCTTGAGGTTGCACCCCCGGAAAAAGTAGTTCAGTCCCACGGCGGGCATGTTGAGGAAGCCGTTCGTGTCCATACCGTTGCGGTTGAAGAAGTCATACCGTGCAGCCACCTGGAGTCGCGGCGCCACGAAGTAACCGCCCTGCACGTATCCGCCCAGATAGTCGTAGGTCTCGTCAATCTTCTGCCGCTTCGTGAAGCCCACGTGCATCCAATAGGCCTCGGCGGCCAGGTAGAGCTTGTGGTAAAGCCAGGCCGCCTCCACGCCGATGCGGGTGTCGTTGGTGCTCTCGTACTCGCTCTCTACATTGAGGGAAGCAGAGAGGCCGACGAGGAGTTTGTTCTCACGCAGCCGGT
This sequence comes from uncultured Bacteroides sp., assembly GCA_949289265.1. Lineage (GTDB taxonomy): Bacteria > Bacteroidota > Bacteroidia > Bacteroidales > Bacteroidaceae > Bacteroides. The sequence goes on from CASENE010000042.1 coordinate 100,175, forward strand.
TGGGATTGCCCTGCGTGGCGGGCATCACGCCGTGCGGCATCCAGGTCAGGCGTCCGGCATAGAGCAGGGAGGGGATGTGCCAGTCGTCGCTCAACGTCTTGCCCGCCACGTTGACCGAAGCGCCCGTGCCGTTGAAGAGCCCCACCTCGTAGCCGAACTTGCCGTGCACCAGCCCGTGCAGCTCGACGCCCAGGTCGAAACCCGTGCCGATGTTGGGCAGTACGGCGTTGAGCGAATAGGGCATGATGACCGACGTGGTGAGCGACAGGGGCATCTGCGGCAGCAAAGCCTCGCCCAAGGTAGTAAGGTAGGCGTGCGAGAAGGGCGTCTTGAACTTACCCACACGCAAGGCCAACTGGGGCCGGAAAGCCACGTCGAACCAGGCCTGCTGCAGCAGGGCGCCCCCACTGGCCGCGGCATTGAGCGAGAGGTTGAACGTCACCCGGTCGAACGCCTTGCCCGTGAAGCCCAGCACGGCGTAGGGGATGGCGAAGCCGCTGTTGGCCACGTTGTCCTGGTTGTAAGCGGGGTCCAGACCCTCGTCGTCATACCAGTTGTAGTGGGCGCTGGCCTGCACCAGCAGGTAGGGTTTAAAGACGAAATCGCCTTTCTTGGTTTCGATGGAGAAGCCTTCGCGGCCTGCCAACGACACGACGCCATTGGCGGTCTCTTCTTCGTATTGTGCCCACAAGGCCGTCGGCAAGAACAGGGCCAGGAGGGCAAGAATCAGTATCTTTTTCATTGTATGAAGTCTGTTTGGTTCGTTAATGAAACTGTCATAAGCGACACAGTCTGCTACGTCCGCGATGTCACAAAGAGCCTCACAGCGATTGCAGAAAGCGCACCAGCGCGTCGCGCTCCGTCTTCGTCATGTTCTTGAAGAGGTTCTTGGACGCCTCGCCCTCGCCGCCGTGCCACATGATGGCCTCGACAAAGTTGCGCGCCCGGCCGTCGTGCAGAAAGTAAGTATGCCCGTTCACAATCTCCTGCAGGCCGATGCCCCACAGCGGGGTGGTGCGCCACTCGTTGCCGTGGGCCAGGCCGCTGACATAATTGTCGTTCAGGCCGACACCCATGATTTCGCTACCCATGTCATGCAGCAGGAAGTCGGAATACGGGTGGATGGTCTGCCCGCCCAGCCAAGGCAGGTGCGTGCCCATCAGCAGGGTGGAACCGCGCGTCTTGGTGTGCAGGGTGGTGACGTGGCACAGGTGGCACTTGGCCTCGTAGAACATCTGTTCGCCCAGCTGCACCTGCGGGTCGTCCACGTCGCGACGGGCGGGCACGCCGAGGGCCTGCATGTAGAGGTCGACGTCCTCCATGTCTTCGGCAGAGACGTCCAGCTGGTCATAACTGAGGCCCATCAGGCTGCCTTGGCTGACCTGCGCCTGCCCCTCGCAGATTTCCTCGGGATAGCGGCTGTTGGTGACGCCCATGTCGCTGGAGAAGCCCAACTCGACGGTCAGATCCAGGTGTTGCGCCTTGTTGCCGGAGAGGCCTACGCCCGTGACGCCTTTCTCCGTAATGTAGTTGCAGCGGCCGCTGATGCCATACTCCGGGTAGTTGCTCCGGGCGGCCAGGGCTTCAATCTCCTTGGTGTCGATGGCCATCATCTGCCCCATGCCCACGTGGCGCAAGGGGATGCGGACGGTGCAAAACAGGTCTTCGGGCGCGATGCTGTCGGCATACCACTCGGTGATGCGGTACGTGGGCGCGGCCAACTCATACTCTTCGCCGTCGGGGAACCGGAACTTCTCATACCGCCAATCCACGTGCAGCTTGCCTTCGGGCCGGACGCCGTAGATGGCCTGGTCGTGCAGGACGCGGCCATAGTCGCGGAAGAAAGCGCCGTTCTTCCGGCTGACGTAGACCAGCATCGACGAAAAGCCCGTGCTGCCCGTGCCGCCCTCAGTCCACGTGGTCGGGGTGGTGCGCCCGGCATTGCGGTGGCAACTGCCGCAGGAATAGCCCGCATAGACAGGCCCCAATCCGCCGCCCTCGGTGTTGCCGCTGGTGCGCACGTCGTCATAGAGGCCGTCGCCACTGTTGAAACGCGAGTTGTAGACACCCGTCACCCACGAGGCCGGCATGTCATACGCCTTGGACGAACGCACGAAGAGGGTGGACGTGCCCGCCGACAGTTCGTAACCGGCGGGCACCTCGATGTCCAGCACGTCGTACGTATCCTCGGTGTCGCAGGCGACCAGCAGGGAGGCGGCGCAGAGCAGGACGGCCAGTAATCTGTTCCTATGTCTCATGGTCGGGCGGGATTATTCGGCGGGCACCGTGCGGGCCTTGCCGTCCTTGAAGAGGAGGAACTCCAGCGTGTGGAAGCCGCGGACGTTCTGCGCGTCGGCAATGGACGAAGAGTTCTCGTCGTAGTCGCCGTTCCAGATGAGCTGGTCCAGGTCGCCCGTGTTCAGGATGTTCACAATGGCCGTAGCGTCGAGCGGCCAGCTGTCCATGTTGGGGTCGAGGCCCTTGTCGGCCACGGGACCGAAGAGAAAGGCTTCGCTCTTCTCCCACGGGGCGCGGGACACAATCCATTGCTCGGCCACGGACTCAAAACCGCTGTTCGTGGGGTTCTTGGCCAGGGCGGTGACCTCGGCATACAACTGGGCGGCGGCGTTCTTCAGGTCGAGGTAGGTGGGCAATACCACGTCGTCCACGTAAGTATCGACCACGCCGTTCAGCAGTTCATCGCTGGCCAAAGGTTGTCCGGCATCGAAGACGCCCCGCAGGCGGTTCTGCAACAACGTGGCCAGTTCCAGGCAAGCCTCCTGGGCATCCAACGCCTCTTGGCTGTTGATGTGGCTGCGGAAGGGAGCGGGAATGGCCAAGATGGCATCGTGCGCCTTCTTGATGGCCTGCATTGTCTCGTCGGCCAGGTCGGCATAACCGTTATCCTTCAGTACGTTGTACACGGAGTTGGGAGCCACGGCAGAACCGTCCAGCATCAGTTGGTCGCTGGTCACCGTCACGTCCCTCGAGCCGACAATGGCGCTGTAGATGGAGATGATGTTGTTGGAGTAGTCCTCGCGGGAGTGCCAGCTGAACCAGGATTCCACGGCATAGAGGGCGCCTTGCGTGTCGCCGCTGACGTACATGTCATACGGGTCGCCAATCTTGGCGTCGCCCACCTCGTTGGCTATGTCGTAGCAGCCGTCGATAATCTGCTGCACGCACAAGGCGGCTGTCTGGAAGTAGCCGGACACGTTGTGCTGCTTGAAAATCTCGGCGTAGCTGTGGCCGCTGTTGTTGTACTCCTCGCTCCAGTAACTGTAGAGGTCGGAGGCGTCGCGGTCCAGCAGACGGGCCACCTCGCCCATGTAGGCATACCAGTTGGAGGCGTTTTCGGCGGTGATGTCAATCTCTTCCACCGTGGAACCGCCGGTGTTACCGCCGTTGCCGTTGTTGTCATCGTCGCTGCAAGCCGTGGCAGCGAAACTCATGCAGAGCGTCAGGGCTGCTGCATACAGGAAATTCTTCTTCATGTTCATCTGTTTATTGTGTTAAATGATAATTTATCTGTTAGTGTTTAGCGTTTAGTGATTAGTGATTAATACGCTGTGGTAACTGAATTCTCCTCCTCCGGGGAGGTTGCCCTCCCCCGATAACGGGGGAGCCGAAGGGGGTGAGTACCCGAAGGGGGAGGTGGTAGGGAAAAATATTCTATGAATTAAGTAGTTATTCGCTACCACCCCGTCACTTCGTG
>CASENE010000043.1 GCA_949289265.1 uncultured Bacteroides sp.
CAGCATCAAGCAGATGTATGGTTGGGCTGCATACGCCTGTATCTTCCTCTTTTTGCTGTTCCTGTTGTACGATGCTCCGATACGCAGGGAACTCAAGCAGATACCGAGCTGGCAGAAAATAAGGCAGAAGATTGCCGAATCTTTTGCCGATAAAAAGTAAAATATGTGGCCCCCCCTTTCAAGAAACCAGCATCCCATCCATCAGATGAATGGTGCGGTCGGTCAGGCGGGCCAGGCCCTCGTCGTGCGTCACGATGACAAAGGTCTGCCCCAAGCGGTCGCGCAGGTCGAAGAACAGGCGGTGCAACTCGTCCTTGTGCTGCATGTCCAAACTACCCGAAGGCTCGTCGGCCAGCACCACCGAGGGGCGGTTGATGAGGGCGCGCGCCACGGCCACGCGCTGCTTCTCGCCGCCGGACAGTTCGTTGGGCTTGTGCCCGGCACGTCCGTCCAGCCCCAATAGCGACAGCATGTCCAGGGCCTCGCGGCGCGCCTCCTGCTGCCCGCGTCCGGCGATGAGGGCGGGAATCATCACGTTCTCCGCCGCCGTAAATTCGGGCAGAAGCTGGTGGAACTGAAAGACAAAACCGATGCGGCGGTTGCGGAAGGCGGCCAGTTCGCGTTCCTTAAGGCTTCCGACCGACGTGCCGTCGACAAGCACCGTGCCCGTGTCCGGTCGGTCCAGCGTACCCATGATTTGCAACAGCGTGGTCTTGCCCGCTCCGCTGGGGCCCACGATGCTCACCACTTCGCCCGACTCCACCGTCAGGCTGATGCCCCGCAGCACCTGCAGGGGGCCGAAACTCTTGGTAATATTGTCTAACTGAATCATAATCGTTTGATCACATACTCCGCCAGGTAGCAGCCGAAGACGGCAGGCAAGTAGCTCACCGTGCCGCACGTTGACTTCTTGTGCCGCTCGTCGTCCGTCAGCATCACGGCCTTGGGGTCTGCCTGCTCGGCACTAAACACCACGGGCACCTTGTGACGGACGCCCATCTTCTGCAGCCGCTTGCGCACGGCCTTGCTCAGGCCGCAGTGGTACGTGTCCCAAAGGTCGGCGAAGCGCACCTGCGTAATATCGCTCTTAGCACCCGCGCCCATGCTGCACACGATTTTGAGGCGGCGGCACAGAGCTTCGGCTATCAGATGGCACTTGGGAGACAGCGTGTCGATGGCATCCACCACGAAATCATAGCGGGCGGCATCCAGCAGGCGTGGGATGGCCTCGTCTTGCAGGAAGACGGGCAGCACCGTCAGTTGCACGTCGGGATTGATGTCGCGGAAGCGGGCGGCCAGCACGTCGGCCTTGGGCTGCCCCAACGTGGAGTGCAGGGCGGGCAACTGGCGGTTGAGGTTGGTGGGCTGCACGGTATCGGCATCCACCAGCGTCAGCCGGCCCACCCCGGCGCGGCACAGCATCTCGGCGGCCCAGGCGCCCACGCCGCCCAATCCCACCACCAGCACATGCGCCTGCCGTAGGCGCGCTGCCTTTTCCGTGCCCAACAAGAGGGCCGTCCGTTGTTGCCAATCTTCCGTCATAAGCTATAATATCTTATTCTTCTTTCTTAAACCATTTGTAGAACCATCGTCCCACCTTTTCGTAGTGCTGGCTCTCGTTGCTTCCCTGCGGGTTGGAGAAGGAGATGGCCTCCTGCGGCTCGCCAATCTGGTCGGGGTAGAGCACGATGAGACTGTTGTTGTTGAAGTATTTACTGAGCTGCCCGGGCAATTTCTCGAACGAACTGTCGTAAGAGATGGAACCGCGGCGCGCGCTGATGACCACCAGCAGATGGTCATAATTGACCTGTCCCGTCAGCAGCAGCAGGTCGTCCCAATTGTCCAGGCGCGAGAACTCGGTCATCGTGCCGCCATGCTTCTTGCGCACCAGGGCCTGGAGCAGGTTCGTGGTCTGCTGCCCGGCAAAGAAGTGCACGCGGCAATTCAGCGACGCCCCCATGCGGCAGAAGTGCTCCACCCACTTCTGGAAGCCCGCCTCGTATTCGGCCTTGGGCGGCACGGCCACGATGATGCGCCGCAGCGTGTTGAGGGGCATGAGAAAGCGCGCCACCATCACCTCACGGTGCAACCCCTTCAAGAGGCTCTCCGTCAGCTTGCCGAAATACGAGTCCACCAAGTTCACCTTGTAGTGCAGGCCGATGATGACATCCGTGGCATCGTATTCGCGTGCCGTATGGATGATGCCGGCCGCTATGTTCAGGTCGTAGCGGCTGATGCACTGCAGGCGTATGCCGGCCGATGCCGTGATTTTGCCCGCCCGCTCCAGGTATCGCTTGCCCTGCTGCTCCAGGCGGTCGGACTCGGTATGGTCGTTGATGACGTTCAGAGCCACCAAGTTGTCTTTCTGCTTGGAGTCGCGTATCAGGAGAGCAAGGCTCATCAGGTAGTCGATGGTGGCAGGGTTGGCCACGGGGATCAGTATTTTTTCCGGCTCGCGCGAGCGGTCTTCCTCGGGGTGCGCCTCGCCCATGGCTATCTTGCGCGCCGCGCGCTCGGTGGTAAAGGAACTGACCACGCAGGTCACCAGGATAAGCAGCACCGTGCCGTTCAGCACATCCTCGTTGAGCAGGCGTTCTCCGTTGGGTTGAATCAGTCCGTAGCCCACCAGCACCGCAGCCAGCGTGGCCGCCGCCTGCGCATTGCTCAAGCCGAACATCAGGTCGCGCTCCAGCACCGACATGTGGTATATCTTCTGCGTCAGCCACGAAGCAATCCACTTGCCCACTAGGGCCACCACTATCATCACGCCGGCCACCTTCAGCGCGTCGCCTCCGCCAAAGATGACATGGATGTCTATCAGCATGCCCACGCCAATCAGGAAGTAGGGGATGAACAACGCATTGCCCACAAACTCCAGATGACTCATCAGGGGCGACACATGCGGTATCAGCCGGTTCAGCACCAGGCCCACGAGGAAAGCGCCCAAGATGCCCTCCATACCGATGAATTCCATCAGCCCCGCGCCCAAGAACACCATGGCCAACACAAAGATGAACTGCATCACCCCGTCGTCATACCGCCGGAAGAACCAACGCCCGATGCGGGGAAACAGCCACATGATGAGCGCGCCCAGCACCACTACCTTGGCCACCAGCCACACCCAGAACCAGCCGCCCGCCTCGCCCTTGAACAGGCCGCTGATGACAGCCAGCACCAGCAGGGTCAGCGTGTCCGTCACGGCCGTGCCGCCCACGGCGATGCTCACACTGCGGTGGCGCGAGATGCCGTATCGGATGACAATGGGATAGGCCACCAGCGTATGCGAGGCATACATGCTGGCCAGCAACACCGAAGTCAGCAGGCCGTATTCCAGCAGGAACATGTTGGTCACCATGCCGATGCCTATCGGGATGATAAAGGCCAGCAGCCCCAACATCACCGCCTTGCCCCGGTTCTTCTTGAAGTCGGACATGTTCATCTCCAACCCCGCCAGAAACATGATATAGTAGACGCCCACCTTGCCAAAAAGCTCGAAACTGCTGTCGCGCGCCAGGATGTTGAAGCCATGCTCTCCCACCACCAGCCCGGCCAGAATCATGCCGATGATGTGCGGAATGCGCAACTTGTTCAGCAGGATCGGAGCGAAAAGAATGATGAGCAACACCAGAAGGAAAATCCAAGTAGGATCTGTGATGGGCAGTTGCAGGCTGAAGTGGAACAAGTCCATGGGCAGTAGGTTTTGAGGTTCGGTGTGCAAAATAACGAAAAACTTTTCACTTGGGAAACCGTCCTACCGCATTTTGTTGTAAATTTGCCGCCGAAAAAGACAATAACATCCAACTTTCGCAAGCGCAAATGGCAGTTGGCCGGGCTTCTGTTCACAAGGACGGCAAACCGACGGAGCGAAGGCGAAAGAGGAATCCGTATTATCAAACCTCAAAAAGCAGAAAGTAAAAAATGAAAGTAGCGATTGTGGGAGCAAGCGGAGCCGTGGGACAAGAGTTCCTGCGCGTGCTCGATGAAAGAAATTTTCCGGTAGACGAATTGCTGTTGTTCGGTTCCAAACGCAGCGCCGGAAGCAAGTACACCTTCCGTGGCCAGGAAATCGAGGTCAAACTCCTGCAACACAACGACGACTTCAAGGGAGTGGACATCGCCTTCACATCGGCCGGGGCCGGCACTTCCAAAGAGTTTGCGGAGACCATCACGAAGTATGGAGCCGTGATGATTGACAACTCCAGCGCCTTCCGCATGGATGACGACGTACCCTTGGTGGTGCCCGAGGTCAATGCCCCCGACGCCAAGATACGTCCGCGCGGCATCATCGCCAATCCCAACTGCACCACCATCCAAATGGTCGTGGCCCTGAAAGCCATCGAAGGGCTGAGCCATATCAAGCGGGTGCACGTGTCCACCTACCAGGCCGCCAGCGGAGCCGGTGCCGCCGCCATGCAGGAATTGTACGAACAATACCGCCAGGTGCTGGCCGGAGAACCTGTGACCGTAGAGAAGTTTGCCTACCAGTTGGCTTTCAACCTCATCCCCCAAATCGACGTCTTCACAGACAACGGCTATACGAAGGAAGAGATGAAGATGTATAACGAAACGCGCAAAATCATGCACAGCGACGTCCGCGTCAGCGCCACCTGCGTGCGCGTGCCCGCCCTGCGTTCGCACTCGGAAAGCATCTGGGTGGAGACAGAACGCCCCGTCACGGTGGAAGAAGCCCGCGAAGCCTTCTCCAAAGGCGAGGGCCTCGTCCTGATGGACAACCCGGCGGAGAAGGAGTATCCCATGCCGCTGTTCCTGGCAGGCAAAGACCCTGTCTACGTGGGCCGCATCCGCAAAGATTTGGCCAACGACAACGGGCTGACCTTCTGGATTGTGGGCGACCAAATCAAGAAAGGCGCCGCACTGAACGCCGTGCAGATTGCCGAATATCTCATCCGGGAAAAGGACATCTGACCTCTTTGTCCCCAGCCCAAACAGCCGGACGCAGGCAGTGCGACGGCCTTGTGACAAGCATATGATGACAGGCGCGAGCTGCGCGACACCTCATCGGCCGACATCCAAGTCTGATGAGCGTGTGGCGCGGCCCGCGTTTCTTGGGGCGTTTTTGCAAGAAAAGCGCAGACAAAAGCACAACATACGGCAGAATGTCGTAACTTTACGGGCAAACAAAGCATTTACAGACATGAAAAGAGCAATCGGACTCCTACTTTGGGCAACGTTATGCTGTCTGTCCATTCCCGCCTGGGCACAACACAAAGGCGAGAGCCTCGGCCAACAGGCGCAAGAAAGTCTGGCACAGAAAAACTACACACGGGCACGCGTCCTCTTCCAGCAGGCCTACGAAGCCTATGCCGCCGATGCCCGATACCGGGAAGCAGTGGCCTGCGGCGTGCAGGCAGCCGCCCTTTACCACCGGGAGAACGACTACAAGGCCGCCTTCGCACTGCTGTATGGCATCGAACGCATGCTGGTCAGCCAAGGACAGCGGGTGGGAGAAACCCTGCCTGCCCTGCGCTATGCCGTCACCCGGGAACGCCTGCGGATGTACATCAAACTGCGCAAGTCGGGCAGCGCCAAAGAGCAACTGGACAAGCTGGCGGAATGGGAGCAGACTGCCCAAACCGATTCGCTGGAGACCGACCTGCTCTACGCACAGGCCAACTATTGCTATTCCTTCGGACGGAACAGCGAAGGAGATGCCGCTCTGGATGAATTGGTGAAACGCTATGCCGCACAAAAAGACTACGCCAAAGCCGAGGCGTGCTACCGGGAAATGATATCCATGGGCCGACGCACGGGCAACAGCAACCTGATGGCAAAGGCTTACGACCGCTACATGCACTGGCACGACTCCATACAACAAGTGATGGCCCAAGCGCGCTATGACACCCTGCAGGCGCAATATGATGCCGTCCAACAGACCATTGCCCAGAAAGACGATGCCCTGGACACCCGCAGCCGCACCGTCGCAGCCCTGTGCGTCCTGGCCCTCATCCTGGCAGCAGGACTGGTGGCTGGCGGAGTGGTGCTGATGCGCTTCGTGGCATTGAGCCGCAAGCAGCAGAAGGACATCCGGACGGCCCGCGAGCACGACGCGCTCAAGACCCAATTCATCGGCAACATATCCGCCCAGATGCGCCCCACGCTGGACACCCTGGACGGCAGCCAGCCCGGCGTGCAGGCCTTGAAGGACTTCACCGCCCACATCGAGCAACTGTCGGCCCTGGAAAAGTCGCTGGACCAGCCGTATGAGCTGTCCGAAATCAACGTCGCAACGTTCTGCGAAGAGATAATGAACGAAATACGCGGCACGACAAAGGCCGACGTGACGCTGACCGTTAACGCCCCGAAACTAATGGTACGCCTCAACGAAGAGCACACGGCAGTCATCCTGCGCCACCTGCTGCACAACGCTGCCATCCACACGCCCGCCGGGGGCAAGATATGGCTGGACTTCAAAAAACGCGGTGCACACACCCACCAGTTCGTCGTGTCAGACACGGGCTGCGGCATCTCCATGGAAGCGCGAGAGAGCCTCTTCAAGCCCTTCAACGGCGTACGCGACCTAACACAAGGCGACGGTCTGGGCCTGCCCATCTGCGCCCTGGAGGCCACGAAGATGAACGGCTACCTGTCTTTGGACACGGAATACACCAAGGGGGCACGCTTCGTGCTCGAACTACATGCGTAGGATTCGTCCCCTTGTCCACTATCTCAACGCCTCCACCTCGTCCGGCGTCAGCGGAATCTTCTTGCCCAGTCGGCGGGCGCCGGTGTCGGTGATGAGGTAGTTCTCCTCGTTGCGGATGCCGCCGAAGTGACGGTATTCTTCCACCTTGTCATAGTTGATGAAGTCCGTGAACTTGCCCTGGCTGCGCCACAGGTCGATGAGTTCGGGGATAAAGTAGATGCCCGGCTCCACGGTGTGCACAAAGCCCGGCTGCAGCGGAATGGCCAGACGCTGGCTCTTGCGCCCGAACTGCGTGCTCTTGGGCTGCCCGTCGTAGCCCACCCAGATTTCGCCCAGGTTCTCCATGTCGTGCACGTCCAGGCCCATCATGTGGCCCAACCCGTGCGGATAGAATAAGGCGTGAGCGCCTTCGCGCACGGCGTCTTCCGTGTTGCCCTTCATCAGGCCGAGCTCCTTCATGCCGTCCACCATGACGCGGGCCGAAAGGTCGTAGACATCCATGTAAGGAATGCCGGGGCGCAGGGCCTTGACGCTCTCCAGGTGCATGGCGTTCTGGATTTCGTAGACAGCGCGCTGGCGCGGGGTGAAGGTCTTGCCGACGGGGATGGTGGACGACATGTCGCCGCAATAGCCCGAAGGCAGCTCTGCCCCGGCGTCAATAAGGAAGAGCTGGCCTTCCTCGATGCGGTTGCCGTGATAGTGATTGTGCAGCGTCTGCCCGTTGATGGTGGCGATGGTGGCAAAAGAAAGCTCGCAGTTGCGGCTTTCGGCCACGTGGTTCATCTCGGCCACCACCTCATACTCATACATGCCCGGGCGGATGAAGCGGGTGGCGGCAATGTGCATGTCTGCCGTCACGTCGCAAGCACGCTCTATCTCGGCAATCTCTTCCGCCGTCTTCACGTTGCGCTGGGCCACGATGGCACGGATGAAGGGCACGGAACCCTCCTGGTGAGCGGGCGGCACGCCCAGCCAGTCCATCAGTTTCAGCTTGTGCTCGGCGCGGTAGGGCGGCAGGTAGTGGATGGTGCGTCCCTGCTGCACGGCCCGGTGCAGGTATTCCCGCAGTTGGGCCGAGGGGAGGGTCTCCGTGATGCCCACGGCGGCCGCCTTCTCGTGCAGGGTGGGTTGCGTGCCCATCCACACGATGTAGTCGATGGACAACTCGTCGCCGAAGATAATCTCCCGGTCTTCGTCGATATCAATGATGGCGTTCAGCCCCGCAAACGAAAGGCCGAAGTAATACAGAAAGGAGGAATCCTGGCGGTAACGAAAGGTGTTGTCTTCATAATTCAGCCCCTGCTCGTCGTTGCCCAGGAACAGCAGCACGCCTTGGCCCACCGTCTTTTTCAGCACGGCCCGGCGCTGTACGTAAGTTTCTTTTGCAAACATAGTCTTTATATATCAATCTTGCCGAGCAAAGATAAGGAAAACAATCCGAAACCGCAACACAAAACGATCCTGTTTCATGGAATCCGTTCAACCGTCCGATTACTCCTCACACCCAGCCGCTACTCCGCAAGGGGTTGCTGGGTAAGGATAATGCTATAAAAACAACCGATTCGTGTCGGCTCAACTTCAATAACGCGCACCTTGCCGGTGTGGTTGGGGGCTATAGTTATGCTTAGTTTTTCCTCTTCACACACCACGCTGCCCCATTCACCCTCGGCCATAAACTGTTCTTCGTCAAGAGTAACGAATTGTTCGTCTACACTTACACTGCTGAGCCAAATGCCGTAATTCGGCCAGGGATTGGTGCAGACCAGCAAATATGATGTTCCTTCGGCCGGAACATTAACCGATGCAGACCACTCACCCAACTCAATGCCGGGACATTCTTCCCATGTCAAAGGCCCTCCCCCATCTATCATCTCTTCTTTGCAACCGGCAAAGCAGGCGAGCAACAGAATCGGCAACAGCCAATGTAAATAAGCGTTTCTCATAAGTTCTTTGTTTTTTATGGTTATACATTGATTTTCTGCAAATTTAGAAAATATCCCGCACAAAAACAACTATGCACAAACTTCCACCCGGCCATGTGCTGCAAGGCTGTCCGTTTTTTTCCCATTCCACGTTTGATTTCCTTCGCGCCTTCCTCGCATTTCCTTCGTCTTTATAGCGTGGAAGGAAGGACGTTTCCGGGACGAAGGAGAGACGAAGATGGTACGACTTTGGTACGAAGAGGGTATAAGCAGGAGGAAGAGGGAAACAGCGAGCGGATGAAGTAGGAAGGGACGACGCAAGATATAAAATATTTTTATCATCATCCAGCAGAAAGAGGAAGAGACAGGAAAGGAGACGAAAGGGAAAGCGAATGAAATATCGTTCCCGAACGTTTCACATTCGCGAACAATTCACTACATTTGTGGCCGTAACCAACCGAAACGCAACGAAAATGGCACAAGCCTCCCGACAAATCCAGACGCAGACGCAGCAACAGGTGCAAACCTTGTCGCCACAGCAGATTCAGGTAGTGAAGCTGCTGGAACTGCCTGCCGTGGAGCTGGAAGACCGCGTGCGGGCCGAACTGCTGGAAAACCCTGCCCTGGAAGAAGGCAAGGAGCCGTCTGCCGACGATTATGCCGACTCGCCCGACGCCGAACGCGAAAGCCCGGAGGACGGAGGCGACACGGACTACGACTCGCTGAGCGACTACCTGACGGAGGACGACATCCCCGACTATAAGCTGCAGGAAAACAACCGCAGCCGCGACGACAACAAGGCGGAAGAAATCCCCTTCTCGGACTCGACCTCGTTCTACGAAACGCTGAAAGAACAGCTGGGCGAGCAGGACCTGACGCCCCGGCAGCGCGAACTGGCCGAATACCTCATCGGGTCGCTGGACGACGACGGGCTGCTGCGCAAGCCCCTGGACAGCATCAGCGACGAACTGGCCATCTATTCGGGTATCGACGCCAGCCCCAAGGAACTGGAAGAGGTGCTGCACGTCATCCAGGACTTCGACCCTCCCGGCCTGGGCGCCCGCAACCTGCAGGAATGCCTCCTCATCCAGATACGCCGCAAGATGCAGCAACGCCGGCCCGGACACGCCGACCCGCTGCTGAAGACGGAAGAGCGCATTGTGCAGGACTGCTACGAAGAGTTCACCCGCAAGCACTGGGACAAAATCCAGCAGAAACTGGACATCGACAAGGACACGGCCGAACGCGCCATCCGCGAAATCTGCCGCCTCAATCCCCGCCCGGGGGCCTCGATGGGCGAGACCATCGGCAAGAACCTGCAACAGATTGTGCCCGACTTCATCGTGGAGACGGCCGACGACGGCACCATCACCCTGACGCTGAACAACCGCAACGTGCCCGAACTGCGCATGAACCGCGACTTCACCACCCTGCTGGAAGAGCACACCAAGAACAAGGCCAACCAGACCAAGGAGTCGCGCGAGGCCCTGCTCTTCCTGAAGCAGAAGGTGGACGCCGCGCAGGGCTTCATCGACGCCGTGAAACAACGACAGAACACGCTGATGAAAACCATGCAGGCCATCATCGACTTGCAACGCCCCTTCTTCCTGGAAGGCGACGAGTCGCTGTTGCGCCCCATGATACTGAAGGACGTGGCCGAGCGCACCGGGCTGGACATCAGCACCGTATCGCGCGTGAGCAACAGCAAGTACGTGCAGACCAACTACGGCATCTATCCCCTGAAGTTCTTCTTCAGCGACGGCTATGTCACCGAAGACGGCGAGGAAATGTCCGTGCGCGAGATTCGCAAGATACTGAAAGAGTGCATCGACGGCGAGGACAAGACCAAGCCCTACACCGATGACGAACTGACCGAGATACTTAAGCAGAAAGGCTATCCCATAGCGCGGCGCACCGTGGCCAAATACCGCCAGCAGATGAACATCCCCGTGGCAAGGCTGCGCAAGTGAGCCCAACGAACAGGCAACAAGGACATGAACGAGACAGAAATACTGGAACACAAGGCCGAAGAACTGATGCCCAAGGGACCGGGCACGGCGGACATCGCGCTGAGCCACGACGAGCGGAACCTGGTGCGGGCGGCACGCATCGTGTCGATGCTGTTCACGCCGTTTTCCATTCCCTTCCTGGCCTTCGTGGTGCTGTTCTTCTGCACCTACCTGCGCATGATGCCCCTCAGCTACAAGCTACTGGTGCTGGGCGTGGTCTATTGCTTCACCATCTTCCTCCCCACGTTCACCATCTTCCTCTTCCGCAAGATGAACGGCTTCAGCCTGCGCGACCTGGTGGAACGCCGCCGCCGCTACGTGCCCTTCCTGCTCACCATCACGTCTTATGCCTTCGGCCTGGCCATGATGTACCGCATGCGCCTGCCCTGGTACCTGGTCAACATACTCTGGACGGCGCTGGTCATCATGCTTATCTGCGTGGCGCTCAACCTGCGGTGGAAGCTGAGCGAGCACATGGCCGGCGCAGGCGCCGTGATAGGCGGGGTGACGGTGTTCTGCTCGCTTTTCAACTACAACCCGGTGTGGTGGCTCTGCGTCTTCATCCTGATAGCGGGCATGCTGGGCAGCGCGCGCATCATCCTGCGGCATCACACGCTGGGCGAGGTGCTGGGAGGATTCGTCGTGGGACTGGCGTGCGCCCTGCTGGTGCTCGACCCTTTCTACGGCGCAATGACCAAGATCTTTATACATTCTATAACCCATTAAAACCAAACGATTATGAACTATCCAACCAACGTGAAGTACACCAAGGAACATGAGTGGATTCGCCAGGAAGGCGACATCGCCTACGTGGGCATCACCGACTACGCGCAACAGCAGTTGGGCGACATCGTCTTCGTGGACATCCAGACCGAAGGCGAGACTCTGGCCGCAGGCGACACCTTCGGAACCATCGAAGTCGTGAAGACCATCTCCGACCTGTTCATCCCCGTGTCCGGCGAAGTGCTGGAACAGAACCCCGACCTGGCCGACCAGCCGGAGCTGGTCAACCAAGACCCCTACGGAAAGGGCTGGCTCATCAAGATGCGCCCGGCTGCCGACGCGGACTTTGACTGCCTGCTGGACGCCGAAGCCTACAAGGCCCTCATCAACGAATGA
Source organism: uncultured Bacteroides sp. (assembly GCA_949289265.1). Lineage (GTDB taxonomy): Bacteria > Bacteroidota > Bacteroidia > Bacteroidales > Bacteroidaceae > Bacteroides. The sequence goes on from CASENE010000043.1 coordinate 11,715, forward strand.
CAACCGACCAGACACTAACCCATTAAACCATCACAACCATGTCTCCCTTAGTGAGTATCATCATGGGCAGCACCTCCGACCTCCCGGTCATGGAGAAGGCCGCCCAACTGCTTAACGACCTCCACGTCCCCTTCGAGATGAACGCCCTCTCGGCACACCGCACCCCCGAAGCCGTGGAAGCCTTTGCCAAAGGAGCCCGGGAGAGGGGCATCCGAGTCATCATCGCAGCTGCCGGCATGGCCGCGGCCTTGCCGGGAGTCATCGCGGCAAACACCACCCTGCCCGTCATCGGAGTGCCTGTCAAGGGTGCCGTGCTGGATGGAGTGGACGCTCTCTATTCCATCATACAGATGCCTCCCGGAATACCCGTGGCCACAGTCGCCATCAACGGGGCCATGAACGCCGCGATACTGGCGGTGCAGATACTGGCATTGGCCGACGACCGACTGGCCGAGACCTTCGCCGCCTACAAGGAGGGACTGAAGCAGAAGATTACCAAGGCCAACGAAGACCTGAAAGAGGTGAAATACGACTACAAGACCAACTGACGGGCCATGCCCGCGACGGAGAATGAAGGATGCGGAGACGGGGGAAGAACCGTCGCCCGTCCTTCATTCTTTGTATCCCCCAATCCCTAATCCACTAAAAAACGATACACAGATGGACCTATACAATTATTCCCGGCGCGAGACCGCAGAAGTCCGCATCGGAGCAGTGCCCATGGGCGCAGACAACCCCATCCGCCTGCAGAGCATGACCAACACCAACACCCTGGACACCGAGGCCTGCGTGGCCCAGACCGGGCGCATCACGCAAGCCGGAGGCGAGTACGTCCGACTCACCGCGCAAGGCACCCGCGAAGCCGAGAACCTGCAGCACATCCATGCCCGGTTGCGGGAGCAGGGAAACCCCGTTCCGCTCGTGGCCGACATCCACTTTAACCCTGCCGTGGCCGACGTGGCAGCGCGATACGTCGAAAAGGTGCGCATCAACCCCGGCAACTACGTCGACGCCGCCCGTACCTTCCGGCAACTGGACTATACCGACGACGAATACCGGGCGGAGCTCAAAAAGATACGCGACCGCTTCCTCCCCTTCCTGGCCATCTGCCGCCAGAACGGGACAGCCATCCGCATCGGAGCGAACCACGGGTCGCTGTCAGACCGGATTATGTCGCGCTACGGAGACACGCCGCAGGGCATGGTGGAATCCTGCATGGAGTTCCTGCGCATCTGCCGCGACGAGCGGTTCGCCGACGTCGTTGTCTCCATCAAGGCCTCCAATACGCCGCTGATGGTCAAAACGGTGCGCCTGCTGGCCCGCACCATGGAGGCCGAGGGCATGGACTTCCCGTTGCACCTGGGCGTCACCGAGGCAGGCGAGGGCGAGGACGGCCGCATCAAGTCGGCCCTGGGCATCGGAGCGTGCCTGGCCGACGGGCTGGGAGACACGGTGCGCGTGTCCCTGAGCGAGCCGCCGGAGGACGAGATTCCCGTGGCCCGCAAGCTGGTGGACTACGTGACGGCCCGCGCGGGTCATCCCTACATCCCCGGCCCCGAGGCGACAGGTTTCAACTACGTAGACCCCGCGCGGCGCGACACCCGAGCCGTGGGCAACGTGGGCGGGGACAACGTGCCCGTCGTGATGGCGGCGCGCCTGGACGGCGACCTCAAGTTTGCCCCCGGCTTCACCCCGGACTATGTCTACGTCGGACGCCGGTTGCCGGACGAGCGGCCCGAGGGAGTGGACTACATCGTCGACGCGGACTTGTGGCAAGGGCAACCCGGGTGCTGGCCGGCCTTCAAGACGGATCAGCTGTACTTCCTCGCCGGGTGCATGGCCGAAAGGAAGTTCCTGTTTACGACCTACCTCGGCATGGGCGAAGAGGTGCTGGCCTGCCTGAGGTATCACCCGGAGATAGTCCTCGTGGCGCAGAGCAACCATCCCAACAGACTGGGCGAGCAGCGTGCCCTGGCCTTGCAACTGGTCAGAGAGGGATTGAAGAACCCCGTGGTCTACTTTCAGCACTACGCCGAGACTTCGTTGGAGGACTTGCAGATAAAGGCGTCGGCAGACATGGGCGCCCTCATTGTGGACGGTCTCTGCGACGGGGTGTTCCTCTTCAACCAAGGGGAGATTGACCCGCGCCGCATCGACGAGACAGCCTTCGCCATCCTGCAGGCAGGACGCGTGCGCACGTCGAAGACCGAGTATATCTCATGCCCCGGATGCGGCCGCACGCTCTACGACCTGACAGGCGCCATCGCCCGCGTCAAGGCAGCCACCGCCCACCTCAAGGGACTGAAGATAGCCATCATGGGGTGCATCGTCAACGGGCCCGGGGAGATGGCCGATGCCGACTACGGGTATGTGGGCGCCGGCCGGGGCCGTGTCAGCCTATACCGCCGCAAGGAGTGCGTCCTCAAGAATATCCCCGAGGAAGAGGCCGTGCAAAGGCTGTTGGAGCTGATTGAGGCAGACGGGAAGGGGAAGTAGTTTTATTTAGAAGGAGTTATAGGGAGTTAGAGGGAGTTAGAAGGAGTTATAGGCCGATAGTTGGGCACATCGAATGCCGTGCTATTGGCCTCTAACTCCCTATAACTCCCTCTAACTACGTCTAACTCCCTCCTATACCTACTTCCTATAATTCCTTATAACTATCCCCGCATATCATTGGCCCAACTATTGGCCTCTAACTCCCTCTAACTCCCTCTAACTCCTTATAACTCCTTCCTCACTCCCCCATCATCTTCGCCCGGTACATCTTGGGCGACGCTCCCAGGTGCTTCTTGACGTAGCGCCCGAAGAACGAGAGGTTGGGAAACTCCAGTTCGTTGCACACCTCCTTGATGCTCTTGCCGCGCGTGCGCAGGAGCGTGTCGATGTCCCGCACCACGTAGTGGTCGATGATGTCACCCGCAGTCTGGCCGCTGACGTCCTTGCAGACGGTGGACAGGTACTTCGGGGTGAGGCAGAGCTTGCTGGCGTACCATGCCACGCTGCGGGGCTTGGGATAGGTCGTGCCCAGAAGCTCGAGGAAGTTGCGGAACACATTGTTGCCTGCCGTGTAGGCCTGCGGGCGCAGGTCGACGAACCGCTCCAGCACGTCGCGGAACTCGTTCAGGAAGGCCGACAGCAGCAAGAACAGGGTCTGCTTGCGGTGGCGACGCGTAGTGTCCGCCGCCTTGGCGCGGAGCAGGTCGTAGTATTGACAGAAGTCGCGTACCTCGTCCTCTTCGAGGCGGATGACGGGGTTTTCCTCGATGAAGCGCACGAGGTCCCACGTGGCGCCCTCGGCCGTGAGCGAGAGCTGGTAGAGGACGGGACGGGCGAGGTAGAGCGAGCGGAAGCGGAAAGCGGGGTCGATGTCTCCGGCTTCAATCATGATGTTGGGATGGCAAAGCACGAGGTCGTCCTTCGCGACGTGGTAGGTGCGGCTGTTGATGAGCACGCTGCTGGCGCCTCCTAGGCAGAGCACCAGGAGGAACGCGTCGAGGCGGACGGGCCCCTCGGCGCGCAGTGGGCGGAAGTCCTGGATAAAGGCCAGCGACTCTTCCGGCAGGCCGGGGATGTCCGCCCACAGGATATGGGTATTGTTTTGTTCCATAGTCGGGTGTTACGTTAAACGGATGCGAGGGGCGGGCGGCACAGATAGGGAACAAGGCCGCCTCCCTGTTTTCTCAGCCCAGCGGGGTCTCGCCGGAGCCGCCGCCGCCTCCCGTGCCGGGTTCCACCGGCTCCACGGGCAGGAGACCTTTCGCCTTCTTGTAGGCCAGGACGCTGGAATAGTCTATGCCATCTTCCAATACGCCGCCGCACTCGAAGGTCATCTTGTTGACTACGTTTTCGCGGAACTCCTTGGAGGGCGTAAAACGCAAGCGGACGTCGTAAATCATCTGGCTGGCTTTGAAGTCGTCGATATTCTCCACGCCCTTGCTGCGGAAGGTTATGCGGAGAGTGCCGAGGTCGCCGACGCGTACGCTCTCGCCAGCCAGGAGTCTTTTGGCAGCATAGCTGCCCCAAAGGCTGAGGGCTGTCTCCATTTCCATGGCCGACGTAGTCGTGTTTTCGGTAGCTGCCCGTGTCATGGTCTTGACGTCCTCGGGACTGTCGGGCATGGGGTTGGCGTGCCACTTCTTAGGGCTGTCCTTTACTCCAGGTTTACCCCTAAGCATATACTTGTACTTCATAGGCGTGTTTCCTTTCTTGGTAATTAGTTAAACATAAATCTAGTCTCCGGCCATTCCCTATGATGCCCGGAAGGCATCTCCTGACAGGGGTAAAACCTACTCCCTAGGACAGCTCCTTGCTACTCCCTAGGACAGCCTCTTGCTACTCCCTAGGACAGCCTCTTGCTACTCCCTAGGACAGTTTTTCCCTGTCTCGGCGGATGTCCGGTGGCAAATATAGGGAATAGTTATGAGATATGCAAGGGGAGCGGGCACAAAAAAAGGCGGCAAGCCTCACGGCTTGCCGCCCGGTAACAAAAGGTAACTCACGCCTTCACAGGCGCCTGATAAGACGGGGAGTTTTTGAGGCCCCCTGCCTTATTTCTGTCGCAGGAAGATGTGGATAGGGGTTCCACTCAAATCCCACTTCTCGCGCAGCTTGTTCTCCAGGAAGCGGCGGTACGGTTCTTTGACGTACTGGGGCAGGTTGGCGAAGAACACGAACGACGGCACCCGGGTGTTGGGCAGCTGCGTGACGTATTTTATCTTGATGTACTTTCCCTTGATGGAGGGGGGCGGATACGCCTCGATGAGGGGCAGCATCTCCTCGTTGAGGCGGGCCGTCGGGATGCGGAGCTGGCGGTGCTGGTACACCTGTCCGGCGGCTTCCAGAATCTTGAGCAGGCGCTGCCGCGTCAGGGCGGAGGCGAAGACGATGGGGAAGTCCGTGAACGGGGCCAGACGGGAACGGACGGCCTCGGCAAACGTGTTCATCACGCGGTCGGTCTTCTCGGGCACGAGGTCCCACTTGTTCACTACGACCACCAGTCCCTTCTGGTTCTTCTGGATGAGGGAAACGATGTTCAGGTCCTGGCTCTCCACGCCGCGGGTGGCGTCCAGCATGAGGACGCAGACGTCGGCGCTCTCTATGGCGCGGATGGACCGGATGACGGAGTAGTACTCCAGGTCCTCGGAGACTTTGGACTTCTTACGTATGCCTGCGGTGTCCACCAGATAGAAGTCGAAGCCGAACTTGTTAAAGCGAGTGTAGATGCTGTCTCTCGTGGTTCCGGCTATCTCGGTGACGATGTGGCGGTCTTCGCCCATAAAGGCGTTGATGATCGACGACTTCCCGGCGTTGGGACGGCCCACGACGGCGATGCGGGGCACGTCGTCCTCCAGCGTCTCCGCCGCCTCCTTGCGGAAGAGGGAGACCAGATGATCCAGGAGGTCGCCCGTCCCGCTGCCGGACAAGGCGGAGATGCAATAGGGGTCGCCCAGGCCCAGACTGTAGAATTCGGCCGCGCCGTATTGCAGGTCGTAGTTGTCGGTCTTGTTGGCTACGAGGACGACGGGCTTGCGGGAGCGGCGCAGGATGTCTGCCACGTCCTGGTCGAGGTCGGTCACGCCTGTGGCCACATCCACCACGAAGAGTATGACGTCGGCCTCCTCCACGGCGATGAGCACCTGCTTGCGGATTTCCTCCTCAAAGATGTCGTCGGAATTGACCACCCATCCGCCGGTGTCGACGACGGAGAACTCCCGGCCCAGCCATTCGCTCTTTCCGTATTGGCGGTCGCGCGTGGTTCCGGCTTCTTCGTTGACGATGGCCTGGCGTGTGCGGGTCAGGCGATTAAAGAGCGTGGACTTGCCTACATTGGGACGGCCCACGATGGCTACAAGGTTTCCCATATCGTTGCGTTTTGGTGTAACTAATGATTAAAACAGCGCGGACTCGTAGCTCGTAGCTTGTAGCTCGTAGCTCCGGCTCCGGGGCCTGCCCGTAGCTCGTAGCTTGCAGCTCGTAGCTCCGACTCCGGGGCCTGCCCGTAGCTCGTAGCTTGTAGCTCGTAGCTCCGGTTCCGGGGCCTACTCGGGCTGGTATCCGAAGTTGCGCAGCTCCTTGTCCGAGTTCCTCCAGTCCTTGTCTACCTTGACGAAGAGCTCGAGGTAAATGGACTTTCCGAAGAACTTCTCCAGGGACTTGCGCGCCTCGGTAGCCACCTTCTTGATGGCCCTTCCTCCCCGGCCGATGATGATGCCTTTCTGCGAGTCCCGCTCGACGTAGATAACGGCATTGATGTGTATGCTGTTCCCCGACTCCTTGAACTGCTCGACCACGACTTCGACGGCGTAGGGAACCTCTTTGTCGTAGTAGAGCAACACCTTTTCGCGGATAATCTCTGTCACGAAGAAGCGGGCAGGCTTGTCCGTCCATTGGTCCTTGCCGAAATAGGGAGGCGAGTCCGGCAACAACGCCTGTATGCGCTTCATCACATAGTCGAGGTTGAACCGGGCCTTTGCCGAGACGGGTATCACCTCGGCCCGGGGCAAGAGCTGCGCCCACTCCCCGACCTTGGCCTCGAGCTTCTCCTGGTCGATGAGGTCGATCTTATTGATGAGGAGCAGCACGGGCACCTGCATCTGGGCCACCTTCTGGACGAAGTCTCCGTGCTTGTCTGCCGCCTCTACGACGTCGGTCACATACAGGAGCACGTCGGCGTCCGTCAGGGCAGAGACGGAGAAGTTGAGCATGGACTCCTGGAGCTTGTAGGCGGGCTTGAGCACGCCGGGCGTGTCCGAGAAGACAATCTGCATGTCCTCGGTGTTATAGATGCCCATGATTCGGTGTCGGGTGGTCTGTGCCTTGAAGGTGGCGATGGATATTCTCTCGCCCAGCAAGGCGTTCATCAAGGTGGACTTGCCCACGTTAGGATTGCCCACGATGTTCACAAAACCGGCTTTATGCATAGGATGAGAATTAGGTGTGAGTATGATTGGCGTCCCACAAAAAAACGCATCGAATCTTGGGAATAGGATGCGTCTTTCTGTGCGTACGAGCGGCTGCGCTGCCTTATTGTTTCTTCCCGTCGTATCCCCACTTGACATAGACGGCTCCCCAGGTGAAGCCTGCGCCGAAAGCGGTGAATATGAGGTTGTCGCCCTTCTTCAGCTTGTCCTCGAAGTCCCAGATGCAGAGGGGCAGCGTGCCGGCGCTTGTGTTGCCATAACGCTGGATGTTAATCATCACTTTCTCGTGGGGTACCTCCAGGCGGTGTGCCACTGCGTCGATGATTCGCAAGTTGGCCTGATGGGGAATCACCCAGTCGATGTTGTCCTTGGTCAACCCGTTCTTCTGCGCAATCTCCGCGCTGACATCCGACATGTTCGACACGGCATATTTGAAGACGGTACGTCCCTCTTGATATACACAGTGCCAATGGTTGTCGATGGTGAAGTAAGAGGGAGGACACACGGAGCCGCCTGCCTTCATGTGGAGGAAGGGAAGTCCCTTGCCGTCGGTGCGCAGGATGGAGTCCAGGATGCCGTATTCCTCCGTGGTAGGCTCCAGCATAAACGCTGCAGCGCCGTCACCAAAGATAGGACAAGTGGAACGGTCGGTATAGTCGGTGATGGCCGACATTTTATCGGCACCTACAATGATCACTTTCTTGCATCTACCCGAACGGATAAAGTTGGCACCCGTCTCCATGGCATACAAGAAACCGGAGCAAGCAGCCTGCATGTCGAAGGCAAAGGCATTCTTCAGGCGCAGTTTGTCACAGAGGATAGAAGCAGTAGAGGGGAAATGGTAGTCGGGAGTAGTCGTGGCCACAATCACCAAATCAATATCGTCAGGATTAGAGCCGGTGCGCTGCATCAACTGCTTGGCCGCCTTACGTGCCATATACGAGGTGCCCAACCCTTCTTCATTCAGGATGTGCCTTTCCTTAATCCCGATACGGGTCATAATCCATTCATCGTTGGTATCCACCATCTTGGAGATTTCGTCATTCGTCAAGACGTAATCAGGTACATATCCTCCGACTCCTGTAATTACTGCATTAATTTTTTCCATCAATACTTGGTTTAAACGAACTATATACGCAAACAAGAGCAGTCTAAAAAGGTTTGTTACTTATCTCACAAATCTTTTTAGACGCCCGTCATTTAAGTATACTACTAAAGAGTGATACGTGTCTGTCTTCAATCAGACAGCAGCTTCTTTCTGGATAGCGAGCTTGCCTCTGTAGTAGCCGCAAGCATTGCAAACCGAGTGATATTCGTGCCACTCACCACAATTCGGGCAAATAGCCAGCGTAGGAGCTACAGCCTTATCATGAGTTCTTCTCTTTGCAGTTCTAGTCTTTGACTGTCTTCTTTTAGGATGTGCCATTTTACTTTACTATTTTAATTGTTATCTAATATTTTCTTCAGTTCATTCCAACGCGGATCTATCGGTTTCTCAACCATCTCCTCCTCACACTCATCATTATCAGAATCACCCCATTCATACTCTGCCCCGCGCAAATATCTGTGCAACGTCCGATTCATCGTGCTGTTGCAGCCTCCCGGCGCATGCGCATGCTTCATCGGAATGGCAAGAGCAATAAACTCATACATGAACCAAGCCACATTCAGAGTTCCCTTTTCTTCAGGAACAATGACCAAGTCCTCACTTTCCTCCGAATATTCCGCACCAAACTTCACACGAAAAGCATCATCCGCAACAATCGGCTGTTCCATCTCATCCAAACAACGGTCACACAACACAACAACCACCCCTTTCGTGTGAAAACTTAACTCAAAAGCGTGAGAAGTCTTCTTCACAAGCAATGTGACATTGACCTTTCCTTTCTGCACCTCCGGCACATCAATAGCTGCGAAGAAAGTATCATCAAGCACGAAATCATACTTGGCAGAACCTTCCTGCATCCCCTTTAAGTCAATTTCATATTTATCAAACTTTCCCACGGCCTCACTCGTTAATTCGGGCGACAAAGATACAAATAATTATCCTCATAATGTAGCATTTAAACCCGAAATATTCAGTTTTTAAGCTCAATTCTTGTAATTCGACCTGATTTAACGAAAAAACGCCCCGCAAAGCCTATCAAATTTCCATCAGCTTCCCGAAAACAGTAATCCCTTCCCCAGCGAAGCTGAAGAAGGGATTCCAAGGAAAACGGCGGCTACCTACTCTCCCACTGTTACGCAGTACCATCGGCGTGGACGGGCTTAACTTCTCTGTTCGGAATGGGAAGAGGTGGA
>CASENE010000044.1 GCA_949289265.1 uncultured Bacteroides sp.
GCCTATGAGCAAGCAGGATTGTATAATGCCCACATTGCGCACCTTGTGTGCAGGTGCTGAATGGTAAGACACCAACGGAATGAAAAACTGCGGCATGACCGAAGAGGCTCCGGCAAGCAACGATGCGCCCCACACCCAATAGATGTTCGGGGCAAGAGCTATGGCAAGCAAGGCGCATGTTGAAACAATATAATTGGTCAGTATCAGCCTCTTCCGCGAGACCAAATCACCCAACGGAATGACAAACACAAGCCCGACCACATAGCCTATCTGGGTCAATGTAGCCACCATGCTGGCCGCAAAGTCGCTTACCGCAAAGTCTTTTGCCATGCTGCCCAACAAAGGCTGGTTGTAGTAGCAGTTGGCTACGGAAAGCCCGGTAGCGGCTGCCATCAGAGCCAGCAGAGGCGCCGGAATGCCTTGGTTCTCCCTCAATTCATACTTCATCTTTCGCCTCCTTTCAGTATGACACGACTTTCAACCCAATCAAGGACGCAATGAGCGTGAACAGGAAGAAAAGCCGGATGGGAGTGGCCGGTTCCTTGAAAACGAATATCCCAATCAAGACCGTACCCACAGCCCCGATACCCGTCCAAATGGCGTATGCCGTCCCCAAAGGCAACGTCTGTACCGCCTTGGCAAGCAATGCCATACTCAATACGGTGGAAGCCAAGAAACCGCTCCCCCACAGATAAAACGCAAGTCCTGACGCCGCCCTCGTTTTCCCCAGGCAGAAGGTAAGGCTCACCTCAAACAATCCTGCCAACAATAAAATGATCCAATTCATACCTATTGATTTATTAAATTCGGGCGCAAAAGTAGGCAAGTTATCCCTAATGGCTTTTTGCATTTGGCAAAAATGGATATTGCATTTGACAAAAAAACAGCCGTTCATCCCGGTTTCCGTGGGTCATTTTATAATTTTGCATGCTGAGAACTGCAATGAACTATGGATATAAAGGAAATCATCAACTTGAGATATGCCATGCCGGACGCATCCCTTGACAGGTTACGGCAATGCCTGACAGAAGTTTCATACCCCAAAGGGTTCCGCGTGCTGGAAAGCGGCAAGGTGGAGAAGGACATCTTTTTCATCAAGCAGGGCATTGTACGCGCCTATACGACGGTGGACGGGAAAGAAATTACGTTTTGGGTCGGTAAGGAGGGGGCGACCATCGTTTCCATGAAAGGATACGTGAACGACGAGCCGGGATATGAGACGATGGAACTGATGGAAGACTCGATCTTGTATGTATTGGAAAGGAAAAGACTGAAAGAGCTGTTCCTGGACGACTTACACATCACCAATTGGGGGCGGCGTTATGCGGAGATGGAGTTGCTTGCCCTTGAGGAACGGCTGATTTCCATGTTGTCCGCCATCGCCTCGGAACGGTATAAGGAGTTGTTGGAGAAAGAGCCTGACTTGCTGCAGCGGTTGCCGTTGGGAAGCATCGCCACCTATTTGGGCATCACGCAGGCCAGTCTGAGCAGGATTAGGGCAAAAATGAAGTGACGTTTCAAGCAACAGAAAGATACCCCTCCGGCCTATGCCGTCATGCTTCATGCCGACAGCCGGAAATGCCGCCTTCGGCATGCAGGAAACGGGGAGTACTATGCCGGCAAGCAGGGACTACTACGCCTGTGAGCGGGGACTACTATGCCAGCAAGCGGGAAGTACTACGCCACTAAACGCTGATAAACTGGCCGTTTCAGGCGGCTTGCAGATGCGCCGGACGGGAGAGGCGTGTCCGCCACAGAGATTTATTTGCGGAAATATTTCGTTATCTTGCAAGAAATTCTTTTCTTTGTGGGACTTTACGCCTTTATTACAAAGGAGAAAAAACAATTATAAAATTACCGTTATGAAGATTTCACACATCGAACACCTGGGCATTGCCGTCACGAGCATCGAAGAAGCCCTCCCCTATTACGAGAACGTACTGGGACTGAAATGTTACAACATCGAAACCGTAGAAGACCAGAAGGTTAAGACCGCCTTCCTGAAAGTGGGCGAAGTGAAGATTGAACTGCTGGAGCCGACGTCGCCGGAGAGCACCATCGCCAAGTTCATCGAAAAGAACGGCGGCAAGGGCGGCATGCACCACCTGGCCTTTGCCATCGAAGACGGCGTGGCAAACGCGCTGGCATATGCCGAGGAAAAGGGCGTGCGCCTCATCGACAAGGCCCCGCGCAAGGGAGCCGAGGGACTGAACATCGCCTTCCTGCACCCGAAATCCACGCTGGGCGTGCTGACCGAACTCTGCGAGAAACCGGAATAATCCCCATCGGGAACCATCCATAAATCAGATATAAATCCTATAAAAGAGAACAGAAATGAGCAATCAACTGGAGAAAATAAAAGAACTCATCGACCGCCGTGCGGCTGCACGCCTGGGCGGTGGCGAAAAAGCTATTGCCAAGCAACACGACAAAGGTAAATATACGGCCCGCGAACGCATCGCCATGCTGCTGGACGAAGGCAGCTTCGAGGAAATGGACATGTTCGTGGAACACCGTTGCACCAACTTCGGCATGGACAAGAAGCACTATCCCGGCGACGGCGTGGTGACGGGCTGCGGCACCATCGACGGACGCCTGGTCTACATCTTCGCGCAGGACTTCACGGTATCAGCCGGCTCGCTGTCCGAGACCATGTCGCTGAAGATTTGCCACATCATGGACAAAGCCATGAAGATGGGCGCGCCGGTCATCGGCCTGAACGACTCGGGCGGCGCACGCATCCAGGAAGGCATCAATGCCCTGGCAGGCTATGCCGAGATTTTCCAGCGCAACATCCTGGCATCGGGCGTCATCCCGCAGATTTCGGGCATCTTCGGCCCCTGCGCGGGCGGCGCAGTTTATTCGCCGGCCCTGACGGACTTCACGCTGATGATGGAAGGCACGTCCTACATGTTCCTCACCGGCCCGAAGGTGGTGAAGACCGTGACGGGCGAAGACGTGACGCAGGAAAACCTGGGTGGCGCCAGCGTGCACTCCACGAAATCGGGCGTGACGCACTTCACCGCCGCCACCGAAGAAGAAGGCCTCAAGCTCATCCGCAGGCTCCTCAGCTACATCCCGCAGAACAACCTGGAAGAGCCGCCCTACATTGACTGCACCGACCCCATCGACCGCCTCGAAGACTCGCTGAACGACATCATCCCCGACAATCCCAACAAGCCGTATGACATGTACGAAGTCATCGGAGCCATCATCGACAACGGCGAGTTCCTCGAAATCCAGAAAGACTATGCCAAAAACATCATCATCGGCTTCGCTCGCTTCAACGGACAGTCGGTAGGCATCGTGGCCAACCAGCCCAAGTACCTGGCCGGCGTATTGGACAGCAACGCCTCGCGCAAGGGCGCCCGCTTCGTCCGCTTCTGCGACGCCTTCAACATCCCCATCGTCTCGCTGGTGGACGTACCGGGCTTCCTCCCCGGCACGGGACAGGAATACAACGGTGTCATCCTACACGGCGCCAAGCTGCTGTATGCCTACGGCGAGGCCACGGTGCCCAAGGTAACGGTGACGTTGCGCAAGAGCTACGGCGGTTCGCACATCGTAATGAGCTGCAAGCAGCTGCGCGGCGACATGAACTACGCATGGCCCACGGCCGAGATTGCCGTGATGGGTGGCGCCGGCGCCGTAGAGGTGCTCTATGCCCGCGAAGCCAAGGAGCACGAAAACCCGGCCCAGTTCCTGGCCGAAAAGGAAGCCGAATACACCAAGCTGTTCGCCAACCCGTACAATGCAGCCAAGTATGGCTACATCGACGACGTTATCGAGCCGCGCAACACGCGTTTCCGCATCATCCGCGCCCTGCAGCAGCTGCAGACCAAGAAACTGACGAATCCGGCCAAGAAGCACGGCAATATTCCTCTTTAATCACTCTTTAAACAGAACATTATGATGAAACAGTTTCATACAGGAATATTCTTCTCCTTGCTGCTGTCGCTGGGGCTTTTCTCTTCGTGCGGACAAGACGCGGAGAGCAAGCTGCTGCTGAACGAGGTGCTGGTGGACAACGAGACCAACTTTCAGGACGACTACGGCGTGCACAGCGCATGGATAGAGATATTCAACAAATCATACGGCACCGCCGACCTGGCCGGCTGCTACCTGAAACACAGCAGCGAGGCAGGCGATACGGCCGTGTACTTCATCCCCAAGGGCGACGTGCTGACAAAGATGCCTCCGCGCCAGCACGCCTTGTTCTGGGCTGACGACAAACCCAACCGGGGCACGTTCCACACCAACTTCCTGCTGGAAGCCGACAAAGAGAACTGGATTGGCCTCTACGACTCGGGCCGCAAGTTGCTCGACCAGGTGACCATTCCTGCCGGACTGCTCAAGGCCGACCAGTCGTATGCCCGTGTGGACGACGCTGCTGCCGAATGGGAAGTGAAAGACGAATCGCCCGACAAATACGTGACGCCCAGCACCAACAACAAGACGCTGGACAAGAACGTGAAGATGGAAAACTTCGAGCAACACGACAGCGTGGGCATCGGCATGTCCGTCACGGCCATGCTGGTGGTGTTCGTCGGACTCATCCTGCTGTACATTTCCTTCAAGTTCATCGGCAAGGCATCCGTCCGCCTGCGCACCACCCGTGCCATGAAGGCCAAAGGCATCACCGACCGTGAAGAAGCCAAGGAGAAAATGCTGGGACACGCACCGGGCGAAGTCTATGCGGCCATCTCGATGGCACTGCACGAGATGCAGAGCGACGTGCACGACGTGGAAGAAACAGTGCTCACCATCACCCGCGTCAAGAGAAGCTATTCGCCGTGGAGCTCGAAAATCTACACGCTGCGCGAAACGCCGCAACACACGCCGCACAAGAAGTAAAGTCAGTCTAACACACCTTTAACAACAGATTAACAATGAAAGAATATAAGTACAAAATCAATGGGAACCTCTACAAGGTGACCGTCGGAAACATCGAGGACAACATTGCCGACGTAGAAGTGAACGGCACCCACTACAAAGTGGAAATGGAGAAGGCGCCGAAGCCCAAACCCGTGGTAGTGAAACCGGTGGTGCGCCAGCCTGCCACGACGCCCGCCGCACAGACCACGCAGGTCAACAAACCGGCTGCCTCCTCCGCAGGCAAGTCGGGCGTGAAGTCGCCGCTGCCGGGCGTCATTCTGGAAATCAAAGTCAACGTGGGCGACGTGGTGAAGAAGGGACAGACCGTCATCATCCTGGAAGCCATGAAGATGGAGAACAGCATCAACGCCGACCGCGACGGCAAAGTAACGGCTATCAACGTCAAGCAGGGCGACTCCGTGCTTGAAGGTACTGACCTCGTAATCCTGGAATGATATGGGAGAGTTTATTAATTTCTTAGGAAACAACCTGGCCGACTTCTGGACATATACGGGTTTTGCCAATGCCACCATTGGCCACCTCATCATGCTCCTGGTGGGTTTGTTCTTCATCTACCTGGCCGTGGCCAAGGAGTTTGAACCCATGCTGCTGATTCCCATCGGATTCGGTATCCTGGTCGGCAACATCCCCTTCAACATGGAGGCCGGACTGCAAGTCGGCATCTACGAGCAGGGGTCTGTACTCAACATCTTATATCAAGGCGTCACGTCCGGCTGGTATCCGCCGCTCATCTTCCTGGGCATCGGAGCGATGACGGACTTCTCGGCCTTGATATCCAACCCCAAACTGATGCTTATCGGCGCGGCTGCGCAGTTCGGCATCTTTGGCGCCTACATGATTGCGCTGGCTGTCGGGTTCGACCCGATGCAAGCTGCCGCTATCGGTATCATCGGCGGCGCAGACGGCCCCACGGCCATCTTTCTGTCGTCCAAACTGGCTCCGAACCTGATGGGCGCCATTGCCGTGTCGGCCTACTCGTACATGGCGTTGGTGCCGGTCATCCAACCGCCCGTGATGCGCCTGCTCACCACGAAGAAGGAACGCCTCATCCGCATGAAGCCGCCCCGCGTGGTGTCGCACACAGAAAAGGTCATCTTCCCCATCGTGGGCTTGCTGCTGACGTGTTTCCTGGTACCGTCCGGCCTGCCTCTGCTGGGCATGCTGTTCTTCGGCAACCTGTTGAAGGAGAGCGGCGTGACACGCCGTTTGGCCAACACGGCCAGCGGCCCGCTGATTGACACCATCACCATCCTTCTGGGTCTGACGGTGGGCGCTTCTACGCAGGCTTCCGAGTTCCTGACCACCGACTCCTTGTGGATATTCGGCCTGGGCGCACTGTCGTTCTTCATTGCCACGGCTTCGGGCGTGCTGTTCGTGAAGTTCTTCAACCTCTTCCTGAAGAAGGACAACAAAATCAACCCGCTCATCGGCAATGCAGGCGTATCGGCTGTGCCCGACTCGGCACGCATCTCGCAGATTGTTGGCTTGGAATACGACCCGACCAACTACCTGCTGATGCACGCCATGGGACCCAACGTGGCAGGCGTCATCGGTTCGGCCATCGCCGCCGGTATCTTGCTGGGCTTCCTGATTTAAGCCCTTACCTATTGACAATTTAAAGAAGGCGCAGATTGCATGGATAACTTGAGACAACGCTCTTAATCCGTACAGTCTGCGCCTGCTTGTTTTCTTTTACTTTACTTCTAATTACTTCTAACAACCCACAACAAACAACTTATGAGAAAAAACCTCTTACTTTCCGGCCTGCTGGGCCTGCTGACTTTCGGCACGCTACAGGCACAGGACTTCCGCCTGAGTCCCGTCCCCCAAGTAGTGTATGAAACGCAGGGAGACAGCATTGCACGGCCTGCAGAATATCGTTTGCAGACCACGCTCGACGCCGCCTCTCCCACGCTGACCCTGCTACGCAACCTGCTTCCCGATGAAGACCAGAAAGCCAAGTTCCAAATCCGCATCGGCATCCGGGGCGACAAGAGCGTCAAGAAATTCAGCCGCAACATCCCGCAACTGGCCGAGAGCTATTACCTGAAAGTCGGCAAGAACGACATTGTCATTGCTGCCAACGACGAACGCGGCGCCTACTACGGCATGCAGACCCTGGCGCAACTCCTCACCCTGGACAAACTGCCGATGCTGGAGATTATTGACTATCCCGACATCCCCTACCGCGGCGTGGTGGAAGGTTTCTACGGACGCCCCTGGAGCCACGAGGCCCGGCTGAGCCAGCTGGACTTCTACGGCAAGAACAAGATGAACGTCTACATCTACGGCCCCAAGGACGACCCCTACCACAGCACGCCCCACTGGCGCAAGCCCTACCCTGAAAAAGAAGCCAAGCAACTGCAGGAACTGGTGGAACGTGCCAAGCAGAACAACGTCATTTTCTACTGGGCCATCCACCCGGGACAGGATATCCGCTGGAACGCCGAAGACCGAGACCTGCTTCTGAAGAAGTTTGAAAGCATGTATCAACTGGGCGTGCGCGGCTTTGCCGTCTTCTTCGACGACATCAGCGGCGAGGGCACCAAGGCTGACAAACAGGCCGAACTGCTGAACTACATCGACGAGCATTTCATCCGGACGAAAGGCGACGTGTCGCCCCTCATCATGTGCCCCACGGAGTACAACAAGTCGTGGACCAAGCTGGAAGGCGGCTACCTCACCACGCTGGGCGAACGGCTGAACCCGGATATCCAGGTGATGTGGACAGGCGACCGCGTAGTGGCCAACATCAACCAATCAACCTTAGCATTCGTCAACCCGCTCATCCGCCGCAAGGCCTACATCTGGTGGAACTATCCCGTGTCCGACTATGTGCAAGACCACGTGCTCATGGGGCCGGTCTATGGCAACGACACGGACATCAAGGACGACATGACCGCCTTTGTCTCCAATCCGATGGAGCATGCCGAAGCCTCGAAGATTGCCCTCTACAGCATAGCAGACTACACCTGGAACCTGGAGGACTACGACAGCCAAGCATCCTGGCGCCACGCCATCCGCGCCCTTATGCCGAAACTGGCCGACTGTCTGGAGACCTTTGCCGTCCACAGTTCGGACTTGGGCAAGAACGGACATAACTTCCGCCTGGAGGAATCGCAGAACATCCGCCCCGCTCTCGACGCACTCTGCCGGGCCTACCGCGACGGAGGACAACCGGACAAGGAAGCCTTCGCACAGGTAAAGCAGGAATGCGACAAGATATGCGAAGCCGCCGACCGCCTGATTGCCTCCGACGAAAACCCCGACCTCATCGCCGAGATAGCCCCCTGGCTCATCTACTTCAAGCAACTGGGACTGTATGGCCAGGCCGTACTGCACGCCCTCGAAGTGAAGCAAGACGGCAAGCAATGCGTGAAATGCGCGCTGGACAAAGCACGTACCCAGCGCACCTGGCTGGAACAGACCGGCAAGCGACTGAACGAACGCTCCCGCCAGTCCGGCGTAAAGGTGGGCGGCAAACACCTGTTGCCCGCGTTTGACGAGCTGTTGGAAGCCGCCGCCAAGTAAGCCGGCAACCGGCCCCCGCAGTTTCTCTCCGGTATGGGTAAAGGTCCAGACAGCCAGTCCGCCTTTGCCCATACCTTTTCTTATATACACAGCCAGCCTCGCCCAACAAAAAAGCCCTGCGCCCCTCCCCCGGCAGGGAAGCAGGCACAAGGCTCGTCCATAGTCAAGGTTAGGGACAAGGGCGTTACTGCAAGTTCAGGTTGCTGCGCACGGACATCACCTCCGGCTGGGCAGGCAGGGTGGAACGACGGGTGCAATAGTCAAACTGGGCCGACTTCTCGCCCGTGAACGAATGCCACTTCAGCGTCAGTTTCACCGTCTTCCCCTCCGTATCGGGCAGCGAGGCAAGGCTGAAGGCCACCAGTCCGTCGCCCGTATATCCCCGGTAGGTGTCGCCATAAGCGTTGTGGCGGAACTCCACCTCGTAGGGGTCGTCCGGGTTGTTCGTCGATATCAGATTCACCAGGTGCCTCGTCCCCGGGTCGTTCCACACGGTGCGGAAGCGCAGCGTCAGGTATCCGTCTTCGGCAATGGTCACCCAGTCGGCCACCATCTCCACCGGGTCGTCGCCATAGACCGCCCGGTTCTCCTCCTCGCCCAGGTTGGGTGCCATGGGCTTGGTCAGCAGGCTGTCTATCCAGTTGACGCGGACGGCCTGGCTATACGCGCCGCTGGGTTCGTCCACCTGCGTATAGTTGACCAGGGCGCGCACCTCTTTCTGGCCGAACGGCGAGGCCGTCATGTTGACCGGAAGCAGCGTGGTATGCTCGTCCAGTTGAAGGTAGAAGGCGTCGGCGGCCGTAGGCTTCACGGTCACCAAGGCGTTGGGATAATACAAGCTGTAGTCAGTGTCGTCGTCGTCCAGGCAGGACTGGAAGCTCAGCGTGGACAGGGCAACCGCCGCGGCGGCCAGCCAGTGTTTTCTTCGGATAAGGGTCTTCATATGCACAATACGTTTATAAGATGAATACAAGTCTCGTCCGGCCGGAGCCGGTTTCGCCGTATAAACGCGGAGAGAGGCCGAAGGCTGCGCGCCGAAACGTTAAATAATCCTATCCCATCGTCTCCCTGAAGAAGTCCAAGGCCTCGAAGATGGCCTCGCGCCCGGCCGTCTGGTCGAGGGCGATGCGGCCCACGTCTTTCAGCAGGGTGAAGTTGATGACCCCCGCGGTGTTCTTCTTGTCGTGCGTCATCAGGGCGTAGAGGCGGTCATACTCCGTGCAGTCGAAGGAGAAGGAGCCGTAGTGGTCGCGGACGAAACGCACGGTCTGCCGCATCCGCTCCGACGGGAAGCCGGCCTGCAGCACGGACAGATACAGCTCGCACACCATGCCCCAGGCCACGGCGTATCCGTGCAGCACGGGCCTCCCCTGGGCCAGGGCCAGGCTCTCGAAGGCGTGCCCCACGGTATGGCCCAGGTTGAGAGCCTTGCGGATGCCGCGCTCCAGGGGGTCTTCGCGCACGATGTTCTGCTTCACCTGCACCGACCGTCCCACCATGTGCCGCAGCCGTTCGTAGTCCACGTTGTCCATGTCGAAGGCCAGCAGTTCGGCCCAATGCTCCGCCGTGCTGATGAGTCCGTGCTTCAGCATCTCGGCATATCCGGAGAGGAAGTTGCGCCTGTCCAGCGTGCGCAGGAAGTCCGTGGCAATCAGCACCGCCGCAGCCGGGGCAAAGGCGCCTATCTCGTTCTTCAGCCCGTTGAAGTTGATGCCCGTCTTGCCGCCCACGGCGGCGTCCACCATGGCCAGCAGCGTGGTGGGCAGGTTGACGTAGGCGATGCCCCGCTTGAACGTAGCAGCCGCGAAGCCGCCCAGGTCGGTCACCATCCCCCCGCCCAGGTTGAGCAGCAGAGAGTGGCGCGTGGCGCCTCCGTCGCTCAGGGCCTTCCACACCGAGGCCAGCGTCGCCAGGTTCTTGTGCGCGTCCTCGGCGCCGATGACAATCTCGCCCGCCCCCTTCAGGGCGCCGACCCCTTGCAGCAGGGGCAGGCAGAGGCGGTGGGTGTGTTCGTCGGTGAGCACGAACAGGCGGTCGTTCGGGCAGCGGGCGATTGCCTGTTCCAGTTCCGTGGCCAGGCGTTCGCAAAGGATTACTTCTTGGTTGTTCATATCTTCGTCTTTTGGGTTGTGACGGCGCAAAGATAAGGTTTCTGCCTCAAACTCGAGCCGCCTCTGCCGGAAAATCGCGCCTTCTCCCCGCGCCGCCCGCCGCCTCTTCCCCATCGGCACGCCGGTTCATCCGGGATGAAACGCCGGTTCGCCCGGGATGAGCCGGCGAGTCGTCTATAAATCATCGTATATGATTCCTAAAATCATCGTATATGATTCCTAAAATCATCGTACATGATTCCTAAAATCATCGTACATGATTCCCTAAATCATCGTACATGATTTCCTATATCATCCTAGATGATTCTCAGATGAGCAGCCGGGGCATGCCGCACGGGTCGGCATCTCCTGCTGAATCAGGCGGCATGTCGTCCCCCCCTGCGTCGCCCGCCGGGCGGAAGCGGGACGGCGGGCGAGGCGTTAAGGAAATTAGGGGCTTTATAAGACATTTTATCATTCGGCGCGTTAAACCTTCGGGGACTGCGGGCGTCAAAAGGGCATTGCACAAACTTGATAACGTAACGAACAGACACAATGAAAAGACTTGCTACGTGGGCGGTGCTGCTGTGGACAGCGGTGGCCGCCGCATTCTCCCAAGACAAACCGACCGACGTGACGGGCCGCGTGCTCGAAGCGGACACGCAGCTGCCGGCCATCGCCGCCACCGTCCAGCTGCTCTCGCTGCCGGACAGCGCGCAGGTGACCGGCATGGCCAGCACGAGCGAGGGCTACTACCGCCTGCAGGCACGCCCGGGCAGCTACGTGCTGCGCGTCTCTTACATCGGCTATGCCACGCAGAACATCACCGTGCGCGTGGGGACGGCTCCGCGACGCATGGCCGACGTGGTGCTGCAGCCGGACGCCATCCTGCTGAACGAAGCGGTGGTGGTGGCCGAGGCGCCCCAGGTACAGGTGGTGGAAGACACGATACAGTTCAACTCCTCGGCCTACCGCACCCCGCAGGGGGCCGTGCTGGAAGACCTGGTGGACAAACTCCCGGGCGCCGAGGTGGACGAAAGCGGTACGGTGAAGATCAACGGTAAGGAGATATCGAAGGTGATGGTGAACGGCGAAGAGTTCTTCGGCGGCGACGTATCCACCGCCTTGAAGAACCTGCCCGTGGAGATGATAGAGAAGCTGAAGACCTACGACAAGAAGTCGGACCTGGCCCGCATCACCGGCATCGACGACGGCGAGGAAGAGACCGTGTTGGACCTTACGGTGAAGAAGGAGATGAACACGGGTTGGTTCGGCAACGTGGACGGGGCCATCGGCACCAAAGACCGCTACTCCTTGCGCGGCATGATGAACTACTTCCGCGGCACGACGCAGGTGTCCGTCATCGGCTCTCTGAACAACGTCAACGACCAGAGCTTTGGCGGCGGGGGCGGCCCGCGCTGGCGGCGCAACAACGGACTGACGGACAAGAAATGGGTGGGAATGAACTTCTTCACCAAGAACGACAAGATAGAGTGGGGCGGCAGCGCGCGGTATAACTTCACGGGCAACGACGTCACCAGCATCGGCTCCAGCGAGGACTTCCTGCCCAGCGGCAACTCCTTCTCCAACTCCAACCAGCAGGCGCGCAACAACACCAAGAGCTTCAATGCCGACTTCCGCATGGAGTGGACGCCGGACACGCTGACCAACATCATCTTTCGCCCCAACGTCTCCTACAGCAAGACCGACAACCTGTCCTACTCGCAGTCCGGCACCTTCAGCAGCGACCCCTACAGCCTGGTGGACGAACCCAACGACTACCTCGACCTGGAGCGGCTGGCCACAAGCGACGACCCGCTGGACGACATCCGCGTCAATGCCATCAACAACGGCACCCAGACCGACGGCAAGGACCTCAGCCTAAACGGCACGCTGCAAATCAACCGCAAGCTCAATCCCTACGGGCGCAACATCACTTTCCGAGGACGCTTCAGCTATGGGGACAACGTGAACCGGCAGTACACGGAATCGGAGACGCATTATTACAAATTACCAGAGGGAGAAGACCCCATTCTAATCCGCAACCAGTTCATCCACACGCCCACAAAGGACTTCAACTACCGCGCCCAGCTGACCTACAGCGAGCCGATAGCCAAGGCCACCTTCCTGCAGTTCAGCTACCAGTTCCAATACATGTATAGCGAGAGCGACAAGAAGACCTACGACTTGTATGACGACGGACGCTACGACTGGGGCATCGGCTCTCCCCTGCCCGACAACTACCGGGAGAACGAGGTGGACAGCCTGGGCCGCTATGCCGAATACCGTTACTACAACCACGACGCCTCGGTGGCCCTGCGCTTCGTCCGCACCAAGTGGCAACTGAGCGCGGGCATGTCCTTCCAGCCGCAGCACACGGTATTGTCCTACAAACGGGGCGACTACATGGTGGACACCACGCGCAACGTCTTCAACTTCGCGCCCAATATCGACTTCCGCTACCGCTTCTCCAAGGTCAGCCAGTTGCGCTTCTTCTACCGCGGGCGCAGCAGCCAGCCGTCGATGGAGAACCTGCTGCCCATCACCGACAACTCGAACCCGCAGAACATCCGCGTGGGCAACCCCGGCCTGAAACCCTCGTTCAGCCACAATCTGCGCTTCTTCTTCAACGACTACGACGTGGAACACCAGCAGGGCATCTTCACCCACGCCAGCTTCCAGGCCACGCAAAACAGCATCAGCAACAGCCGCGTCTACAACGAACAGACCGGCGGATGGACCACCACGCCCAAGAACATCAACGGCAACTGGAACGCCTTCGGCATGCTGGGCTTCAACACCGCGCTGAAGAACAAGAAGTTCAACATCAGTACCTTCACCAACGTCCGATACCAGAACAACGTGGGCTACCTGACTGACACGCAGACCCGCATCGAGCGAAAGAACACCACCACCAACCTGGACCTGAACGAGCGGTTGCGCTTCACCTTCCGCAACGACTGGTTCGAGGTGGGACTGAACGGCACCGTGGGCTACACCATCGAGCGCGACCGCCTCACCCCGTCCAACAACCAGAAGCCCTACACCTTCTCCTACGGCGGATTCACCAACATCAACGCCCCCTGGAACATGTCGCTCTCCACCAACCTCTCCAACCAGAGCCGACGCGGCTACCGCGACAGCAGCATGAACCGCAACGAACCGATCTGGAACGCGCAGGTGGCACAGTCGTTCCTGGGCGGAGACGCCACGCTGAGCCTGGAGTTCTACGACATCCTGCACCAGCAGAGCAACATCACCCGCTCGCTCACCTCCAGCGGACGCACGGTGTATGAATACAACGGCATCAACAGCTACTGCATGCTGCGCTTCATCTACCGCCTCAACATCTTCGGGGGCAAGAAGGTGAAGAAAGAAGACATGCCCATGGGCCCCGGGCGAGGTCCCGGACGCATGAGAGGCCCCAGACGCTTCTGACACGACTCCTGCAGGAGCATAACCCTGCGGCCCTCCCTCCGGACAAAATGAGGGAGGGCCGCATTTTTTACGCCCCTTCCCTGCCGTATGTAACAGGATTTTCATACCTTTGTCGCAGATTTAACAACCATTAGGTAACAACAATGAGCGAAAAAGCACCCTTTATGGTCTTCTCGGGCACCAACTCGAGATACCTGGCAGAGAAGATCTGCAACCACCTCAACTGCCCGCTGGGCAAAATGAACATCACCCACTTCGCCGACGGTGAGTTTGCCGTGTCCTACGAAGAGTCCATCCGCGGACGCCACGTCTTCCTGGTACAGTCCACCTTCCCCAATTCGGACAACCTCATGGAACTGCTCCTGATGATCGACGACGCCAAGCGCGCCTCGGCCAAGAGCATCGTGGCCGTCATCCCCTACTTCGGCTGGGCCCGCCAAGACCGTAAGGACAAGCCCCGCGTGTCCATCGGCGCCAAGCTGGTGGCTGACTTGCTCTCGGTGGCCGGCATCGACCGCCTCATCACCATGGATCTGCACGCCGACCAGATTCAGGGCTTCTTCAACATCCCCGTAGACCACCTCTATGCCTCGGCCGTGTTCCTGCCCTACATCCAGTCGCTGAACCTGGAGGACTTGGTTATCGCCACGCCCGACGTGGGCGGCTCGAAGCGCGCCAGCACGTTCTCCAAATACCTGGACGTACCCCTGGTGCTCTGCAACAAGACGCGCGAGAAAGCCAACGTGGTGGCCAGCATGCAAATCATCGGCGACGTGAAGGACAAGAACGTGGTGCTCATCGACGACATTGTAGACACGGCCGGCACCATCACCAAGGCGGCCAACATCATGATGGAAGCCGGTGCCAAGTCGGTACGCGCCATTGCCAGCCACTGCGTGATGTCCGACCCCGCCTCGTTCCGCATCCAGGAATCGGCCCTGACGGAAATGGTCTTCACCGACAGCATCCCCTACTCCAAGAAGTGCGACAAGGTGAAGCAACTGAGCATTGCCGCCATGTTTGCCGAAACCATCCGCCGCGTGATGAACAACGAGTCCATCAGCTCGCAATACATCATCTGAGGCCGAAGCCTGCCAGACAAACGACGCTTTCATAGATAAAGAAGAAGGGCGTGTCGCCATCCCCCGCACAAAGGGGAGGGAGACACGCCCTCGTTTTTTACCAAGTGCCTCTTTAGGCCGACCAAGTGCCTCTTTAGCCCAGCCAAGTGCCTCTTTAGAAACGTCAAAGCCCTCTTGGGGCAGGTCAAAGTCCGTGTTCGTCCGCGTCGGCCTCGACCAGCAGCCGATAGCCCGTGCCGCGGAAGGCCTCGATGCGGATGGAGGGGTCGGCAGCCAGCTTCTTGCGCAGACGGGTGACGTGGACGTTCAGGCTGCGGGTGCAGAAATAATCGTCGTTTCCCCACAACTGCCCCAGGATGGCGGCGTTGGGCACCACCCGCCCCATCTGCCGGCAGAGCATGGCCAATATCTCCGATTCGCGCGTAGGCAGGCTGACCGCCTCGGCACGGCCGTCGCCGCTGTCGGGGGAAAGCCGCAGCTTGTGGGTAAGCGCGTCGAAGGTGAAGCGGCCCAGGCGGAACACCTGCTCTTCCTCATCCCCGACGGTCTTGCCCTGTCCCCCGGCACGGCCCAGCAAGGCACGGATGCGCACAATCAGTTCCTTGATGGCAAACGGCTTGCGGACGTAGTCGCCTGCGCCCAGCTCGAAGCCTTTCACCACATCCTCCGCATCCGTCCGGGCCGAGAGAAAGACGACGGGCGTCCTGTCTCCGGCCTTCCGCATCTGGCGTACAAAGCTGAAGCCGTCCATGTGGGGCATCATGATGTCGGTCACCACCACGTCCGGCACAAAGGCCTCGACCTGCGCGAGGGCCTCGGCGCCGTCGGCAGCCGTGCGCACCTCGAAGCCGCTGGTGGACAACGTGTCGGCCAGCACCCAGGCAAAGGCCTGCTCGTCTTCCACCAGCAAGAGCTTTATCTTCCTATCGGGATTCATGCTATTCGCGTTCATAGACTGTTCTTGTTACTCCATATCACCGTAAACACGCTGCCCCCGCCCGGATTGTCGTCCACCCGGATGCGGCCGCCCAGCTTCTCCACCACCAGCCGGCAGTAATAGAGGCCGATGCCATAGCCGCGCACGTTGTGGACGTCGCCCGTAGGGATGCGGTAATACTTCTCGAAGATGCGCTTCCGCTGGGCGGTGGGGATGCCCGGGCCGTCGTCGCTGACGGAGACGAAAGTATGCCCACCGTCCGCCGTGCGCCCCGCCCGGATCCGGATGCGGGGTTCGGCGCTGCCATACTTCACGGCATTGTCCAGGATGTTCAGCAAGACGTTGCCGAAGTGGAACCTGTCCACCCGCACCAGGCAGTCGCCCACGGGCAGGTCGGTGTGGATATGGAGGGGCTTCTTGTACCTCAGCGGGAGGGTGCGCGCCGCTTCGTCTATCATCTCGCGGAGCGAGCACGGCTCCGGATGCAGGCGGAAGTCTTCCCGCTCCTGTACGGACAGGGACAGGATGCGCTCCACCATGGCCGAGAGCGTCTGCAGGTAATGCCGCTGGATGTCCAGGTATTTCTTGCGCCGCGCGGGGTCGTCGGCCACGGCAAAGTCTGCCAAGGCCTCGTTGGTGGCTCCGATGGCCGCGATGGGCGTCTTCAGCTCGTGGGTGATGTTGTGCGTGAAGTCCCGGCGCATGGCCTCGACCGACTTCATCCGCAACAGCGTCCGCAGGAGGTAGAGGAAGGAAAAACACAACACCAGGGCTATCAGCACGGCCGACGCCACCACAGCATCCGCTGCGGCACCTCCATGCGGAGCAGGCATTCGGCCGACGCGCCGTCGCCCGCCTCGGCCCGGAACTCGCGGGCATGGGCCACCGCACGGCGGTCGTCGTAGAGCGTATCGGGCGTTGCCTGCACGTCCGACTGCGGACGACCCGGGCCGTAGCTAATCAAAGTAGTGTCTCCCCCGGCTCCCGCCACGCGGACGGAAGAGACCCGGGCGGAGTCGGCATCCTGTATCATCACGAACCGCTGTCCCGGCCTGCGGACCACCGACAGGGAATAGTCCCCCCGAATCCCCCGGCTGCGGAACTGCTCGTCCAGGAAACTGCGCAGGATGCGCACGTTGACCGCCCTGTCCTTCTTCGCCGCGTCCGTGCGCAAGGTGTCGGCGCGCAGGGCCAGGGATATCTTGTCGCTACCCCCTTCCTCCCCCTTGTGGATGCTGATGGAGGCAATCTCGGCCGGAGATATGCCTTCCAGCGCGCCCCAGCGGAAGCGTCCGGCGGCCGGGATGCTGATGTCCAGCGTCGTGGCCCCGCTCAGCTTCCGCTCCAGGGCGACGGCATCGTCCAAGGCTTCCTGCACGGACTTGTCGAACTCGTCGTTCAGGCTGCGGTAGGTCTCCAGCATCCAGGCCACAGACATCCCGACGGTGCCCAAAAGGGCCGCCAGCAGTATCCCGATGACGACGGCGAATCTCTTCTTATGCTCCATACTTCTTCTTGCCCTTGTTTCTTCCGCTCGCAAAGGTAGGCAATAAATCAGGACACCCGGCGGAGGGGCCGCAAGAGTTAACCGTAGTTAACCGTAATTGAGCGGCAGTTAACCGTGATTCCGAAAAGAGCGAGCGAACTTTGCCCCCGGATTCTTCCCGCCCTGTGCCGGAAAAACGCCGGGGCCGCAAGGAAAAACCTGTCTATCCCGAAGAAAAAGTATAAATTCAGGCTGGATTTACATAAATCTAAGCTGAATTTACATAAATCTAACCTGGATTTACATAAATCCAGCCTGAATTTACACTTTTCGCCGCAGATAGCGGACTTTTCGCCGCAGGAACGAATCATATATCACTCATAAAAAACAAAACAATGAAAAGACAAGCAGCAACACTCATCGCCTGCCTCCTTGGCATGGGAGGGGCGATGGCCCAGGAACCGGCATTGTACGAATGCATCTACCAGTACGACATCCACGGCACGGACCCGAGCGGCGCGCCCTTCACGGAGACCGGCCACACGGCCCTGCAGATAGGCGCCACGCAGGCCAAGTTTCAGGACTACACCGCCTTCGGCCTCGACTCGCTCGATGCCTGCGAAGGCGTCAGCGAAGAGTTGCGGCAGGAATACAGCCTCCACCTGCTGAAGAACGCGTGTTTCTTCGACCAGACCGTGTATCAGAACGTCCCGCAGGGCCAGATGACCATCCAAAGCGTCATCACCCCGGACTATTACGTCTACCGGGAAACCTCCAGCCCCATCCGCTGGACGTTGCACGCGGAAAGCGACACCATTTGCGGCTATGCGTGCCGCAAAGCGACGGGGACATACGGCGGACGCGCCTGGACGGCCTGGTATGCCACGGACATCCCCGTGCCCTTCGGCCCCTGGAAGCTGACGGGACTGCCCGGCCTGGTGATGGACGCCACGGACGACGGACACGTCCACCACTTCACGGCCATCGCCTTCCGCCGGGGCGCCTCCGTCCTTGTGCCCCTCCCGGAGCGAAGCATGATTTCCACCACCCGCGACAAATTCGTGCAGGCCAAGAACCGCTTCGAGAAAGACCCGCTGAAGAACCTCCCCGTCGAGGCCATCAGCGAGATGACGGTGCAGAACCTGGGCGGCGGGGCGCAAGACAAGGCCATCACCATCAACGACGTGCCCCTGCGCCTCCATCCCCACGGATATACGCCGCTCGAAATCCAATGACCCGCACCGATGAAGACGCAACGGATGATACTGCCCCTGATGCTCCTCCTCCTGTCCTTCCCCAGCCTGGCCGGCACGGTCGTCACGGGCCGGGTGAGGGACGGGCAGGGGAAGCCCGTGGAGGCCGTCATGGTCAAGCTGTTTCAGGCAGACTCGCTGGCCGCCTATACCACGACGTCCGCCGAGGGAGCATACACGATAAGCTGCGACGGCACGGGCAGCCGCATCACGCTGGTGTTCGAGCACCTCAGTTTCCAACGCCTCAGCCGGACGCTGCCCAACCGCTCGCAGACCTTCGACGCGACCCTGTCTCCCAGAAACCTGGCGCTGAAGGAAGTGACGGTACATGCCCCTGCCATCGTCCTGCAAGGCGACACCCTGTCCTACCGCCTCTCGGCCTTCGCCAGCCCGGGCGACGTGACGCTGAAGGAAGTCCTGCGCAAGATACCCGGCATAGACGTCGCCCGGTCCGGGAAAATCAAATACCTGGGCAAGGCCATCTCCCACTTCTACATCGAAGGGCTGGACCTGCTGGGCGGGAAATACAACATCGCCACCAACAACCTCCCCGCCTCCTATGTCAACTCCGTGCAGGTGCTCAACCATCACCAGGACGTCCGGATGGACAAGGAGGTGTTCAGCGACCGGGTAGCCCTCAACGTGAAGCTCAACCCCAAGGCCAAGCTGCGCCCCGTGGGCACGTATCGGGCCAACACCGGATACGGCGACGAATGGCTCTACCAGCTGTCGGGGGCAGGCATGCTGTTCAAGCCCGACTTCCAGTCCATCCTGACCCTCAAGGCCGGCAACATCCGGGAGTTCGAGCAGGAGGAGCAGACGGACTTCTCCGCCCAGGAACCCGCCGGAACAGCCGCCCGCGACATATTGGGCACACTGGGCACCTCGTCCCCGCCCCTCGACCGAGAAAGGTTTATCCGCCCGGACGACCGTTCGCTCTCGCTGAACTTCCTGAGCAAGCCCGGCAAGGAAGCCACCCTGCGCACCAACATTGACTACGGCTACTCGCACACGGCATACGGCTTCGACGCCCGGCGCAGCTATTACCGGGAAGGAGCGGACGTGCTCATCACGCAGAGCCAACTTCCGTCGGCCCGCACGCACACCCCGTCGGCCCGGATAACATACAAGGTCAACGGCGAGACGCGCTACCTGTCCGAGGCCTTCGCCGCTTCCGCCTCTCTTCAGACCGCCGGACTGCCCACCCGCAACGGCAGCACCGCTATCGGACAGACGCAAAACCTGAAGGAATATACCCTGCGCAACGATCTCGACCTCCGGTGGAAGCGGGGCAAGACGCGTTGGGCCTTGTCTTCCCTCCTGCTCTATGCGGCGGCTCCGTCCGGCCAAGTCTCCGTCGACGGACTCTCCACCGGCCACTTCACACAGACGGCCCGCAACCACCGTTTCCTGACCCGGCAGACGCTGACCGGCTCCTACAGCACGGGCCGCTCCAGGCTCAGCCTCCCCCTGACGTTCCAAGCCTCGGCAGACCGGATATACACCGACCTCCTCCTGGCCGACACCCGCGCCGCCAACCGGATAAAAGGCACGGACTGCCAGTTTGCCCTGGCGCCCCAATACGAATATACCCACCCCTTGCGACGCTTTGTCTTCCGGGGAAGCCTGCGCATCCGGGGCGAATACGCCGACTATCAGAACGACGGCACCACACCCGTCGGCCACCGCCGGTTCCATCTCTACGCCAGCCCCGACCTCTACCTCCACTACCAGCTGAACGCCCAGTCCGCATTCAGGGCCACACTGGCCTACCAGTGCCGCTACGGCGACGTGCTGGACATGCTCACTGCCCCCATACAGACCGACTACCTGTCACGAGCTGTCCGTTCCGGCGTCCTCTCCGAGTCCAGGCAGCTGGCAGCCGGCCTGCACTATGACTTCAAGATTCCGCTGGAGATGTGGTTCCTGAATGCCGATGCCCGCTACAGCCGCACCTGGAGCAACCTGATGAACGGACAAGAGGTCTCGCCCGAACTCATTACCCAGACCCGGCTGCTCATCCCCAACCACGCCGACCGCCTGTCGGCCTCGCTGGAGCTCACCAAGCAAATCGCCCCGCTCCGCACCAAGCTCTCCCTGAAAGCCTCCTACGCCTGGAGCCGCAACGTCATCCTGCAAGGCGACGCCGTCATCCCCTACTACGGACAGAACGTCGGCCTGAGTCCCGGCCTCCATGCCCGCCCGTGGGACTTCATCGAACTGGACTACCGCGGAGACTTTGCCCGCACCTTCTCGCGCTACCTGGACTCCCGCCGCAGCTATGCCGCGCAAACCCACCGCATCCGTCTGTCCCTCTTCCCCGTCAAGGCTTGCGAGGCGGCACTCTCGTCGGACATCACGCGCCAGGAAATCACCGACGGGACGTACAAGGTCTTTGCCCTCTTCGACGCCGGCGTGCACTATTCATTCCGCTCTTTCCGCATCGGCGTGGAGGTGAACAACCTCTTGAACCAGCAGGCCTATGCCTACACCGTGTTCAGCGGGCTGGACAAGTTCACGTACCAATACCGCCTGCGGGGCAGGGAGTATCTGGTGTCCTTCCTCTTTACCCGGTAGCGGGGAACGTCAATATCCCGGCCTACTTGAACCGCGACGTATCCACCGCCTCCCTTTTCTTCTCTTGATACCCGCCGAACTTCCACGCAAAGGACACGCCCACACTGCGGAAACACGAGTAGTCATTGGTCACCCACTGGCGGCCGTAGCGTATCTGCGGGTCGATGCCTGCCGTCTGGAAGATGTCCTTGCACCAGGCCGTGAGGATGCAGTTGCCCTTGGCGAAGGCATAGCGAAGCCCCAAGTCCACGTTGCCGCTGGTGGGCAGGTCGTAGATGCCCTGGATGGCGCCCGTCTGGCAGAAGCCGTCGAGCGTCAGGCGAAGGTCGGGCTTGACGGGCAGCTTGAAGTTGGCATTGAGCACGGCGATACCTGCCCAGGAGCGGCGGTCGAAGGGCAGGTCGTAGAAATCGGAGTCCTTGTCGCGAAGCCACATGCCCATCAGGGTGAGGCGGGAGTCGAGCCACGTGCCTGCCCGGAAGGGAATGGAGGCCTGCAAGCCCGCCTGCTGCCGAAAATCGAAGTTCAGGAACTTGTATATCTCCAACAGCTCCTCCGGCGACTGGTAGAGCGTCTGCATGGACATGTCCTTGTTGTGGTTGAACCAGAAGGTGAAGACGTACTTCGACTGCAGGATGTATTGCAGCGAGAGCTGGTAGTCTTTCGCGGGCTTCAGCAGCGGGTTGCCCTGTATCTCCGAGTAGCCCCCGCCCAGGTAGGACACGGCATCCTGCACCGCCCAATACGCCGGATACTCCTTGTCGCTGTTGAAGCCCAGTTGGAGGACATGCCCCGGCGCAGGCAGGTAGGTCAGGTTGAGAACGGGATAGACGTCCCACTCGTTCCACACGGGCGTCCGATACCATTCCCCCGCCAGCGAAGCGTCCAGCATCCACTGCTGCCCGAACGACTTGTTGAAGCCCGCATACACGTTCAGCGTCTGCTCCCTGCGGCGCGACCGCATATCCGGCGGCAAATCTTCATTCTTCATTCCTAATTCTTCATTATGAAAGTAGAGCTGCTGCGAATGGTCCACGCTCGTCGTATAGACGGCTCCGTAGTTCAGTCCCCAGCCGTTCTTCAGCGAATGCTCCTGCGCCAGGTAGAACTTCCAGGCGTTGATGCGTTGCAGGTCGGTGGTGTAGAAGTCCAGGCGCGTGCCCTCCATCTCGCTGTGGAGCAGCTGCGTGCCCGGCGTGCGATACCACGTGAACTCCGCTCCCGCGCTCAGTCCGATGGGCGTGCGGTAGTCTAAGCGTCCGTTGTGCAGCCACGAGGTCTGCGTACTGCGGTTGGTGGCCGTCTGCATGCCCGTGGTGTGCTGGTTGTAGTGATTGGTCTCATACGCGCCGTTGTAGGCAAAGGATAGACTGTGGTCTTTCCCCAACTGATAGTCCGCGCCGAGGCGGAAGCTGTGCGTATGGTGGCGGCTGTGTGCCTTTTCGTGATTCTCGATGAGGTACGTCTCGTCCGTGGCCTCCTGCCAGTGGCGCGCCTCCTTGTCGGTGGTGTTGTAGCCCTTGCCGTGGTCGTGCAAATAGAGGAAGTCGAGGGAGAGCCGTCCGCCATTATACAGCAGGGAGGCGCGTTCCTGGAAGGTGGCCTCGTAACTCTGGTCATACTTGCCGTAGGCCTCGCCCTGCACCGTGCCGGGGTCGCCGATGCGATGACGCAGACGCACGTCTATCAGCGCGCCGCGCACCTGGTAGCGCGCCGGGGCATTGTACATCACGTCCACCCGCTCGATGCGGCCGGCAGGCATCGACTTCAACAGGGCGTAGAGCTGCTCCTTGCTCATGTTCGTCGCCTTGCCGTCCAGGACGATGGTCACGCCCCGCGCGCCGAGGCTCAGCCCGCCGTTCATCTCCGCCACGCCGGGCAGGTATTTCAGGGCGTCGTAGACATTGTCCGCGGGCTTGCCCTCGATGAGGCGCGGCAGGTCGTACTCCAGCCGTCCCGCCCGGGCCTTCACCACGGGCCGCTCGCCCACCACCAACACTTCGGGCAGCGTCCTCGCCAGGCTGTCCGCCCAGAGGCTGTCCGTCTTCGTTTCCTGTGCATAAAAGGCTTGCACGCAAAGCATGGCAAGCACGCATAAGGTCATTCGTTTCATCTTTCTATCTATGTTAAGTTAATCCATGTCCTGTCCCGGCATCGTCCTGGCAGTATCCCGAGCCCGCCTTGTCCAAGCAAAGGGATTATATTTAAGGCTTAAATAAGGCAGATTTAAGCCTTAAATAAGGCCAATTAAAGCCTTATATTAAATGGATATAAGGCTTATATCCGACAGATTAAAGCCTTATATCTGGCATATAAAAGGCTTTAATAACTGCTGAATAAGGCTTTTATAGCCTGCCGTTGCTCAGCCACGGCAGGCTCGAGGCAGTACCCCGACCGCGCCAAGACTCTGCCACGGGCGGCACAAAGTACGGCATTCTCCGCCGGAAGACAGGGCGCGGACGGCTTACGAAGTCTTACCGGGAGTGTTATTTAGTCTTATCAAACGGCGGGATATATGGGAGAAGGAAGTAAATTTGCAAGCATGAAACTACCCTCGAAACCCATCGCCCTCGTGGTCGTCCTCTCGCTGGCCGCCATCTTCGCCTACCAGGCCTACTGGCTGGTGAACCTCTACCACACGCAGTGCCGGGAGACGGAGCACGACCTCACCGAGGCCCTGCGCCTGAGCGACTACAACGAAATCATTCTCCGCGTCGATCGGCTGGACCAGGACTCCACACAACACGGCGAGGTATCCGTCTCCGCCGGATACAACAACACGACGCCCTACGTGGAGAGCCGCACCATCATCACCGAGCAACGCGGAGACTCCACCATCATCAACCTGCAGCAACAGGAGGTGAAGGACACCGCCGCCATCGACGCCTCGCTGCACACGGACGACATGGATTTCCTCTTCGGGCGGAAGAACACGATGCAGGAACTGGCGGGCTACTTCCAACGGGGGCTGCACGTGGGCCTGGACATCATCCGCGACCCGGATTTCCAGACCTACGACAGCCTGCTGCGCGACGAACTGCGGCGGCTGGAGCTGGACATCCCTTACCGGCTGACGTACCTGCACCGCGGCACGAAGACCGATTCGTCCTACACCTACGTCGACACGCTGGGCATACGGGGCACGGCGGGCTACATCCCCTCCGCGCGGGCCAAGACGTATGAATACAGCTACGACCTGCACGACAAGTGGCTCTACCTCTTCACCACGGAGCCGATACACAGCCTGGTGATCCGGCAGATGGCAGGCATCCTGGCCACGTCGGCTGTCATCCTGCTCGTGCTGGGCTTCTCCTTCTGGTACCTCATCCGCATCCTGTTGCGCCAGCGCACCCTGGAAGAGATGAAAGACGACTTCACCAACAACATGACCCACGAACTGAAGACGCCCATCGCCGTGGCCTACGCCGCCAACGATGCCCTGCTGAACTTCGGCGCCGATGCCGACGGGGAGAAACGCACGCGCTACCTCCGCATCTGCCAGGAGCAGCTCGCAAGGTCGGGCGGCCTGGTGGAGCAGATACTCTCCCTCTCGATGGAGCGGCGCAAGACCTTCCGCCTGCACCCGGAGACCTTCCCCGTGGCCGACATCCTCGCGCCCCTCGTCGAGGAGCACAAGCTGAAGGCAGACAAGCCCGTCCGCATCTCCGTCCGCCTTACGCCGCCCGGCCTGACCGTAACCGCCGACCGCACGCACCTGACCAACATCGTGAGCAACCTCATAGACAACGCCATCAAGTACTCCAACGGCCAAGCGGAGGTGGAGATAGAGGGACGCAAGGAGGGCGAAACCATCGCCCTCACCGTGCAAGACCACGGCATCGGCATCCCCAAGGACAAGCTGGCGCATGTGTTCGACAAGTTCTACCGCGTCCCCACCGGCAACCTGCACGAGGTGAAGGGCTACGGCCTCGGCCTGTATTACGTCAAGACGATGGTGGAGCGGCACGGTGGCACGGTGGAGGTGGAGAGCGAACCGGGAGGGGGAAGCAAGTTCATTATTAAATTAAGAATGGAGAATGAGGAATGAAGAATGAAGAATTGATAAACATACTATTGGTGGAAGACGAATCCACCCTCGCCATGATTATCAAGGACACCCTGGAGGGCCAAGGCTTCCGCATCCGCCTGGCTGGAGACGGCGAAGAAGGCTTGCGGCTGTTCACTCAAGAGAAGCCCGACGTGCTGGTGGCCGACGTGATGATGCCCCGCATGGACGGCTTCGAGATGGTGCGCCGCATCCGCAA
Organism: uncultured Bacteroides sp.; assembly: GCA_949289265.1. Classification (GTDB taxonomy): domain Bacteria; phylum Bacteroidota; class Bacteroidia; order Bacteroidales; family Bacteroidaceae; genus Bacteroides. Next base: position 25,556 of record CASENE010000044.1, read on the forward strand.
GACGGACAAACAGACACCCGTGCTCTTCCTCACCGCCCGCTCCGGCATCAACGACGTGGTGGAGGGCTTCGAGCTGGGCGCCAACGACTACCTGAAGAAACCCTTCGGAATGCAGGAGCTGATTGTCCGCATCAAGGCACTCCTGGGCCGCGCCATCCGCACGGACGACTTCGCAGCCCGGCAAGAGGCGGCGTACGAGATTGGCTCCTACCTCTTCACGCCCCGCACCCAACGCCTCCTGCACCAAGGCACGGAGACGGAACTCAGTCACCGCGAGAGCGAAATCCTGCGCCGCCTCTGCGAGCATCAGGACCAGGTGGTGGAGATGCGCGACGTCTTGCTCGACCTCTGGGGCGACGACTCCTTTTTCAACCAGCGCAGCCTGCACGTGTTCATCACCAAGCTGCGCCGCAAGCTGGCCGGGGACGGACGGATACGCATCGTGAACGTGCGGGGCATCGGCTACAAGCTCATCGTGAACTGAGAGGGACAAATAATGTGAAAGGATTTCCAAGGTTCGGGAGAAAGGAGTAACTTTGCCCGGTAACCCCTCAAAAACGAACCGGATATGAGACGCTTCTTGTTACTTATCTTATGCCTGACCGCCGCCACCCTGCTCCGCGCCCAAAGCGAAGTGAAGGGCGATTCGATTGGAACTCCGCCAGCCGCCACGGAAACGGGCTCCTCGCTCCTGCCCTCCACGGTGAAGAATTACGGCGGCTTCCTGCTGGATTTAGGCACCATAAACCTGCCCAAACGCCCCAGCCTCGGCAACTACAAGCTGACGGTGCCCGACGCAAGCAAGGACTACAGTTTCCTCTTCCGCCCCCAGACGAACGCCGTCTACACGCAAGGCAACTACACGATGGGCATGCCCTATGCTGGCTTCGGATGGAACAGTTTCTGGGGCACACCCACCACCCTGCAGATGGGCAGCTTCCGGCTGAACAACGGCTGGAGGCTGAACACCTACGGCGAATACAACGCCGACGGCTGGCGCATGCCCAACCCATCGGCTCTGCCTTGGGAACGCAACAACTTCAAAGGTGCTTTCGAGCTGAAGTCGGACAACGGATTCGGCATCCGCATCGAGGTGCAGCACGGACGAGAAACGCCATTCTATTAAGAGCTAACAAGGGAACAAGTTAACGAGACTACAAGGGGTGGCAAGTCCTCTCCTGATTGTTTCAACCCTTGTGGCCTTGTTGACGCGCCTGCTTGTCAAACTCCCCTCATTGCCTATTCACTCACCAACTTACCAACTCTACGACATGACCCACCTCCTCATCACCGGCGCCAACGGCTTCATAGGCCGCCGTCTCCTGAACGATTTGGCCGCCCGCCCGCATTACGAAGTGACGGGCTGCTCGCTGCACGAAGACATCTGTCCCGATTCAGATGCCTACCGCTTCCTGTCTGCCGACGTCCGCGACCTCCGCACCGTGGAGAACCTGATGGAAGAGATACGCCCCGACGTGGTCATTCACACCGCCGCCCTCTCTGCCACCGACTATTGCGAAACCCACCGCCGCGAGGCCGACCGGATGAACATTGAGGCAACCGCCCTCCTGGCTGCCTGTTGCCGACGCTACGGCGCGCGGTTCGTCTACCTGTCTACGGACTTCGTGTTCGACGGGACGGCCGACCACTTGTATAGCGAAACCGACGAGCCCGCCCCGGTCAATTATTACGGCGAAACCAAGCTGAAAGGAGAAAGACTGGCCGCCGCCCTTTGTCCGGACCATGCTGTGGCGCGGGTGGAGGTGGTCTACGGCTCTCCCCTGCCGGGACAGCACGGCAACATCGCCCAACTGGTGGCCGACCGCATCCGCAACAACGAAGAAATCTTTGTCGTGTCCGACCAACGGCGCACCCCGACCTATGTGGGCGACGTGTCGCAAGGCATCGAACGGTTGATAGAATCCGGCCGGCGCGGCATCTACCACCTCTGCGGCCAAGACGAGGTCTCCATTGCCGACATCGCCTGCCGCGTGGCCGACATCTTGGGCGAAGGACACAACCTCATCCGCCCCCTGACCACGGCCGAGATGCACGAAAAGACGCCCCGCCCCCTCCGCAGCGGCATGAGCATCGAGAAGGCCCGGCGCGACCTGGGCTACCGGCCGCTCTCGCTGGACGACGGACTGCGACAGATGTTCTTCTGAAGAAGCTGCCGCCGCCTCCGGACACCGTGCTCCTACAGTCCCTTCTCCTGGCGGTACGCACGCACGATGTCCAAGATGCGCTCTCCGTATTTCTCCACGGCCTTCTGCCCGACATAAGGGACGCCGAGCAACGCCTGCCTGTCTTCCGGCAAAAGATTGGCAATGCCGAGAAGCGCCTTCTGCTGCAGCACCATGTAGGCAGGCAGTTCCAGCCTTTCGGCCTCGCCGTTGCGCCAGGCCCGCAACTGGTTGAACAAGTCCGGATGCCGGATGTCCGACCACACGTCCACCTTCTCGCCTTCCGAAGTCTTTACCTGGTGGTTCAGGAAAGCCTTTTTCCCGCTGTCAGGCTTCTCTTTCATTTCCTCGGGCCATCCCATCCGCCGGGCATCTTCCTGGGCACGGATGGGCGTGCCCACATCCTGCAGGGTCAATACCGCCTTCTGTTTCAGATAGGAAGAGACGCCGAAGCCCGACTCGTGGACAAAGGCCAGCATGTCCACCTTCAGCCGATAGCGGTCGCGGAGTTCCTCGTAGGCGGCCGTCAACTGCTTCTTCAGTTGCTTGTTGTCCGTGTCCAGCGGCTTGCGCACGGTCACGGCATAAAGAGGCCGGAGCTCGTCGCCGAAATACTTGGCCGCCGCATGGACGCGCTGCTGCAAAAGTTCGTCGTGCTCATAGTCCGGACTGTTGTTCACCAAGCGGATGTATTGGACGGCAAACCTGTCGGCCACCTGCTCCACGCGGTTCTGCAACCGGAGCAACTCGGTCTGGCAGGCCGCCAGCTGCTTGGGGTAAATCCGGTACAGGTGTTCGTCTATCAGCCGGATGTAACGGCGGAAAGAGCGGAGCAAGGGCTGGAAGCCGAACAACTCTGTCAACAAATCCTTGTAATAGCACTGCTGCAACAGCCCCAGTTTGCCCTCCGGCCGCTTCTCGCGGGCTTCCTGCGTGAAGGTGGCCACCTCGTTGTCGCGGATGATGGCCTTGGCAGACAGGGGCGCGCTCAGCACCAGGCCCTCCAACGTGCGGCAACGGCTCAAGGCCACGTAGGTCTGCCCGTGCGCAAACGAGCCTCCCACGTCCACGATGGCCCGGTCGAACGTCAGGCCCTGGCTCTTATGGATGGTGATGGCCCAGGCCAGCTTCAACGGATATTGCCGGAACGAGCCTTCCACCTCTTCGGTAATCTCCTTGGTCTCCTCGTTCAGGGCGTAGCGGGTATTGCTCCACTCTTCCGGCTGCACGGTCAGCTCGACGCCCGTCTGCAGGCAACGCACCCGCACATGCCCGGGGCCCGCCTCCGTCACCTCGCCGATGGTGCCGTTGAAATAACGGTGTTCGCCGCTGCTGTCGTTCTTTACAAACATCACTTGGGCCCCGCGCTTCAGCTCCAGAATCTTTTCCGTAGGGAAGAGATATTCGGGAAACTTCCCCTCCACCTCGGCCTCGAACACCGACGAACGCCCGGGCAGCCGCTCCAGTTCCCGGTCGTTGACGCGCTGCGCCTGATAATTGTGCGTGACCAGGCGGATATACCCCTCTTCGCGCGGAGGGTTGAAGCCGGGGAGGTACCGGCTGTTCAGGGCCGCCAGCACCGACTCGTCGCAACGCCCCTCGCGGACGCTGTTCAGCATGTCCAGGAAACGGTTGTCCCGCTGGCGGTAGACGGTGGTCAGTTCGATGGTAAAATAATCCATCCCCCGCAAGGACTGCGCCGAGAAGAAATAGGGCGTGCGATAGTAGCGCGACAGCAGTTTCCACTCCTCGTCCTTCACCACCGGCGCCAGCTGCTGCAAGTCGCCAATCATCAGCAACTGCACGCCCCCGAAAGGCAGGCTGTTCCTCCGGTAGCGTTGCAACACCTCGTCCACCGCATCCAGCACGTCGGCCCGCACCATGCTGATTTCGTCGATGACCATCAGGTCGATGCTGCGCAGGATGCTGATTTTCTCTTTGCTGAAGCGGTAGCGGTAGGCCGCGTCGCCCCCGGCCTGAAACGAAGCGTCGGGCACGTGAGGGGCAAAAGGCAACTGGAAGAACGAGTGCAGGGTGATGCCCCCGGCGTTCATGGCCGCGATGCCCGTGGGCGCCAGCACCACCATGCGCTTGGGCGACTCGGCCTGCAGTTTCCGCAGGAAGGTGGTTTTGCCTGTGCCGGCCTTTCCGGTCAGGAAGAGCGAGGTGCCTGTATTCTCGATGAACTTCCAGGCCAATTCCAGTTCAGGATTCTGTTGCATACGCGAAGCTGTTTTATAGATTGCGGCCTAAAGATACGCTTTTTCCGTCAGTCCGCACGCATTTTCCCGCCAAATCTCCCTGCCTGCTCGCCGCACGGCCCATAGTACGCGCGTCCAAGGGGCTGTCCTTCAGCGTTTAGTGGCGTAGTAACGCCCGGTCGGCGGAATAGTAATGCCCGGTCGCTGGGACAGTAGTCCCAGGAAGCTGGAACAGTATCGCCCGGTCAGAGCGTATTGCAGGGCAGCCCACAGGCCGGACGATGCAAAAAAAGAGCGGGAAGCACGGCCGTTCAGGCCACTTCCCGCTCTTCTGTCAATAAAAAGCAATAAACGTTTCTTTACTTCATACTTCCGCCGATGATGTCCAGCAGTTCGTTGGTGATGGCCTGCTGACGGCTCTTGTTGTACTGTACCGTCAGTTCCTGCACCAAGTCGTCCGCATTGTCCGTGGCAGCCTGCATGGCCAGCATGCGCGCCGCATGTTCCGACGTCACCGAGTCCAACAGCATCGTGTAGATTTTCTGGCACAGCACCATGGGCAGCAGTTCGGCGATGACCGTCCCTACGGAAGGCTCCACGATATAGTCGTTGTTGAAGCCACGGGACTTCCCTTGCCCGCCTCCGGCGGCAGTGTCCGCCGTCATCTTCGACAAATCAATGGGCAGGTATTCTTCGCGCGTCAGCACTTGCGAGCCCATCGACTTGAAGTGGTGATAAATCAGTTCCACGCGGTCCACCTTGTTCTCCGCGAAGCTGGCCATCAGTTCTTCCGCCAACCGATAGGCATCGCCATACGCCGGGGTGTCTACCAGCTTGTTCAACGCCCCCTTGTAGGGATATCCCATCCGTTTCACGGCCTCCTCGGCTTTCTTGCCCACCGCATAAATCAGGATATCCTCCTTTTTCAGCGAGCCATATCCGGCCAAGGTCTTCTCCAACAGGCGTGCCACGTTAGAGTTATAGGCGCCGCACAGCGAACTGTTGGACGCGCAGACCACCAGGGCCACCCGCGTCACCTCTCTCTTCGCCGTATAAGCCGACTCAAACGAAGCGTCCGTCCGGAGAAAGTTCGTCAGGATTTCGTTCAGCTTCTGCTGATAAGGCAACATGCTCGTAATCCGACCCTGCGCCTTATGCAACTTTGCCGACGCCACCATCTTCATGGCCGACGTAATCTGACGCGTGCTCTTGACGGAATTAATTCTATTTTTAACCTCTTTCAGTGAAGCCATGTCTCAACTGTTTTACATGAATTGTTTTGCAATCATCGCAGCAGCCTTCTCTATCTTCTGGCATACCTCGTCGTTGATAACGCCCTTCTTCAGCACATCCAGCACCTCTTCGCGCTGGTTGGCCTCCAGGTATTCCAGGAAACTGCGCTCGAAGTCGTTCACTTTGTCCAGGGGGACATCGTGCAGCAGGCCGTGCGTCCCGCAATACAAGATGGCAATCTGCTTCTCTACCGGCATGGGGCTGTATTGCGGCTGAACCAGCAGGCGCGTGTTCTTCTGTCCCTTGTCGATGGTCAAGGCCGTCACGGCATCCATCTCGCCGCTGAACTTCGAGAAGGCCTCCAGCTCACGATACTGTGCCTGGTCTATCTTCAGCGTACCGGCCACCTTCTTCATGGCCTTGATTTGCGCGTTACCGCCCACACGGCTCACCGAGATACCCACGTCAATGGCCGGCCGGTTGCCTTGGTTGAACAAGTTCGTATCCAGGAATATCTGTCCGTCCGTGATAGAAATCACATTGGTGGGGATATAAGCAGACACGTCTCCGGCCTGAGTCTCGATGATGGGCAGGGCTGTCAACGAACCGCCGCCCTTCACCTTGTCCTTCAGGCTGTCGGGCAGGTCGTTCATCTGGCGGGCCACTTCTTCCTGATTGATAATCTTGGCGGCACGCTCCAGCAGACGGGAATGCAGGTAGAAGATATCACCCGGATAAGCCTCACGACCCGAAGGACGACGCAGAATCAGCGAAACCTCACGATAGGCCACAGCCTGCTTGGACAGGTCGTCGTAGACCACCAGGACGTGACGGCCGGTGTCGCGGAAATACTCGCCAATGGCAGCGCCGGCAAACGGTGCGTAATACTGCAAGGCAGCAGGGTCGGCCGCCGTGGCAGCCACCACAATGGTATAGTCCATGGCCCCATGCTGACGCAGCGTGTTCACAATGCTGGCCACCGTGGAACCTTTCTGGCCGATAGCCACGTAAATGCAATACACGGGATCGCCGGCTTCATAGTTGCTACGTTGGTTAATGATGGTGTCGATGGCAATGGCTGTCTTACCCGTCTGACGGTCGCCGATAATCAGCTCACGCTGTCCGCGGCCGATGGGAATCATGGCATCCACAGCCTTCAAGCCCGTCTGCAACGGCTGGTTCACCGGCTGGCGGAAGATGACGCCCGGCGCCTTGCGGTCCAGCGGCATTTCGCACAACTCGCCTCCTATCAGTCCCTTGCCGTCCAAGGGCACGCCCAGCGGGTCGATGACACGTCCCAGCATGCTCTCGCCCACCATGATGGAAGCGATGCGCTTGGTGCGTTTCACCGTAAACCCTTCCTTGATTCTGTCCGTAGGGCCCAGCAACACTACGCCCACGTTGTCCTCCTCCAGGTTCATCACGATGCCCATGACGCCGTTCTCGAATTCCACCAACTCGCTGGCCTCGGCATTCCGCAAGCCATAGATGCGCGCCACGCCGTCGCTCACTTGGAGCACCGTCCCGATCTCGTCCAGCGAAACCTGGGTATCTATGCCTTCCAACTGCTTGCGAAGGACATCAGAAACTTCGCTTACTTTTATATTTTCAGATAACATATGATTAGTGATTAATGGCCTGCGCACATCTTGCCGACATCAGGCTTATGCCTGCCGCCCAGATATCTGCGCAGCCCCTTTGTTATACGATTCTTCTGTTTTTGTCAATAAACTGTTGTTTCACTCTCTTCAACTGGGTGGCGATACTGGCATCCAACCGATAGTCATTAATATCAAAAATGAAACCGCCTTCCAACGCCGGATTCACTTCCGTCTCCAGTTCCATCCGAGCGTGCAGCATAGACGAGGCGCTATTCCGAATGCGGTCGGCCACTTGCTCGCTTACCGGCACGGCCGTAATCAGCCTGGCCACCCCGATGTGCTTGCTCTGACGATACAGCCCCATGAACGAAAGGCACATGTATTGCAAGAGGTCTTCCCGCCGCTGCTTCAGCACCAATTTGATGAATTCGGAAAAAGTCTTCTCCACTTTCCCGTCGGCCGAAGCCGCCGCGCACACCAGCGCATATTTTTCTTTCGCGGGCAACAGCGGATTTTCCAACGCCGGTCGCAAACCAGGACAGGCACTAAAACTTTTCGCCAATGCACTGCATTCCTTATACATGACATCCTCCGTGCCTCTGTCTTTGGCAAAGCCCATCAGCGCTTTCGCGTATCGCATCGAAATAATTCCTATATCCATTTTTCTCCAAACAATTACAGCCCGGCAGTCAATCCGTCAAGCCTCATTCTTTTTTTAATTCTTCTTGCTTGCAGGCAGCACTTCGTCCAGCAGACGGTCTATCATATCCATCTGCTCGCGCTCCTCGTCCAGATTCTTGCGAATCACCTTTTCGGCAATGTCCACAGACAAGACAGCCACTTGCCGACGAATGTCCCGAATCGCTTCTTCCTTCTCTTGCTGAATCTGCTTGCGCACTTCATCCAGTTCTTTTTGGGCAACTGTCTCCGCCTGCTTGCGCGCGTCAGCAATAATCTTTTCGCGCTCTTGCATGGCCTCCCTTACAATACGGCCCTGCTCCTTATTGGCCGAGGCAATCAAGGCTTCAGTCTCCTCCTTCAGTTTGGAGAACTTCTCATTCGCCTCGCGTGCCACTTCCATCGAATGGTCTATGTAGGCCTTGCGCTCTTCCACCATCTTGACGATGACCGGAAAACCAAACTTGGCCAACAGCACAAAGACCACCAGAAACGAAAGGAGCATCCAAAAGAGCAAACCTGTATCGGGTACTAACAATGACATACTTTGAAAACTCGGTTTAAGCGGACTGCCATCCGGCTGCATGACAACCGGACGGACAGTCGCAGGTTTATAAATATTACATCAAGAAGGTCAACAGACATACTACCACTGCCAGCAGGGCAACACCTTCAATCAAGGCAGCAGCAATAATCATGTTGTTACGGATGTCGCCAGAAGCCTCCGGCTGACGGGCAATAGCCTCCATGGCCGAGCCACCAATCTTACCGATACCGATGCCAGCACCAATAGCAGCCAAACCGGCACCAATTGCCGCACCCATTTTAGTAACACCTACACCTGCAGCAGCAGCTTGCAATAATACAGACAGTAACATAACTTTCTAAAATTTAATTGGTTATTTAATGATTTATTTATTTTATTGACGTTATACTAACTTATTCGGCTTCCACCTTGCGTTCTTGAGCCAATCCGATAAATACGGCCGACAACATGGTGAACACATAGGCCTGGATGAAAGCGACCAGCAATTCCAGCGCATTCATAAAGATGTTGAACAGCACCGAAGCCACGCTCAACGACCCGTTCAATGCCGGTCCCATACTGGCAGAAATAAATACCAGCGAGGTCAGAATCAGCATGGCCATATGGCCTGCCAACATATTGGCAAAAAGACGGATCATCAAGGCAAAAGGCTTAGTGAAGATACCGAACAACTCGATGAAAGGCATCATGGGCACCGGCACTTTCAGCCACCAAGGCACATCCGGCCAGAAGATATCTTTCCAATAATGCTTGGTTCCAAACAGATTGACGGCAAGGAAGGTACACAACGCCAATACGAACGTCACCGCAATGTTGCCCGTCACATTGGCGCCACCGGGGAAGAACGGAATCAGTCCCATCAGGTTATTGATGAAGATGAAAAAGAAAGCAGTCAGCAGATACGGGGCAAACTTACGATAGTTCGGCCCTACGCAACTCTTTATCACATCATCATTCACCATCATGATGAACATCTCCATGAAGCCCACGAATCCTCCCGGCGCCGCACTGTCCTTAGGATGTCTCCTGTACCAGCGTGCCACGCCCAAAACGATAATCAGCAGCAAAGCACTGTTTATCAGCAAAGCCAACACCACTTTGGTAATGGAGATATCAAACGGGCGCACCTCGTTTCCGGCGGCATCATGCTCCACCAGTTTGCCTTCATAAGGGCTGCCGGCAGGAGCAATAGAAAAGCCTTCGTAAGTACCGTGATTCTCTTCCAACCGCGAAGAAAGAAAGACGTGCCACCCCGTCGTATGGCTGTGTACGATGACAGGCAACGGTATGATGACCTTCGTATCTCCGAAATCTGTGATGTGCCATTCATAAGCATCACCGATGTGTCCGAACACAATGCCTTTCACATCCACCGGTTCTGCTTCTTCCGTGGCTGCAGGAGCCGGAGTAGAGACATCCTCAGCCAAAGCCGGCGCAGCATACACCACTCCCGCCAAAGCCAACAACATCCCGATTACTATAGTCCGTAATTGTTTCATAATTTATACATTTTCCATTTTCCTACGTTTTCCCAAATGCGAGAAAAACCACGAATCATACACCAAATAGACCAGATAATTGATGACAAATGCAGCTACCACAACGGTCACCTCTGTGCGTACTGCCAGACAAAAAGCCACCACTACAATCACAGAAACAAACAGTTTGATGATACGCGCCAGCAGATAAGACTGCAACAATTTCTTAGCTTGTTGGTTGCCCTCCCCGCAGTTTCTCACCACGCCCGCCATCAGCAACGCGCCGACCACGTAAAAATAGAGAGGCATCCAAATATAGTCCGCCAAGAGCAACGCCGGACGTACGGCATGGAATAGCCATGCGCCGAGTCCCACCGTCAGCACCGTCAGCAAAGCTGTCCCGAACAGGTATTTTCGCAGAGTCACACTCATCATCAAGCGCCTTTTTCAACTGACACAGACGGAAACTTTATTGCCATTCATCTCAACAAAGCCGCCCTTCACCTCTTCTGCATGTTCCTCTCCCTCCTTCGTCACATACGACAGCGTGCCTGCCTGCAACGAAGAAATGATAGGCGCATGCTGAGGCAAGATGGTAAACGAGCCCATCGTGCCGGGCAACGTCACATGCTGCACCTCACCGCCAAAGATTTCCTTTTCGGGCGAAAAGATTTCCAAATGCAATAACTCTTCCATATCACCTTATGCTTTCTCGGCCTGTGCCAGCAATTTCTTACCTTTCTCAATAGCCTCTTCGATGGTACCCACATTCAGGAAAGCAGGTTCCGGCAGATAATCCACCTCGCCATCCAGAATCATCTTGAATCCCTTAATGGTATCCTCGATGTTCACCATCGTACCCGGCACACCCGTAAACTGCTCGGCCACCGCAAACGGTTGCGACAAGAAGCGTTGCACACGACGAGCACGGTTCACCAGAATGCGGTCGGCTTCAGACAATTCTTCCATGCCCAAGATGGAAATAATGTCCTGCAACTCCTTGTTGCGCTGCAAAATCTGCTTGACGCGCTGGGCCACCTCATAGTGCTCCTTGCCCACGATGTGCGGATCCAGGATGCGCGACGTAGACTCCAACGGATCTACAGCCGGATAAATACCCATAGACGCAATCTTACGGTCGAGCACCGTCGTGGCATCCAAGTGCGTAAAGGTAGTAGCCGGAGCCGGGTCGGTCAAGTCATCGGCAGGCACATATACGGCCTGCACCGAAGTGATAGAACCGTTCTTCGTGGAAGTGATTCGTTCCTGCATGGCACCCATTTCCGTAGCCAGCGTCGGCTGATAACCTACGGCCGAAGGCATACGCCCCAACAAGGCCGACACCTCCGAACCTGCCTGCGTGAAACGGAAGATATTGTCGATGAAGAACAAGATATCGCGCGGGCCATCCGTCTCGGCACCCCTGTCACGGAACGATTCGGCCACCGTCAGACCGGACAAAGCCACCGACTGACGTGCTCCGGGCGGTTCATTCATCTGACCGAATATCAAGGTAACCTGCGATTTGGCCACCTCGTCATAATCCACTTTCGACAAGTCCCAATTGCCTTCTTCCATGCTCTTCTTGAACTCGTCGCCATAGCGGATAACGCCCGATTCAATCATTTCGCGCAACAAGTCATTGCCCTCACGCGTGCGTTCGCCCACACCGGCAAACACAGAAAAGCCGTGTTGCTTCTTCGCGATATTGTTAATCAGTTCCTGAATCAACACGGTTTTGCCCACACCGGCGCCGCCGAACAGACCGATCTTACCACCTTTACTATACGGTTCAAGCAAATCAATCACCTTGATGCCCGTATAGAGCACCTCTTGCACCGTCGTCAGGTCTTCAAACTTGGGCGGTTCCCGATGAATGGGATAAGCCCCCTCACGATTCAGTTCCTTCATGCCGTCAATAGTGTCACCCACTACGTTCATCAGACGGCCTTTGATTTGGTCTCCCACAGGCATGGTAATCGGGCCACCCATCGGACGCACCTTCATGCCCCTCTGCAGTCCGTCCGTACTGTCCATGGCCACCGTGCGCACCGTGTTCTCACCGATGTGCTGCTGCACCTCCACGATCAGCCGTTTACCATTAGGCCGCTTGATTTCCAACGCATCATGAATGCTCGGAAGCACCAACTCAGCCTCAGACTCAGGAGCTTCAAAATAAACGTCCACCACAGGTCCGATTACCTGCGAAATATGTCCAATTATCTGTGACATAAGCAATCTTTATTATATACTGTTTCCTTTAAATAAATCTCTTTTGAACTGCCTCACAAATTTAGAAATAAATACCTAATACTTGTTCTCTTTTATAGGATTTTTTGACCAAAAAACACAAAATTGAACGATTCGCCCAACGAATAGAGCAACGTCAGCCCCACGTAGAAAGATCTATTAACACAAATCTTATAAAAAGCGAAAGAGGAGCAGCCGGCATTCTCGCCGATGTTCCTCTTTCTTTCCTGCCAAGCAAAATACTATCCTGCTTGGTCCATACCTATATTATTATAACCATCTCACCTTGGCCGGTGCTCCCAGTTCTTCCCGCTCCAACACTTTCAACAGCCCGGCCTGCTCCAACTCGAACAAAGCCGGATACACCCGCAACCGTTCCGCCCCGCTGTGCGCAATGACATCTTCCACCGTCACTCCCAACGGGAATGCCTTCAAATAAGAAATAATCCGTTCAGTATCCCGTTGTTTGTAGTCCATACACACTTATTCCGACAAGAGAATACAGACAGTCTCTTCCGATAAATCCAGCATGCCGGCAATCTCTTTTACATCCTTTCCCTGTTGAGATAAAATTCTCACCGTAGTACGCAAAGCATTTCGTTGTTGTTCAATCTCATGTTTGCTCTGTTCAAGTTCCCGTTCTTTCTCTTCAAGAGCCAGGTTCTTTTGTTCAAGATCTCGGTCTTTTTGTTCAATAGCCCGGTCTTTCTGTTCAAGATCCCGGTCTTTTTGCTCAATAGTCCGGTCTTTCTGTTCAATAGTCCGGTCTTTCTGTTCAATAGTCCGGTCTTTCTGTTCAATAGTCCGGTCTTTCTTCTCTATTTCTTTATTCTTCAGCATGATGGTTGTATCACGAGCTTCTATTTCCGACAGAATCTCGTCTTCCACCTGCATGCCCCGACGAATCTCCGGAGAAGCGGCAGCCATGACCAAGCGATTGACCAGCAGGCGCGTGTCCTTATCCATACCTTCATCATTAATCTGAAGCAAATGCTCGTCCGTCTGCATGCGGTAATCTTGGTCAAAGACAGTGAGCAGACGTTCCAAATGGTTACGAGCACGTCCTTTCAGGAAAGGAATCTGCACGATGATACTGTCATGCGTCAGACTCTCAATGAACGTGTCAGGTACCCCCTGCTCTATCTCACGACTCTCATAGTCCAGATAACGACGTCGCACATACACCACCGGTTCCTGTAAGTCGCCCAGTTTATGCCCCAAGATATAGATGGAAATAATAGGCAAACCATAGCGCGTCCCCCGTTCCTCGGCCGATATATTCTCCGCGTCCAGATATTGCGTGCCCAAATACTGCCGGAAGCGCAACGTCTCTGTGGCCAGCCATGTCTTCTGCAGTTCTATCAACACCAACTGTTCCTTACCCGCCGCATTCTTTATGCGTGCAGAAAAGTCAATACGAAACAACGAGATGCGTGTCTGATTCAGATTCGTATATTCATTACGCCGCATTTTCAGGTCATGCACCTCTTGCTTCAACAGCGCAGAAAGCAGCACCTTGGCAGCCCGTTCATCCTCCATCAGGAATTTGAACACGGAATCATAAATAGGATTGGCAATGATAGTCATAAGGCAAAGCTATGAATGGTTATGTCCGCAAATATAAAACATCCTATCGGATTAAACAAACGGGCCGAAAGAATATTACAATCTAAAATGCCACTCACTTACTCCTTAATAAACTCTTATAAAACAACCCTCGTAATTGATTCGGCATAATTCGCATAGGAAAACGAAGAGCTATATTCATAAGATAACGTCCCCAACCTATTACCCCCAACTTACGCATTACGTTTTGAAAACGAATCTCATCCACAGCATATTTCCATCCTCCACGACGTTTAAACATATCCGAACTTATTCTAAAATACAACAGACTTTCCTGGATATTATAAAATTTAGCGCCAGCGTTTAACAATCTTATCCATAGATAATAATCCTCAAACAATGGGAAATGCCGATATCCTCCCACGGCTAATACGGCACTTTTTCTAAACATTACTACCGGATGATTAACAGGATTTCGACTCTTAGCATATTGCGCTATCTCCTCATGATGCTCTGGCAATTTACGAACAGAAGATACACAATCAACATTCTTCTCAAACTCGTCAACCCAAGCACTACATACATCCACCTCCGGACATCGTTCAAACACAGCAACCTGCTTTTCAAACCGATCAGGCTTGGCTATGTCATCCGTATCCATACGGGCCACCAAATCATAAGAACAATGCTTCAGTCCCTCATTCAACGCCTTGCCCAATCCTTGGTTCTTCGACAAGGAAATCACCTTCAATATAGGATAACGGACCGCGTAATCAGACACAATAGTATCCAACTCCTCAGTCAGCAGACCGTCTTTGACCAAAATTATTTCATCAGGTAATAACGTCTGCGTCAACAGGCTGTCTAGACTTTGTTTGAGGTAGGAAGGACGTTCTTTTATGTAAAGAGATAAAAGAACGGAAAAATTCAATGACATATATAAATAGCAAAATACCGCCGATAGAATTGTTCAGAAGAATAACATTGTTCATATTTCCTATGCATTTTATCAGCCATTTCTCTATTACCCAAAGCCCTATTTATCGCATTTGCTAAAGATTTCTTGTCGCCTAACTGAAAGAACGCTACTTCTTCATCCGAAAAGATTTCTTTAAATATGGGGATATCCGAACATACTGTAGGAACTGAATAGCAAGCAGCTTCAAGCAAAACCAGACCAAATCCTTCGCATCGGCTTGTCATTGTATACACATCGTAATAAGGCATATAGCGGAAAGCATCTTTCTGATATCCTGCAAAATATATTCTATTCTCTACTTTTTCTTTTTTTGCCAACGCCTTAAGTTCTTCTTTAGATTTTCCATCACCAACTATCCATAACCTACATCCTTTAATGAAAGGTATTGTTTTAATAAGTAAATCTATTCCCTTTATCGGACTTAACATAGCATTGACACCAATAAGAAAATCATTTCCTTTAAAAGCGAGTATCTTTCTTTCTTCATTTAGAGACAACATTGCTTGGGTATCAATAAGCCTTGTATTATAAGCAACCCTAATTTTATTTTTTGGTAATATCCTCTGATAATATATTTTAGCTGCATTACTCAGTACTGCGACATAATCAAAACGAAATAATAAACCCATCCAAACTATTCCTATTATAGCAGCAATCAATTTATTATATTGCGATTTCAAATCTTGAAACACATAACTGTGCAGAGTTGATACACAACGAGTTTTACACCTCATAGGCCGATGTAGGCAGATATAAAAATCAGGACGAATACCATGACTATGAATCACATCATATTCATCAAATGGTATTTTATTCTTCAATCTTAACTTAATAACAGGGCACTTAAAATCTATCTCCTTTTTATCATCAAAATAATATACAACGCAATCATGCCCATGCGTAATCATAACATTTACTAAATCTCTTGCTACAATAATTGGCCCTCTATTGGCCAAAGACGGAAGAATGTAAGCAATCCTCATATTCCCTTATTTTTGGATGCGCTTTTAATAATTTAATAATATTCTAAGCGCTCACAATCCATTTTCCCTATTCAAGCATACCTTCAAACAAATCAAGCCACTGGGCCATTATTCTCTCTTTTGAATAATCCAATGAAGATTTATATGCAGCTTGCCCCATCTCTTCACGTTTAGACATATTTCCCATTAATCCCATAACTTTATGGGCAAATGTTTCAATATCATTATTTTCCACAAGAAATCCATCTACACCGTCCTTTATTAAATCCCTAGGCCCGCATTTACAAGCAAACGAAACTACTGGTAGCCCATAAGAATGTGCTTCTAAGATAACTAACGAAAATCCCTCATAACGTGATGTAACCAACATTATGGAAGATTCCAAATAAGCGTTCCCTATTTGTGTTGTTGGAGGATAAATTCGGACTGTTCCCTTTAGTCCTAAACTGTCGATCAAAGCATTTAAAAAATCATACAATTCACCTCCTCCGTAAATATTCAGTGTCCAATTTGGAAATTGATCATGAATCAACTTCCATGACTTAACCAGCATATCAAAACCTTTTTGATACGAAAGACGTCCGACAGCCAAACAGACTTCATTTTCCAAGCTAGCCTGACGTGTCGGATATGAGGTTAAAAAATTGGGAATCGCTATTATGTTATCCGCATTTTTCCATCTAAGCCTATCCTCTTGCGTCAACACCACAAACTTATCATACCGAGATGCCAATAATTCCTCTTGTTTATCCCTATACAAATCAATCAGCCTCCACAACCACTGGCGATTACGCATAGCCCTATACCCTTTAGCAAAATGGATTTCCAATAGTTTCTTACTTCCATCCTTGATCTTGTATAAGAATAAGAATTCATTGCCCATTGTCGAGATAGTTATATCTGGATGAAGCTCATGCAATAACCTAGAAAGTTTATCCTTGTGTTGCTTAAACTTATAGTGGTTGTAGCACATCTTTTTCAATAAACTCCTATTTTCAGAATAATTAATTTCCAAATCATAATAGGAGACTGAAGGATGCAATGGAAAAAAAATGGGACGATTCATTTGGTCTGCCGTAACAACAGTGACATGATGCCCCAATTCTGATAAAGCATTGGCCTTTTCAGTAATGATTCTCTCCATTCCTCCCGAATTGTAAAGTGAATGGATACAATAGACTATTTTCATCATATCTGAATTATTCATCAAAAAAACTGGATATCAAAATGATATGCAACATCTGCATATAATTTGATAAGGAAAAGGAGAAACCCACTACATACTATTCCCGTCACAATAAAACGAGATCCATACTTAAACCACGGTAAACAATAAGGAATAAGTATGATGATATAAGGGAAAAAATACAAATAAAGCCGCCGAGCCGGCATGAATAAATAACAGACATTATAAATAATCAATCCTATTACTACCATATTGAGCAAAATATAAAAAGGATACGGTACAGCTCGCTTGTATTTCATATAAAGCATCATAACGGAACATACAACAAGATGGTAGAATATTTTAAGAAGTCCGCTGTTCGCTCCCGATTCAAAATCGTCAATTTCATATTGGTAGCTTCCTATTGCTTTCAAGGATGGCATCACAAGCTCGATGGCAGTATTCAATATCCAGTCTCCAAACAAATAACTTATAACCAAAGCAGCAAAGAGCCAAAAAACAGGAAAACGTAGGCGACTCAACAAAATCAAAGGGGCGACAAACAGTACGCTTGTATGGAAAAATGCTGCTACTGCAATCCATACCAAGAACTTCCAAATTTTGCCACACAAAAAATTATGGAATCCAGCAAACAACAATGATATTGCAACATATTGCCGTAAAAGGTTGGCCGACTCAAAATAAAAGCCGCAAAGCAAAAGCAATAGCAGTGACAAATAAAAATGTGGCGACATGGCCTTAATCCCTTTATAGAAGCCTATAAAAGTCACCAAGGAAATCAAGAAAAAGAATGCCCGGGATTGAAGTCCGATAGAACGCATTAATCCTATGATGATATTCCAGATAGGCTCGATAAACAAAGCATCTACACTATAGGGATCGTCATAAATGTCTTTGTAGGTAGGATAATCAATACCAACATCATAGCGCAATCCCATGATGCATACCAATAATAACGAAAGCAATAAACCTGTGTAAGGAACATTATTTTTTTTCCCACACCATGCGAGTATAACACAACACAATGTTACAATAATTACTATAAGCATCTTGTCGTTTACATGACACTTGCATCATTGAATAACAACCCTATGAATTAAGATTTCCAATTCATCCACAGTCTATATAATAAGCGAGCGCAATAGGGAGAATAAATAGCCAGCCACACAATAACTTTCCACCTAACAGGCACATCTGCTTTCTGAATTAATGGCTTCAAATCTTGGAAATCGGTTCTAAAAGTTTTTATTCCTTTTTTATCTCCTCGTAATATGATGAGGGCCAAATGGAATAAAAGATTCGGATATACTTCATCAAATATCTCATGTGGTAATTTTTCCTTAGCTAAAGATAAGAATAATTTTTCTTGACTTAATATAAAACATCCAGGCTTGTGTATCAAAGAACCCGTATTTATTGTGAGATCATAATGATAAAATGCTTTCGCTAAGTATCTAACTTTTATTTCATGAGACAATAGGCATATATTTACAAAAAGATCCTCACAAAAAGATAAACCTAATGGAAATTGAATTTTAAAATCGCTGTAACAAGTTCTTCTTATGAGCTTGTTACAGCAGCTGCCATGCAGATGCTGGAACAATTCACGCAAAACAACTTTGTGATCCAATAGAGTAGGTCGCTGCTTAGCATACTTCGTTCCATTCTTAAATTCATAATAAAAGTCGCAAATCACCATATCCGCATCCCTTTCCTTCGCCTTCTTATACAGTTCCTCCAGCATGTCAGGTTCCACCCAATCGTCCGGATCGGCGTGTATGGTATATTCCCCAAGTGCATTATCCATTCCGCACTGTCGTGCCGAACTCACCCCACCATTCTCCTTATGAAACACCCGCACCCGCCTATCCTTCTTTGCATACTCGTCACAAATCTCGCCCGATCGGTCGGGGCTACCGTCGTCCACCAACAATAGTTCAAAATCTTGAAAAGTCTGTGCCAATATGCTGTCGACACAGCGATGCAAATAGGCTTCGGCATTATACACAGGGACAATAACTGAGATTTTCGGATGATTTCCGTCCATAGAAGATTGCTTATATTAGAAATCGGCTGTAAGACAAAGTATTGCAAAAGGCATTGGCTTTTCACTATTTATTGAGCGAATGTGAACATTCATAAAAAGGATGTCATTCCTTCTGTACACTTACGGCTTGCCGTAGCTTCACAGACCATAGTATAAAGCGTGGCGACTGTTTGAAAAGCCATGTCAATATTTCATATTTCAAGCTCAACTGTTTTCTACAAGGAGGAAATGACTTGAATGCCTCTTTTGCGTCAAACAGCAAACGAATTTTATCTACTTGCCTAACCTGCTTGTTCATTACCAGGGCAACAGCATAATTATAGAAACAATCCAAACCGTAAGTAAATGGAATGATATGAATGCCCGCCCGATATTGCTTCAGGATATAGGCGTATTTCTCCCGCAGAATAGACAGCATATCCTCGAAATTCTTCAATTTGCGCCCGGCCGTGATGCTGCCGCAGGAACGTACCTTGTAGATGTAGGTCTCCTCATAAACCGTAGCCATCGCCTGCGCCGTGGTAGCTATCTGGAAAGAATACAATTCGTCTTCATGCAATAGACCTTCTTTGAAGAAGAGGCTGTTCTGCAGCAAGTAGCTTTTCCGGTACAAACGGTTGACTGCCATCATGTACCATTTATAGGTGGTATAATCCCGCAGGATGTTTTCATTCCCCCTCACATAAGTATCACATATCAACGGAAAATTCCAGGCAGTTCCCACATACTTGATGTCTCCTATCACGAAATCCACATCCGGATATTTCTCTGCCTGTTTCACCAGAAGTTCTATGCAACTCGGAGTAATCTCATCGTCCGAATCCATGAAATAAACCCAATCGGCCGTCGCTGCTTCCATACCCGTATTCCGGGCTGCTGACAATCCGCGATTCCGGGGGTGATTCACCACCTTGACCTCATAGCGTTCTTGCAACTTTTCAATCCAAGGGACTGCCTGGGTCATGGAGTCATCGGGCGTAGCATCATTTACCAGGATTATTTCAAGCGAGGGATATGTCTGGGCATAAACGCTTCGCAAGCAGTCTGCGATGTAGAGAGCTACGTTGTATACGGGGATAATTATAGAAACTTTCAACCCATTCATTCACTCACTTCTTTATCAAATGATAAATATGCCGAGCTGTTCCCATCACGACATCATACAAACGGTCTTCAGCCAAAATCCTTTCCTTCTTAGAATCAGAATATTCCTCGTTTGATTCTACCAAAGTCGAATTGAAAAAAGATTTGACTTCCGGCTGAAGCCATTCGCCGCCATCTGTCCGTACCCGGTTGCGAATATCGCCGTATCTGACATCAGTAAAATGAGGGATACAGCCTAAAGTCAATAGCATATGTCCATTATAGCAATGTGGCTCTAAACATCGACCAATAGCCCTAAATGGTATAGGCTTATTGATATCATCAAAGATATTAAAATGATGGCGAGCCCTATAGCATTCGCCAGCTATACCTGTTGACAAATTTAATTGTAAAGCCCAGTCTCCTGCATAACAAAACTCACACCTCTTTTTCATAAAAATTGTTTTCTTGAAACGCCAGAAGCCGGAATCAAATTGCGACCAGAACAGGTCGTATTTTTCTATAGGAAGGTCTGTCAGATACTCAATATCCTCAGTATTATCTCTCCTGGCAATGGAAAGATGTGGCAAAGCCCCAAAATGTTCCATAGAAAATGCTTTGACCTCATCAATATAAGGAATCAATTCATCAGAAGGAGTTATTTCAATGTTGGCAGATGCACCAGCATCCCATATTCGATGCACATTTTCGGCAAATATGTTCAGCAGGTTCTTCTGCTTCAATTGCAGGTAATGAAAAGAACATTTGAAACTAAGATGTTTCAATAGTTCTTTATCCCATGCCAGCATCTTTTTCAGAACCGGCGTTATGGTTAAGTTAGTCACAAACTCAATATAATGTCCCTCTTTCAGCAAGGCATAAGTATACTTGTCTATGTCTTTTGTCAGAAGAGTTTCGCCGTCGGCACAAATATTGATATAGGCGATACCTCCCAAGCGTTCTTTCGACAAAGCCTTGGCCACGTGTTCCGGCGAGTATTGATATTGGGGTTGCTTATTCTGATAATACTCCTTGCGATGCGTCAGATAGCAATAGCTACAACGAAAGTTGCAAATAGACATCGGAACGGCCAACAAAATGATTCGCTTAATTTTATCCATATTGATCTTGTATGTGTTCTTTTATGAAGTTTTCCAGCAAAAGGTAGTTGTCATTTCTGGGGATTGTTATTCCTAATAAATAGTTCTTTTTCATATAATAAGGAATATGAGCCATGACATCAGAAATATCTTGGCAAATTTTCACTTGTTCCAATCCAGAAGCCACCTCGTAGACCCCACTCACTTTCCGGCTGACATTATCAAGGGCCAGACAAGGTGTTCCGTTGATAGCTGCGAAAATCATCCCGTGCAACCGGTCTGTAATGACCAGCCGGGCGGAGGCGAATTGCGTCCAAAGTTTGTTCAATTCTCTCTGCCTTGAAAAACGATCCACATCGTAATTCAAAACTGTATTTGTTTCCTTAAAGGTCATTTTTTGTTGCCTTAAGTATGCTTTCAGTTTTATAAGTTCTTCTTGCGACACCGTACGTTCCAAGTCTGTCCGGAAACACAACAAGATACCTACTCTATCAGATGAAATGGGCAAATGGATCTTACCATACAAGTATAGCACAATATCCGGCACAAGTACAAATTGTTTTTCGTTGAAATGCGTTCGACAAAACACATAAGACGCTCTATCCCGCAGGGCAATCAACAAATTATCAGCACTAGCATATATCGATTTATTCCGAACCAATCTCTCTTGGGCGGAAGGACTTCCATCATAGAAACAGGTTTGTGGAAATACAACTATGGGATTATTTCTGTAAGAAGAGATAATTTCGGATATCTTGTCATCTTCCCAAGGCCATAACGTTCCCAGATTGCCACCGCCGTCAATAAGTATTAAATCTTGGTTGGAAATATACCTCCTAATCTCCTTTTTACACAACGCATAATCAAAACCTGCCACCTCAATGACACGATCTCCTAATCCTTGGTCGGTCAATAGGCATTTTTCAGCATATACGATAGCATGGTCTCCCAAATTGCCGTGTACCGGAGTAGCCAAAATGATGATGGCCTGCCCCTTTTTACGATGGACAGACGTGATTTCACGTTTAAACTGCCGGATAAAACGCCAACGTTTCATAGCGTTCAAAGTAAGCCTTGCGAAATTCAACAAGAAGGCAGGAAACAGTCCTTTCAGTATGCGTTTAAGATTTATGCTTAAATCGTTCGGCATAATTTTGTATGTAAGCACGTATTTTTAAGCGTTCTTCTTTCGAGGTACCCACAAAATACAACACTCCACCGGTCAGTAGCAGATTCAGCAAGAACGTTGCAACAAACCTTCCTATACCTTCCTGGCATTCACATTGCAGGAGGTAGGCTACAGGAAGGGTACAGAGCATCAAGATGAAAGTCAGCCTGAACAAAGCGAATAGGCGAGACAAAGGATAATGTATCAAACGATAGAGGATATGAAACCTTATCAGCATAGAAACCGTGGATAAAACAATGGCCACATACATTGGCGACAGAGGAGAGCCTGTCAAACGTATGGCTATATAGGAGAAAGGCAAATTCAAGAACAAGATTCCCCCCACTATAATTTGATACCACTTTATCTGGCCGGTAGCTTGGACTGTCGTTCCTATGACATGTGAGAACATTTCTATCAATATGACAATCAATGTATATTGCACGAAAACCACAGTATATTCCGGCACTTCCTTCAACCAAAGCGATAAGACAAAATTCGTTTCAAACAGTAAGGGAACTACCAAGCAAAACGCCATGAAGAATGTATATTTCAACCCATTAAACAATAGTGCGAACATCCGGTCTCGATTGCCTTGTGCATAGGCTTTGATAATGGGCGGATTAATGGCCGTCACGAAATTCTGGGCAAATATCACCACAGCCGCATTGACTTGCTGAGATATCCCCCAGGCCGCATTCAGCAAAGCTCCAAAAAAAACATTCAATATGACATTGACGCCTTGCCCCTTGGCCATATAGGCTACACTCCCAAACAAACTCCACCCGGAAAAAGCAGTCAGTCTTTTCAGAATCTCCTTATTCCAAACAAATTTGAATTTGCATGACGGATATTTTCTTGTACAATATAGCTGATAAATCGCTCGTATCAATAAGGCAACTGAAAATACCAAGATGGCATAGAATTTCAATTTATCGAATTCAAAACAGTTCAATAAATAAACAATCAAAAGTTTCAATGTGACCTCAAGAATACTTATATAGGCATACACCCCCATCTCCTCATAGGAGACAATCAAGGCGTTGTAGGGCACTGACACCACATTGATGACCAGTGCAAAGACAGAAAATTGATAAACCCAATTAGCCGCCCCCATTCTCTCGGGTGAAATGGATAACTGTGTGTTGAGAAACCACAACCCTACAGATTCCGCCAATAACAAAATGGCAACGGCTATAATTATATGGACGAGAATCGCACTGCTAAACACTTTGTTCAACTGCAATATGTCCCCTCGTCCTATCTCAAAGGAAAGAAAGCGCTGCGTGGCAACGCTCATAGCACCGTTTAAGAAACCGAACATAACCACAATGCCGCCCACTACATTGTATATTCCGAAATCCTCTACTCCCAATGTCGCCAATACGACACGGGAAGTATAGAGCGATACTGCCATCGTCAGTATCATACGGAAATACAGCGACAGCGTGTTTTTGGCTATCTGCTTATTATTTGTCGTACCGGCAAGCATGTAGTTAGTGTTTTCGTTTGTCTATTGACTAAGAATGGAACTGCATGCATCAAGCATCCTTACTCACGCTCTGCGCAAAAACACATACGAATTTCGCACGTGCATGTGCCATGCCCGCATTAGTCAGTGGTTAATCAAGAAATAGAAATGAAAAGCCTGAACTACCTCAAAGCCTGTCTATCTCCCCACACTCAGTTTCGTAAACAAAGCTATCTTTTCGGCAAACAGACCTTGCGCCTTCATCATCCAGGCGATGCTCAGACGCTCTTTCCATATTTTTCCCTTACGCCCCTATAATCTTCCACTCCCTCAGCGTATGCCGTTCGCTGTCAAAATCAATGCCGACCTTCACCACCGGCAGGCCGCACAGGGCGAAACGTTCGGAATAATTCTTCAGGTCTATCTGGGCCATCGCCTCGTCCGCGCTCTTATCCAGCTTCAGCTCGATGACGTACAGGGTATCGTGCGTGCGCATCACCACGTCCACCCTACCATTCGGAGTGCGCACCTCCACGTCGGCAAAGTTGCCCAGCAGCGTGAATATCAGGTAGAGCATCTGCTGATAGTGGCCCTCGTAGCGCGTGTGTTCGCAATAAGGTACCGTCGACAAGACCGTCTGCATCAGACGTAGGGCCTCGTCCATACGGCCGAAATGGATATGCTCGGCCATCTCGCCCACCAGCGTGTTGATCTGCGCCGGACGACGGACATAATTCACCATCAGACTTTTCATCAGGCCGATACGCACCTCCTTGTTGGGAATGTCAAGCAGGTAAAGCCCCGAGAACTCCGAATATCCCTTAATGGTCAGGTAGCCACTCTGGTAGAGCAGCGGCGTGATGTCGGTCATCTGCTCGGTGGGGGCATCGAAATCGGTCGCCTCGCATTTGCGTCCGCCTATCTCCTGCGGAATCACCCGGTATTTGTTCAGCATCTCTATCAGGTAAGTAGGCGTCCCGCTGCCGAACCAGTAAGAGTTCAGCCGCCCTTCATTGAACGCGCTCAGCAGACTGAAGGGATTGTAGACATCCGGCGAGGGCCAAGCGAAGTGGTAACCGTCGTAGTTCTTCTTCAGCCCGTCCAGCGTCTCTTCATGACTTTTCTTCAGACGGGTAGCCAGCACATCCAAATCCGGGGCCATCTGCGTTTCCATCTCCTCCTGCGTGATGCCGCAGACGGCGGCATACTCGGGCAGCATGCTGATGTTCTGGATGTTGTTCAATTCGCTGAAAATGCTCAGCTGGGAGAATTTGGTGATGCCGGTCAGGAAGACAAAGCGCAGGTAGGGGTCGCAGGCCTTCAGCGGGCTGTAGAAATTGCGCATCACGTTGCGCAGCACCGGCAGGTCTTTTTCCTCGTGCACCACGTCCAGCAAGGGGGCGTCGTATTCGTCAATCAGCACCACCACCTGGCGGCCCGTCTGCTGACAAGCGCGCTGGATCAAAATCGCCAGACGGTCGTTCAATGTGCTTTCCACCTCCGGCTTGCCATAAATCGTTTCATAACGGTAGAGCTGCACATTGAGCATGGACTCCAGCGTTTCTTTATCCACGTGTTTGGCACGACTCATGTCGAAATGTAACACGGGATACGCCGTCCATTCCGTTTCCAACTGCTCAATGGCCAGACCCTCGAACAGGTCTTTCCGTCCCTCAAAGTAGGCATGCAGCGTGCTTGTCAGCAACGATTTGCCGAAACGGCGGGGACGACTCAGAAACAGGTAGTTAGAATTGGAATGCGCCATACGGTACACGTATTCCGTCTTGTCGACATACAGGTAATTACCTGTTCTGATTTTCTCAAATGTCTGTATCCCTACCGGGTAACGTCTCTGTGATTCCATCTTGCAGCTTTTTTATTCCTGCCTGCAAAGATAAACAAAACATCCGTCCATCCAAATATCCGAAGGGAAATTAATCCACACTAACGGACATTTGCCCTTTGTCCGGACGAGGGCGCCTTGACAGGTTGTCACCCTATATATGCACTTCCTTTACGCGCGCGTCCGGGTGACTACAATATTAATGGATGTTAATAGATATTCAAAATACGTTCCCCTTATAAAAGTTGCCATACAAAGGTGACAACCTGTCAACCCCGCCTTTCCTCAGCTTTTCAGAAAAGGCTCTCCAGCGAGCCAAAGAGGGACTTGAGATGCCTAAAGAGGGATTTGGGACGGCTAAAGAGGGATTTGAGCGCCCGCATGTTTCATGCAGGCACGCTCAAAACTTCTTGCCGAACACGATGTTCATAAACGTCATCAACAGTATTTTGAAATCGAACAGCCAGGAACGGTGCTCCAGGTAAAACAAGTCGTAACGCAAGCGGCGAAGCATCTTCTCCATCGTATCGGTATAGCCATTGTACAGCGTGGCGTATGAGGTAACGCCCGGACGTATCTGATACAGATAGCGGTAGCGGGGATCGTGCTCCATAATCTGGTCGATGTAATACTTGCGTTCAGGGCGTGGGCCGATGAAAGCCATCTGACCGATGAATACGTTCCACAACTGGGGAAGCTCATCCAGATGATGCTCGCGAAGAAACTTGCCCACCCGGGTCAAACGTGGGTCGTTGCCGCTGCGATAAAGGGCCGGGCCGTATTTTTCGGCATCCAGGCGCATGCTGCGGAACTTGTAGATGTAGAACGGACGGCCAAAACGCCCGATGCGTTCTTGCTTGAAAATGGCAGGGCCGCCATCTTCCCGCTTCACGGCAATATAACAAATCAGGAACAGCGGCGAGAAAATAATCAAGGCTATCAATGCCAGGATGCAATCGACAAAACGTTTGACATTACGCTCGAAACCGTTCATTCCGTCACGGATGAAATGATCATCGTGGATGTAGTTGTCTGATGTGGGTTCCATAGAATATATGTAACAATTTATTAACAAATAAAAGATGTCGTAGAAGAGCGGTCAGCGTGCTTTTTCTTCCTCTCCAATCGGTGCAAAATCTTTATAAAATTCTTCTCGCAAACGCATGGCACACAACCCTTCGATGGCGTAAGAAAGCCCCCGCAAGCGGGCATCGCTACGAAGAGGAAAGGCAGCGGACAGCCTGATCAGAGAATCGGTCACGGCAGACAAGGACTCATCCGGCAGCACATACAGATGTCCCGGCAGGCAGGCTTCCAAGTAGCGGCCCAATCCTGTGACTGCAAGAGGTGCCTTCGGCATCACTTCCTGATAGTGCCGACAAGCCCTAACGGCCTCTGCGTCATAGGACGTCCGAAGAAACAGGTAGGAATAACGGTTCAGTGCGGACAACCGCCGCCAGGCTTGCGCCGAAGACAGTCCCGGCCACGCCCCTTCTGCCGACAGGGTTTCGCACCAATGCCCCAACGTAGAGGCCAGGAAGCCAAACCAGACATCGTCCTCTTCCGCTTCGGGATAAAAATAAGACTCCAACACATGACAAAGGCTCGTCAAAGCCTCCTCCTGGTTCAGCCCGTCCGAAGCCCCGGCCTCGAAAAGCTGCATCAACACCTGCACGCAACTTTCGCACACCGCTGCCTGCGTCGGCCGACGAACCACCGAAGTCTCCGAAGAAAGCGTGTAGAGCGTCTCCGTCAGCAAGGCACGTTCTGTCAATCCGAGCTCTGCCCTGCCCAACCGCCGATGAATCATCCTGAACAACTCGCCAGACAAGGCCGCATACGTCTCTGCCGTACCCAATACCGGATGAGGGCCAGACACAGCCAGCAGGCGATGCAAGGAAACATAAACCCGTGCCAACGACAGGCAGGCGGACGACGAAGCGGAAGTGGCCGCCTGCAACGATGGCAACTCCCGAAACAACGAAACAAGCATGCGTTCAGGAAATAGGTTCTATCAAATCGGGATGGACGGTAGCCAAGGCCACGGCAATCACTCCCTCCACGGCAATGACCACCCGACGATCGCGCGCCCCCTTCACCTTCAGGAAAGTACCTTCGTAGCCGGCAAACTCGCCGCCGGTGATACGTACCTTGGTCCCTTTGGCCAGATTAAGCTCGCCCGGCTGGAAATAAAGCAACTGATCGCTATAGGTGCCGGCCACGGCAATGAAATGCTGCATTTGCACGTCGGGGACAATGATTTTCTGATGACTGCGCGTATCGGTAATATACTGAAGATAAAGCAAGCTTTGCTTGACCCTCTTCAACGCCGAGGGCAAGGCATGCACAAATATCAGATTGCGCACCGCAGGCACCAGTTCGCGCACCCGGCGTCCCTGCCTCAGGCGGAAATGATACTGCATCGGGACAAAGCATCCTATCCCCTCCGCCTCCAAACGACGGACAGCCTCCAACTCACGACGGTAAGTGGCACGCATGGCATACCAACAAGGAGATTCACACATACAGACAGGAGAAATTCCGACAAAAGAAGCAGATGAGGCATGAGCATTCTCCCGGGGCTTTGGAATCAGTATATACACCTGAATTCCAAGTATTTAAAACCAATCCTCCATTCATATGGACAGGAATAGCACTTGACTCGTAAGGCTTCAGCAAAACGTCCGAAAGCCATGCCACATGTTTTATTTAACAGCACTTTTTGCGTCCGTCTCCTAATAAGAGACGGATGTTTCGCCGACAAAGATAGATAAAAAGATGATAGTGAGCAAATATCCTACTTCATTTTTCGCCAAACTCTCTTCTCGCTTCCATGGAGATTCCGGATAATTGTAAAACACACAATTATATCTTGTTTTGTATCAAAGCTATAGAAACAGTATCCGTCTCTTATTAGGAGACAGACTCCTCCCCTTCCCATCAAATTCCCTTCCCCTAAACAAACTCTTGGCCACGCTCAGCGTGACAGGACAATGAACTCCCCCGTTTTCCAATTCACACGAAAAAAAATCAGCTCTGTCTCTCGACAAAGCTGATTCACAACACAAACACAAAATAAAACAC
This sequence comes from uncultured Bacteroides sp., assembly GCA_949289265.1. Lineage (GTDB taxonomy): Bacteria > Bacteroidota > Bacteroidia > Bacteroidales > Bacteroidaceae > Bacteroides. Next base: position 54,237 of record CASENE010000044.1, read on the forward strand.
GACAAAACTACTATGCAAATTTACCTGTCTGTATATCCTAAATACAGGCGCAGGACTCGGGTATTCACATACAGAGCCGTCTGCTCAGGACTCCTTGCATAATACAAACAAATGCGGGGAAGCATTTGTTCACGGTCAAGAAGAAGGGCCGGAACCCGTGTCCCGACACCCCTCTTCCGGATATTTCTATCGCTGAATTTATCTTCTCGTCATTGGATGCCCTTCTCGCGCAGGCGCAGCTGCCACTTCCAGGCTGAAAGCAGGGTATCCTCGATGCTCGTCTCGGCCTTCCAGCCCAATTTCTGGTTAGCCAGGGTCGGGTCGGCCCACACCTGCTCGATATCTCCGGCACGACGGGGCGCCATCTGGTAGTTCAACTTCACTCCCGTGGCTTTCTCGAAAGCATGCACCAGTTGCAGCACCGAGAGACCATGACCCGTACCGATGTTGAACACCTCTACTTTCTCCTTCTGTTTCTGCTCCAGGATGCGGGAAATGGCCACCACGTGTGCCTTGGCCAGGTCTACCACATTGATATAGTCGCGGATGCAGGTGCCGTCGGGCGTATGATAGTCATTGCCGAAGATGCTCAGCTTCTCACGGATACCGATAGCCGTCTGCACAATATAAGGCACCAGGTTCTGCGGCACGCCGTTGGGCAGTTCGCCCAGCAAAGCCGACGGATGGGCGCCGATGGGATTGAAATAGCGCAACAAGATGGCCGAAATAGGCGCGCCCGAAGCCACCGTGTCCCGAATGATCTCTTCGTTGATTTGTTTCGTATTGCCATACGGAGACTCGGCCTTTTTGATGGGAGCCTCTTCCGTAACGGGCAACTTGTCCGGCTGGCCGTACACCGTGCACGACGAAGAGAAGACAATGCCCTGCACGTGGTATTTGGGCATCAGCTCGAGCAGGTTGATCAGCGAAACGATGTTGTTGCGATAGTAGAGCAACGGCTTCTGCACCGACTCGCCCACCGCCTTGCTGGCTGCGAAATGGATAATAGCCTTGATGCCCGGATACTTGGCAAACACGCCATCCAGCCCGGCAAAGTCCAGGCAATCCAACTTCTCGAACGCAGGACGGATGCCGGACACGGCCTCGATGTTGTCCACCACATCGGCACTCGAATTGGAGAGGTTGTCGACAATGACCACCTCGTAACCTGCCTGCTGCAACTCAACCACTGTGTGCGAACCGATATAGCCCGTACCACCGGTTACCAATATTCTATCTTTCATACTTATATATATTAAAAGTAAAAGTAAGAGTCTGAATAACGCCACAAATGTAAGGATTAAAATCCACAATAGTGCCAAGCCCCGGAAAATAATGTAGAAAAAAATCATTTGCCCGGCCGCGCCCGCATCCTCGACCTACCACCTTCGTCCCACCTTCGTTCCAAGTTCGTCCCCATGGAAGACGAACCAGGGAGGTATTTGGAAGGGACCGGTCAAGAATCCGTCAGAGTTTTTCTCCCGGATTTGGTCATCTACCAAACAAAGTGTATCTTTGTCCGTCTTTTCCCGACAGACGGGAAGAAGGGCGGAAGCCCGGCAATCATTATTTCGTATGTGGATACTCATCATAGCTTTACTGGCCCTCGCAGTATTTGCCGCCACAGCGGGCCTGATACGGAACAGGAGGCTGCAACGGAAGGCGGAACGGGGCGAGATGGAGGAAATGCCCGAAGTGAACCCGGCCGACATGGAATGTTGCGGGCAGCACGAGGTGTGCGAGAAAGAGAGCCTGCTGGCCGCCGTCAGCCAGCGGATTGAGTATTATGACGACGAGGAACTGGACCGCTACATCGGCACGCCGCCCGACGGCTATACGCCCGAACAGGAAGACGAGTTCCGCAACGTATTCTACACGATGCTGGAAGAAGACGTGGCCGGATGGGTGCGCAGCCTGCAACTGCGGGGCATCGCGCTGCCCGACGCGCTGAAGGACGAGGTGTTCCTCATTGTGGGCGAACGCAGAAACGGGAAACGACAAGAATGATTTTTATGGACATCTGGCAATATACTTTCATCCAACATGCCCTCATCGGCAGCCTGCTGGCCAGCGTGGCTTGCGGGCTTGTAGGCACTTACATCGTCACCCGCAGGCTGGTATTCATCAGCGGGGGGCTGACGCACGCCTCGTTTGGCGGCATCGGGCTGGGGCTCTATGCCGGCATCCCGCCCATTTTGTCGGCAGCCGTGTTCGCGGTGCTGTCGGCCTTCGGGGTGGAGTGGCTGAGCAAACGCCAGGACATGCGCGAGGACTCGGCCATCGCCGTGTTCTGGGCATTGGGCATGGCCGTAGGCGTGATGTTCACCTTCCTGTCGCCGGGCTTTGCCCCCGACCTGTCGGCCTACCTGTTTGGCAACATTCTCACCATCACACGGGGCGACCTGGCGTTGCTGGGCTGCGTGACCGCGGTGTTGCTGGCATTCTTCCTCTTGTTCCGCCACCCGATTGTGTACGTGGCTTTCGACCGCGAGTTTGCCCGTTCGCAGGGACTGCGGGTGGAGTTGCTGGAATATGTGATGATGATGTTCATCGCGCTGACCATCGTGGCCTGCCTGCGCATGGTGGGCATCGTGCTGGTCATCTCGCTGCTCACCATCCCGCAAATGACGGCCAACCTGTTTGCCCAGCGTTTCCATCACATCATCTGGCTGTCCGTGGGCATCGGATACGTCAGTTGTCTGGGAGGGCTATGGCTTTCGTTTCGGGAAAACATCCCCTCCGGGGCTTCCATCATATTCTTTTCCATCGTCATCTATGCCTTGTGCAAGGCGGGGAGAAGCGTGTGGAACAGTCTTGCAAAACATTAATCCATATCAACGCATATCATGAAGGAAATCAAAATTCAATCACTGGAACAGATTCACGAAGCCGCCCGCCAATTCATCGAGGCGATGGGCGACCATACGGTCTTTGCTTTCTACGGAAAGATGGGAGCCGGCAAAACAACTTTCATCAAGGCCGTCTGCGAAGAATTGGGCGTGACGGACGTGGTGACTTCTCCAACGTTTGCCATTGTCAATGAGTATCGTTCAGACACGACGGGCGAACTGATTTACCACTTCGACTTCTACCGCATCAAGAAGCTGGAAGAGGTGTACGACATGGGGTATGAGGACTATTTCTACTGCGGGGCCGTCTGCTTCATCGAATGGCCGGAACTGATAGAAGAGCTGCTGCCGGGCGACGTGGTGAAGGTAAGCATCGAAGAACAACCGGACGGCGAACGACTGATTACGGTGAAAGACGCCGACTGAACACATGGCCAGCCAATACATCATACAAGGCATCTTTGCGCTGGCAGGCACGTTGTCGCTGTTGGCAGCCCTGCTGGACTGGGACTGGTTTTTCACGGCACGCAATGCCCAGTTTGTGGTGCGCAACGTAGGCAGGCGGCAGGCCCGCTGGTTCTACGGCGTGCTGGGAGCGATATTGCTGGGAATGGCCGCGTTTTTCTTTACGCACACCCCTACCGGCGAGCGGCAAAAAAGTCTTTCATCAGCGTCGCGCATTCATCGGCCAGCACCCCACTCACCACTTCTGTTTTGGGATGCAGAGCCTGAGGGGCATAGCGACGATAGCCTCGCTTGACATCTTCCGCCCCGAAGACCAGGCACTTCAGTTGCGACCAACCGATGGCCCCCGCGCACATCACGCAGGGCTCTACGGTGACATACAGCGTGCATTCGTTCAGATACTTGCCGCCCAGGGTGGAAGCCGCCGCCGTGATGGCCTGCATCTCGGCGTGGGCGGTGACGTCCGTCAGGGTCTCCGTAAGGTTATGGGCACGGGCTATGACGCGGTCTTGGCAGACCACCACGGCCCCCACGGGCACTTCGCCCCGCTCGGCCGCCTTGCGTGCCTCTGCAAGAGCTTGGCGCATATAGTATTCTTTATCCATGTCTGTGATTGTTTATCGTTGTTTTTCAGCCTGGCCAATGGCAAGCCCCGGAAAGCCTACCTCCGCATATCGTATTCCTTGAACAAGGTAGGAGCATCTTCCTGCAAATTCCGGTAGATGAAGTGAAGAATGGTCTCGCGGAACCAGCGCGACTTATTGGTTATCTTGTATGACTCAAGATAACGATCCACAATGCGCATCTCCTCCTTGCTCAAAAGGCAGACGATGCGATGCTCACGCTTGGGAGTGAGCGGAGTGGCCCGGGCACAGACTTTGTCTCTTTTCCTCATATCGCTTGCAAAAATACATTTCCTTCCGCAAAAACAAAACAGAAAAGGGCTAAATTTACTGGCAAAAATCAGAACCTATACCCTAATAGCGATAGGATGCACAGAAAACGGCTCCATGTAAAGAAAGGCTCCACACAAGAAAAGCAATGACGAAAGCAGATTATTACTCGTTTTGGTGAGTAATCATTATCTTTGCAGACATGAGCCGTCATTATTGCATAACTGCAATACGTTACAATACGGGAACAGAAAAGATAAACCGATGAAAACAGTATTGGTAGAACAAGGCAAGACTGAGAAATGGTTAGCCGGATAATTAGAGAAAAACAAGGCGACCGTTTCACGTTGATGTTCTAATACAAGCCAGCCCTCATTGAAAATGTGCGAACAGTTCCTGCAGGAGGAAGAAAGCCCAAAGAAATTATTGAAGTTATTAAAAAAATTAGGATATGGACTTGAATGATAAGATTGTAATTTACCATACTGCAGATGGACAAACCACTGTAGATGTCAGGATGGACGGGGATACTGTGTGGCTTTCACAGGCACAGATGGCAGAACTGTTTCAAAAGGACAGGACGGTCATCGGACGACATATAAGCAATATCTTCAAAGAAGGAGAACTTGATGAAAGTTTGGTATGTGCAAATTTTGCACACACCAAGAGTTATGGCCGTAGAGAGGGATTTACTCAAACCAAGAATGTTGTATTCTACAATTTGGATGTCATTATCTCCGTAGGCTATCGTGTAAAAAGCCAGCGCGGTACGCAATTCCGTATTTGGGCCAACAAGGTACTGAAAGAATATTTGGTGAAAGGCTATGCTGTCAATAAGGCTTTGACGGAACAACGCTATACAGAATTGAAACAGTTGGTAGCTGTCTTGGGCAGGACGGTCAAGACACAAGAGGCATTGACTTCTGATGATGCGCTCAATTTGGTGGAGGTGGTCTCCGACTATGCTTATGCCCTCGACACCTTGGATAAGTACGATTACCAACAGTTGGCCGTGGAGCAAACCACCAACGAAGCAAAGTTTCATGCTACCTACGAGGGAGCCATGCAAGCCATCGAAGCGTTGAAAGCAAAGTTTGGCGGAAGCCAATGGTTTGCCCATGAGAAAGACGATTCGTTCAAAAGTTCCATCGGACAGATTTATCAGACCTTCGGCGGACAAGACCTCTATCCTTCCGTAGAAGAGAAAGCTGCCATGCTGCTTTACCTCGTAACAAAGAATCACTCGTTCAGTGACGGCAACAAGCGCATTGCCGCCATGCTCTTCCTATGGTTCATGGCAGGAAATGGCATTTTGTATAATCCAGACGGTACGAAACGCATAGCCGACAACACCCTTGTCGCCCTCACGCTGATGATTGCCGAAAGCCGCACGGAGGAGAAAGACGTGATGGTGAAGGTGGTGGTGAATTTGATTAATAAGAACAATTGAGAATTGGGAATAGAAATCAAATGATTACCTTTGTGGAAATATTAATATAAAAATTTATGATTATACAAGATAATTTTCATAACTTGTTATGTGCAATCGGATTTGAAATAGAAAGTAATTCTGTTTCTACCATATATTCCAAAACGTTTGAAAAAACAGGTGCTACGCTTTCTGTAGATTTCACGAATAAACGCTTAATATACCCTAAAGGAATAGAAGCTGAGCGTGAAACGACAAAGAATTTTCACCAGCCTGAGAATTTTGTCGTGTTTGAATGTGTAGCTAGTCTTTTAGAAAGAGGGTATTATCCTGAGCAGATAATTCTTGAAAAAGGGATGCCTGGAGGGCATGGTGATACCGGAGGATTCTGTGATATCATAGTCAAAGACAATAATGGTGATGAGTACTTGCTAATTGAATGTAAGACAACAGAGCAAACCGAAAACGACGAGTTCAATAAGGCTTGGAAATTGATGCTACAAAACGGTGGTCAATTATTCAATTATTATAATTCCTATCGAAAGGCACAGTATATTTGCCTCTATACATCAGATTTAGTGAATGGCACCTGTAAACGGACGTATCATGTTATCTCGATGTTAGACAACAAAGATTACTTGTTATCCAATAAGCATCTAATAAGTTTTGAAGAAGTCACAAGAAGAGGCGGGAATCGAGACGAATATTATCAGGTGTGGAAAAACACTTATCAATTGGATTATAACACGAAAGGAATTTTTGAAGAAGAAATAGCGCCTTTTCATATTGGTAAGAAAAAATTCACCATTGATGACTTACAAATAGTGGATGCGACTGCTATTCAAAAGAAATATAACCAGTTTGCAACGATTATGCGGCAATACAATGTGTCAGGACGTGAAAATGCTTTTGACAAGTTGGTCAATTTGTTTCTTGTTAAAATTGTAGATGAGACACGCCATGGAAAAGAATTGCAGTTTATGTGGAAAGGCGCAGCCTATGACGACTATTACAATTTTCAAGATCGGTTGCTGAAAATGTATCAGATAGGAATGAAAGATTACTTGAACGAAGAAGTGACTTACATTGATAATGCAACCATTGAAGAAACATTCAAGATGCAAAAGAATGATCCCGATGCTATCAAAGAGAAAATATTGGAATATTTCCGTCAATTGAAGTTCTTCTCCAACAATGATTTTACGTTCTTGGATGTGCACAATGAACAATTGTTCAATCAGAATGCAGTCATATTGAAAGAAGTCGTAAGAATGCTGCAAGATATCCGCCTTAAGACGGAAGAGCAAAATCAATTCCTGGGAGATTTGTTTGAAGGTTTTTTGGATCAAGGAATAAAACAAAGCGAAGGACAATTCTTCACGCCTACGCCTATTGTGCGCTTTCTGGTTTCTTCTTTACCGCTTGAAAGCATAATCCGGGATAGCACCAGCATTCCTAAAGCGATAGATTATGCTTGTGGTGCAGGGCATTTCTTGAACGAATATGCCCTGCAGATTAAACCCTTTGTTGAGCAATATAAAGGAGATAAAATAACAGAGTATTATAAAGAAATATTTGGCATAGAGAAAGAATATCGCCTGTCTAAAGTAGCCAAAGTTTCTTCATTTATGTACGGTCAGGAGGGGATTAATATCATTTATGCAGACGCCTTGTCTGATAAAACAGGAGTCAAGGATGGTTCATTCTCAGTTTTAGTTGCCAATCCTCCTTACAGTGTAAAAGGATTTTTAGAAACTTTAAACCTTGAGGAAAGAGAAAAATATGAATTGGCGGCTGAAGTAAGTGACATCATAAAGAATAACAGCATTGAGGCATTCTTCATAGAACGTGCAAAACAATTGCTTTCTCCCGGTGGAGTCGCCGCAATCATTCTACCATCGAGCGTATTAAGCAATGGCAGCATTTACATCAAGTGCCGTGAAATTCTCTTGAAATATTTTGATATAATTTCTATCGTGGAGATGGGAAGCGGAACATTTGGTAAGACGGGAACAAATACAGTGACTTTGTTCTTAAGACGCAAGAGAGAGAATCCGGCTTTGGCTGTTCACTATAAATATCGGGTTGATGCGTGGTTTGTGGGCAATACTGCCCATGATGAGCGGTATGCAGACCTTGATTTGTTGGAGCGGTATTGTGAGCGCATTGGAGTAGGCGTAGAAGATTATAAGACTCTGTTTTCTTCTACTCCCAATGATACTTTGCTTGGGACAGACCTGTTTAAAGACTATGTAGATAAGTTCAGGAATGATGCTCGCGCCAAGAAAATCAAAACAAAACGCATCACGTCCAAATACACAGAAGAAATGCGCAAAGCGGAACTGCGTTCATATATCATCAGTAGCATGAAAGCCATAGAAAAGGAAAAACTTTATTTCTTCTTGTTGGCAATGAGTAATCCGCAACCGGTGGTCATTGTTAAAAGTCCCTCAAAAACGGGTGAAATAAAGAAGTTCTTGGGATATGAGTGGAGCAGCAGCAAAGGGAATGAGGGTATTAAATACATAGGCGTAAGCGAAGTGGATGAAGACAATGAATTAGAACGGAATAAAGGCATCTCCCAAATACAGACACCCTTATTCGACCCGGCCAATCTGCACAATGAAAATAAAATCAATATGATTATCCGCCATAATTTCCTTGGAGAAGAATTAAATATTAGCAAGGATTGCGAAGACTATGTATCTATCCATAACCTTGTTGATTTGATAGACTTTTCACGGGTGGAATTTGACAAGGTGATAAAAACCTCTATCAATAGAAAGATTGAAGTTCAAAGCAAATATGAGCTTTTAAAACTGAAAGATATAGCCTTAATTCAAAAAGGACAATCGATAACTTCTGCGGAATGTAAAGAAGGAAATATAAAAGTGGTTGCTGGAGGAATAAATTTTGCCGGTTATCATAATGAAGCCAATAGGGAAGCGAATGTTATCACAATTAGTGCTTCTGGCGCTAATGCCGGATTTGTAAATTTGTGGAAGGAACCAATATTTGCATCAGATTGTACCACTGTTATTGGGAAAAGCAGCATGGAAACTTCCTTTATTTACAATTTCCTCAAAAGCATTCAACATCAAATCTTTTATTTACAAAAAGGTTCTGCACAACCGCATGTATATCCTAAAGATATAGAACAGATCCCTATTCCTAAAGTACCCAAAGATCTCATGGATGAAATGGTAAAAGAATACCCGTTGGCGGAATTAAATTGATAAAATAAATATGTATAAAAGGTTGTACATATCGCTGATTATTAGTAAATTAGAAGTGACCAAACTATTAATTTACAATCAAGCTATGCACAACCTTTATGCAATATTCGCAAAA
>CASENE010000045.1 GCA_949289265.1 uncultured Bacteroides sp.
AACCCTTGCAGACCATCAGTCCATTCGGGGCATTGGGGGCAACATCCATTCCTTTGGCTGACTTCGAGAAACTGACCCGTTTCCCTATCATCATTTATTACGGCGACTACATTCCCGATGAGCCGAGTGATAATTGGGCAATGGACAGTTGGCGTGTACGCCTGCAAATGGCACGGATGTTTGCCGATTGCATCAATCGTCACGGCGGCGATGCCACGGTGGTGCATCTGCCCGAACAAGGCATCAAAGGCAACTCGCATTTCTTGTTCGCGGAAAAGAACAACGTACAGCTTGCCGACTTGTTATCTGCTTGGTTGAAAGAGAAAGGGTTGGACTAACTACTCTTCTTAGTCTCATAACATATAAACGTAGGGCATCTTCGGAATGAGAATTTCGGGGATGCTTTTTCTTTTGAGCACATACGGCGTATGAGACCACCTCAAACGGCGTTAGAGATACCCTTATACGGCGTATGAGGTATGTTCGAAATACATTCGTTGATATTGGTGCTTCTATCTGTAATCTGTGTATGGACGGGCAGCAACTTGCGCAGTAACTTTGCAACAAATAATTAAAGCAGAATATTTTATGAGAACAATTATCCTATCCATTACAATGATTATGCTAAGTTTTTACCAGTCTGCACAAGCACAGCAGGCGGACACATTAAGCATCCGTCAGCAACGTATTGTCGCCATTGCCGCTACGACGGCACAAGGCGATTTGGAGAACTTGAAAACATCCCTTGTCTGTGGGTTGGATGACGGGATGACAGTAAATGAAATAAAAGAGGTGCTGGTACACGCATACGCTTATTGTGGTTTTCCCCGCAGCCTGCGTGCCCTGCAAACCTTTATGGAGGTGCTGGACAAGCGCAAGGCACAAGGCATCACCGACACCGTAGGCCGTGAAGCGTCACCCGTAACCGATGAGCGAGACAAGTACACCCGTGGGGCGGAACTTCTTGAAAAGTTGAGCGGTGCGCCTGCCGATGCACCAAAGACAGGCTATGCCGCCTTTGCTCCCGTCATAGAACAATACTTGAAGGAACACCTGTTCTGCGACATCTTCGAGCGTGACCTGCTGACGTGGCAGGAACGCGAGCTTGCCACCGTGTCCATCCTTACCGCTATGGGCGAGGGTGTGGAGCCGATGTTGAAGTCCCATTCCGCAATCTGTCTGCGTCAAGGCATTACTGAAAGTCAGCTCTGTCAGATGACGGAAATTGTGAACGGACTGAAAGATGATGATCCGTTTGCTCGCGGTACGCTGATGCCCGATAATCCGAACTTTACGGATAAGGCTTGGCTGCAAGGCTATGTCTCTCCGCAGGATGGTTTCGGCTGCACGGTGTCCAACGTAACCTTCGCACCCGGATGCCGCAACAGTTGGCACAGCCATAAGGGAGGGCAGCTCTTGCTCTGCACTTCTGGCAAAGGCTATTATCAGGAGAAAGGCAAACCCATCCAACTGCTCCTGCCCGGCGATGTGGTGAAGATTGCCCCTGATGTCGTCCATTGGCACGGAGCGGCTCCCGACAGCGAATTTACGCATATAGCCATCGGCACACAGCTTGACAAAGGCGGCGTGACGTGGCTGGAGCCGGTAACAGACGACGAATACAATAGTTATAAGGGAAATAATAACCGATAAAATATAGGAACAATGAAAAAGTATTTTGTTTACCTGATGATGGCACTTGCCGCCGTCACATTCAATGCCTGCTCGGATGATGACCCGTTGCAGAAAGAACCGGAAACAGAACAGCCCGGAAACCAAGATGACAATGAAGGAACAGAAAATCCGGATGAACCGAATACACCCGACGAACCATCGGGCGACAGTAACAACATTCTTGTGGCATACTTCAGCTGGGGCGGAACCACACAGCGGATGGCACAACAGATTGTGGCTCATACCGGAGCAGACCTGTTCCGCATAGAGCCTGTCACACCTTATCCCGAAGATTATACCGAATGTACAGAAGTGGCATTGGAAGAACGGGACAGCGATGCCCGTCCTGCCATAAGCAGCACAATTGATGAAGAAGCGTGGGCGGAATACGATACTATTTTCATCGGTTGTCCCGTATGGTGGCACACCACACCGATGATTATCTGCACTTTCGCCGAGAGTTACGATTTTGCAGGAAAGACTGTCGTTCCGTTCTGCACCTACGCATCAACCTACCGTGACGAGACATTGGCACGCATCGCAGAACTGACTTCAGGAGCCGAGGTGCATCTGGACGGATTGGGATTGACCAGCGGAAACCTAAACAACGAATCGAATGTGGAGAATTGGCTTCGGGAGATAGGAATCATTGAATAAACATTAAAACAATAAAGTCAAATGAAAACAAAGATTATCACCCTCATCGCCTTGCTTATTGCAGGCGGATTAAATATGTACGCACAGGACAAAAAAATATTGGTCGCTTATTTCAGTTGGAGCGGCAACACACAGTATGTGGCAGAACAGATTGCCAAGCAGACGGGCGGTACGCTCTTCCGCATCGAACCCGTAAAGCCATATCCTACGGAATACACCCCTTGCACCGAGGTAGCCAAGAAAGAAAAGGAAGACAACGCCCGCCCCGCTATCAAGAACAAGGTGGAAGATTGGGACAGTTACGACACGGTGTTCATCGGCTGCCCCGTATGGTGGTGGACCGCCCCGATGATCATCAACACCTTTACCGAGAGCTATGACTTCAAGGGCAAGACGGTCATTCCGTTCTGCACCTACGCCTCGACCTATCGCGACGAAACCCTTGCCAAGATTGTGGAACTCACGCCCGACGCCAAGCATCTGAAAGGTTTCGGAGCGGTGAGCCGCAACACGGACGGGATTACGGAGTGGCTGAAAGAGATTAAGGTTATCAAATAGAAGAAGGACTGGCAGATGATACGGTATTTTATTCCTTTCACTTTGCTTTGCGCAACGCTGGCATTCGCCTCTTGTGGTGACAATGAAGATAACGACATAGATGTCCCTACCGAAGAAGTAGTGCCCGGAACCAATCACAATGTACTTGTTGCCTACTTCTCCGAGCCTTTGCCGGACGGTGTGGATGCCAGCACTTCCGCCAGTCGTGTGATTGTGAACGGCGACTTGTACGGCAGTGTGGAATATATGGCGATGGTCATCAGCGAAGCCACCGGTGCCGACGTTGTACGGATACAGACGGCAACGCCCTATCCGGGCAATTTCGACGATTTGGCATCACAAGCCGACAACGAGCGGCAGAACGACATCCGTCCGGCTCTTGCCACGGAGATTGAGAACTTCGATGATTACGATGTCATCTTCGTGGGCTATCCCATCTGGTGGTATCAGATGCCGATGGCGATGTATTCGTTCTTTGATGAATACGACTTTACGGGCAAGACGCTCATCCCTTTCTCGTCCCACGGCGGAAGCGGATGGAGCGGCACGGTGGACGACATTGCCGGAATGGAGCCAAACGCCACGATGGTGGACGGTTACAGCATTTCGCGCAACAGCGTGGCAGGTTCGGCAGACGGCATACGTGAATGGCTCGGACGGATAGGAATGTCAGAACAATGAAAACGTGCTGTTTATATATGGTACTGCCGCTTTTTCTCGTAGCGTTTCTTGCCGGATGTGGTACGGATGATACCTTACCGGAAACGGGCAATTCGTCCGTTCCGGGCAACTCCGGTACACCTTCATCCGAAGTGGAACTTGTCAGTGAAACGACTCCCATCCCTGACGGATACGAACAGGAAGCGGAACAGCGTGGCAGCATTGTCCGTGTGGACTACAACACACGCGACTATGCGGAAGGCAGCGGCGCAGCACGGACGAACACGGCATACGTCTATCTGCCCTACGGCTATGACGGGCAGGAACGGTACAACATTATGTACCTCGTACACGGGCATTACGGCACGGCTTCCACCTATTTCGAGACAGAAAACGGTATGCTCCGCAAACTGCTTGACCAGATGATTGCTCACGGCGATATCGACCCGATGATTGTCGTCACACCTACCTACAACTACGGCCAGCCCACAGCCAATTATACGGATGCCGACCCGTATTGCCGTGCTTTGCCGCAGGAATTGGTGAACGACCTGATTCCCGTGGTAGAAAGCCGATACCGTACATACGCTGAAACCACGGATGCGGAAGGCATCGAGGCTTCCCGTGAACATCGTGCCATCGGCGGTTTCTCAATGGGTGCGGTTACGACTTGGTATGCCTTCGACGAGACACTCGATGCGTTCAAGTGGTTTATGCCCATTAGCGGTGACTGCTGGTCGTTGGGCAGGTTTGCCGGAATGAACCGCCCCGATGAAACGGCGGCTTATCTGGCAGACAAGGTACGGCAATCCGCATACGCCGGAACGGGTTTCTATATTTGGGCGGCGAGCGGAACAAGTGATTCAGCATACAGCGAGACCTTGCTGCAAATTGAAGGGATGGCACGTCTGCCGGAAGTGTTCCATACGGGCAATATGACTTTCCACGAAAAAGAAGGCGCACGGCACGAATACCGTCCGACGATGGAATACATCTACAATGCGCTTCCGTTCTTTTTCCCGAAAAATGATGAATGACATAATAAAGAAAAATAGAAAAGATGAACAGTTTTACCTATCAATATCCCGTCCACCAGCATTTTGGCAAAGGATGTGCGGAGAACGCAATCAAGGAAGAAATGAAACTTGTGGGCAGGAATGTGCTACTGGCATACGGCGGCGGATCGTTGAAACGCACGGGATTGTATGACAAGATGGTGGATTGGCTGCACGAATGCGGCAAGAATGTGACGGACTTCGGAGGCATTATGCCCAATCCGACATACGCCAAAGTACAGGAAGGCGCAAGGATTGTGCGCGAGCAGGGCATAGACTTCATCCTTGCCGTGGGCGGAGGGTCGGTCATCGACTGCTGCAAGATAGTGTCTGCACAAGCGAAACTAAATGAGGACATCTGGGAGATGCAGTACGCAAAGCATCAATATCCTACGGAGTTCGTGCCGATGGGCGCTGTCGTCACGGCATCTGGACCCGGAGCCGAGCAGAACAACGGGGCGGTCATCACCCACACCGAAAAGAAGCTGAAACAGCCGCTGGTTGGGGCTTACCACAACTTCGCCGTCTTGGACAGCGACTTGACGAAAACCCTTCCGATGGGACAAGTCATCAGCGGCGCATTCGACACATTGAGCCACTGTATGGAAACCTATATGGGCAAGCCGCAGACGGACAACCTCTCTGATGAAATCAACGAGGCGGTGATGCGCAACGTCATCAAGAACCTCCGTACCCTGATAGCCGACCCGGACAACGACTTTGCCCGTGGCGAACTGATGTGGGACTCTGCCCTTGCCGAAAACAGCCTGCTGAAGTTGGGCAAGCAGACCGACTTCCAATGCCATATGCTGGAACATGCCGTGGGTGCTTACACCGACTGCAACCACGGTCGGGCATTGGCAGTCATCCATCCCTCGCTCTACCGTCACTTGCTGAATGAAGGCA
>CASENE010000046.1 GCA_949289265.1 uncultured Bacteroides sp.
ATCCCCAAAGTTACTGACTTTGAGGATATTGTCTTCGACTTTCTTATTTCAGTCTTTTTTCGTAAGCGGTGCGGACGGGACTCGAACCCGCGACCCCATGCGTGACAGGCATGTATTCTAACCAGGCTGAACTACCGCACCTTGAGACCTACTGTTTTTTGTCGGGGTGACTGGATTCGAACCAGCGACAACACGCCCCCCAGACGTGTACTCTAACCGGGCTGAGCTACACCCCGTGAGGTCTCTTTGGGTTTGCGGGTGCAAAGGTACGGCTTTATTTTGAACTTGCAAATAAAATCGCACTTTTTTTCATCAAAAGGCACATTTTTCTTAAAAACAATCGCGGAAGGCGGGAAATACATGCCTAAAGACATGTAATCCGCATCTTCCGCGATGCTCAACGGAGGGATTTTCCCGCTTATTTCAATGCAGCCAACGCCTCCTTGATGCGGCGGATGGCTTCGACGATGTTTTCATCGCTGGTGGCATAGCTCATGCGGATGCAGTCGGGAGCCCCGAATGAGGTGCCGCCTACGCAAGCCACATGTCCTACTTCAAGCAGATACATGGCCAGGTCTTCGGCCGTATTGATTTTGCGCTCGCCGGCAGATTTGCCGAAATAAGAGCTGCACTTGGGGAAGAGGTAGAATGCACCTTCGGGCACATTGATCTCCAAACCGGGAACTTCCTTGGCCAAACGCACAATGAGGTCGCGACGACGCTGGAAGGCCTGACGCATCTCCTCGACAGGTGCCTGCGTGCCGGTATAGGCGGCTTCGGCTGCCTTCTGCGACACGGAGCAGGGGCCGGAGGTGTATTGGCCTTGCAGTTTGTTGACGCCTTTCACAATCCATTCGGGGCCGGCGATGAAGCCGATGCGCCAGCCGGTCATGGCATAAGCTTTGGAAACGCCGTTGACAATGACCGTGCGTTCCTTCATGCCGGGCACGGAGGCAATGCTGTGGTGGCGGCCAATGTAGTTGATGTGTTCGTAAATCTCGTCGGCAATGACAATGACTTGCGGGTGCTTTTCGAGTACGGCGGCCAGGGCTGCCAGTTCGTCTCCGCTGTAGACAGAGCCGGTGGGGTTGGACGGCGAGCAGAGGATGAGGGCCTTGGTCTTGGGCGTGATGGCGGCCTCCAGCTGGGCGGGCGTCATCTTGAAGTCTTGCTCAATGCCGGCGGACACGATGACAGGTACGCCCTCGGCCAGTTTCACCATTTCCGGATAGCTGACCCAATAAGGGGCAGGCACGATGACCTCGTCGCCGGGATTGACCAGTGCCAAGATCGTGTTGCAGACGGACTGCTTGGCGCCGTTGGCACAGGAGATTTGGGCGGCGGTGTAGTCCAACCCGTTTTCGTTTTTCAGCTTGGCCACGATGGCGTTGCGCAGGGCTGGATAGCCGGGCACGGGCGAGTAGCGCGAATAGTTCTCGTCGATGGCTTTCTTGGCGGCTTCCTTGATATGGTCGGGGGTATTGAAGTCGGGTTCTCCCACACTGAGGTTGATGACATCCACGCCCTGCGCCTTCAATTCGGCGCTTTTTTGGGACATGGCCAGCGTTGCCGAGGGCGACAAGCTGTTCAAACGGTCTGATAATTGATTCATAATGTATTTGTTTTAATTAATGGTTCTCGTTTTTTCGGATACCGGCAGCGTCCAGTGTCGGTATGGCCACTTCTGGATGAAGGCCGTCGTTTTTTTACTTGTTGAAGTGCAGCGTGTGCCCCATGCGCTCTTGCTTGGTACGCAGGTAGCGTTCGTTGTAGGGATTGGGCGTAGTCTCGATGGGAACGTTCTCCGTAATTTCCAATCCATAAGCCTCCAGGCCCACACGCTTCACGGGGTTGTTGGTGAGCAGGCGCATCTTGTGCACGCCCAGTTCGCGCAAGATTTGGGCCCCCACGCCATAGTCGCGTTCGTCGGCCAAGTGTCCCAGGCAGATGTTGGCATCGACGGTGTCCATGCCGTCTTCCTGCAGCTTATAGGCGCGCATCTTTTCCATCAGGCCGATACCGCGCCCTTCCTGGTTGAGATAGACCACCACGCCCTTGCCGGCTTCTTCTATCATCTGCATGGCCTTGTGCAGTTGTTCGCCGCAGTCGCAACGCTTGGAAGCGAAGATATCGCCCGTGACGCAAGACGAGTGCACGCGCACCAGGATGGGCTCGTCTTCCTTCCACGTTCCCTTGAAGAGGGCCACATGTTCCAACCCGTTGGACTTCTGGCGGAAGGCAATCAGACGGAAGTCGCCATAGGCCGTGGGCATGTTCACTTCCACTCCTTTTTCCACGATGGACTCCTGCTTGAGGCGGTAGGCGATGAGGTCGTGAATAGAGACGAGCTTCAGGCCGTGCTTGTCGGCAAAGCGGCGCAATTCGGGCAGGCGTGCCATGGAACCGTCGTCGCTCATGATTTCCATCAGGGCGGCAGCCGGATAGAGTCCTGCCAGCCGTGCCAGATCGATGGCTGCCTCGGTATGGCCGGCGCGGCGCAATACGCCTTTCTCCTGAGCATAAAGAGGATTGATGTGTCCGGGGCGGCCGAAGGTGGCCGGCGTAGAAGCGGGGTCGGCCAGGGCACGGATGGTGGCGGCGCGGTCGGAGGCAGAAACGCCTGTGCTGCAACCTTCCAGCTTGTCGATGGTTACGGTGAAGGGAGTGCCCAGCACCGAGGTGTTGTCCAGCACCTGGTGGGGGAGATCCAACTCCTTGCAGCGCGAGATGGTGATGGGGGCGCAAAGCACGCCGCGCGCATGTTTCAGCATGAAGTTCACCTTCTCGGGGGTTATCAACTCGGCGGCGATAATCAGGTCGCCCTCGTTCTCGCGGTCTTCGTCGTCCACCACAACCACAAAGTTGCCAGCCTTGAAGTCTTCTACGGCTTCTTCTATCGTATTCAATTTGATTTTCTCCATAATCTTTCTCTCAGTTATTTATAGGTTGATATTTGCGTTGGTAACACACTGCATCCCTGCCGGCGGTTCAATCCTTGTCCATCGAGCGGATGACGTAGGCTGCGTCTTCGTCGGCCTGGATGATGCGCTCCATGTCCTTGCCGAGGCGCAGGCGGAAAGCCCAAATGCGGAAGAAGAAGAACAGGCCTACGGGCAGGCAAATGCCGCAAGCCACATTCAGCCAATAGCGGCGGAAGGGGCGGACATGGGCGCGGGCAGACAGGACGGGATAGGTGTTGAGCACACCGATGAGCCGGGCCGAGCGGGTGTTGGACATCTCCTCGATGAGAGCCTCCATGCGTTCGTTGATGGCTTCCACCTCGCGGTCTTCGCCTGCATCTGTCCACAGGCGGTAGTAGTTGGGTGCCTGCTTCAGCCGGTGACGGGCGGCATACGCACGACAAGCATCCGACAGGCTTTGCAGCTCGGCAGGCAGGCGCGTGTAGTCGGGATCGTGGATGATGACCTCCTTGCGGAACAGGTGGCGCACGCTGCGCAGGCCCAGTATCTTCTTGATGGCATGCAGGTAGGCATCGGCATTGAGCACCACCGAGTCGTTGTTGGCCTTGTAGGTGAAGAAGGCACCCAGGGGAGCCAAGACGGCCGTGCTGGTCCACATGCCTATCCAGACAATCCATTTGCCGTCACGCGCCATCTTGAAGCCGGTATTGTTGATGATGTAATAGACAATGAATATCAGCACGGACACCACCACGGGCATGCCCAAACCGCCCTTGCGGATGATGCCGCCCAAGGGAGCGCCGATGAAGAAAAAGATGAGGCAAGAGAGGGAGAGGGTTATCTTCTCGTGCCAGGCGGCCTTGTGGCGGCGGAGGCTGGTGTCGGTCTGCGACAGGTTGAAACTCTTGAAATTCCAGTCGCTGCCTGCGCTGGAGGCGCGGTTGATGGCGGTGGTGAACACCTTTTCCTTCTCCGACAGCGTGGCCACATCCAGCAGGCTGTCCACGTTGTATTCCGACGGGCGGGCCTGCTCCAGCTTCACCGTGTCCTGCTTGTCCAGCTGGGCCACCACGTGGTAAGCCCCCTGCATGGCATCGGCGTAATAAGCACGGCCGATGCTGTCCGTGCGATAGGTCATCGAGTCTACGTCGGCCTGCAGTGTCCACATGTCCTTGCTCTTTTCCGAATTGCCCATGATGCCTTCGTCGGCCATGTTGAACCCGGAGTCGAACTCGATGATGGCGTGCTTCTCGCGGAAGCTCTCCCGGCGGTAGGGCACGTTGTTGCGGTTGACGGCCTGGTCCTTCAGGTTCTCAAACTGTTCGCCGCTGTACAGATGCAGGTAGAGGTGCTGTTTGTCCGCCGTCATCTCCAGGCGGCCGGAATCGGCCTTGATGATTTGCGCGTTCTCGAAGCCCTTCTCAAAGTTATAAATCAGCACGTCGTAGAGCATGCCCGTATCGCGGTTCTTGTGCTTGATGTAGAGGTTATAGCCGTCTATCTCGTCATAAAAGACGCCCTCGGGTATGTCTACCTCGGGCGACTTCTGTTTCATGGAATAGAGCAGCGTGTAGAGCTTGGTCTGCGCTTTCGGGCCCACGACGTTCTGGAAGTAAAAGGATACGCACGACACGAAGGTCGTAAAGATGATGAGCGGCTGCATGATGCGCAAGAGGGGGATGCCCGCCGCCTTCATGGCCAGCAGCTCAAAGCGTTCGCCAAAATTGCCGAAGGTGATGAGCGCGGCCAGCAAGACGGCCAGCGGCATGGACAAAGGCACCAGCGTAAGCCCCGCGTAAAAGAAGAACTGGGCCATGACGCTCATCTCAAGGCCCTTGCCCACCAGTTCGTCCACGTACTTCCACAGGAACTGCATCATGAAGATGAAGAGGCAGATGAAAAAGGTGCCCGTAAAGAGCAAGCAATAGCTCTTCAAGATGAATATATCTAACTTTTTGACGTGCAGCATGGAGTTCGTATCATACGTTTAAGGTGCAAAAGTAGCACAAAAACGGGAGTACGGGAAATTTTTAGCAGAAAGTAACTAAAAACCGCAGTTCCGGCGCAGGGTTTCTACCTGCGATTCCCACAACTCACAAGCGTCGTCGGCCTCTTCCGCCGCTGCGAAGTCGGTAATTTCCAGCACGAAGTCGTTGGTCAATTCGCTGTTCGTCATCTTCAATTCAAAATACTCGCGCTCGCGGGGCGCGTCGACCCAGTGGAAGCGTATGAACGAATAGGCACGCAGGCCCACGATGACGGCCTCGCGGCGTTCGGTCTTTCCCCAGCAAAAGGTCACATGCTTGTCGTCGGCCGGCAGCACGCGGTCGGCAAACCAGCCTTCCAGGCCCGTAGGAGTGCTGATGGCTTCCCATAAGATATTTTTAGACGTAGCGTTTAGTAAGTACTCCAGATGGATTTTTCTTCTTTCCATGTCATGATGCAGTTTGTGCCGCCAAGATATGTACTTTTTCCGATATACGACACATTATTTACGACTTTTAAAATTAGGCAGGCATTTTTACCATTCGCTTCCTTCCGCCTGTTCCCTGCCGCCCGGACAAGCCGGAGATAACCTTCGCCCCGCCACGGCCGGAAGCGGCATTTCAAGGGCGCAAAGACCGCCCAACCGACGTTTATAACCCGCCCGACCTGGCACTCTATTCCCAGCGATCGGACGTTCTATCCCCAGCAACCTGGCGTTCTAATCCCAGCAAGCGGGAGATATAGTCCCACTGAGCCCTGAAAAACAGCCCGTTGCGGAGACCTTAAGCCGGGCATGCAGGACAGCCTCGAAAAAAACATGAAAAAAAAGATGTCCTAATCCTTTGTCAATTCAAACAAATGCTTTACCTTTGCACCCGCAATCGAGAAAACGATGGCGGGATAGCTCAGCTGGTTAGAGCGCATGATTCATAATCATGAGGTCACCGGTTCAATCCCGGTTCCCGCTACAAGGCATAAAGGCTTAAGACGAGGCATTTAAGGGTAAACGACTCTTGAATGCCTTTTTTGTTTGGGCGCGATTACGCGGAGGCGTCTCCGGCCGCCCGGGCTGCTACCCGGCAAGACTATTCCTGTCACATTCCAACCTTTCCTGCGTGTTCTCTTATGAAATGACGCCGATCCGGATAAAAAACTTATTGATTTGTTTGCAGGGTATGAAATAATCCCTACCTTTGCAACCGTTAATAACAAAAAGTAAGATGATTCGGAACTTTACATATATTCTATTGTGCGGCATGATTATTCTACTGGCAAAGTTTAGTGGAAGTGGGTGCTGTGCGTGACTATATGCAAGGATGCGACGATATACGAAGCCTTTCTCACTTCCCCGGTGCGAAAGGCTTTTTCCATATATAAACCTGTATCATTAAAAATAGAGATAAGAGACATGAGCGACAGATTATTCATCTTTGACACGACACTCCGGGACGGCGAACAGGTGCCCGGGTGCCAGCTGAATACGGTAGAGAAGATTCAAGTGGCCAAGCAGTTGGAGCTGTTGGGCGTGGACGTCATCGAGGCGGGGTTCCCCATCTCCAGCCCGGGCGACTTCAACTCGGTGATCGAGATATCCAAGGCGGTGACGTGGCCCACGATATGCGCCCTGACCCGCGCCGTGCAGAAGGACATCGACGTGGCGGCCGAAGCCCTGAAGTATGCCAAGCACAAGCGCATCCACACGGGCATCGGCACCAGCGACGAACATATCAAGTATAAGTTCAACTCCAACCGCGAGGAGATTATCGAGCGGGCGGTAGCTGCCGTGAAGTACGCCAAGCGGTATGTGGACGACGTGGAATTCTACGCCGAAGACGCCGGACGCACGGACAATGAGTACCTGGCCCGCGTCGTCGAGGCCGTCATCCGGGCGGGCGCCACGGTGGTGAACATACCGGACACGACGGGCTACTGCCTCCCCTCCGAGTATGGTGAGAAGATTAAGTACCTCGTGGAGCACGTCGACGGCATACACCGGGCCGTCATCTCCACGCACTGCCACAACGACCTGGGCATGGCCACGGCCAACACCATGGCGGGCGTCTTGAACGGAGCGCGGCAGGTGGAGGTCACCATCAACGGCATCGGCGAGCGGGCAGGCAACACCTCGCTGGAGGAAGTGGCCATGATTATCAAGTGCCACAAGGACATCCACATCGAGACGAACATCAACACGCAGAAGATTTACCCCACCAGCCGCATGGTGTCCAGCCTGATGAACATGCCCGTGCAGCCCAACAAGGCCATCGTGGGCCGCAACGCCTTCGCCCACAGCAGCGGCATCCACCAGGACGGCGTGCTGAAGAACGTGCAGACCTATGAGATTATCGACCCGCACGACGTGGGCATCGACGACAACAGCATCGTCCTCACGGCCCGCAGCGGCCGCGCTGCCCTGAAGAACCGCCTGCACATCCTCGGCATCGACCTGCCGCAGGAGAAGCTGGACAAGGTGTACGAGGACTTCCTCAAGTTGGCCGACAAGAAGAAGGACATCAACGACGACGACATCCTCGTGCTGGCCGGAGCCGACCGCAGCCAGAACCATCGCGTCAAGCTGGACTACCTGCAAGTGACCAGCGGCGTGGGCGTACACTCCGTGGCCAGCCTCGGCCTGGACATCAGCGGCGAGAAGTTCGAAGCCTGCGCTTCGGGCAACGGACCCGTCGACGCCGCCATCAAAGCCCTCAAGAAGATAATCAACCGACAGATGACCCTCAAGGAGTTCACCATCCAGGCCATCAGCAAGGGCAGCGACGACATGGGCAAGGTGCACATGCAGGTGGAATACGACAACCGCGTCTACTACGGCTTCGGCGCCAACACGGACATCATAGCCGCGTCCGTTGAGGCCTACATCGACTGCATCAACAAGTTCAAGCTCTAAGCAGAGACAGTAATAAATCCGCACAAACATACCCCCTCCCGGACTGGGTGCGGCGGGCAGCGGACCTAAGAGTATAAGTTAGACCACCTAAGAGTATAAGTTAGCCTACCTAAGAGTATAAGTTAGGTGGCCTGACAGTATAAGTTAGCCCCACTGCCATCTACGCCTCTCATAACCAACAGGTTAGTGCAGGCCCTCCGGCACGCGCCGCCGGGCGGGGAAGGAGTGCGAAATAGTTTGACAAATAAATCCTCCGACAATGAACACGTTATTCGACAAAATCTGGGACGCCCACGTGGTGCAGCAGGTGGAAGACGGCCCCACCGAGCTTTACATCGACCGCCTCTACTGCCACGAGGTGACCAGTCCGCAAGCCTTCGAGGGACTGCGGCAACGCGGGTTGCGGTGCTTCCGCCCCGACCACATCTATTGCATGCCCGACCATAACACGCCGACGCACGACCAGGACAAGCCCATCGAGGACCCCGTGTCGCGCGCCCAGGTCGACACATTGGCTAAGAATGCGGAAGAGTTCGGCCTGACGCACTTCGGCATGATGAACCCAAAGAACGGCATCATACATGTCGTAGGCCCCGAACGCGGCCTCACCCTGCCCGGCATGACCATCGTCTGCGGCGACTCCCACACCTCGACGCACGGAGCCCTGGGCGCCGTGGCCTTCGGCATCGGCACCAGCGAGGTGGAGATGGTGCTGGCCTCGCAGTGCATCCTCCAGGCCCGGCCCAAGACGATGCGCATCACCGTGGACGGACGCCTGGGACGCGGCGTCACCGCCAAAGACCTCGCCCTCTACATGATGCAGCAGATGACCACCTCTGGCGCCACGGGCTACTTCGTGGAATACGCCGGCGAAGCCGTGCGCAGCCTCACCATGGAGGGGCGTCTCACCCTCTGCAACCTCTCCATCGAGATGGGAGCGCGCGGCGGCATGGTGGCCCCGGACGAAGTGACCTTTGAATACATCAAAGGCCGCGACTACGCCCCGAAGGGCGAGGCATGGGACAAGGCGGTGGCCTACTGGCGCACCCTGCGCAGCGACGACGACGCGGTGTTCGACCGCGAAGTGCGTTTCGACGCTGCCGACATCGAGCCGATGCTGACCTACGGCACCAACCCCGGCATGGGCACGGGCATCACGCAATGCATTCCCACCCTGGACGGCATGGGCGAGGCGGCGCAGGCCTCGTTCCTCAAGTCGATGGACTACATGGGTTTCCGCCCCGGCGAGCCCCTGTTGGGCAAACGGATAGACTACGTCTTTCTGGGCGCCTGCACCAACGGCCGCATCGAGGACTTCCGCGCCTTTGCCTCCATCGCGAAGGGAAGGAAGAAGGCGGAGCATGTCGTGGCCTGGCTCGTCCCCGGCTCGTGGATGGTGCTGGACGAAATCAAGGCCGAGGGATTGGACCGGATACTGCACGAGGCAGGCTTCGAGATACGCCAGCCCGGCTGCTCCGCCTGCCTGGCCATGAACGACGACAAGGTGCCCGCGGGCAAGTATGCCGTGTCCACCAGCAACCGCAACTTCGAGGGCCGGCAAGGCCCCGGCTCGCGCACGCTTCTGGCCAGTCCGCTGACCGCCGCCGCCGCCGCCGTCACCGGGGTAATCACCGACCCGCGCACATTTATAATATATAGGACGAAAAAACTATGAAACAGAAATTCGACATCATCACCTCCACCTGCGTCCCCCTGCCCCTGGAGAACGTAGATACCGACCAGATTATCCCCGCCCGCTTTCTCAAGGCCACGACGAGGGACGAACGTTTCTTCGGAGACAACCTTTTCCGCGACTGGCGCTACCGTCCGGACGGCTCGCTGAACACGGACTTCGTGCTGAACGACCCCACGTATGGCGGCTGCATCCTCGTGGCGGGTAAGAACTTCGGGTCGGGCTCGAGCCGCGAACATGCCGCATGGGCCCTGGCCGGCTACGGTTTCCGCGTGGTCATCAGCAGCTTCTTCGCCGACATACACAAGCAGAACGAGCTGAACAACTTCGTCCTGCCCGTCGTGGTGAGCGAAGACTTCCTGCAAGAACTCTTCTCCACCATCGCTGCCAACCCCAAAGCCGAGGTACGTGTGGACCTGCCCAAGCAGACCGTCACCAACCTCTCCACCGGCCGCAGCGAACGCTTCGACATCAACGCCTACAAGAAGCATTGCCTGATGAACGGCCTGGACGACATTGATTTCCTGGTGGAGAGCAGGGACAAGATAGAGCAGTACGAAAAGACACGCCTATGACACACCCCACCATCGAAATCATGGACACCACCCTGCGCGACGGGGAGCAGACCAGTGGCGTGTCTTTCGTGCCGCACGAGAAGCTGATGATTGCCCGCCTCCTGCTGGAAGACCTCAAGGTGGACCGTGTGGAGGTGGCGTCGGCCCGTGTGTCCGAAGGCGAGAAAGACGCCGTGCGTATGATATGCGACTGGGCGGCCCGTCGCGGACTCCTGCCCCGTGTCGAGGTGCTGGGCTTCGTGGACGGGCATCAGTCCGTCGACTGGATACGCTCTGTCGGCGGTCGGGTGGTGAATCTGCTCTGCAAAGGTTCGCTGAAGCACTGCGCTTGCCAGCTGAAGAAGACGCCGGACGAGCACATCGCCGACATACGTGCCGTGGTGGAATATGCCACGGAGCACGACATGGACGTCAACATCTATCTGGAGGACTGGAGCAACGGCATGAAGGATTCGCCCGACTATGTGTATCACCTCATGGACGCCCTCATAGACACGCCCATCCGCCGCTACATGCTGCCCGACACGCTGGGCATCCTCAACCCCTTGCAAGTCATCGAGTACATGCGCAAGATGATGAAACGTTACCCCGGTGCCCACTTCGATTTCCATGCGCACAACGACTACGATCTGGCTGTCTCCAACGTTCTGGCTGCCGTGCTGAGCGGGTGCCGGGGCTTGCATACCACCATCAACGGACTGGGCGAACGCGCCGGCAACGCTCCCTTGGCCTCCGTGCAAGCCATCTTGAAAGACCACTTCCAGGCCGTGACCCGTATCGATGAGAGCCGTCTGAACGACGTGAGCCGCGTGGTAGAGTCCTACTCAGGCGTGGTCATTCCGCCCAACAAGCCCATCGTAGGCGAGAACGTCTTTACGCAGGTGGCGGGCGTCCATGCCGACGGCGACAACAAGAACAACCTCTACTACAACGACCTTTTGCCCGAACGCTTCGGTCGCAAGCGGGAGTATGCCCTGGGTAAGAACTCCGGCAAGGCCAATATCCGCAAGAACCTGGAAGACTTGGGCTTGGACTTGGACGAGGACTCTATGCGCAAGGTCACCGAACGCATCATCGAGCTGGGCGACAAGAAGGAACTGGTGACGCAGGAAGACTTGCCCTACATCGTCTCCGACGTCCTGAAGCACGACGTGCTGAACGACCGGGTAAAGCTGAAGAGCTACGTCGTCAACCTGGCCTACGGCTTGAAGCCTTTGGCGACGCTCAAGGTAGAGGTGAACGGTAAGGAGTACGAGGAAAATAGCAGCGGCGACGGCCAGTACGACGCCTTCGTCCGTGCTCTGCGCAAGGTCTACAAGGGCACGCTGGGGCGCGACTTCCCCATGCTGACCAACTACGCTGTAAGTATTCCCCCCGGCGGACGTACCGATGCCTTCGTGCAGACGGTCATCACGTGGCAATTCCGGGGCCGTGTATTCCGCACTCGCGGACTCGATGCCGACCAGACGGAGGCGGCCATCAAGGCGACGATGAAGATGCTGAACCTCATCGAAGGGGAGTACGAGCAGGGATAGCTATTCCTTTAAAGATAAGTGGACAGGGGGATAAGTTTACAAGGCTACAAGGTTCGTTCATAGTGATAAAGCAACGTCCTTGTAGCCTTGTTCCCTTCTCCTTGGTTCCCTTGTCAACTACTCTACCGCCAGAACCTTGGCAGGCGATAAGATATTTTAAGCCGGAAAGAACATTTCTTAGCCTTTGGTGTTATTACTTTGTGAGCGTTGTTAGAACCAATCCTGTCAATGAACTATGAGAATACGGAAGAAATTAGGCAGTTTCCTGCTGCTGATATGGGTAGGAAGTATGAGCATGGTGTATGCACAATCGTATGACAAACTGTGGAAGCAGGTGGAGCAGGCGGAAAAGAAAAGCCTGCCGCAGACCGTTGTGAGCCTGGCCGACGAGATTTACCGGAAAGGCCTGCGGGAGCACAATGCCGGGCAAATGCTGAAGGCCTATGTGTGTCGCACGACTTACCGCGAAGACCTGACGCCGGACAGTTGCTATACGCGCTTGCCACAGATGGAGCAGTGGGCGCGGACGGAGAAAGACGGCGTGACCCGTGCCATCCTCTATTCGTTGTTGGCCGAGGACTATGCCGACTTGGCGCGAAGCAACCGTTTTGCTCTGCGTGCCCGCACGGAGGTGGACGATGACACGCCGGGCGATGATGTCCGTCTCTGGACGGCCAGCCAGTTTGTACGCCGGATAGACGACTGCTGCACGGAGGCCTTGCGCGATTCCGTTGTCCTGCTGGAAGCCTTGACCGAGGATTATGTTCCCTTTGTAGAGTTGGAAGACGGTAGTCGTTTTTATGGGCATGACCTCTACCACCTCTTGTCCCGCCGGGCAATAGAGGCCTATCAGGGGGTGAAAATTTACGCTGATTCGCTGGTGGAGAGGCGTGTGGAGGGCATTTACCGGAACCTGATGGATGCCTACCGCCAACGTCCGGGGCGCGAAGACGCCTTGCTGCTCAGCACGCTGGCCTATTGGGAAAACAACGACCAGCGTTACCGGGTGGCCGGAGACGAGAACCGGTCGGGCGAGGCCTACCTGAAGGCCTTGGACGACCTGATAGCCCGCTACGCTGACCGCCCTGCCTGTGCCGAGGTCTATTTGGCCAAGGCCCATTGGCTCTATACGGGCACGCCGAGGCGTGTGGCCCAAGCCTTGCAGACGTGCGACGAGGGCATTCGCCGCTATCCTTCTTATCGGCGTGTCAACGAACTGCGCAACCTGCGCGAGCGCATCGTTCAGCCTTCCTTGTCTGTCAGCAGCGCTTCGGAGGTGGCCTACCCGGGCGACACGCTGGAGTTGCGCGTTGGCTACCGTAACCTAACAGGCTTCACGCTGCACCTCTATCAGACCGATCTCCGCAGCTATGACAGGCCGGACGACGGTTTTAACAATGTCTTTCTGAAGAACCATGCCCGCCGTGTGGTTTCCCGTCACTACGACCTGGAGGTTTTGCCGCAAGCGGGCGTGCCGGCCGAGGACGGGCGTTATACGCGCATCGACACCACGTTCCGCTTCCCGGTGCCCGACGATTTGGCCTTGTACGTGTTGCAGGCGGTGCCCGACGATAAACGGGTGGATGGCAGCGACCGTCAGCCGTTGGTCGTATCCCGCCTGATGCCGCTCACCCTTTCCCTGCCCGGCGACCGCATGGAGATGCTGGTGCTCGACCGTCGGACGGGACATCCCGTGCCGGGCGCGACACTGACTCTTTACTCCAGTTCTTACGACTTCAGCAACGAACGGAAACTGACGGAACTGACCACCGGTGCCGACGGGCGCGTGCAACTGGCGTGGAACACGAAGATGCAGGGCTATACCGTCCGCCTGGGGGGCGACGTTTTTCTGGAGCCCAAACGACTGGATTATGGTTGTGGGGTACCGGATGTGGCACGCGCTTCCGAGCGTCTTTCCCTGCTGACCGACCGTTCGCTCTATCGCCCCGGACAGACCATCTATGTGAAGGGCATAGCCTATGAGCAAGACCGGGAGACGGCCCGTGTGCTGGAGGGCAAGACTTATACCATCTCCTTGCTGGATGTCAACGGCAAGGAAGTGTCCAAGCAAGAAGTGCTTACCAACGATTTCGGCTCTTTCTCTGCCGAGTTCATGCTGCCCGCCAGTTGCCTGAACGGTAATTTCCAGATACAGGCAGGCCGGTTGGCTTCGACCACGGTGCGCGTGGAGGAGTACAAACGTCCCACGTTCTCCATCACCTTCGACCCCGTGCAGGAAGCCTATGCCTGGGGCGACACTGTGCAGTTGACGGGGCGGGTACAGGCTTTCAACGGTGCCGCCTTGCAGACGTTGCCGTTGGCTTACACCGTGACGCGCCGCCTCGGTATCTGGGGCAATGAGAACAAGGCGTTGGCGGCCGACACCGTGCAGTTGGACGCGGAAGGTCGTTTCTCCATTCCCGTGGTGTTGGAAGTATCCCCTTCGATGCAGACGGCCAACAATGCTTATTACTGCGTGCAAGCCACCGTGACGGGCGACAACGGCGAGACGCAGACCGAAAGCCGGATGCTGAACGCCTGGCGCAGGGCCTACGCCTTCCGGGCTGGCCTGGGAGATGTGATTTGCCGGGAGGACACCCTTTCCGCCACCTTCCGCGTGGAGAATGCCGATGGGCAGTTGCTGGCAATGGAAGGAACATTCCGCCTCTATCCCGTGGAGGGCGGCAGGGACAAACGGATGTCCGACACGCCTGCCTTGCAAGGCACGTTCACGTCCGGCCAGCCCTTGGTGATTGACGACGACCGCTTGCCGTCGGGCTATTACGACTTGGTGCTTTCCGTCCGCGGGCGTGACGGTCGGGAGGTGGACAACCGGGACGTGAACGCGGAACGCTTCCTGCTTTTCTCCAGACACGACAAACGCCTGCCCGCTTTCCTGGACGACTTTGTGCATGAGGAGCAGACCGAGTTTGACGAGGCCCGGCCCGCCGTGTTCTACTACGGCACGTCCCACCATGATGCCTACATCCTGGTGGATATCTACAACGAGCAGGGACGCATCGAGCACAGCGTCTTGCAACTGAATGACACCCTGACGCGCCTGACCTATCCCTACAAGGAGAGCTATGGCAAGGGCGTGGACATCGTTTTTTCTTTTGTGAAAGACGGCAACTTGCACTCCCGTCGCGTGAGCCTGACCCGTCGCGAGCCGTCTCGCCGGCTGGACATGAAGTGGGAAGTCTTCCGAGACCGGCTTCGTCCCGGGCAAGAGGAAGAATGGCGCCTGGTGGTGAAGACTCCGCAGGGACTGCCTGCCGCCGCCGAGGTGCTGGCCACGATGTATGATGCCTCGCTGGACCAGATTTACAGCCGCCATCAGGGACTGGCCCTTTACTTCAACCACTACATACCTTTCTGTCGGTGGCAGGCTGCTTCGTCGTCCTGGCTGAGCCTTTCGCCTTATTTCCGTACCAAAAGCTGGCAGGTGTCCGACTGGATGTACGACCATTTCTATGAGTGTTACCAAGTAGCCTACAGCATTGAAGATCTGAAGTGCATAAGCGTTGCGGATGTGGCAGTCAGAGGATACGCCCCCACCGCCAAACGGGTCGTGACGGGTGCTGTCAATGCTCCGGTTGCCCTGCAAGCCGACGGGGCGATGCAGGAGAACATGACGGAAGTGCTTACGCTTTCCGAACCCGAGGTGACCGAATCCGGCACCGCCACGCAGGAGTCCGAAACCCTGCAGCCGATGGACAATCTCCGCACGAACTTTGCCGAAACCGCCTTCTTCTACCCTCAATTGCGCACCAACGAGCAAGGGGAACTGGTGTTCTCGTTCACCACGCCCGAAAGCCTGACGCGCTGGAACTTCCGTGGCTATTCGCACACGCGGGACATGCTGACCGGCTTGCTGGAAAGCACCGTCACCACCAGCAAGGAGTTCATGCTGATGCCCAACCTGCCGCGCTTCGTGCGGGTGGGGGACGAGACGCGCATCGCCGCCTCCGTGCAAAACCTGACGCAGGAGCGGGTGAAGGGTGCCGTCACGCTGACCCTTTTCGACCCGCTGACCGATAAGGTAATCCTGAAGAAGAAGGAACGTTTTGCCGCAGAGGCGGGACGCACGGCGGCCGTGGAGTTCGCCTTCGAGGCCGACGACCGTTACGACCTGCTGGGCGTCCGCATGGTGGCGGACGGAGGCGCCTTCAGCGACGGAGAGCAGCACGTGTTGCCCGTGTTGAGCAACAAGACCTATGTGACCGAGGCCCTGGCTCTGCCCATCAGGGGCGGAGAGACGCGCACCTTCGCGCTGGACAGCCTTTTCAACCGCAACAGTCCCACGGCCACCGACCGCCGGCTGACCGTAGAGCTGACGGGCAACCCGGCCTGGCTGGCCGTGCAGGCTCTGCCCGCGCTGGGCGAACCGGCCACGGACGACGCCATTGCCCGTGCCTCGGCGTGGTATGCCAACAGCCTGGCCGCGCACATCGCAGCTTCGCAACCGCGCATCCGCACCGTGTTCGAGGCATGGAAGGCCGGGGGCGGCACGAAGGAGACGCTGCTGTCCCGCCTGGAGCAGAATCCCGACCTGAAGAACATCTTGCTCAGCGAGACGCCCTGGCTGACGGAGGCGCAGGACGAGGGAGAGCAGATGGCCCGCATCGCCACGCTGTTCGACGTCAATACGATGTCCCTCCGCCTGTCGTCGGCACTGAACAAGTTGCAGGAGTTGCAGGACGGCGACGGGGCCTGGAGCTGGTATCCCGGCATGCCGGCCAGCCGCTGCGTCACCGACTATGTCCTGACCCTGCTGGTGCGCCTGCCCCTGCTGACGGGCGAGGCCTTGAGCGATGAGGCTGCCGCGATGCGCGCCAAGGCTTTCGGCTTCCTGCACCGCCAGACGCGCGAGGACTATCAGCGGTGGTTGCGCCGCACGCCCCGCGTGGAGGTGTACCGCCTGTCGGACCTTACGTTGAACTATCTCTATCTGGTTGCCCTGTCCGGCGAAGAGGTTCCCCAGAACTGTCGCGCGGCTTACGACTACTACCTCTCGAAGGTGGCTAACGAACTGGCGGAGGGCAGCGTGACACGCAAGGCGCAGGCCCTCGTCATCCTGCAAAAGGCGGGGCGGATGCAGCAGGCTGCCGAGTTTGCCGCTTCGCTGCGCGAACACCTGGTGCAGGAAGACGAGCTGGGAGCCCACTTCGCCTTCCTCGACACGCCCTATCGCTGGGGCATGATGCCTGTCCCCGTCCACGTGGCTGCCATGGAGGCCCTGCGCCTGCAAGGCGGCAACGAGGCTCTGCTGGAGGAGATGAAGCTCTGGTTGCTGCAACAGAAGAAGACCACGTCGTGGGACACGCCGGTGTCGGCCTCCAACGCCATCTATGCCCTGCTCGGCACGGGCGACGACTGGCTGGAGAACCGGGGCGACGTGCGCGCCACGCTGGGACGTGAGACCTTGGAGACCCTGTCGGACGCTTCGTCCGTGCCCGGACTGAGCTATGTGCGCCGGACGTATGGCGAGGGCTCTTCCGCCGTCCGCGCCCGGTCGGTCACGGTGGAGAAACGCGATGCCGGTTTTGCCTGGGGGGCAGTCTATGCGCAGTATCTTTCGCCCGTGGGCGACCTGAAGCAGCACGGCGGAGAATTGTCGGTGGACAAGAAGCTCTACGTGGAGCGCGTGTCGGCCGATGGGCGCAAGTCGCTGGTGGCATTGGACGGCGAGACCCGTCTGTCGGTGGGCGACGTGGTGGTGACGCGCCTCGTCCTCAGCGTGGACCGGGCCATGGACTTCGTGCAACTGAA
Source organism: uncultured Bacteroides sp. (assembly GCA_949289265.1). Taxonomy (GTDB): domain Bacteria; phylum Bacteroidota; class Bacteroidia; order Bacteroidales; family Bacteroidaceae; genus Bacteroides. The sequence goes on from CASENE010000046.1 coordinate 17,388, forward strand.
GGACAGCCGTGCCGCCTGCTTCGAGCCCGTCAATGCCCTGTCCGGTTACCGGTTGGGGTTGGTCTGCTATTACGAGGAGGTGGGTGATGCTTCCACCAATTTCTTCTTCGACAGCCTGGGCAAGGGTGTCTACGTCCTGGAGCACCGCGATCGCGTGGCCCGGGGCGGCACGTACGAGGCGGGCATCGCCACGATGCAATGCGCCTATGCGCCGGAGTATGCCTCGCATTCGGTGGGAGCCCGTGTGCAGGTGGAATGAGCAGACTGTTGTCTATATAGGAAACGCAGGCGAACGACCGGGATGCAGAGGTCGTTCGCCTGCGTTTTCTTTATGCCCTGTCCGGGCGTTATAACTCCCGCTTGCTGGGGTTATAATGCCCGCTTGCTGGGGTTATAATGCCCGCTTGCTGGGACTATAATTCCCGGTCGCTGGGACTCTAATGCCCGGTCGCTGGGACTCTAATGCCCGGTCGGCGGGGATGGAAGGCTGTCCGGAGGGGGCTACAGGGCCTCTTCGCGGGGGATTTCGGCGCCGTAGACCTCGCGGTAGATGCGCGCCCGCACGGCTTCATATGCCTCGTCGGGGTTCAGGTCTCCGTAGGCCATCAGCAGCATGGGCAGGCTGTCGTAGCCGGGCCGGTAGGGCGGCTGGCGGTAGGGCTTGCTGTCCCAGAGCACGAATCCCTGCCGCTGGTAGAAGCGGATGCGGCGGCGGGCCGTCTCGTTGTCGGGCATCTCCACCTCCAACACGAGGGGACGGGGATGGATGCGGCTCGTCACTTCTTCCAAGGCGCGCCGGCCGTAGCCCCCGTTGCGCCTGTCGGGGTCTATGGCGAAGTGTTCGCCGTAGCAGAAGTCGCCGAAGTCCCAGTAGGTGAAGAGCCCCACGGGCGTCTTGTCGTCCAGGATGACGTTGTAGTGGAAAGCGGGCTTCGTGTCGGCGTAGAGGCGCAGCTGGTCAAGGGCCCGGTATTCTTCGGGCGGGAAGGAGAGGGTCATCAGCTGCTCGGCGAAGTCGTACAGCGGGCGGTCGGTGGTGTGGATGCGTTGCAGTGTCAGCATAAGTCGGTTGTTTTTAGTAGATGGATGTGGTTTGATTCTTATTTGGTGTAGAACCTGATCAGCCTTTCCAGGGCGCGGCGGCACACGGGGCAGAACGAGGGGAAGTCGTTGGTGCGCATCCGGCAGTTGTAGGCGGGACGGTAGATGCCGCGGGCCGAATAGCCGCCTCCTTCGTACAGGCCTACCTTATAGGTGTTGAAGCCTTCGGCAGGGGTGGGCAGGGGCGTGCCTGCGGGAATCATGTCCTGCCACTTCGAGGCGAAGTCCACGCGGGTGGTGATGTTCGGTTCCCACGGCTCGATGTCCAGCGGGTAGGTGTCCGTCATCACGTCGTCGTCGTAGAAATACTCGTCGGCCAGTCCCCCGAAGCTGTGTCCGAACTCGTGCACCACCACCGGGCGGAAGTCCTCGTGGTGGGCCGTGGTCAGCGTGTAGGAATTGTAGATGCCCCCGCCGCCGTATTCGGCCGTGTTGGCAAGGACGATGATGTGCTCGTAGTCGATGCCGGCCAGGGCGTCGTGCAGGGATTTGAGCCGGGCGGTGGTCAGGTAGCGGTCGGAATAGAAGGTGCTGAAGTGCGAGCCGAAGGCCGTGCTCTTCCACTGTCCCAGCCTGGGGATGCTCACGCCGCTGTCTTGCGACGGGCTGGCCACGGCCACGATGTTGAAACGGTCTTTCATCGAGCGGAAGGGCTCGTGGGCGAAGAGGCTCTCGCAGGCCGTGCGGGCGTCGCGGTAGAACGTGTCCATCTCCGCCTCCGTGTATCCCTCGGCCAGGATGGCCACGTCGATGCAACGGTCGGCGGGCCCGCTGTGCAGCAGGTAGCGGTGGGGCGTGATGTGCGCCTGGCCTTTCTGATGAATCAGGATGTCTTGCGGGTCGACGGTATGCGTCAGTCGGGCGCGCACTCGGCGGCGCATGTCGAAGAGGGTGATTTCCACCACGGCGGGCCGCTGCGGAAAGGGCAGGAGGACGGTATGCTCGAAGCCTTTGGTCACGGCGCGGGCCTCGTCCGTCTCCAGCCATTCCTGGAAGAGGGCGGAGAAGGAGGCGCGGTAGATGACGGTGCTGTCCGCGGCGTCGCGCATCACGATTTGCCCGTTGCCCGCCAGGGGCAGTTCGGACAGGTGGTGCCGGCGTCCGGCCCAGCGGGGCAGGGCGGACAGCTCGTCCAGGCAGATAGACTGCTGCCGGGCGTTGCCGGTAAAGAGGTAGTCGGCGCGCAGCGTGCGGTCGGCGAAATAGCGGTCGAAGGATTGGGCGTTCAGCCCGAGGCAGGCCCAAAGCAGGGCCCAGAGCAGACAGTTTTTCTTCATGACGTTCTTTGCTTGGTTGGTGTGCAAAGATACGGCCTTTGTGTGTCAATTCTATATTTTTTGCGAAGAAAAGTAACAGTTTGCATCTCCGTTGGCCGGAAAATTGCTAACTTTGCGTCAGCCCGCCCGCCCGGGCGGCGCGAAGTCATCTGTTAAACCTATTTATATCAAGCAATGGGACATCATCAATTGGATAGTTTGGACGAACAAATCCTGCGGCTGATTGCCGACAACGCCCGCATCCCCTTCCTGGAAGTGGCGCGTGCCTGCAACGTGTCGGGAGCCGCCATCCACCAACGCATTCAGAAGCTCAGCAACCTGGGCATCCTGAAGGGCTCGGAGTTTATCATCGACCCGGAGAAAATCGGCTACGAGACGTGTGCCTACATCGGCATCTACCTCAAGGACCCGGCCACGTTCGACGCCGTGACCAAGGCGCTGGAGGCCATCCCGGAGATTGTGGAGTGCCACTTCACCACGGGCAAGTATGACATGTTCATCAAGCTCTACGCGCGCAACAACCACCACCTGCTCAGCATCATCCACGACAAGCTGCAGCCGCTGGGCCTGGCGCGCACGGAGACGCTCATCTCCTTCCACGAGGCCATCAAGCGGCAGATGCCGATACCCACCGTGGAAGAGGAGGATTAGGGGCGCGGGCGGCGTTCGTAGTCCACGAAAGCGAAAGGGCAGGGATGTTTCTCGTCGGCAGGACGGGCGTCCCTGCTTTTTTCGTGCCACACGGCCGGGTCTACCGGCGGAAACCACGCGTCGGCCTGCGGCGCCTCGGCGTCTATCTCGGTCAGGCAAAGCCCGTCGGCCAGGGGGAGGGCCTGGCGGTAGAGGCTGGCGCCGCCGATGACGTAGACCTGCTCGTCCGGGCGGCACGAGGCCAGGGCGGCCTCCAGCGTGGGATAGACCTCGGCGCCGGGCAGGCTGAGGCCGGGGCGGGCGGAGAGGACGACGTTGCGCCGCTGGGGCAGGGCGCCCTTGGGCAGCGACTCGAAGGTGCGGCGGCCCATGAGGATGGTGTGGCCCGTGGTGAGGGCCTTGAAGCGTTTCAGGTCGTCGGGCAGCCAGAAGAGCAGGCGGTTCCGATAGCCGATGGCGCGGCGGCGGTCGATGGCGGCGATGAGGGTGAGGGTCATAAGAAGAGGATTTTTCGGTTTTTATAATGGGTTGAAACAGTGCTTGTTAACAATCTGCCGGGAGCCGCCGGAAAAAGACGCGGGTGTTTTCGGAAAAAGACGCGGGTGTTTTCGGAAAAAGACGCGGGTGTTTTCGGAAAAAGACGCGGGTGTTTTCAGAAAAAGACGCGGGTCTTTTTGGAAAAACACCGTGGTCTTTTTCAGAGGACACCGCGGTGTTTTTTCCAAGCCTTCCGGGGCCTCCGTAAGAAGGCAGTTGCGCCCCCGGAAAAAGTCACCTGTGTTTTCTGAAAAAGATACCTGTGTTTTCCGGAAAAGACACCTGTGTTTTTCGGAAAAGACACCTGTGTTTTTTTCGGGGCTTCGGAGGGCGCGTTCAGACGGACACTTGCCCGGCGATGTGCGGCCACGGGTCGTAGTCCGTCAGCTCGAAGTCCTCGTAGCGGAAGCCGAAGATGTCCTTGACGTCCGGGTTGAGCCTGATGCGGGGCAGGGGGCGGGGCGTGCGGGTCAGTTGCAGGCGGACTTGCTCCAGGTGGTTGGTGTAGATGTGGGCGTCGCCCAGGGTGTGGACGAAGTCGCCCGCGCGCAGGCCGGTCACCTGCGCCATCATCTGCAGCAGCAGGGCGTAGGAGGCGATGTTGAAGGGCACGCCCAGGAAGGTGTCTGCGCTGCGCTGGTACATCTGCAGGCTCAGCCGTCCGTCGGCCACGTAGAACTGGAAGAGCAGGTGGCAGGGGGGGAGGTTCATGCGGCCGAGGTCGGCCACGTTCCAGGCGCTGACGATGATGCGGCGCGAGTCGGGATTGTGCCGGATGTTGTCCACGGCCTGGCTTATCTGGTCGATGAATCCGCCCTCGTAGTCGGGCCACGAGCGCCACTGATAGCCGTAGATATGACCGAGGTCGCCGTCGGCGTCGGCCCATTCGTTCCAGATGCGGACGCCGTGCTCCTGCAGGTAGCGGACGTTGGTGTCGCCGCGCAGGAACCAGAGCAGTTCGTAGATGATGGACTTGAGGTGCAGCTTCTTGGTGGTGAGCAGGGGGAATCCGTCGTCCAGGCGGAAGCGCATCTGGTGGCCGAAGACGCTGAGGGTGCCCGTGCCGGTGCGGTCTTCTTTATGCACGCCCTCGTCGAGGATGCGGTGGAGGAGGTCTAAGTATTGTTTCATTGTTCCTTGTTTGAATCTTCCTTGCGGGGGGAGAGTATGAGTTCGAAGTAGAAATAGTTCTTGATGCCGAAGGCCTGGTGCCACTCCGAGGGGTGCTTGCCGGAGAAGCGCACGCCGCAGAAGTCAATGCCCGTCATCTCCTGGCCGTTCATATTGACGCTCGTTTCGTGGCCCGGGGTGTAGGCAATGAGCGGTATGGTGTCGGTCGGCGCATAGGCGTGGGGCGGCAGGGTTTCCATCAGGATGCAGTGGCGGGTGGGCATGGCAATCTTTCGCTCGGAGTTGAGCTGCCCCTTGTAGGCGATGCGCACGGTGTCGGGCGACACGGCCTGGGCGATGAAGCGGAACGTTCTCAGTGTGTCCAGCGCCAGGGGAAAGGGGGAGAAGATGTCGCTGCGCTCCTCGCGGCCATCAACGATGTGCACCAGGCTGAGGGTGTAGGGCAGCTTGCTCGTCGACCTGACCTGGACGTCGAAGCAGTGGATGCCTTGGAACTCCATCAGGTCGCGCAGCAGGTCTTGGTCCTCTTGCGGCCATTCGTAGGCTACGGTGATGGAGTCGGCCGAGGCCTTCTCCTGCGCCGGGAGCCACTGGGCCAACGCCATCAGCCCAGCCAGCAGAAGCAATTTTCCTTTCATATCGGTATGGTTTAAGAATGATGCGCAAAGGTACGCTTTTCCTCCGGCTTGTGCAAGGGAGGCGCTCAGAGCACGGGGGTGAAGAGGTGGGCAAACCAGCCTACGAACTTCTTCCAGCCCGAGCGCTCGCGCCAAAGCTCCGGAGTCAGCAGGGTGCTGTTCGCGCGGTTGCGGTCGAACAGGGCGTTGAGGGCGGCGGTGGTGCGAGGGGCGAAGATGAAGGCGTTGGTCTCGTAGTCGTAGCGCAGGCTGCGGCTGTTGAGGTTGGCCGTGCCCACGGTGCAGTAGGCGTCGTCCACGGTCATCACCTTGGCGTGGTGGAATCCGCCGTTGAACAGGTAGATGCGGGCGCCTCGCTTCATGAGCTTGTGCACGTAGTAGAGGGCGGCTTCGGGCGTGAAAGGCACGTCGCTGACTGCGGGAATCATGATTTCCACCCGTATGCCGCGCTTCAGGGCGCGCTTTAGGGCGGTGCGTATGGGCTTGGTGGGCACGAAGTAGGGATTGATGATGCGCACGGCGCGGCGGGCGCTGTCGATGGCGGCGGTGTAGACGTGGGTGATGGCGTCGGGCGTCTGGCGGGGCACGCGGTCCACGATGGCCACCTCTTCCGCCTCGTGCCGGGGGATGGAGATGTCGGCGAAGTATTCGGGGCCGCCCACGTGCTGTCCGGTCTCCCGGTTCCACATGGTGAGGAAGATGCCCTGCAGGTAGCGCACGGCATCGCCGTCGATGCGCACGTGTATGTCGTGCCACTGGCCTATCTTGGGCAGGCCGGTGATGTAGTAGTCGGCCACGTTCATGCCGCCCGTATAGCCCGTGCGCCCGTCGATGACCACTATCTTGCGGTGGTCGCGGTGCAGGGCGTGGTTGACGTAGGGGAAGGTGATGGGGTCGAACTTCACCAGCTCGATGCCGCGGGCGCGGATGGCCCGGATGTGCTTCTCCTTCAGCGGCCGGTTGTTCGACCAGTTGCCGAAGGCGTCGAACATGGCGCGCACCTCCACGCCTTCCCGTGCCTTTTGGGCCAACAGGTCGAAGAGGGCATTGGCAATGGAGTCGTTGCGGAAGTTGAAGTATTCCAGGTGGACGTGGTGGCGTGCGTGGCGGATGGCCTCGAAGAGGTCGGCGAACTTCTCGCGTCCCGTGGTCAGCAGCTTTACGCGGTTGTTGCCCGTCACGGGGATGCCCTGGCCGCGCAGGTAGTCCATCATCAGCGTGTCGCTTGGTGTCTGGGCGCGCGTGGCGGCAAGGGGGAGAAGGAGGAGTAGTGTCAGGATGTATAACGTGTGCTTCAATTTGCTCTTGTCTTAAAGTCTTTTTTCAGGCGGGCAAAGTTAGCACAAAAAAGCAGAACCTGTTCGTTTCCCTTGCATTTAGGGGCCGAACAGGTCTGTTTTTATGCCAACGAAGCAATCTTTTTATAAGCCAGGAACAAGAGCACCACGCCCGCGATGAGTAGGGATTTGGGGTCGACGTTGGAGGCCATGCCTTGCTCTATCATCGAGTGGAAGGCCTCGCGCAGGGCGTCCCATATCAGCGACGCTCCGTCCAGGGCGATGAAAAGCGCGAGGGCCAGGGCGAATCCGCTCCATGTCCACACCTCTGCCAGCCGGTTGCTTCGCCGGGGCAGGCGGTTCATTACGCGGCGGGTGAATCCGTTGTCTGCCACCTCCCGGCGTCCCGGCGCCAGGAATTGTTCGATCAGTCTGTCATCGTTTTCCGTCATAGCCGTTTTCTTTTAAGTAAGTTGCCAGTTTCTGTTTGGCCCGCGACAGGTGGCTCTTCACCGTCCCTGCGGGGCATCCCGTGATGCCTGCAATCTTGTCGATGCTTTGGTCTTCCAGGTAGAAGAGGGTGATGCAGGTGCGCTCGATGTCTTTCAGCGTGGCGAGGGCGTGGTAGAGGTCCATCTCCAGGCCGACGTCGCGCTGGCAGGTGCTGCATTGGGCGTCCACCTGGCGCGTGTCCAGGGCGTCCGTCTCCTTCCGGGTGCGAAGATAATCATAAAATACGTTATATGCAATACGGTAGAGCCATGTGGAGAAGTTGGCAAGCCCTTTGAACGAGGCGATGCAGGTATAGGCCTTGATGAAGGTTTCCTGCGCCAGGTCGTCGCTCAGGTCGGCGTCGCCGCAGGTCTGGTTCAGGAAGAAGCGGCGCACGGGCGACTGGTACTTGCGGACCAGCTTGTCGAAGGCGGCGGTGTTGTGAAGCACCGCCACCTGTGTCACCAGCGCTATGTCATCCAGGCGTTTCATTGTTGTCCGGCCGGCGTGTTAGCGTTGTCCGTGGGTTCTGCGGCCGGTTGTTCCCGGTCGGGCTGTGCCGTGCGGGCGGCATCGGGCGTCTCCGGGCGTCGGGGCGTGGTGTAGTGGATGACCACCTGCCCCACGCCGATGCACAAGATGAGCAGGCCGATGCACCCGATGGAGAACTCGCCGGTCAGCATCCACAGGAAGAGGGCAAGGCCCAAGCCGAGGGCGATGTTCTTGATGCCCTTCACGCGGTTGTCCGGCAGGGTGACTTCTTTGAACACTTCCTTGGGCAGCGGTTGACCGGCAGCCAGGGCCTGTTGCATCAGCAGGTAGCGTTGCTTGCGGTTCTTGTTGCGGAAGTAGAAGATGAGGATGATGAGGACGATGGGCGTGATGAAGAAGAGGAACATGCCCAGCACAAACAGGGTGGTGATGCCTATGATGTTTTCGCCCCATTCCTTGATGTCTTCTTTGTCGATGGGGAAGAAGTCATCCGAATCGCAGGTCACGCTGACCCGGCTCGGGGAGTCATAGGTAGTGATGCTCAGCGTGTCGGTCACGGCCTTGCCGTCGCGCACGGTGTCCAGCAGTTCGATGATGCGTTTCGTGTTGCCCAGGCTGTCGCGCTCGGTCACGGTTCGTTCTTTGGCTTGCGCCGGGAGGCAGAGTGCCGCCGCGGCGATGAGGGAGAGAATCAAAGTCTTCATAATGCTTAATCTGTTTATTGAGGTTTCTTTGTGTGTTAGACGTACCTCAAGGCTTCGCGGTTGCAAAGGAAGCGTTTTTTTTCGAGAAAATTTCCCCTTCCCGCTTCCTGCCGTCGGATGCCCGCTGCAAGGGGCTGGTAATGAGCCTTTAGGGGCGTTATAATTCCAGCCAGCTGGCGTTATAGTCCCGGCAGGCTGGCGTTATAGTCCCAGCGACCGGGCCTTATAGTCCCCGGTCGGAGGGGTTGGGCAGACCCGGGGCGGGGGAGTTGCGCGAATGAAAATCATCTCCTATCTTTGCAGGCGGATACTCATGTAAGTAGATGTGCCCAATTAATGGATACTATATTTTAGTAGTAAGAAGGAGTTACAGGTAGTAAGAAGGAGTTATAGGCCGATAGTTGACCCTGCGATATGCAAAAGGTATTGGCTTCTAACTCCTTGAGCAAAGCGATAACTCCTTCTAACTCCTTTTGACCCCTGAAATAGTATAAACTAAATAGGATTAGTTACTTATTAAATCGTTCGGATATGAATCTTCCTTTGGACTTTATGGAGCAGATCCGCTCGTTGCTGGGAGCGGACGAGGCCGCGCGCCTGTTCGACAGCTTGCAGGGCACGCCTGCGGTGAGCGTGCGCATGAACCGCGACAAGACGTCGTCGCCCATCTTCTGCCGTGCCGAGCCCGTGCCCTGGTGTCCGGAGGGGTTCTACCTGGACGAGCGGCCCGTGTTCACCCTCGACCCGTTGCTGCATGCGGGCGGCTACTACGTGCAGGAGGCTTCGTCCATGTTCCTCCACCGGGTGCTGGCGCAATATGCCGGGGCGGAACCCGTGCGGATGCTGGACCTCTGCGCCGCGCCCGGCGGCAAGTCCACCCTGGCCTGCGCCGCGTTGCCGGCGGGCAGCCTGCTGGTGGCCAACGAGGTGATGCGGAACCGCGTGTCCGTCCTGGCCGAGAACCTGACCAAGTGGGGCAATCCCGGCGTGGTGGTGACGTACAACGACCCTGCGGACTTCACGCCGCTGGGCCCCGTGTTCGACGTCGTGCTGGTGGACGCGCCCTGCTCGGGCGAAGGAATGTTCCGCAAAGACCCTGTGGCCGTGGGCGAGTGGAGTCCGGCCAACGTGGAGCTGTGCGTCCGCCGCCAGCAACGCATCCTTGCGGACATCTGGCCCTGCCTCAAACCGGGCGGACTCTTTATATATAGTACCTGTACCTATAATATAAAGGAAAACGAAGAGCAGGTGCGCCGCCTGCGCGACGAATGGGGCGCCGAGCCCCAGGCCGTGTGCGGCGTGCCGGACGAGTGGAACATCGCGGGCAACCTGCTGCCGGGCGAGGACTTCCCCGTCTATCGGTTCCTGCCCCACCGCACGCGGGGCGAGGGATTCTTTCTGGCCGCTTTGCGCAAGCCCGCTGCGGAAGGCGACGAGGAAGAGACGATGCACCGGGAAGCCCGGCGCGGCAAGCCCCGCCGGGAGAAAGACCGCAAGCCCCGTCCGCAGGCTCTGCCCCGCGAACTGTCGGCACAGGCCCTGGGCTGGCTGGCAGGGGGAGGCGACGCCTTCGAGGTTGTGCCCGTGGGGACGACCCTCACGGCCGTGCCCCGTCGGGACTGCGATTTCTGCGCCCGGCTACGGACTTCGCTGCGCGTGTGGCAGGCAGGCGTCGCGCTGGGCGAGGCGAAGGGGCGCGACCTGGTTCCCGCCCACGCCCTGGCCATGAGCACGGCGTTGAGGCCCGATGCCTTTCCCCGCGTGGAGGTGTCGCAGCCCGAGGCCCTGGCCTACTTGCGGCGCGAGGCCGTCGTCCTGCCCGGAGGCACGCCCCGGGGCTTCGTCCTGCTCACGTGGCAGGGACTTCCCCTGGGCTTCGCGAAAAACGTGGGCAACCGCGCCAACAATCTCTATCCGCCCGAATGGCGCATCCGGATGCAGGCATAGGCGCAAACGGGCCGGTCGGCGCACTTTCTGCGTTTATTTCCGTTAAAGATTTGGAGAATAGTGAAAATAATCTTTCCTTTGCAAGGATAAAACAACAAGAGCCATGCAACCTGAAAGAAAAGCACTGATACGCCTCCTGCTCCTGGATGCCGGTCACCCGGGGGGTAGCGGTCTCTTTTCTTTGGGCAAGATACTTTATCCGTTCCTTGATTGATGCGTTACCTCCCCGGGGTGGCGCATTTTTTATGGCCGGATGCAGGATGCAGACCAACAGTAAACAACCAAATAAAGAGAATTATGGAAACAAAACTCAGGAAAGTGCTCGTCCTCGGGTCGGGCGCGTTGAAAATCGGACAGGCAGGCGAGTTCGACTACTCCGGCTCGCAGGCGCTGAAGGCTTTGCGCGAAGAAGGCATTTCGTCGGTGCTGGTCAATCCCAACATCGCCACCATCCAGACCTCGGAAGGCATTGCCGACCAGGTGTATTTCCTCCCCGTCACCCCTTACTTCGTGGAGCGCATCATCGAGAAGGAGCGTCCCGACGGCATCCTGTTGGCCTTCGGCGGACAGACGGCCCTGAACTGCGGCACGGAGCTGTATCAGAAGGGCATCTTGCAGAAGTACGGCGTGCGTGTGCTGGGCACCTCCGTGGAGGCTATCATGAACACCGAAGACCGTGACCTCTTCGTCAAGAAGCTGGACGAAATCCCCATGAAGACGCCCAAGAGCCACGCCGTGGAGACGATGAGCGACGCGCTGAAGGCCGCGCAAGAGATTGGCTATCCCGTCATGGTGCGCAGCGCCTACGCATTGGGCGGACAGGGCAGCGGCATCTGTCCCGACGAGGAGACCTTCCTGAAACTGGCCGAGAGCGCCTTCACCTTCTCCAAGCAAATCCTGGTGGAGGAGAGCCTGAAGGGCTGGAAGGAAATTGAGTTCGAGGTTATCCGCGACGCCAACGACCATTGTTTCACCGTGGCTTCGATGGAGAACTTCGACCCGCTGGGCATACACACCGGCGAGAGCATCGTGGTGGCTCCCACCTGTTCGCTGACGCAGGAGCAAGTGGAGCAGTTGCAGGCCCTCAGCCGTCAGTGTGTCCGCCACCTGGGCATCGTGGGCGAGTGCAACATCCAGTACGCCTTCAACGCCGAGACCAATGACTACCGCGTCATCGAGGTCAACGCCCGCCTCAGCCGTTCGTCCGCATTGGCCAGCAAGGCCACGGGCTATCCCCTGGCCTTCGTGGCCGCCAAGATTGCCTTGGGTTACACCCTCGACCAGATTGGCGAGATGGGCACGCCCAATTCCGCCTATGTGGCTCCCGCGCTGGACTACCTCATCTGCAAGATACCGCGCTGGGACTTGACGAAGTTCGTGGGCGTCAGCCGCGAAATCGGTTCCTCCATGAAGTCCGTGGGCGAAATCATGTCCATCGGCCGCTCCTTCGAGGAAATCATCCAGAAGGGCCTGCGCATGATAGGCCAGGGCATGCACGGCTTCGTGGGCAACGAGGGCCTGACCTTCGACGACCTCGACCACGAGCTGTCCCATCCCACCGACCTGCGCATCTTCGCCATCGCCCAGGCGTTGGAAGAGGGCTACAGCATCGAGCGCATCGTGGAACTCACCAAGATAGACGCCTGGTTCATCTCCCGCCTGAAGAACATCGTGGACTACAAGGGCGTTCTTTCGCAATACAACCGGATTGAAGACATCCCCGCCGACGTGCTGCGCGAGGCCAAGCGTCTGGGCTTCTCGGACTTCCAGATTGCCCGCTTCGTCCTGCATCCCGAAGGCAACATGGAGAAGGAGAACCTGCAGGTCCGCGCCCGCCGCAAGGAGCTGGGCATCGTGCCGGCCGTGAAGCGCATCAACACCGTGGCCAGCGAGCATCCCGAACTGACCAACTACCTCTACATGACCTACGACGTGCAGGGATACGACGTGAACTACTACAAGCACGAGAAGTCCGTGGTGGTGCTCGGCTCCGGCGCCTACCGCATCGGCTCCAGCGTGGAGTTCGACTGGTGCTCGGTGAACGCCATCCAGACGGCCCGCAAACTGGGCTACAAGTCCATCATGATTAACTATAACCCGGAGACGGTGTCTACGGACTATGACATGTGCGACCGCCTCTACTTCGACGAACTGTCCTTCGAGCGCGTCCTCGACGTCATCGATCTGGAGCAGCCCCGCGGCGTCATCGTCTCCGTGGGCGGACAGATACCGAACAATCTGGCCATGAAGCTCTATCGCCAGTCCGTCCCCGTGCTGGGTACGTCGCCCGTCAGCATCGACCGCGCCGAGAACCGCAACAAGTTCAGCCACATGCTGGACCTGCTGGGTATCGACCAGCCCGCCTGGCAGGAGCTGACCAGCCTGGAGGATGTCAAGGCTTTCATCCAGAAGGTGGGCTATCCCGTGCTGGTGCGTCCCAGCTATGTGCTGTCCGGCGCCGCCATGAACGTCTGCTACGACGAGGATGAATTGGAAGAGTTCCTCAAGATGGCCGCCAAGGTGTCCAAGGAATATCCCGTGGTGGTATCGCAGTTCCTGCAGAACACGAAGGAAATCGAGTTTGACGCCGTGGCACAGAACGGCGAGATTGTGGAATACGCCATCTCGGAGCACATCGAGTTTGCCGGCGTACACTCGGGTGACGCTACCCTGGTCTTCCCCGCACAGAAGATTTACTTCGCCACGGCCCGCCGCATCAAGCAGATCAGCCGCCGCATCGCCAAGGAGCTGAACATCTCCGGACCGTTCAACATCCAGTACCTGGCCCGCAACAAC
>CASENE010000047.1 GCA_949289265.1 uncultured Bacteroides sp.
ACCGCTATGCTGCTTGTTTTTCTACTTCTGATAGGTTTCCTGAAGCGCTTCCAGCAACTGGCGCACCAGCATGATGTTTTCGGCGTCCGTGCTGTTGGGCATGCCGCGGCCCACGGCATCGGTGTAGTACACGCAGGAGTCAAGCAGGATGGCCTGCAGGGCGGAAGCCAGTTCTTTCGGGGTGTTGTCCGCCACCACGCCTTCCAGGCGGGTCATGTCGTAGCTTGCTCTCATGGGTTAGTCCTCCTGTGCGTTAAGTTCCACAATGTCCTGCGGCTCGAAGTCGAAAGCGGTCTGACCGTAGTCGATGCCTTTCTTGCGGATGCGCCAGTCGGGGAAGGTGACGCCCTTGTTCTTGTTTTCCTTGGCAATGTCGATGACGGACTGGAGTACGGGGTTGCTCACACTGTTTCCGGCAAGCACGTCCTTCACGTGATGGAGCGTCACCTTGTGCCGTTTCGCAATCTCTTTCAGGTTGCCCAGCGAAGTGTATCTGCGCAGGATAGCCTCCAGCTTGCGGAATCCCTCACGGTGCTTCGGGGCAGGAAGAATACGGGTGTTGACCAGCGTGCCGACGTTGCGGCCGGTGAGGAACTTGATGAAATGGTCGTAAACAATGTCCTTGCGTACCGGGTCAAGCCAGAGGGCGAAATCGAGGGCGATGTGGAAGTCGGTACACCAGGTGCCTTGCTCTTTGGCGTTACCCGATTGCCTGATGATAATTTGTCCGCCATAAGTCGAATCAGTTTCGTGGCAAGAATTCTTGCCGAGTTCGTCAAACTCAAATTCTTCATTGAATTTCTTCGCACGATAGGCAAGATACTCTTGTGTCGATTTCAATGCAAGCCAGAATTGAGGACGCTTACTGTTTCCATACGGCTTCGCCATCTGGGTGAGATTAACCTTGAAGTTGTTAATACCAAAGCGTTCTACCGCCACTTCGTTTCCCTCGATGTTGAGGATTTCAATCAAATTCTTATTGGAGTTCATAAATATAAGAATTGTGATATAAAAGAAAAGCCCTCCGTAGGTGTGAACTCCACATACGCAGGGCGGATGCAGCCGATAGTTTCCGCACGGCCACCATAGAGGGCATTCCTTTATATCCTGTTCAAAATAAAGTCTGATAGATTTATTTGCCCAAGAATTGTATGTGGGAGTTCGTGGGCAAAGGTACAACAAAAATCCCAATCACCAAATAAAAAGAGAAAAAAATGAATGTAACCGATGAACTTGCACAGAAAATAAAGCAAGTGATGGAAAACAAACTACCCGATCTCGTGGCCGAAGAAGCCGCCGAATACAGCCGTACCCGTTTTTCCGAGAAAGCCTTCGACGGCAAGCCCTGGAAGCCCGTCAGCCCCAAATACAAGCCCCGACGGGGCACGCTGATGGTGCGGAGCGGGGCGTTGCTTAACAGCATCCGCGTGGCACGGGTCACTCCGCAGAAGGTCGTCATTTCGGCGGGAAACAGCAAGGTGCCTTATGCCCGGGTTCACAACGAAGGCTTCACGGGCAGCGTCGTCATTCCCGCCCATGACCGCCGCACCAAGAAGGGGAAGACGGTGCAGGTGAAGGCACACAAGCGGATGATGCGCATCCCCCAGCGTCAGTTCCTGGGAGCCTGCCCCGAGCTGGAACGCATCCTGAAACGGGAGGCGGAAGCCTTGTTCAAAAGCATCCTACCATAAACTCATTTTCAATTTTCAACTTTCAATTTTCCATTATGAAAAAGACTTATCTCGAAGACGTACTCGCCGCCCTGGCCGAAGTGAAGTCCCTCCGCTGGGTCGATGCCCAGGAAGGGCAGTTGGACTACTATACCGAAGACCGCCCGCCCGTGGCGTGGCCGTGCTGCCTGGTGGAGGTGGCCGTCACGTCGGCCCGCAACCTCAGTGCCATGGCGGTCGGCCCCCAGCGGTGCACACTGACCTGTACCTTGCAGATTGCTTTCAACGACTGCGC
>CASENE010000048.1 GCA_949289265.1 uncultured Bacteroides sp.
AGGTAGCAATTTTTTCGCTTAACTATTCAAAAAACGGCTTCAAAGCACACATTTACAAATGCGGAATAATGCTGCGTATCTCCCTGAAAGCCCAATAGTTTACATTATTCTTCCTAAATCCATCCGAAATCGGGCGAGTTTCACTATATTTGTCGCAATCTAATAACCCTTTCGTATGGAAATACCGGCAAACTACATCAAGCGCATCGAGATACACGGCCTGTGGCACCGATATGACATCGCGTGGAACTTGCGTCCGGACGTCAACATCCTGGCGGGCATCAACGGCGTGGGCAAGACCACCATCCTGAACCGCTCTGTCAGCTACCTGGAACAGACCACGGGCGAAGTGAAAAGCGAGATGAAGAACGGCGTGCGCGTATTGTTCGACAACCCCGAAGCCACCTACATCCCCTACGACGTCATCCGCAGCTACGACCGTCCCTTGGTGATGGGCGACTTCACAGCCCGCATGGCAGACCCGGAGGTGAGGTCGGAACTGGACTGGCAGCTCTACCTTTTGCAACGCCGTTACCTGGACTATCAGGTGAACGTGGGCAACCGGATGATAGACCTGCTGAACGGCACGGACGAGCAACGCGCCCAGGCCTCCGGGCTGTCGGCCCCCAAGCGCAAGTTTCAGGACCTGGTGGACGGCCTGTTTGCCTATACGGGCAAGAAGATTGACCGCAAGAGCAACGACATTGTCTTTCTGCAAGGCGACGAGCGGCTTTCGCCCTACAAACTCTCGTCCGGCGAGAAGCAGATGCTGGTCATCCTGCTGACGGTGCTGGTGCGCGACGGCGCCCACTGCGTCCTCTTCATGGACGAGCCGGAGGCCTCGCTGCACGTGGACTGGCAGCAGAAGCTCATCGGCATGATACGCGAACTGAACCCTAACCTGCAACTCATCCTCACCACCCACTCGCCCGCCGTCATCATGGAGGGCTGGCTGGATGCCGTCACCGAGGTGAGCGAGATTGCCACTGCCCTCTGAGCCTATGCCTACCGCCTTACGCCACAACCTGACCTCGGCCTACCTGGACGCTGCCCGCCGCCTGACTCCGCGCAAGCGACGCCGCATCGTGGCCTACGTGGAGAGCTACGACGACGTGGCTTTCTGGCGCACGCTGCTCAGCGAGTTCGAGGACGACACGCGCTACTTCCAGGTGATGCTGCCCTCGTCCACCAGCCTGGCCAAGGGCAAGAAGATGGTGCTGATGAACACGCTGAACACCGACGAACTGGGCCATAGCCTCATCGCCTGCGTGGACAGCGACTACGATTTCCTCTTGCAGGACGCCACGCGCACTTCGCGCAAAATCAACCGCAACCCCTACATCTTCCAGACCTACGGCTATGCCATCGAGAGCTTCCAGTGCTACGCCGAGAGCCTGCACGAGGTCTGCGTGCAGGCCACGCTGAACGACCGCCTCATCGTGGACTTGCCCGCCTTCATGCGCCGCTATTCGCAGATTGCCTACCCGTTGCTCTTGTGGAACGTCTGGTTCTACCGGCGGCGGGACACGGACACCTTTCCCATGCACGAGCTGAACGCCTGCACCCGCCTGGAGGAGGTCAGCCTGAAACATCCCTACCGCTGCCTGGACGAGATGCGCGAGACGGTGGCCGCCAAGCTGGCGGAGTTGCGCGAGCTTTATCCGGAATACATCCCGCAGGTGAAAGCGCTGGGGCAGGAACTGACTCCGCTGGGCCTGACGCCCGACACGGCCTACCTGTATATGCAGGGGCATCACGTCATGGACGGCGTGGTGCTGCGCCTGCTCGCGCCCATCTGCACCCAGTTGCGCCGCGAGCGCGAACAGGAAATCAGGCGGCTGGCCGAGCACAACGAGCAGTTCCGCAACGAGCTGACGGGCTATGAGAACAGCCAGACCGCCGTGCAACTGGTGTTGCGCAAGAACAGCAACTACAAAGACCTCTACCTCTATCAGTGGATCAAGGAGGATATCCGGCGGTTCCTGGAGGAGGATTCAAAGAGTTACTAACTCCCTGTAACTCCTTTCACAACAATAGTTACTTGTATTTATGGAAACATTAGACATCATCAAACGACTGCTTGTCTCCTGGGGCATCGCCCCGGATACGGCCGATACGTTGGACCACTTCATCGCCTTCGCCCTGCTGGTGCTCATCGCCCTGGCGGCCGACCAGATCTGCCGCCGCCTGGTGCTGGAGGCCGTGGCCAGGCTGGTGAAGAAGACCAAGGCCACGTGGGACGACGTGGTGTTCGACCACAAGGTGATGGTGCGCCTCAGCCACGTGGTCGTACCCCTCATTGTCTACCTCTTCGTGCCCGTGGCCTTTGCCGACACGGCGCAAACCACGGTGGAC
Source organism: uncultured Bacteroides sp. (assembly GCA_949289265.1). GTDB lineage: Bacteria > Bacteroidota > Bacteroidia > Bacteroidales > Bacteroidaceae > Bacteroides. Next base: position 2,356 of record CASENE010000048.1, read on the forward strand.
ATCATCCAACGCATCTGCATGGTGTTCATCATCCTGTCCCTGCTCTCCTTCGCCCATGCCTTTATGGGGGCGGTCTATACGGTGTACAGCGAGACGGGCCGCTACCGCAACCGGCCGCTCAAGGGTCTGGTGCAGACGGTGCAGGTGCTCATCTGGCTGGTGGGCGTCATTGTCATCATCGGCGAACTGACCGGGCAGAATCCCCTGAACCTCCTGGCCAGCCTGGGTGCCATGTCGGCCGTGCTGATGCTGGTGTTCAAGGACACCATCATGGGCTTCGTCAGCGGCATACAACTCTCTGCCAACAACATGCTGAAGGTAGGCGACTGGATCAAGATGCCTAAGTATGGCGTGGACGGTACGGTGACAGAAGTGACGCTCAACACCGTGAAGGTGCGCAACTGGGACAACACCGTGGCCACCCTGCCGCCCTACCTGCTGGTGAGCGACTCGTTCGAGAACTGGAACGCCATGCGCGAGAGCGGCGGACGGCGCATCAAGCGCAGCATCAACATCGACCTGCACAGCGTCTGCTTCTGCACGCCGGAGATGGAAGAGAAATACCGGCAGATGCCCCTGCTGAAAGACTTCTTCGAGGGTCCGCACCCCGAGCCGCTGACCAACCTGGGCGTGCTGCGCGCCTACCTTGTGGCCTACCTGCGCTCGCTGCCCGTGGTGAACACCGACCTGCACTGCATGGTGCGCCAGCTGCAGCCCACGGAACACGGCATCCCGCTGGAGCTCTACTTCTTCTCGCGCATCAAGGACTGGGTGCCCTACGAGGGGGTGCAGTCCGACGTGTTCGACTACGTGCTGGCCATTGTGCCACAGTTCGGCCTGCGCATCTACCAGGCACCGAGCGGGGAAGACGTGCAGGCGCTCATCGGAAACGGAAGTCGATGACCACCATCTCGCTGCTGGTGCCGATGCGGAAGGGCGGCCCCCACAATCCCAGGCCGGACGACACGTAGGCCTGCATCCGTCCCCAGCGGCCATAGCCGTGGGGCTGGCGGTAGATGGCGGCGGTGACGAGGCTCAGGGGCCAGACCTGTCCGTCGTGCGTATGTCCGCACAGCTCGAAGTCGGCGCCGGCGGCAGCCGTCTGTTCCAACTCTTCGTCGTAAGGCTGATGGTCGAGCACCAGGATGGGGCGCGACGGGTCGGCCTGCCGCAACAACTGCGACGGCGTCAGGCGACGGCGGTTGCTGCGGTCGTCGCGTCCCGCAATCTGTATGCCGCCGGGCAGGACGACGAGGCTGTCGCGCAAGAGGCGGACGGGCGTCTGCCGCAGGAAAGCCTCGCTCTGGCGGATGCCGCTGATAAACTCGTGGTTGCCCGGCACCATGTAGATGCCCAGCGGGGCGCGCAGCTGCTGCAAGACGTCCTGCATCCGCTCCTGCCACAGAGGCTCGACCGACATGTCTATCAGGTCGCCCGCAATGAGCACCACGTCCGGACGCGCTTCGTTGATCATGCGGACGTACTGTTCCAGCACGCGGCGGTTGTTTCCGTAGCCCAGATGCACGTCGCTCACGGCCACGGCCCGCAGCGTCTTCCGCTCCCCCTCCACCGGTTTGTCGACCTGCACCTGCAGCGTGCGGACGGACGGATGACGATAGTGCCAGTAACCGCCGGCCAGCAGCAGGGCCGTCAGCCCCGCGCAGAGTCCGAACAGGTGGGGCACGTGCACGCCGAACAGCCGGGGCAGCTGTCCCGCGGCCAGCAGCAGCGTCAGGTAGAGCAACGCCACGAGCCAGCCCGTGCTGAGCTGGTAGAACCAATGTCCGGCCAGCGGCGCCAGGTGGCGGCCGCGCAAGTACATCAGCAGGATGAAAGACAAGGCCAAGGCCCAGAAGAGGATGCCGAAGCCGATGCGCACGGGCAGCGGGAAGCCCTGCAGGGCAGCGTGCCCTTGGTAGTACACCCAACCGTTGGCGGCCAGGTAGAGGGTCAGTGCGATGAGTAGGAATGTCATAACAGGCGCAATATTAACAATAAAGGCGCAGATGGCAAAATAAAGGGCCGGTTGTTAGAATCTTTTCATTTCTTTTCTTTACTTTTGCCGACGCAAGCCTGGGGGACTTGAAGCGGCCCAAGCGGGCGTTACTATTCCCGGTTGCTGGCGTTACTACGCCCGGTCGGTGGCATTACTACGCCAGCAAGCGGGAAGTACTATGCCGGCCGACGGGAAATGCCGTCCAGCCAACCGTCTATTTAACAACGAATTACAGGAGTACAAAGATGAAGAAAACTACCAAGCGATATTCCATAACCGGCGGCGCATTGCTGGCGCTGGCCGCTTTGATGTTGATATTTCTGCCTAAGCGCACGGCGGACGACGTATTGGACGAGGTGCAGGTGACCGACTCGACGGAGGTGAAGGAAATCAGTTACAAGTATGGCATCCCGACGGACGACTACGAGGTGGACTACGGCATCGTGAAGCAGGGGCAGAACCTGTCTTACCTCCTGGCCGACCATGGCCTGTCCCACCGCGCCGTGCACCGCGTCAACGAGAAGTCCGAGGGCGTGTTCGACGTGCGCAAGATCCGCGCCGGGCAGGCCTATGCCGTCTTCACCACGCGCGACAGCGTGCCGCAGGCCGCCTACTTCGTCTACGAGGAGTCGCCCAAGGCCTACGTGGTCTTCGACCTGCGCGGCGACTGCTCCGTGCGCCGCGGCGAGAATCCCACGGAGTGGCGGCAGAAGGAGGTGAAGGGGCGCGTGGAGTCTTCGCTTTGGGTGGCCATGCAGAACAGCGACGCCTCGCCGCTGCTGGCCATGGTGTTGTCCAACATCTACGGTTGGTCCATCGACTTCTTCGACTTGAAGAAAGACGACGAGTTCCGCGTGGTCTACGAACAGGAGTATGTGAACGGGCAGGGGCTGGACAACTTCCACGTGCTGGCCGCCTCCTTCCGCCACACGGACAGCACGTATTACGCCATCCCCTTCACCCAAGACGGCGAGGAGCTTTATTATAACGAGAAGGGGAACAGCCTGGAGGGCGCCTTCCTGAAAGCCCCGCTGGACTTCTACCGCATTTCGTCGCGCTTTTCCAACGCCCGCTTCCATCCCGTGCTGAAGCGTTATCGTGCCCACCACGGAGTGGACTATGCCGCCCCGGCCGGTACGCCGGTCTATGCGGTGGGCAGCGGCAAGGTCATCGCCAAAGCCTATCAGCGCAACGGGGGAGGGAATTACATCAAGATACGTCACAACCGCACGTATGTCACCACCTACATGCACCTCTCGCGCTTTGCCAAGGGCATCCGCGTGGGGTCGGAAGTGAAGCAGAAACAGGTCATCGGCTACGTCGGCTCCACCGGCCTCTCCACCGGCCCGCACCTGGACTTCCGCGTGCACGAAAACGGAAAGCCCATCAATCCGCTTACCATCAAGTCGCAGCCCAAGAAGCCCATCAGCGCGCAGAACAAGGCGGCCTTCGCCACGCTGTGCGATTCGCTGGTGCGCAGGCTTGGAGCGCTGTAAGGGACTTGCCCGACTGCTCCCGTCGCGCGTCTCTCTCTACTTTTTCAGTTCGTCGTAATACGCATCCAGCAGCTGTTTGGCGGCCACGAACGACGTCAGGTCGCCCTGCAACACGCGTGCCTCGCGGTCGGCCAGCATGGATTCGATGCGCGGGTTGTGGTAAAAACTGTCACGCAGGTGCTCATTGATGGTCTCGTACATCCAGTACTTGCTCTGCTCGTTGCGCCGGTAGTCGAAGTAACCGTTGGCGCGGACAAAGTCGACGTACTCATAAATCATGTCCCAAATCTCCTTCACTCCCAGGTTGTAGAAACCCGAATAGGTCAGCACGCGGGGCGTCCAGCCGCTTTCGGGCGTAGGAAATAGATGCAGCGCGTTCCGGAACTGATTGGCCGCCAGCTTGGCCCGCTCCAGGTTGTCGCCGTCGGCCTTGTTGATGACGATGCCGTCGGCCATCTCCATGATTCCACGTTTGATGCCCTGCAATTCGTCTCCCGTGCCGGCCAGTTGGATGAGGAGGAAGAAGTCCACCATGCTGTGCACGGCCGTTTCGCTTTGCCCCACGCCCACGGTTTCTACGAAAATCTTGTCGAATCCCGCTGCCTCGCACAGCACGATGGTCTCCCGCGTCTTGCGGGCCACTCCGCCCAGCGAGCCGGCCGAAGGGCTGGGACGGATGAACGACTTCGGGTGCACGGCCAGTTTCTCCATGCGTGTCTTGTCGCCCAAGATGCTGCCCTTGCTGCGTTCGCTGCTGGGGTCGATGGCCAGCACGGCCAGTTTGCCGCCATATTGTTCCAGCACGTGGAGGCCGAAGACATCGATGCTGGTGCTCTTGCCGGCGCCGGGCACGCCGCTGATGCCCACGCGGATGGACGCACCGGCATAGGGCAGGCATTTTTCTATCACTTCCTGGGCCACGGCCTGATGGTCGGGGCGGATGCTTTCCACCAGCGTGACGGCCTGACTGAGGATGGTTACGTCTCCTTTCACAATGCCGTCCACGTATTCGGCCACGGAGAGCTGACGCTTGCGGGGCTTCCGTTTGAGGTACGGGTTGACGGACGAGGGTTGTTCTATGCCGGCATTGACCACCAGGCCTTTGTAGGCGTCGTTGTTTTCGGGATGTTCCATGGTTATTGTCAAGTTCTGAGGTTCTTTAAATGGGTCGGTTCTTTTGCGGGCGGGCCCTTGCGGCGGGTCAGCGTTGCGGGCGGCGGGCGGCCACGATGTTGATTTCCACCTTGGGGTGCGTCGGGTCGTTGGTAATCATCAGCACGCGCAGGTGGCGCCTATGCCTGCCGATGCCCCTTTTGGTGACCGTGACGCGCAATCGGGTGCTCTCGCCCGGCGATAGTACACTCTTCTTCAGGCTGACGCCCACTGCCGGATGGAAAACCTGCAAGTGGCCCAGGCGCAAGGGAGAGCGGCCCGTGTTGGTCACCGTGATGTCGGCCTTGGCTTTGCGTTTCTGCGCCAGGACTTCGCTCATGTCTATCCGGTCGGTAGAAAGCTGGATGACGGGGGCTTGCCTGCGCTCGGCTTCCGTCAGCGTGGAGAAGTCGGGCAACAGCACTGCCGAGAGGGGCAGTTCGTTTTCCTCGCCCACTTTGTCGCCCGAAAAACGGGACAGGTACACCGATGTCTGCGTCAGCCCCAGGTCTGCCAGCCTCTCGGTGTCCAAGGTCAGGCGGATGACGCCTTTCTCGCCCGGCTGCAGGACGGAAGGCTCGGCCACGGCTTGCAGATAGGGGGGGAGGTGCATCAGTACCGGCTCGTAGGGCAGGTCGGACAGGTTGGCCACGCCCACCTCCAGCGCGGGATGCTCGCCCCGGTGCGCGTCCGGGAAGTCGATGGCGTCCCTGTCCAGACGGATGGAACCGATGGCGAAGGGATGTGTACGGGTGAAGTCCTTGATTTCGCGCACCACCTCGCCGCCCAGGTAAAGATACACCAGGTTGGGTGAGGCGTTGGTATAGATGGCTATGGATTTCTCGAAGTGGCCCAAGGCTTCCGCGTCGAACGTTACGCTCACCCGCCCCTTCTGTCCGGGAGCGATGGGCGTTTCCGTCCAACTGGCCACGGTGCAGGCACAATCCGGCTCCACGTGGGTCAGCACCAGCGAGGCGTCGCCGGTATTGGTGACGGTATATTCCGCCGTTACCGGATGCTTCCATTCTATTTGCCCGAAATCGTGCCGCTCGGTGTTCGACGTGAAGCGCGCTTGGGCCGCCACGCTTCCCGCCCAAGCCAGCAGGGCGTATGACAGGAATATCAGTTTCTTCATTGTCGTTTTCTTGGATTGACGGTACAAAAATAGACGTTTTCGGCGAAAAAGCCTAATCCCCGCCTGCCAAAAGTAGAGCGGGGGCGCACGGCCTTTCCGCGGGAAGCGGATTCAAGTCCCTCGCAGCAGCTTGACTTTCAGCGTTTAGTGGCGTAGTACTTCCAGGAAGCTGGCATAGTACTCCCCGGATGCTGGCATAGTACTTCCAGGAAACGGGCGTAGTACTCCCCGGAAACGGGCGTAATACTTTCCGAAGGGCAGGGATGAGGAGGGGCTTTGTCAGGGGGCCGGTTCCGGAGTGACCGAATAGTTGATGTTCAGCGCGTTTGCCTGTTGCAGGGCTTTCTTGATGTCGGTCACCAGGCCCATGCGCGTGCTTTCGTCCACCTTCAGCGACACCTGCATCAGCGGCCGGTCTGCCTCGGACATGCGGGCGCGCTCGCCTGCGATGTATTCCGGGATGTCCTCGGGGGTGGCAAAGGCGTCGTTCAGCTGGATGCGCGGCTCGTCGCCCAGCCTTTCCCGGTAAGGGGCTGCCGGGCGGCCCACGTAGATGAAGGTGACCAGCGACTTCTTTTCCAGTTTCTCCAGTTCCGTGCCTTGCGGCAGAGTGAATTCCACCTTCAGCCGCACTTCGCGCATCGTGGTCACAATTATGAAGAAGAACAGCAGCGTGAATATCAGGTCGGGCAGCGACGAGGTGTTCAGCGTCGGCATGGTGCGTCTTTCTTTTCGGTCAAATAGTCCCATAGTCTTTCTTATTTTTCAGTGGAAGGTGTTGGGGAGGCATCGGGATGCTCCGGCGGTTCGGTTTCGGATATCTTCTGCGGATAGACTTGCCGCACGGCCCGTTTACGGTCGGGCGAGAGTTTGGCATAGCCCTGCCCCCATTTCCGCCGGGCCAGTTCGTCGCGCAGCTCGTTGTAGGCGGCGGCCAGGGCATTCTGCACGGCGATGTAGGCCTTGTATGACGCCTGGCGGTCGCAACACAGGGAGATGACGTGGCGCTTGGTCACCCGCATCGGCCCGAAGTAAGGGATGGTTTCGGTCACTTTTTCCGGCTGATCGTCCCTGTCCGAGGGGTTGGCGATGAACTCCTTGGCGCGTAGCTTCAGTTCTTCCACGCTGACGGCCTCGCCGTTGCACGTCAGTTCGTCACGCCCGTTCAGGTCTACCGGCAAGACGTTGCGCTCCTTCAGCTTCAGGGGCTCCGTCTTTTGGCCGGCTTGGGCGGGCGGAGGCAAGCGTCGGGTCAGTCCCCGGTCGGTATCCATCGAGGTGGTCATCAGGAAAAAGATGAGAAGCAGGAAAGCTATGTCGGCCGTCGAACTCGAATTGATTTCGGGCACCCTGCGCGAGAATCTCCGTTTGTATGGCATGATGGTCTGTCTCCCTCCTTTCTTCAACGAAACCTGCGGGCGATGCCGAAGCCCAGCGCCAGGGCTGCCGCGATGCCCAGCAGGACATAGATGGCATACAGGAACATGTCGGCAGCCTTCAGCCAGAAAGCCACGTTCTCTGTCCCGTCATAACCGGGCATGTCCAGCGGACGGTCGCTGCCCGCGCACCACGACACGCCCAACACCACGGCCAGCAAGGCCATGCCCGACAGCGAGCGCAGGGCCGAACGGGGCGACAATACGCACCGGGCCACGAATTTATAGGTTACTCCGCCCAGGGTGACCAGCAGCGCCAGGCCGAACAGGACATACATCCACACCAGCAGCGCGTCGGTCTGCGTCGGTTCCGATTGCGACAACTCGGGCAAGAGACGCTGCCCCTCGGGCGTTTCGCCTCCCAGGAAGAACAGGCAGAGCACGACCGCCGTGGCCGCCAGCAGCAAGCCCAGCACGAGGGCCGAAATCCGTTGAATCCTCAGCTTTCTCATCGTCACGACTCCTTTCCCTTTCTCACTTTTCATACCTCAGGTCGTAGCGGATGACCATGTCGAGCAGCGTCACCGTGGCGTCCTCCATGTCGGTGGTCAGGGCTTCTATCTTGGAGAGTATGTAGTTATAAAACACTTGCAGGATCAGGGCTACTATCAGGCCGAAGATGGTGGTGATGAGCGCCACCTTCATGCCTCCGGCCACCACCGCAGGCGATATGTCGCCCACCATCTGTATCTTGTCGAAGGCCTGTACCATGCCGATGACCGTGCCCAAGAAGCCCAACGACGGCGCCATGGCAATGAACAGCGTGATCCACGAGCAGCCCTTCTCCAGATAACCGGCCTGCACGCTGCCATAGGTCACCACCGACTTTTCCACCACGTCCACTCCCTGGTCCAGGTGCATCAGTCCCTGGTAATACAGCGAGGCTACCGGTCCGCGTGTCTGCCGGGCCAGGCTCTTGGCTTCGTCCACATCGCCCTCCTCCAGGGCCGACTCGACAGAGGCCACAAACTTCTTCGTGTTGATTTCGGACAGGCTCAGGTAGATGATGCGTTCGATGCAGAACGCCAGTCCCACCACAAACGCGATGGCTATCCAACTCATGAAAAAGGCCGAGCCTTCAATGAACTTTGTCTTCAGCATCTTATGGAACCCGCCGTCCGTTGGTACCACCGTTTCCGTTTCTTCTGCCGGAAGCACCTCCGGCATATCCTGTGCCCCGGCCTTCAGCACCGGCCCGCACGCCAGCAGGCCTGCCACAGCCAGCATCGCAAGAAATCTTTTCATCTGTGTCAGTTCTTTGTTGTTTTGGGATTATCAGTTATGGGATTGTATGAGAGGCAATCGCTCTTCCCGGCCTACCTGCTTCCTGCTATCTCGCCACAGATATCGGCAAATGCCGCATCCTTCAGCAGCACCCGCTTCGCGCTGTCCAGCAGATAGAGCGTAGGCATGGCTTTCAGGTCGTACAAGGCTTTTTGCTTAATCACTTCGTGGTCTGTGCCCACCACCCATCCGGCTGGCATCTCGCTCAAGCGTTCTTTCCATACCTGCGGGTTGCCCTCCGTATAGACGGCCAGCACAGTCACCCGCCCGCTGTTCACTGCCTCGGCCAGCATCGCGTCAGCCTTCATCTCCGTCAGGATGGCGTGGCAGTTCTCACATTCCGGGTCGTAGAAAAACAGCAGCAACTGTTGCGCCTTCGTGCCCATCAGCGTGCGGCGGCTTCCGTCGGGCAGGTAATAGGTGAAATCCGTGGCCGTCTGTCCCGGATTGTTGCGCCCTGCCAGTCCGCGCAAGAAAGTCCATCTGTCCCGGCGGGCGTCTTCGGCAGGCACATGCGCCAGCAACCCGTCCAGGAAACGGACGTAGAGGGCATCGTTGCGCAAAGGCGACATCGGGTCGTAGAGATATTTCTCCAGCAGCGATGCCAACGTCTGTCGCGCCTCCTCCGAGGGTGCCAGCAGTCGGCAGAAGGCATCCACCGCTGCATCCGCTTCCTGCTCATCGGGGTGCGAAGCTATCAGAGCCACGTAGTTCACCAGTCCCTGCTCGGTCACTTCCGACCGGTGCAGCAAGGCTGTGTCTGCAAAGTTGTACTCGTCCCAATAGTGGGCCAGCAGATAGCTGCGCCGCTCCTCCGGGTCGGTCATCACTTCGGGAATCTGAGGGAAGGGGAAAGCATCTTCTGTCGTTACGCCCTGTTGCGGTGCGGTGACAGTTTGCGTATCTCCGGCCTCTGCCGCTTTTCCCGTTTCCCCTTCCGACCGGGCGGCGCAAGAGGCCAATGTGCCGCAACAGGCCAGCAAGAGAAGGGCCCAGCGGCAGAAATATTCGTGCTTCATACGTTTTGAGTTTTTTAGTTTCTGAGTTTCTCAGTCGATTCGTCTTTATCAGGGGGTTGTTGAAAATACTTTGATTCAGTCGTCATTGCCTATAACAAACGGATTTCGTCCTCCGATAGACTGGTGGCCCGGGTGATGTCCGCGGCAGGCAGGCCCATCTGCTTCAGTTTCCGGGCAGTGGACAATACAGCGCGACGTTCGCCTTCCTGCAGTCCTTTTTCCAAGCCCTCTTGTATTCCTTTTTCCAAGCCTTCCTGCAGTCCTTCTTGCCGCCCCTTCTCCAGTCCCCGCTGCTCGCCCTTGCTCTCCGCTGTCTTTATCACGCTGAACCAGTCGCGGTAGACCTTCAGGCTCTCCTCGTATTCATAGCGTTCCTCGGGACGGAACTTGGCTATCTCGGCCGCTTCAAAGAGGTGTTGGAATATTTTTTCCTGCAAGGCGCGCGGACGCTCCATCAGCGTGGCCAGGTTGCGGATGGCAAACAGCCACTTGTCGAACAGAGTCTCCAGCTGCTCTTCCGTCTTGGTGAACTTGGGCATTTCCAGGTAGATGAAGGTCAGCTTGTCGTAGAACACTTCTTTCGTCCGCGTGTCCATCAGCTTCACCTCGTGGTAATAGTCGTTGTCGCCGTTGTTGAAGCAGAAATTCTGTATCCCGATGGTATAGATACTCTTCAGTCCGTAGTCCCATTCCCCTTTGGGCGCCTGTTCGCGAATGGCAAAGGTGGAGTAGTAGATGCTGCGGTCTTTGAAGAACTGCTGTTCGCCCTTCTGCATCTCCACCAGGAAATACTCGCCCTTCTCGTTCTTGCAATACACGTCGAACACGGCGCGGCGGTCATACTCCTGCGTGCCCAAGTGTTCCGTGTTGAGGTAGGTGATGTCCTTCACCTCTTCACGCCCCTGAAGCAAAGCGTTGAGAAAACTG
>CASENE010000049.1 GCA_949289265.1 uncultured Bacteroides sp.
GGTAAAGAGCCTGTGGTATTCAGCGTCAAATCATTCCATGAAAAATCAGCCGACAAGGTATTGTTGAGGAAATAGGTCTTTTCATTGACTTCGTAAGAAAACTTTCCGGTCAAGGCATTGCGGTGCGAAAGCGAGTTCTTGTCTTCAAGAATAATCTTGTCGCCCGATTCCAGGAAATAGGTCGTCGTACTTGCTCCCTGTGCAGAAACACGGTCATGGTTATAGTCAATCTGGGCTTTGAACTCCCCGCCGTTTTTTGTTTTGAGGAGGTGGCTGGAAGATACCATCCACGAACGATTGAAGTAGCTTCTGTTCTGTTGCAAGTTGGGGGTAGCCGGAGTGGATAAAGATATGTACCCGTCCAATTCCTCATCCGACTTCTCTGAAGTAAAATCCAGAAGCTCATCTGAAAGATTCAGCCCGGTGTTGTTGCCTTTCAGCGTGGTTATCATCTGGTACTTTCCCGTGACCATCATGGTGAAGATGTCCCCTTGCCAGAGTGCACCTTGCGGTTGTTCCGACCAGCCGCCGCCCAATGTGCCGTGAACAAGGAAAGTCGCTTTCGCGCTGTTTTTCATCTTCAGATTGATGGCTGCCTGGTCAGAGAAACTCAGTCCGCGTAACACCTGCATGGGCTGATGGTTTTCCATGACCTCCACGGCTCCGATGTCATCGTAAGCTATGCCGTTTGTCGCGATGCCGTATTTTCCGCCTAAGAGGTCGCTGCCCTCAATGTAAAACTTGTTGATGTCTATGCCTTGATATTGTATTTTCCCGTCGTTGGCCACGTCGATGCCGGGCATACGTTTCAGCACGTCGCCTATCGTCCTGTCCTGTTTTTGGGCAAAACTGCCCACATTATAGGTTATCGTATCCCCGCTCTCCCGGATACGGTCTGCCTTCACAGTTACTTCCCGCAGTTGGAAAGCCCCTTCTTCCATCCTTATGACGAGAGGATTGCCATCAAGCACCAAAGGAGCGGAATAAGCGCGGTATCCTATGATGGTGACATGGATGGTCAGATTTTCACTGGTCGAGGGCAGCATGATGGAGAACCGTCCATTGACGTCACTCACTCCGTAGGCCAATAACTTTCCAGCAGCGTTTTTCAAAAAGACATTGGCTCCTGCTATCGGAGATTGGTCGGAAGCCTGGACGACTGTACCGGTCACAGGATTACCCGCAAAGCAGTCCAGCCATATTGTCATTGCTAATAGGATTGTTAATAGTAGCCTCATACCGAGATATTCCGTTTTAATTCCAGTTTACTTATGCTGATAATCCCTCTCTTGATAATCGTATTGCGCCCTCGAAGTGTCCCCTTGCGAACCATTGCCATACAAGGCACTCATGGAGGCCGCGAAATGGCCCAGGATATATTCCTTATACATCTTTTGGAGAAATTCCTGTCTGGACTTTAGCCTATAAGGCTGGTGCCTGATATATAGTCTTATACCCACCAGCTGCAGATTTTGGGTGTAAAGTCCGACCGCCCGGTAAGCGTAGTGCTTCTTACTATCCCATGCTTCCAAGACAAGACCCGGTAGCCCGAACAGTTTCCAAGGCCCTTCGTTGACGGGTATGTCGGGTGAAAACCAGGCATACCATTGGCGCCCTCTAAAATCGCACGTGGCAAGCTGACAACTATACCCCATGACTTCTTTCGTTTCCGACTGAATTTGCCATACAGGCATTTCGGTGGGTTCCGTGTACGAATAATATTCTCCGGCAATAATCCGGCAAACCATCGTCTCACCCTCATTGATATTGCGGAAAAGGTATTCACGCTCCAGCCCTCCAAGCGACTTGTACTCTGCCTGACCGGGTGGATTCATTTCCCTATAGAGTTTCTCATGAAGCGCGAAGTTTGTCCGCAATAATGAATCTGCCCACATCTTTTTCGTCGGGTAAAACATGGCTGAAGTTTTACCTATCCTCAAAGTCATAGGGTCGGAATAACTTCGGTTTTCCAATGTGTCCGTCACCGATGTTTTCATATAATGCACTTCTAAAATGGCGGGTTCCTTGTCTTCTATTATCTGTGCACTCATATTCGAAGTTACGAAGAGTAACCAGAACAAGCTAAGGTATTTCATTGTCAGCATTCTCTTTATCGTTTGAAATCCGGTTCCAATCCATCCAGATAGCGGGTATCCCCACCCACCGGGGCATTTGTCCCAATGATTGCATTAGAAATCCGCGGGAGGTTTTTCAGATATTGATAGTCTTTTTTCAGAAAAGAAATCCGGTCTGTCCGTTTCCCCTTACCCAGCCAGTCTTTCCGGGGATTGGGATTGGACATCCATCCCGTCAAACGGAAGGAAAACAGACGGTCCTTGTCGTAGGCTTCCAGAATCAGCCCCGGAAGCCCGCAGAACAGCCAAGGCCCGTCGTTGAAAGGAATGTCGGGCGTGAACCAAACCGTCCATTCCCTGCCATGATAATGGCAAGTCGCCATGTAGGCCTCGAAGCCCTTGATGCGTTTGATCGAATCGCAGAGCTGCCAACAGAACTCGCTCTTGAAGGTGTCATACTCATAAATTTCCCCGTCAATGACGTCTTTGACACGTATGGTATCGGACGTATAATGCTTGGTTATCAGAAACGTGCTTCGCTTGTGCGGAAAAGCAGTGGTGGTGGAGCCCTCTTTTTCCAAGGCGGCAGTGAGCAGTCTTCTCCAAACGGCGTCCCCGCCGGGCGTGGCGTGCAGGGAGTCCGTTTCCCACGTATATTGGCTGAAGCAGAAGGAATGGCCGTCGCATAACTCCAGGTTAAGGATGTCTTCTCCCTTGATGGAACGGATGCTGTCCTTGGTATATTCAAACTGATAGACAGCCCTAAAGTCGATGCCGAAGGCATCAAGCCCGAACAGTGCCACGCACATCCACATGAGTGTCACACACAAGATTCTTGGTTTCATAGCAAGATAATTTATAAAGAACCGGCCTACTTCTTATACGCTTTTCGGTTGCGCGCCTTTACAGTTTGGTCTGCTGCTGCCCCAATGCCGCTCCTAGGAACAGCCAGGATAATCTGACTGCAAAGATAAGGATATAATTATAACAACCGTTATATTAGCAGGTATTTTTCATAAGTAGATATACAAAATTAAATGATAATTTATTAGCTACGAGCTACAAGCTACGAGCTACGAGTCAAGTGACTTTAGTTCTTAGTGCACAGCCACTTGTAGCTCGTAGCTCGTCACTTGTAGCTGCGGGGCCCCGCCACGCTAAATTCCTATTTATAATGTAAACAGCTACTCACAAACCCGTATCACCAATTCTTGAAGGCGAAAATGTTGCATCGCAGGGAAATCCGTCAAAACGCGAGGGGAAAATCAAGACAGGACAACGCTCAACATGACAGGACAAAAGACTATTCCCGTTCAAGTTCGTCCCCCCTTCGCCCCAAGTTCGTCCCTGGTTCGTCTCCTTAGGGGACGAAGAAAAGGCGGACTTGGGGCATTTTCGTGGGGAAGATGAACCGATGAAGGCCGACCGAAATACGTTCAACATCCGGATATCATTGGCTTGGCGCAAACCCGATAAGGATAGCTACTTAGATGCGAATTAATTATAAGCCCATCGCATAAGGCAGCCGCTTTCCTACAAATTACAACAGGCGTTTTATTACATAAGGCCTCAACTCGCAACCGGACAGCCACCCTGCGAAACATTTCCGCCCAAAATCATCCGCCCAACGGGAAATCTTCGTAACTTTAGCCGCTGAAAGACGTAGAGATAGCCAACGGAATGCCACACGAAGACACTGCGCGACGCATGGCTATCGCTATATTCCCAGGAAGAACTCACATAAACAAGAGACCGAAAAACAACATGCAATGAACAGCCAACGCGAAATCATCGTCCAGCCCTACCATTCGCCGTGCGGCGAGCTGCTGCTTGGTTCGTGGGGCGACAGGCTTTGCCTCAGCGACTGGCGCACGGAAAAGCACAGCGCCAGGGTGGACAAGCGGCTGAAACAGATGCTGAATGCCGAATACAGGGAAGGGATATCCGAAGTGATTACATATGCCGGACAACAGCTGGACGAATATTTTGCCGGAAAGCGACGGACATTCGACGTGCCGCTCCTCTTTACGGGCACGGACTTTCAGCAAACGGTGTGGAACGCGCTGCTGGAAATACCCTTCGGCACCACCGTCTCCTACGGGGAATTGGCGCGGCGCATCGGCCGGCCGACGGCAGTCCGCGCCGTAGCCAACGCCAACGGTGCCAATCCCCTGTCGGTATTCGTCCCGTGCCACCGGGTCATCGGCAACGACCATTCCCTGACAGGTTACGGCGGCGGCATCGCCACCAAACGCCGGCTGCTCGAATGGGAAGGAATCAGACCATAAAATCCTTGCGGCGCAACACGAAACTGTTGCTCAGATACTTCTCGCGCACGGTCTGGTTTGCGGCCAGTTCCTCAGGCGTGCCCTGGAAGAGGATTTTGCCCTCGAACAGCAAATAGGCACGGTCGGTGATGCTCAGCGTCTCCTGCACGTTGTGGTCGGTGATGAGGATGCCGATATTCTTGTCCTTCAGCTTCCACACTATCTGCTGGATATCTTCCACGGCAATCGGGTCTACGCCGGCAAAGGGCTCGTCCAGCATGATGAACTTAGGGTCGATGGCCAGGCAGCGGGCAATCTCCGTGCGTCGGCGCTCTCCGCCGGACAGTTGGTTTCCCTTGTTCTTGCGCACCTTCTGGATGCGGAATTCCGACAGCAGGCTCTCGAGCTTCTCCTTGCGGTAGGCCAGGGGCTTGCCGGTCATCTCGAGGACGGACATGATGTTGTCCTCCACGCTCATCTGCCGGAACACGGAAGCCTCCTGCGCCAGATAGCCGATGCCGGCCTGCGCGCGTTTATAGACGGGATACTTGGTGATGTCGAGGTCGTTGAGGAAAATGCGTCCCTCGTTGGGGGTGATAAGGCCCACGGTCATATAGAACGAAGTGGTCTTGCCGGCGCCATTGGGTCCCAGCAGGCCGACGATTTCTCCCTGCCTGACATTGATGGACACGTGGCTGACCACCGTACGCTTGCCGTACTTCTTCACCAAATCTTCCGTGCGGAGCACCATTCTGTTGTCTTCTTCCATACTTAATCTTTCTAAATCTATGCCCTATTCGGGGGGAAACCGGGGCAAATGTAGCAAAAATCAGTTGAAAAGCCGTACATTTGCAAGCAAAATTACATGTTATGAACAAAGCACTCAAAACCGTAGGCCGATACATCATGCTGATGGGACGCACCTTCACGCGGCCCGAAAGGATGTACATGTTCTTCCGCCAATACCGCGCCGAACTGGCCAAGCTGGGCGTAGACTCCATCGGCATCGTGCTGCTGATATCGTTTTTCATCGGTGCGGTCATCACCATACAAATCAAGCTGAACATCGAGAGCCCGTGGATGCCCCGCTGGACCGTGGGATACGTGACGCGCGAAATCATGCTCCTGGAGTTCTCGTCCAGCATCATGTGCCTCATCCTGGCAGGCAAGGTGGGGTCGAACATCGCCTCCGAGCTGGGCACCATGCGCGTGACGCAGCAAATCGACGCGCTGGAAATCATGGGCGTCAATTCGGCCAACTACCTCATCCTGCCCAAGATCACGGCCATGGTGACCATGATTCCCATCCTGGTGATATTTAGCATCTTTGCGGGCATCATAGGCGCATTCTGCACCTGTTGGTTCGGGCAGATGATGAATGCCGTCGACCTGGAATACGGCTTGCAATACATGTTTGTGGAATGGTATGTATGGAGCGGCATCATCAAGTCCATCGTCTTCGCCTTCATCATCTCCAGCGTGTCGGCCTTCTTCGGATACACGGTGGAGGGAGGAAGCATCGCCGTGGGCAAAGCCTCGACGGACGCGGTGGTCACCAGCAGCGTGCTCATCCTGTTTGCCGACTTGGTCATGACGCAACTGCTAAGCTAATCCCCACCTATTAATAATATATAAGGACTGACAGCCTGCCGGCATCTCCGCCGCAAGTTCCCGCCCCACGCCGGGACAAGGGACAGCAGGAGACGAGGGAGGCTTCCGGTTCCATAACCCTCCTGATTTTGCAATGATAGAACTGAAAAGACTCTACAAATCATTCGACGGCAAAAACGTGCTGACTGATATCAGCGCCTCGTTCGAGAACGGAAAGACCAACCTCATCATCGGACAGAGCGGTTCGGGCAAAACAGTGCTGATGAAGTGCATCGTGGGCCTGCTGACACCCGAAGAGGGCGAACTGCTGTATGACGGACGCGACTTCCTGGCCATGAACAAGGACGAGAAGAAGGCGCTGCGGCGCGAGATGGGCATGATATTCCAAAGCGCCGCCCTGTTCGATTCGATGACCGTGCTGGAGAATGTGATGTTCCCCCTCAACATGTTCTCCAACGACACCCTGCGCGACCGCACCCGCCGGGCCCAGTTCTGCCTGGACCGCGTCAACCTGTCGGACGCAGGCGGCAAATATCCGGGCGAAATCAGCGGCGGCATGCAGAAGCGCGTGGCCATTGCACGCGCCATCGCCCTCAACCCCCAATACCTCTTCTGCGACGAACCCAACTCGGGCCTCGACCCCAAGACATCGCTGGTGATTGACGACCTTATCCACGACATCACGCGCGAGTATAACATGACGACCCTCATCAACACGCACGATATGAACTCGGTGATGGGCATCGGCGAGAAAATCATCTTCATACACCAGGGGCGCAAAGCCTGGGAGGGCTCGAAGGAAGACATCTTCACCTCGACCAACAAGGAGCTGAACGCCTTTATCTTTGCCTCCGACCTCTTCAAGAAGGTCAAGGAGGTGGAAGTGCGCAACCTCGAAGGATAGCTTCCAGACCCGCCCGACGGGGACTATAACTCCCGCGTGCTGGGACTATAACGCCAGCGTGCGGGGATTGGAACGCCCGGTCGCTGGAATTATAACGCCGGCAAACGGGGATTGAAAGCCTCCGGGAGGGATGACGAAATGTCACTGCGCGTCCTAAAAATTCCCCTGCCAAAGCATAGGTTTCTCAACATTTTGCCGTATATTTGCCCAAAATCCGACACCATGGAACCTATACGCAGTTTTGAGCAACTCACATCGCACCTACAGTCGCTGAACCGGCGGAAACGTATCGCCGTGGTCTGCGCCAACGACCCCAACACGGAATATGCCATTGCCCGCTGCCTGCACGAAGGTATCGCCGAATTTCTGATGATAGGCAATCCCGCCATCGTGGAACGCTATCCCACCCTGAAGGATTATCCGCAGCACGTGCAGGTCATCCCCGAAGACGACCCCGACGCTGCCGCCCGGCGCGCCGTGCAAATCGTGCGCGACGGGGAGGCCGATATCCTCATGAAGGGCATCATCAATACCGACAACCTGCTGCACGCCATCCTGGACAAAGAACACGGCCTGCTGCCCAAGGGCAAGATTCTGACGCACCTGGCCGTGGTGCAGATTCCCACGTATGACAAACTGCTGTTCTTCTCCGACGCAGCGGTCATCCCCCGCCCCACCCTGCAACAGCGCATCGAGATGATACAATACGCCATCCGCACCTGTCGGCACTTCGGCATCCTGCGGCCCCGCATCGCCCTGATACATTGCACGGAAAAGGTCAGCGCCAAGTTCCCCCACTCGCTGGACTACGTGAACATCGTCGAGCTGGCCGAAGCAGGCGAGTTTGGCGACGTCATCATCGACGGCCCCCTGGACGTGAAGACGGCCTGCGAGAAGACCAGCGGCGACATCAAGGGCATCGTGTCGCCCATCAACGGAGAGGCCGACGTGCTCATCTTCCCCAACATAGAGAGCGGCAATGCGTTCTACAAGACCGTGTCCCTCTTCTGCCACGCCGACATGGCCGGATTGCTGCAAGGCCCGGTCTGCCCCGTGGTGCTGCCCTCGCGCAGCGACTCCGGGCTGTCCAAGTACTACAGCATCGCCATGGCCTGCCTGACAAGCGGGAATTAGCGATTAGTGATTAGTGGTTAGTGGTTAGTACATGCCGCTTGTCTACTACGTACGAACCATTAATCACTAATCACTAACCGC
This sequence comes from uncultured Bacteroides sp., assembly GCA_949289265.1. Lineage (GTDB taxonomy): Bacteria > Bacteroidota > Bacteroidia > Bacteroidales > Bacteroidaceae > Bacteroides. The sequence goes on from CASENE010000049.1 coordinate 8,073, forward strand.
TAACCGCTAAACCCTAATCACCAAACCCTAATCACTACCACTCCCAATGCTTATCCTTGCCATCAATCCCGGCTCCACTTCCACCAAAGTAGCCGTCTACGAAGATACCAGTCCCCGCCTGACGCGCACGCTGCGCCACTCGGTAGAGCAACTTGCAGCCTACGGCAGCGTGGCCGACCAGTTCGACTTCCGCAAAGACGTGGTGCTGCGCGAACTGGAAGCGGACGATATCCCCCTCCGCTTCGACGCCGTCATCGGACGCGGAGGCCTGTTCAAGCCTATCCCCGGAGGAGTGTACGAGATAAACGAGCGTATGCTGCACGACGCCCGCTTTGCCCCACGGCCTCATGCCTGCAACCTGGGCTGCTTGCTGGCCGCCCACCTGGCCCGCCACATTCCCGGCTGCCGCGCCTTCATAGCCGACCCGGGCGTGACAGACGAACTGGACGACGTGGCCCGCATCACCGGTTCGCCCCTCATGCCGCGCATCACCACCTGGCATGCCCTGAACCAGCGTGCCGTGGCCCGCCGTTTTGCTGCCGAACGGGGACAACGCTACGAAGACCTGGACCTTATCATCTGCCACTTGGGCGGAGGCATCTCCGTGGGCGCCCACCGCCACGGCCGCTGCATCGACGTGAACAATGCCCTGGACGGCGAAGGCCCCTTCTCGCCCGAACGGGCCGGCACGCTGCCGGCCGGGCCGCTGATTGACCTGTGCTATTCAGGACGCTTCACCCGCGAAGAACTGAAGAAACGCATCTCCGGACACGCCGGACTGGCCGCCCACCTGGGCACTACGGACATCCCCGAAATCATCCGCCGCATCGAAGGAGGCGACACGCACGCACGGCTGGTGCTGGACGCGATGATCTATCAGGTGGCCAAAAGCATCTGCGCACAGGCTGCCGTGCTCTGCGGACACATGGATGCCATCCTGCTGACAGGCGGCATAGCGCATTCTGACTACGTGATTTCGCACCTGAAGAAGCGGATTCAGTTCCTGGCGCCCGTCCATGTCTATCCTGGCGAAGACGAACTGGAGGCTTTGGCCCTCAACGCGCTGGGCGCCCTGCGCGGCGAACTGGAGGTGCAGGAATACCGGTAAGCCTTCGCCGCTTCCCGGCTTCCTGCCATGCTTATACTCTCCTCACAAGGGCCAGTTTATCATCAATATCCCGGATTCTGAAGGATGGAAGGGTTAGACGCCATCACACTCACGGGAATGGGAAGATAGTAGTTCTTGGGAGCGGAGAAACCGGGCACATCAATCTGTCCCTCCAACAGACGATAATAAGGGTAGAGGGCACCGGTGCCAGGCAGAGCCATCCGACATAACTCAAGCAAAGAAGAAGCACTGATATAGTCCATGGGAGATTGGCCGTAAGCAGCCAGCAACTGGTTGGCGCTGTCCGTGGCCCTCATCATGTCGCCCAACTGCATGGACGAAAGGGCATAGAGCAGCACGGCCTCGCGATAGAGCAAAGGATGCACATAGAGGCTTCCCACCTGGACACCTCCCCAGATGATTTCCGTACCAGCAGCCTGAGTAAAGACTGAGGCCGGGTCTGCACTGAGGGAATAACGGCCCTCGTCGATGAGTCTGCGGGTACAGTCCTGCACCTCTGCCCACTGCCCGTTGTAAGCATACATCTTGGCAGCCAGCAGGCAGGCGGCACGAGCCTCATCGGCAGGCAATGTCTGCTCCAGATAATTCAGGTCGTCCGTCAAGGCACCGAAAGGATAAGGCTCTGCATCGGGCGTGAGGAACACGTTGTAGTACCCGTAGAGCTGCGTACGCACCAGGGCGGCAGCCAACAAGATGGATGCCTGCCGGTCGTACGACTCGGCAGGGTAATGCGTAGTCAGTTGTTCCAAGGCATCGGCCGCAGCAGCCAGCGTGCCGTAAGCCTCCTTCCAAAAAGTGTCGGAGAGACCGGCCACGTCCTGATAGTCGAAACTTCCGGCAGCATCACCGGCGCCACACAGCAGGCTTTCCACCGTAACCGTACTTCTGAGGTAACTGAGCAAGTGTCCATTCCAGGCAGTCACCACCTCGTCCATCGAAGGGATGGTGGCAGTCTGCACCTGCTTCATGCAGCATATCTGGGGCTGTCCCTCGGTGGAGAATGTGGAGTAGTCCACGCGGTAGGTATGTACATCGCCATTGACACGGTCGTTCATGTCCAACCGGCCATCCCCATTCAGGTCGGCATAAGGCACAAGAGTACCGTCGTAGAAAGGCACGTATTCAGGGATGAGCAGGTATCCGTTCTCCAATTCGGAATACCCGGGCTTGGAAAGCTGGAACTCCAGCACAGGGTCAGTGTGGCGGATGACAATCTCCCCGCCTCTTATCAGTAGCTCGTCGGTGGGGACGAACTCCATGTTGTCCAGGCTGTCGCCCTCCATGGTTCGTATCAACACGCTGTCCAAGGGAACGGGATTCTCGATGTCGGCCGTGATGTCCAGCACGCGAACCACGGTCTCGTATGTATGTACCGAAGGCACGTCCGGCACCTCCTGCTCGGGCAAGACCCGAGGCACCACATATATATAACTGTTTCCGGCCTGTATGCCCTCGCCTTCTATCAGCACGCCGTTGACATAGACATCTGTCCCGTCCACGCTGATATAGAGCGTGTCCCCGCCGATGCTTTCCAGTTTCTGCCCGTCGGACAACTGCGATTTCGAGTAACTGCCTTTAGCAATGTGCCTGCGGACAGACACCGAATCCAATACGTCGGATGCCGAACGCACCGTGGCACCGGCATCGCGCACGGCAAACACCGTCAGTCTGTCTTCTTGCAAGTCGGCCACATCCACCGTCTTCAACGCGTCCACAAAGTCGCTGACGTCGTCCACTTGCGACTCCAAGGCATCAATAATTTCCTTCACACTCTCTTCGGCTTTTGAAGGGGGAGGCACGTCAGGCCCACCCTCATCGTCGGTACAAGCCGCAAAGGCCAGCAAGCACAGGCAGCCGGCCCAAACACAAAACAGTTTTTTCATTGCAATATGGATTCATGGATTCATTATGAGCACAAAGATAAGGCAGAGATACCACAAAAACAAATAAAGGAGAGCAAAAGCCTTGCCCTCCCCTATCTATATGCGACGGCCTGCCCGTTCCGGGCCTTATGCCGACTTCTTTTCCTTCACGTCGCTGCTGGCCTCCACCACGTTCACCACATAGTCGCCCAGCTTCTCGCACTCGGCGATGATGTCCATGTAATACACGCCCATCTGATAGCTGTAAGCCTTGTTGTTCACGTCCACGATGTTCTGGTTCTTCAACTGATTGCGATAATTGTTTATCTCGTTCTCCAGGTTGAACGAGCGGTTCACATCCACCTGCTGATGCTCTGTGCGCTCCACCACGGCAATCATCTGCAGCAGGGCGTCGTCCACCAGCTTCATCATCGTATGGATATGTTCATACTGCCCTTCGGTGAACTCTTCGGACGACTGGCGCTTGCGGCTGATGGTGCGCGCCAGGTTGTAACAGCTATCCCCGATGCTCTCTATCTCTGTCACCTCGCGCAGCATGCCCCTGATTTGCAACTTGCTTTCCGAACTCAGCCGGCCTTCAGACACCTGGTTCAGATAATTGGCAATCTCCAGTTCCATGCTGTCACTGATGTTCTCATACTTCTCCACCCGGCTGAACAACTTGTTAAAGTCATCGTCTTTCTCCGTATGCAGGAGGTCACGCACCATGCCGAACATGCGCTGGATGCGTTCAGCAAAAAGGTGAATCTCCTTGCTGGCCTGCAGAATGGACAATTCGGAAGTAGACAGCATACCGCCTGTGATGAAGCGCAAGCGGTATTCCTCGTCCTGCTCCTTCTGAGGGATGATGACACACACCGTCCGCTCGATGAACTTGACAAACCATATTAACACCAGGACGTTGCACACATTAAAGGCAGTATGGAAGGCCGACAGCTTGAAAGGCACGGCTACCGACATCTCCGTCACACCCATCACATTCTCCACAAACCACGACACCCCGCCCGTGAAGAAGGGAAAGACGCACAGCACCCAAATGACGCCGAACACGTTGAACACCAAGTGTGCCAACGCCGCCCGCCGCGCCTGCGTGTTGCCCGTCAGGGCTGCCAGGTTGGCCGTGATGGTGGTACCAATGTTTTCGCCCAACACCAACGCCGCGCCCAGCTCGAAGCTGATCCAGCCATTGGCACACATGATGAGCGTAATGGCCATCGTGGCCGACGAAGCCTGCACAATCATGGTGAGCACCGTGCCGATGAGCACAAACAACAGCACCGAGCCAAAACCCATGTCCGTATATTCCTGCACAAAGGCCAACATCTCGGGGTTCTTCTCCAGATTGGGGGCATTGGCCTGCAGCATGGCCAGTCCCATGAAGAGGAAAGAAAAGCCGAAGATGAACTCGCCCACCGACTTGCGCGAACTCCGCTGCGAGAAGAGCAACGGAATGCCAAAAGCCAGCAGCGGCAAGGCAAAAGCCGAGATGTCCACCTGGAAGCCCAGGGCCGAGATAATCCATGCCGTCACCGTCGTGCCGATATTGGCGCCCATGATGACGCTGATGGACTGCGAAAGCGTAAGCAAGCCTGCGTTGACAAAGCTCACCACCATCACCGTGGTGGCCGACGACGACTGCACCAGGGCCGTTATCAGCATGCCGGTCAATACGCCCGTCACCCGGTTGGTAGTCATCACTGTCAGGATTTTGCGCAGACGGTCGCCTGCAAACTTCTGAAGCCCCTCGCTCATAATCTTCATGCCATAGAGAAACAAGGCCAACGAGCCGAGCAGCTTTAACAAATCATAAAAAGAATATTCCATCTTTAATTATTTAAGAGGTTTCTTTGCACCGTGTTTTATTAAGCCTATCTTTAACGGTGCAAAACCCATAACCAGAAAGCGGAATGAAACACATGTTACAAATTTGTTGCAAAAATAATAATATTTCCAAAGAATTCCCTGCCGGAAGCACACTTTTGGATATTTATTATGGATTTAATTTGGATTTCCCCTACCAAGTGGTCAGCGCCAAGGTCAACAACCGTTCCGAAGGCCTCAACTTCCGTGTCTACAACAACAAAGACGTAGAGTTTCTCGACGTGCGCGACCCCTCGGGCATGCGCACCTACGTGCGCTCCCTGTGCTTCATTCTCTACAAGGCCGCCAGCGAACTCTTCCCGCAAGGCAAGCTCTACGTGGAGCACCCCGTGTCGAAAGGATATTTCTGCAACCTGCGCATCGGCCGGCCCATCGAACTGGAAGACGTCACCGCCATCAAACGCCGCATGCAGGAAATCATCGCGCAAGACATCCCCTTCCACCGCACCGAATGCCACACCACCGAGGCCGTGCGCATCTTCAGCGAAAAGGGCATGAACGACAAGGTGAAACTGCTGGAGACTTCGGGGGCGCTCTATTCTTATTACTACACCCTGGACGGCACGGTGGACTACTACTACGGCAACCTGCTGCCCAGCACAGGCTTCATCTACCTGTTCGACCTGGTGAAATACTACGACGGCCTGTTGCTGCGCATCCCCAACAAGCAAGACCCCACCCGCCTGGACGAAATGGTGAAGCAGGAAAAGATGCTGGACATCTTCAAGGAACACCTGCGCTGGAACCACATCATGGGCCTGAGCAACGTGGGCGACTTCAACCGCGCCTGCGAAGAAGGACACGCCACCGACCTCATCAACGTGGCCGAAGCACTGCAGGAGAAAAAAATAGCCCAGATAGCCGACGAAATATTCGCGCGCAACCAAGAGGGCGGACACCACGCCTCGCTGGTGCTCATCTCCGGCCCGTCGTCGTCGGGAAAGACCACCTTCAGCAAACGTCTCTCCGTACAGCTGATGACCAATGGCCTGCATCCCCACCCCATCTCGCTGGACGACTATTTCGTCAACCGCGAAGACACCCCGCGCGACGCCCACGGCAACTACGACTACGAATCGCTCTATGCACTCGACCTCGACCTCTTCAACCGCCAGCTCCAAGCCCTGCTGCGCGGCGAAGAAGTGGAACTGCCCCGATTCAACTTCAACACCGGCAAAAAAGAGTTCCGGGGAGACAAACTGCGCATCGACGACCGCACCATCCTCATCCTGGAAGGCATCCACGCCCTCAACCCCGAGCTGACGCCCCACATCCCCGCAGAAAACAAATACAAAATCTACGTCTCCGCCCTCACCACCATCTCGCTGGACGACCACAACTGGATTCCCACCACCGACAACCGGCTGCTGCGCCGCATCATCCGCGACTACAACTACCGCGGCTACTCCGCCCGCGACACCATCTCCCGCTGGCCCAGCGTGCGCGCCGGCGAAGACAAGTGGATATTCCCCTACCAGGAAAACGCCGACGTGATGTTCAACTCCGCCCTGCTGTTCGAGCTGGCCGTGCTGCGCGCCCACGTGGAACCCATCCTCAACACCGTGCCGCGCAACTGCCCGGAGTACGCCGAAGCCTACCGGTTGCTGAAGTTCATCAAATACTTCACCCCCGTTCCCGACAAGGAAATACCGCCCACCTCGCTGCTGCGCGAATTCCTGGGCGGCAGCAGCTTTACGTACTGAGCGCATCATGCACCGCCCGTCGCCAGACGCGCCCCCGCCATCCGTAAAAATGGTAGGAATATCCTTCATATAGGTTAGGCATTCCCACGCAGACAACCTACCTTTGCCCCATCAGAACCTCACGGTGGCGGCCCGCACGCGCATGCCCGGGAGTCGGCATACAAACCCAAGGGCAGCCCGGCAGGCAAGAAGCCGCCCGGAGGACAGAGACAACAAACCCTTATAAACGCACCGCTCATGAAACAGACCATTCTGACAATGCTCACCGTGCTCATCGGAACCATCTACGCATGGGCACAAGGAAACCAACCTCAAAACAATGATTTTATGGAAGAACAACTGAACCTGACGCAACAGTGGGACAAAGTATTCCCACAAAGCGACCGCGTGGAACACCGCAAAGTCACATTCCACAACCGCTACGGCATCACGCTGGCAGCCGATCTCTACCTCCCGAAGAACGCCGCGGGCCCGCTGCCCGCCATCGCCGTCTGCGGTCCCTTCGGCGCCGTGAAAGAACAGGCATCCGGCCTCTACGCCCAGGCCCTGGCCGAACGCGGCTTTCTGACCCTGGCCTTCGACCCCTCGTTCACCGGCGAAAGCGGCGGGCAGCCCCGCTACGTGGCCTCGCCGGACATCAACACGGAAGACTTCTGCGCCGCCGTCGACTATCTGTCCACCCGCCACGACACAGACCCCGGACGCATCGGCATCCTGGGCATCTGCGGCTGGGGAGGCATGGCCGTCAACGCTGCTGCCATCGACACGCGCATCAAAGCCACCGTAGCCTGCACCATGTATGACATGAGCCGAGTCAATGCCAAAGGCTACTTCGACGCCGCCGACAACGCCGAAGCCCGCCAGGCCCTGCGCCGACAACTCAACGCCCAGCGCACGGAAGACTACCGCAACGGCACGTACGCCCTGGCCGGCGGCGTGGCAGACACCCTGCCCGACGACGCCCCCCAGTTCGTGAAAGACTACCACGCCTACTACAAGACGCCGCGCGGCTACCACCAGCGCTCGCTCAACTCCAACGGCGGCTGGAACAAGACCTCCACGCTGTCGTTCCTCAACATGCCGCTGCTCTCCTATGCCGGAGAAATCCAGAGCGCCGTCTTGCTGGTGCATGGCGAGAAAGCCCACTCGCGCTACTTCAGCGAAGACACCTACAAGATGCTGAAAGGCGACAACAAACAGTTGCTGATTGTCCCCGGGGCCAACCACACCGACCTCTACGACCAGACGGACATCATTCCCTGGGACAAAATCGAAGCCTTCTACCGCCAATACCTGAAGTAACGAAGGCGCGCCTCCTTCCGGCTGTCCGCCCGTCCCGGCACAATCGGCATGAAATTTTACATTCAGCCGCCCCTTCCTCGCCCTTCCTTCGTCTCCATAGAGACGAACCAGGGACGAAGGAGGGACGAGCCGGGGACGAAGGAGGTATGAAACGGGAAACAAGCCGGAAAAGAATGGATCAGCGGATAATCCCGGTTGGCGGTAGAAATTCTCAAGAATATTGAGTAGCTTTACGGCATGAAAGCAGACGACCTCCTCAGAGCCATCCTCCCGGATGTGCTGATAGACAATTTCGACGTGGTGAACTTCGAGAAAACCGATAGCCGTTTTGACATCTGGCTGGACGAAAAGAAAGTCCAGCTTCGTGAAGACAA
>CASENE010000050.1 GCA_949289265.1 uncultured Bacteroides sp.
AAATAAACAAATATTATTACCTGCTGACTTGGAAATCCCCCTGAAGTATGGGGCCGATCGGCTGGGTAAACGTAGTGATGCGGCCATGCAGAAGTTTCGCGACAACCGCTTGGGGGCTTTTATCCATTGGGGACTTTATGCTATTCCCGGTGGAGAGTGGAACGGGAAGGTGTATAATGGCGCTGCCGAATGGTTGAAGTCATGGGCAAAGGTGCCTTCGGACGAGTGGATGAAACTGATGGACCAGTGGAATCCGCAGAACTTTGACGCCAAGGCTTGGGCGAAGATGGCCAAGCAGATGGGGGTGAAATATGTGAAGATTACTACCAAGCATCACGAAGGCTTCTGTCTTTGGCCCAGCAAATACACGAAATATACGGTTGCCAATACGCCTTATAAGAAAGACATCTTGGGCGAACTGGTAAAAGCTTATAACGATGAAGGCATCGACGTGCATTTTTATTTCTCAGTCATGGACTGGAGTCATCCTGACTACCGTTATGACATCAAGTCGAAGGAGGATGAGGAGGCGTTCAGCCGTTTCCTGGAGTTCACGGACAACCAGCTGAAGGAACTAGCTGCCCGCTATCCTACCGTCAAGGACTTCTGGTTCGACGGAACATGGGATGCCAGCATCAAGAAGAACGGTTGGTGGACGGCTCATGTGGAGAAGATGCTGAAGGAACTGGTGCCGGGTGTTACCATCAACAGCCGTTTGCGTGCCGATGACCATGGCAAACGCCATTTTGACAGCAACGGGCATCTGATGGGCGATTATGAATCGGGCTATGAACGCCGTTTGCCCGATCCGGTGAAGGACTTGAAGGTGACTCGCTGGGATTGGGAGGCCTGCATGACCGTGCCGGAGAATCAGTGGGGGTATCATAAGGACTGGTCTTTAAGTTATGTGAAGACTCCATTGGAAGTCTTGGAACGAATCGTTCATGCTGTTTCGATGGGAGGAAATATGGTCGTAAACTTTGGTCCTCAGTCCGACGGTGATTTCCGTCCCGAAGAGAAGCAGCTGGCTGAAAGCATCGGCCGCTGGATGAAGAAATATGGCGAGTGTATCTATGGCTGTGACTATTCCGGGTGGGAGAAGCAGGCGTGGGGCTATTATACCCTTAAGGGTAAGGATGTGTATATGGTAGTGTTCAATCCTCCTTATTCCAAACATCTGGTTGTTAAGACGCCAGCTGGAACCGAGGTGGTCAAGGCTGTGACTGTAAACGGTGGCAAGGAAGTGAAAGTGACCGAGACGGCCCGCAACGAATATAACGTGGACATGCCGGCTAAAGATCCGGGTGAACCTTTCGTCATCAAGCTCGAGACGAAGGAAAAAACGGCCGAAACAGACAAGTACCGTGATGCTTTGACCTGATGGTGGTATAAGGGGGCAGATTTGTATGTAATGAAAAAAACTTCTAACCTGAAATAATATATATAATAGAACAATAGGTATGACGATGAAATATATTTGCTTGTGCACTGTGTCGTGGCTGGCTGCAATCTTGCAGCTGGCGGCACAGCCTACATTCGACAAAACAGAAGTGAAGGCCTTGATGAAACGCGTGGCCGACTGGCAGATAGCCCATCCTAACAAGGAGAACGAACACAATGACCTGGACTGGACGCACGCTGCCCTCTATATGGGGATGATAGACTGGGCTGAACTGACGGAAAAAGAAGATGGGGACAGGTCGTATTACGACTGGTTGCTGAAGATTGGACGGAGAAACCATTTCCAGATGGGGCAATGGATGTATCATGCTGACTTCATCGCCGTGGGGCAACCCTTTATCGACCTGTATCGGAAGTATGGCGAAATGAAGATGATTGCGCCGGTGATGGCACGTGCCAATTGGGTGGTGGACCATCTGCCCGAAACAACACTGGAGCTGGATTACGGCCGGCCGGAAACGTTGAGTCGGTGGTCGTGGTGTGATGCGTTGTTCATGGCACCACCGGTCTATGCCAAGCTCTATGCACAGACTCTTGACAGAAAGTATCTGAACTTTTTGAACCGTGAATACAAGGCTACATACGATTATCTGTATGATAAGGAAGAACAGCTGTTCTATCGCGACTGCCGCTATTTTGACAAACGGGAGGCTAATGGCAGGAAAGTGTTCTGGGGACGGGGAAATGGTTGGGTGTTGGGTGGACTGGCCGAAATCCTCCAGGCGCTTCCCGTCGACGAGCCTTCGCGCAAATTCTATCAGGATCTGTTCGTAACATTGGCTACCCGTGTGTCCGGTCTGCAGAGTGCAGACGGTTACTGGCATGCCAGTCTGCTCGATCCGGATTCCTATCCGTCACCCGAAACGAGTGCTACCGGTTTCATTGTCTATGCCTTGGCCTACGGGGTCAACGAAGGCTTGCTCGACAAGGAACGTTTCCTGCCGGTAGTTGCCAAGGGATGGAAGGCGCTGGTAGAGGCAGTGGAGGCTGACGGCAAGCTGGGCTATGTACAGCCCATCGGAGCCGATCCGCGCAAGGTGACCCGCGAGATGACAGAAGTCTATGGAGTGGGAGCTTTTCTGATGGCCGGATGTCAGATTTGCCGTTTGGCTGCACACAAGTAACAATATGACCATGAAAACAGATTTTATAAAGAAATGCATGCTCCTGTCGGTCGTGTGGCTGGCATGTTTGGGGGACTTGGGACTGAAGGCGGAGGCCCGCGAGGTGACGTCGTTCAATGCCGGATGGGAGTTCAAGAAAGGGCCTTTTGCTGCCGATGCCATGAAGGCAGCTGCCCAATGGAATGCCGGCTGGCAGCAGGTGGCCGTGCCGCACACCTGGAATGCCGAAGACATGCAGCAGAAGACGAACAGCTTCTATGCCGGTGTGGCTTACTATCGGAAGCGGCATGTCTTCCCCCAGTCGCTGGAAGGCAAGCGCATCTTCCTGCGCTTCGAAGGTGTGGGGGCGTGTGCTGAGGTTTATGTCAACGGCTATCTGGTGGGGACGCACAGGGGAGCCTATTCGGCTTTCGTCTGCGAAATCGGCGCACAAGTCAAGTATGGTGAGGAGAATGAAATTGTGGTGAAGGCTGACAATGCGGCGCGTCCTGACGTCATCCCCACCAATCACAATTTGTTCGGTGTCTATGGTGGCATCTACCGTCCTGTGTGGCTGGTGGTGACCGAACCTTGCAACATCGTGGTGAATGACTGCGCTTCGCCGGGCGTGTACATCACGCAGAAGAATGTGTCGGAGAAGTCGGCCGAGGTGTCTGTCAAGGTGAAGCTGGACAATGCCACGCTGGCGCCGGTTCCTTTGGAGCTGGAGAATGCTATCTATACCCGTGAAGGCAGACTGGTCAAGACGCACCGCCAATCTTTCGACCTGACACCTCAGGGTGTACAGAGTTATGTTTCCCATTTCAAGATCAGCAATCCCCACTTGTGGCAGGGGCGCGAGGACCCTTATCTCTATAAGGTGGTGTCGCGTTTGAAACAGGATGGGCAGGTCATCGACGAAGTGGTGCAGCCTTTGGGCTTGCGCAAGTACGAAGCCATAGCCGGCAAGGGCTTTTTTCTGAACGGCAAGAAGTACCCCATGTACGGCGTTACCCGTCATCAGGACTGGTGGGGACTGGGCAGTGCGCTGACCAACAAGGAGCACGACTTCGACCTGGCGCAGATTATGGAGGTGGGAGCCACGACCGTGCGCTTCGCCCACTACCAGCAGTCGGACTACATCTACTCGCGTTGCGACACGCTGGGCCTCGTCATCTGGGCCGAGATTCCTTTCGTGAACCGCGTCACGGGGCAGGAGTGGGACAACGTCCACCAGCAGATGCGCGAGCTGATACGCCAGAGCTTCAACCACCCCTCCATCTACGTGTGGGGCATCCATAACGAAGTCTATCATCCGCACGGTTATACGGCGGCGCTCACGCAGTCTGTCCACGACCTCTGCAAGCTCGAGGACCCCGACCGCTATACGGTGGCCGTCAATGGCTACGGCCATGTGGAGCATCCTGTCAACGAGAATACTGATATACAGGGCATGAACCGCTACTTCGGCTGGTACGAGAAGAAGATACAGGACATCAAGCCCTGGGTCGAGAAGATGGAGAAGGAATATCCCTGGCAACGGCTGATGCTGACCGAATATGGCGCGGACGCCAACATCGAGCATCAGACGGAGATACTGGGTGACGCCCTGAACTGGGGCAGCGACTTCTATCCCGAGACTTTCCAGACCAAGACACACGAGTACCAGTGGAGTATCATTGCCCAGCATCCCTATATCCTGGCATCCTACCTGTGGAACATGTTCGACTTCGCCGTGCCCCTATGGAAGCGTGGCGGTGTGGATGCGCGCAACATGAAGGGCCTTATTACCTTCGACCGCAAGACGCGCAAGGACTCTTTCTACTGGTACAAGGCCAACTGGAGCAAAGAACCTGTACTCTACCTGACGCAGCGCCGCAACACGGAGCGCGAGCGCAAGGAGACTTCCGTGACTGTTTACTCTAACCTCGGCACGCCCCGCGTTTATCTGAACGGCCAGGAGCTGGAAGGCATCCGCAAGGGCTATACCGATGTCCACTACGTTTTCGACAAGGTGACCCTGGCCGAAGGGTGCAACGTGCTCAAGGCCGTCATCACCTCCGATGGCAAGGAATATACCGACGAAATCGTATGGAACTATAATGGTGACCGTGTACGCCAGGCCGACTCTTACGAACATAAGAAGGAACACGCCGGCTGGTAAATTTCAAAGGTTTTTTGTTAGGCAGAAGAGGATCGGACACTGGGAACCGGTCCTCTTTTTGTTTATTCCGGTTTAGTCGTTTTAAACTTTTAGTTTAGTCGCTTTAAACTGTCAGTTTAATCTGTTTAAACTCTTAGTTTATTGCTATTAAACTGAGAGTTTATTTTGGATAAACAAAAATAAATTCGCAGGGGGTGGAGGATGTTGTGCCGGAAAGTATGGAAAAAGACGGTGCGTTCCCCTCCGAAATAATATGGGTTTAGAGTTGTATGGAAGGATTTTCTGATGATAAAAGGAGAGTTTTATCCACTCTTTTCTTACGATTCTACAGAAAAATATGATTTTTTTCTTCAAACTGTTTGGATATTATAAAAAAGCCCTTACCTTTGCATCACGTTAAACGATAAAGATAATCTATTTGTCAATATTATAAAAAGAAGAAACTTATGATGCTACATACATCCATTAACCTGGCAGTCCTGCATATTATTCGCGTCGTGGTCTTGAAATCAAGAGCGTGAGAAAGGTTCGTGTATGTATCCATACGTCAGAAGATAATTAGTAAAGCCTTTCTCACCAACGAGAAGGGCTTTTTCATTGAAAGGAGAACAACAAAGATGAAACACCAGTTATGCAGTTCGTTCAGTACGCAGGGCCGCCGCATGGCCGGGGCACGTGCGTTGTGGGTGGCCAACGGCATGAAGCGCGAGCAGATGGGAAAGCCCATCATCGCTATCGTCAACTCGTTCACGCAGTTTGTGCCGGGACACGTCCACCTGCACGAAATCGGCCAGTATGTCAAGGAAGAGATTGAAAAGCTGGGCTGCTTTGCCGCCGAGTTCAACACCATCGCCATCGACGACGGCATCGCCATGGGACACGACGGCATGCTCTACTCCCTGCCTTCGCGCGACATCATTGCCGACAGCGTGGAGTATATGGTCAACGCCCACAAGGCCGACGCCATGGTGTGCATCAGCAACTGCGACAAGATAACGCCGGGTATGCTCATGGCTGCCATGCGCCTGAACATCCCTACCGTCTTCGTTTCGGGTGGACCGATGGAAGCGGGCGAATGGAAGGGGCAGCACCTCGACCTGATTGATGCTATGATCAAGTCGGCCGACACGACGGTGAGCGACGACGACGTGGCCAAGATTGAACAGCATGCCTGCCCCACGTGCGGATGCTGTTCGGGCATGTTCACCGCCAACTCCATGAACTGCCTGAACGAGGCCATTGGTCTGGCCCTGCCGGGCAACGGTACCATCGTAGCTACACACGAGAACCGAAAGAAGCTCTTCAAGGATGCCGCCAAGCTGATTGTGGAGAATGCCTACAAATACTATGAGG
>CASENE010000051.1 GCA_949289265.1 uncultured Bacteroides sp.
CCCTCCTTCGTCCCAAGTTCGTCCCAAGTTCGTCCCTCCCTCGTCCCCATAGCAGACGACCCAGCAGGCAAGAATGTGCGAAAGAGAACGGTAAAAAATTTGTCGTCGAACAAAAAAATCATATACGGATTACAAAAAAACTTCCGTACTGGGGAAAAGTATCGAAAAATTGGTTATTTTTGCAGGAAATAATATTTTTAAAAGTAAAGCTATGAGAAAAATTCAAGTGAAAATGTGGGCCACCTGCCTGCTGGCAGCAGGTGCCTTGGCGGCATGTTCGCCCAAGGACGTCCAGACCGGTGACCTGAATGTCATCCCGTTGCCGCAAGAGGTTACAGAAACGGCCGATGCCGCACCTTTTGTTATCCGCACCTCTACCACCATCTGCTACCCGGAAGGCAACGCCAAACTGGAGCGTACCGCCCATCTGCTGGCTTCTTATATTAAAGAGGTGACCGGCACAGAGGTGAAGACCGGCACGAAGGCCGGAAGCAACTGCATCGTGCTGGGACTGGATCCGTCCATCGCGCAGAAAGAGGGCTACGTACTGACCATCACGGAAGACCAGGTGACCCTGAACGGACAGACAGAAGCCGGCGTGTTTTATGGTGCACAGACCATCCACAAGGCACTGCCCATCACCGAGGGAAAGGCTCTGGGTTCGCTGCCGGCAGGCACGGTGAAAGACTATCCCCTCTACGGATATCGCGGCTTTATGATTGACGTGGGCCGCCACTACTTCTCCGTAGATTATCTGAAAGAACTGATTGACGTGATGGCGCTGCATAACATCAACTATTTCCATTGGCACCTGACCGAAGACCAGGGATGGCGCATCGAAATCAAGAAATACCCCAAACTGACGGAAATCGGCTCCGTACGCAAGGAGACCATCACCGGCCCGGGCTCCGGGAAATTCGACGGAACGCCCGTACAGGGATTCTATACACAGGAAGAAGCGAAGGAAATCGTGGCCTATGCAGCCGAACGCTTCATCACCGTTATCCCCGAAGTGGACATGCCGGGACACATGCTGGCCGCGCTGGCTTCTTACCCCGAACTGGGGTGCACGGGAGGCCCGTATGAAGTGGCTACGAAATTCGGCGTATTCAAGGATGTGTTGTGCGGCGGAAACGAAAAGACTTTGCAATTTGCCAAGGATGTCGTCAACGAAATCATGGACATCTTCCCGGACGCTCCCTATATACATATAGGTGGCGACGAATGCCCGAAAGCCGAATGGAAGAAATGCCCGAAATGCCAGGCCAAAATCCGTGAACTGGGCCTGCGCGACACGAAAGAACACAGCAAGGAGAACCAGTTGCAGGTGTACTTCATGAGCGAAGTGGAGAAAGAAATCGCCAAGAGAGGCAAGAAGATGCTGGCATGGGACGAAATTCTGGAAGGCAACCCCGACCCGAAGACAACCACCGTGGCGGCCTGGACGGGCGTGCCCGCCTCCATCAAGGCTGCCCAGCTGGGACACCCGACCATTGTCTGCCCCATCAGCCACCTGTATTTCAGCAACCCGGGCTACAATCGCCTGAAAGGCGTAAGCAGCGTGGAGCGTGTATATAACTTCGAGCCTGCATCGCCCAAACTGACCGACGAGGAGAAGAAAAACATCATCGGCGTGCAAGCCTGCATCTGGACCGAATGGACCAAGGACAGCGTGAAGATGGAATGGCAGATGATGCCCCGCATCGCCGCGCTGAGCGAACTGCAATGGAGCAATCCGGCCAAGAAGGATTTGAACGGCTTCCTGAAACGCCTGCGCCACCAGCTGGACTTGTATGCCTTGTATGGATTCCATTACAAGGAAGACATCGAGGATGTGGTTATCAACGCCGAGCCCAAGGGCGAAGGCGGAGAGGCCGTCATCAGCCTGAGCACCTTCGACAATGCACCCATCTATTATACGTTGGACGGTTCGGAGCCCACTGCTGAGTCTACGGCCTATACGCAACCCTTCACCCTGGAAGGCAAGACCACGACCATCAAAGCCAAAGCCATCCGCAACGGACGGGAAAGCCATACGACGGAATCGACCTTGGAATATAACCTGGCCACCATGCGCCCCATTACCCTGAACTGCACGCCGGACAAGGGATTCACCTACAAAGGCGCCCAGTTGCTGGTGGACGGACTGACCGGCGACGACAATTATCGTTCGGGACGTTACCTGGGCATCTACGGGCAAGACTTTGACGCAGTCATTGATTTGCAGGAAGAAAGAGAAATCTCTTCTGTCTCGGTAGGCACTTACTTGGTGCCGGGCGACTACATCTTTGGCCTGACGGGGCTGGAGGTCTATGTGTCGGCAGACGGGAAAAACTTCAAAAAGATTGCCTCCAAGACCATCCCGACCTTGGAAAAGGGAAGCAAGAACAACGTCTTGACCCGCAACGACATCAGCTTTGACAAGACCAAGGCACGCTATGTCCGCATCGTGGGCAAGGACACTCCCGTATTGCCGAAATGGCATCCGGGAGCAGGCAAAAAGACTTTCCTGTTCTTGGATGAGATAGCCATCCAATAAGACCGGTTCCACCCACTGACAGGAATACCGACGCAAGGAGGTGAACCAAAACCCTCTGAATGCTTCTTTTAGGCGCGGATTACGCGGATTTCACGGATTAAGATTATAAACCGTGGTATTCCGCGAAATCCGCGCCTAATATATAAGTTACCAATCATATTTAGTTTAAACTATATTCAGAAGCCAGAAGAAGTCAGAAGGAGTCAGAAGGAGTTATAAGCCAATACCTTTTGCATATCGCAGAGGACAACTATCGGCCTATAACTCCTTCTAACTACCTGTAACTCCCTCCTACTACTAAAGATAGTACCTATTAATTTTGCACATCTACTTAACATCTTGAAAGCGTTCATAGTTTTTTGACACCCCCACTTTGCCATGTGTCTGCCCCACCCTGTTTCTTCGTTCCTCCTCCACCACTTCCTATTCATGACGGATGTCCGCCATGGGCCAATCGGGCCGCACAGGAAACGCAGTAGTACTGACTTTGCCCATGAAGTATATCTTCGCAGACGGAGGCAGTATATCTTCCACCTGCCGGACAGTATATCTTCCTTTTGGAACGGGCACGTATAAGAGCCTGTTTAAATTTTCCTTTTTAATATTTTTATTCAGTCTGTTTTGAGCCTTTTTCCGGCCTATTTTCCCGTTCCCTTTCGTCACGTAGCCCGCTACGCTCCTCATGACAACGAGAAAATATTCTCGGAAAAACATCTCAAAACAGTACTGAGCAAAATTTAAACAGGCTCTAAGCCGAATGCGGACATTATATTTATTTCTGTTCTCTTTGTTTCATGCAAGCAAAGTATTTCCTATTTTTGCAGCGATGAAAACAAGTAATATACTGATGGCACTGGCAGGAATCATTGTTTTGCCTGCCTATCTCGGTTCATGCGGCGTGGACCGCTGGGCTGCGTATGCCGAAGAGACCCGGACAGACCGATGGATAGAAGACACGATGCGAGTGTGGTATTATTGGAACCACGACATCCCCAATACCAACAACCTGAATTATTTCAGCGGGCCATTTGAGTTTTTCGCCTCTCTTCTTTCGGACGAAGACGGCAAGGGCGGACAACACTATTCCACGATTGACAGCCTGAAATATCCGACGCGGAGCATTCCCTATACGGATTACAGCTATGGATTCCAGTTTACCACCAACCGCGTAGAAGGGAATGACACGGCGCTGTATGCACGCATCCTTTATGTGACGCCGGAAAGCCCGGCCGGCGAAACAGGCCTCCAACGGGGAGACTGGATTATGCAAATGGACGGGCAACCTATCACGCAAGACAATTATACCCGCCTATATGGCAGCGAAGAGATGCAGCTGACCGTGGGATATTACGATGCCTCGGGCGACACGATATTGCCCTATGCCGAGCCCCAGACAATAGCCGCAGCACGCCCCATCAACGACAATCCCGTGCATTACCACAACATCTACCCATTGGGCAACCGGCGGGTAGGCTATCTGGTCTACAACCACTTCAGTCCCGGCATTACGGACAACGACGATACCTACAATCGAGACTTGCGGAAAGTATTCCAAGACTTTGCCGCCCAGCAGGTCAATGAGTTCGTGCTGGACTTGCGCTACAACAACGGCGGGCTTATCAGCTGCGCCCAACTGCTGTGCGCCATGCTGGCCCCTTCGTCTGCTCTTGGGCAACCATTGGGCCAACTGGAATTTAACGAAAACTTTTCTCCTTCGCCTTTCTATCTGGACGAAAATCTCATTCAGGACGGAGCCAACCTGAATCTGTCCACCCTTTATGTATTGACCAGCGGAGAGACGGCTTCGGCATCGGAAATGCTTATCAACTGCCTGCGCCCTTATATGAACGTGGTGCTTATCGGCACTACGACGGAAGGAAAAAATGTCGGTTTCGTCAGCTTCACCAATCAGGAACTGATGCTTACCATGAGCCCCATTGTCTGCAAGATATACAACTCAGCCGGAGAATCGGACTATGAGAACGGATTCGAGGCCGACGAAAAGGTGGATGAGAACAGCGATATGGCTCATTTCCTACCCTTCGGCAACCCCAACGAGCTATTGCTGGGCACTGCCTTGGGACTTATTCAAGGAAATGTACCGGCTTCCTACCGACAGAAACCGAATAGGCAGACAACGGTGTTGCATAACTCCATTGCACGAAGGGCGGCAAAATCGGTGCGGATTGCTCCATAAATTCATCAAGCAGCGAACAAAAGCCTGCTTGGCATTATTTTTGTAATAGCACTTAAGGTTGCCCGAGTTTCTGAAATCAGACTCCGGCAATCACAGAATAAGTAAACAGAAGTATTAACCTAAACACAAAACAGTATGAAAAAGTATTTGAAACTGGCAGTCTGCGCACTCATCCTGTGCCTGACAACCACAGTCGGGTATGCACAAGAGAATTCCAACAACAAGCAGACTGACCGTAAAGCGCAGAGAGACGCGGAGCGGACTCGTCAGAAAGCGCAAGAAGATGCCACCAACGCCCTCTTGTATGAAGAAGCCGTAAAGGCGCTGAAAGCGAACCAATTTGTATTGGAAGCCGACCAGGTGGTCTTCAAAATGGGCGAGACAGCCTACGTCAACTCCAACACCAATTTCGTATTGGTCAATCTGGAGCGGGGCACCGTGCAGGTGGCGTTTAACACTGCTTTTGCCGGCCCCAATGGCATTGGCGGCGTGACAGTAGACGGAAACGTGTCAGGCGTAAAGATAAAAACCACGAAGAAAGGAAACATCACTTACAGTTTCAATGTGCAAGGCATCGGCATTTCGGCCCAAGTGTTTCTGACCATGACCAACGGAAGCAACCAGGCAACCGTAAGTATCAACCCGAACTTCAATTCACGCACATTGACGTTGAGAGGCGAAGTGGTGCCACTTGAACAATCTACCATATACAAAGGCAGGTCGTGGTAAAGAAAAGACATGAAATGAAAAGGAAGAGTTTCAGCCTACGGATATGCGAGGCCGATACTCTTCCTTTTCATTTTTAATGCCTTTCTTATTTTTCTGCTTTCTCAAAGAATTTCTGGAAGAACAGAATGTGATAGTCGACAGAATTGTTCCAATAGGCAGACGTATGTCCTCCGGGGCGGGTGATGAAATCATGGTCGATTTTGCGGGCCAATAATTGTTTGTGCAATTCCAGATTGACAGGCAGGAAAAAATCGTCTTCGCCGCAATCCACCAGCAAAGCCAAGTCGCCGTTGGAAATCTTATCCAGCTGTGTCATCACCGTATGCGCATCCCACACGGCTTTGTTCGTTTCGTATTCACCCAGCTGGTCTTTCATGTTCCAATTATTGGGGAAAGGACGGATATCCACCCCTCCGCTCATGCTGGCAGCAGCCCCAAAAACATCTTTATGACGGATGCCCAACCATAAAGCGCCATGCCCTCCCATGCTTAAGCCAGAAATGGCACGGAACCGGCGGTCGTTTTTCGTGGCATAATGCTCGTCCGTATAGCGAACCAATTCGGATGACACGAAAGTCTCATAACGATAGTCGGCATGAAGGGGACTGTCCCAATACCAGCTGTCCTTTCCATCCGGGCAAACGAAAATCAGCCCTTTCTCGTCGGCGATGGCAGGCAGCTCCGGCTTGATTTCAATCCACCTTTTGGCATACCCGCCATGCCCGTGAAGCAGATATATCACCGGGCACGCCTCGGGATTCGCCTGCAGGGATTTATCCGGAAGAATGAACACTACTTCCACTTGCTTCTTCATCGAAGGGCTGTTGACAAGCAAGGTATCCACCCGGGCAGCCTGCAACGAGATGCAAACAAAGAGCGACAATAAACCCAACAAACTAAATTTTTTTTTCATATTTTCATCGTTTTAGTTATAAATAGTCGTTATTTGCGGCAAAATTACTAAGTTTGCAGCAGAAATCATTTAAAATCCCGTATGGACTTTTTAATCATTCTGATTTTACTTATTTTAAATGGCATTTTTGCCATGTATGAATTAGCACTGGTATCATCCAGCAAAGCCCGGCTTGAGACATTGGTGGGAAAAGGCAACAAAAGGGCCAAGGACGTGCTCAAGCAATTGGACGAACCGGAAAAATTTCTTTCAACCATCCAAATCGGCATCACGCTCATAGGCATCGTATCGGGTGCATACGGCGGCGCCACTTTGTCTGACGAAATTGAGCCCTTGTTCCTTCTGATTCCCGGCGCAGAGCCCTATGCACACACGCTATCCGTGGCCATTGTAGTTATTGTAATCACCTACTTGTCGCTCATCATCGGAGAACTGGTGCCCAAATCCATCGCGTTGAGCGACCCGGAAAAATGGGCTACCCGCCTCAGCCCGCTGATGGTAGCCGTAAAAAACATCTCCTATCCTTTCGTCTGCCTGCTCAGCGCTTCGACCAAACTGGTCAACCGGTTAATCGGCCTGGAGCAGAACGAAGAGCGGCAAATCACGCAGGAAGAGTTGAAGATGATTCTGCACCAGAGTTCTGAACAAGGCGTCATCGACAAAGACGAGACGGAAATGCTGCGCGACGTGTTCCGCTTCTCCGACAAACGGGCCAACGACCTGATGACTTATCGGCGCGACATCGTCGCCATGCACCCCACGGACAGCCGGGAAGACGTGTTGCGCACCATCCGCGAACAACATTTCAGCAAATACCTGCTGGTGGAAAACGGGAAAGACGAAGTCATAGGCGTAGTGTCGGTGAAAGACATCATCATCATGCTGGGCAGCGACCAGCCGTTCAACCTGCGCAGCATCGCGCGTCCCCCGCTGTTCATCCCGGAAAGTTTATATGCCAAGAAAGTGCTGGAACTGTTCAAAAAGAACAAGAACAAGTTTGGAGTGGTCGTAGACGAATATGGCAATACCGAAGGAATCATCACGCTGCACGATTTGACCGAGAGCATCTTTGGCGACATCCTCGAAGAGAACGAAACGGAAGAGGAAGACATCGTGCGCCGGCAAGACGGCTCGTTGCTGGTGGAAGCCTCCATGAACCTGGACGACTTCATGGAAGCCATGGGCATCCTGAACTACGATGACTTGAAAGAAGAAGACTTCACGACGCTCAGCGGACTGGCCATGTTCCTCATAGGCCGCGTGCCCAAAGCCGGCGACCTGTTCAGCTACAAGAATCTGGACTTTGAGGTGGTGGACATGGACCGTGGCCGGGTGGACAAACTGCTGGTCGTCAAACACGACCCGGAAGAAGACGAGGAGAAGGCGTAAACTTGAGGACGCCGGTCAGCCCCCCCGATATACGGGGCAGAACCTTATAGGCTATAAGGTCGGACATTGTAGGCTATAAGGTCGGACATTGTAGGCTATAAGGTCGGACATTATAGGCTATAAGGTCAGACATAGTTCTGCACTAAGTCATGCGGCCCGATGGGCTAAGGACGAAAAAGGGCGTTCACAAACGGAACGCCCTACTATTTTATCTACTATTTTATTCACTAAGTTCAGCCAGTCACTTTTTAGAAACATAACGGGCATTCAAGCCTTCGAGGATTTCCTGCGTAATGTTGTAAGCCTCGTTTGCATACAAGAGGTTGTCGAAGCCCGTATTGCTGATGATGAAATCGTATTTCTTGTCCTTGTTATACTCTTTCAGGAAATTGTTGATGGAGTCGCGCAGTTGGATGCTGTTCTTCTCGTTCTCGCTGATCAGCTCAGACTGCAATTTATTGCTCAGGTTCTGCAAGTCTTGCTCCAGCTTGGCAATCCGGTTGTATTCCTGCTGGGCTCTTTCCTGCGAAAGATAGGCATTGTTCTGATATTTGGTCTGGAATTCCTGCTTTTGCTTGTCCAAATCGCTTGCTTTCTGATTCAAGGTTAGGCGTACGTTCTCGCTCTTCTTCACCATTTCCTCGTTCAGATCCATGCAGAATTTGTACTTGGTCAAAAGGGTGTCCACTTCTACATAAGCAATTTTCAAACCCGATACGCCATTGGCCGGTGCACTAACGGTGGTGGACTGCTGTCCGGCATTGCCGGCACATTGGGCAAACAAAGTGACAAACGCCACGGCAGCCAAACCGTTCATCAGATGATTCAATCTCTTCATAATGTCAGATAAATATTATTTTTGGATTAATTAATTCTGCCCTCACTTGATTCCATCATCACTTGCGCAGGGCAGCCTCTACGTCGTCAATCGAGAAAGGCCGCTTCCGCTGTGCCTCTCTGTCCTGAGACTGCACGCAGCCTATGCCCTTGTCGCGCAAAGCCTTGTTCCCGCTCACGTGCATGTTGGGAAACCTGCCGCCTTTTACGAAAAAGACTTTTATTCCCAATAATAGCACGCAAATAGCAACTATTAACAATGATATCAATAATGTATCAAGCATTTCGTTTAATTTTGCGGATGCAAAGATAGAGGTTTGCGCGAACTACACCATTATTTTTGCAGTAAAAAAGAAAAGTTGCCGCAGAATACAGAACCTTTTTAACTATATTTAGTAGTAACGGGTTATAAATCATCAAACATAGAAAACATGGAGAAGAAAGAATTGAAACCTGCCGGCGTATTCCGGTATTTTGAAGAAATTTGCCAAATACCACGCCCATCCAAAAATGAAGCCAAAATAATCGCCTACCTGCAAGCGTTCGGAAAGCAGCACCAACTGGAGACGCATACCGACGAGGCCGGCAACGTATTGATCCGAAAACCGGCCACTCCGGGCATGGAGGCATGCAAGACCGTGGCCCTGCAGTCACACGTAGACATGGTGTGCGAGAAAAACAACGACGTGCGACATGACTTCCTGAACGACCCCATCGAAACCGTCATAGAAGGCGAATGGATGAAAGCCAAAGGAACCACCCTGGGAGCCGACAACGGAATAGGCATAGCCACCTCGCTTGCCATCCTGGCAGACAACAGCATCGAACACGGTCCCCTGGAATGTCTGTTTACCGTGGACGAGGAAACTGGCCTGACCGGCGCTTTTGCCCTGAAGGAGGGATTTATGCAGGCGGACATCTTGCTGAACCTCGACTCGGAAGACGAAGGAGAACTGTTCATCGGATGTGCGGGCGGCGTGGACTCAGTGGCAGAGTATCACTATCAGGAGACAGCAGTGCCGGAAGGATATTTCTATGCCAAAATCCAGATAAAGGGACTGACGGGAGGACACTCTGGCGGCGACATCCACTTGGGACGAGCCAATGCCAACAAATTGCTGGCACGTCTCCTGAACCAGGCTTATCAACAACATGACATGTATCTGTGTGCGATAGACGGAGGGAATCTGCGCAATGCCATCGCCCGCGAAGCCTATGCGGTAGTTGCCGTTCCGGAAACAGACAAACATGCGCTCCGCACAGAGCTCAACATTTATAGCGCAGAGGTGGAAGCCGAATATGCCGTCACCGACCCCGACATGCAAATGGTGCTGGAATCGGAAACACCCTGCCCCAAAGCCATCGACCGGGATACCGCCCTGCGTCTCATACAGGCCTTGTATGTCGTCCCGCACGGAGTATGCGCCATGAGCCAAGACATCCCCGGACTGGTAGAAACCTCCACAAACCTGGCTTCGGTAAAAATGAAGCCTCACCACATCATTCGGGTTGAAACCAGCCAAAGAAGTTCTATCGAGTCATCCAAACAAAACATTGCCAACACGGTGCGCACTGTGTTTAACATGACTGGCGCCGACGTCTCGCACAGCGATGGCTACCCAGGTTGGAAGCCGAACACCCATTCTGAAATTCTGGAGATTGCCACCGAGTCTTATAAGCGGCTGTTTGCCACCGAAGCCAAAGTGAAAGCCATACATGCCGGATTGGAATGCGGCTTGTTCCTCCAAAAATATCCCGCATTAGACATGATTTCATTCGGCCCCACGCTGCAAGGCGTCCATTCGCCGGACGAGCGGATGAACCTCCCCAGCGTAGAACGCTTCTGGAAGCACTTGCTCGATATTTTAAAACACATTCCGCACAAACAATAAAATGAAGAATGCAACGAGACGTTACTGTTTATGCCTAAGTGTCCTCATGGTTGGCTATCTATCTGTGCTGGCCCAGGGAACACGGGATACAGTAACGTTTCGTGTCATGAGCTATAACGTAGAGAATCTTTTCGATGTCAAGCATGACTCCCTAAAGAATGACACCGAATTCCTACCGGATGCGACACGACACTGGAACTATCCCAAATATAAAAAGAAGTTAGACGACATAGCGCGAGTGATTGCGGCGGTAGGGGGATGGAGCTTGCCTGCACTGGTGGCTTTATGCGAAGTAGAAAATGACAGCGTTCTCATCGACTTAACCCGTTATTCGGCCCTGCGCGCAGCCGGATATCGCTATCTCATGACTTCTTCGCAAGATGAACGAGGCATTGATGTAGCATTATTATACCAGCGAGAGTTGTTCAAACCACTTTTTCAGCAGTATTTGCGTGTGGAAAAGCCGCGTAGGAATAGCCGACCTACACGAGATATCCTGCATGTAGGAGGACTGTTGTTAAACCTCGACACCTTGGATGTATTGGTAGCCCACTTTCCCTCCCGTTCCCAAGGAGCCAAACAGTCGGCACCTTACCGCCGGAACGCGGCCGAACGCATCAAGAGAACTACGGACAGCTTGTTCCGGGTTCGTCAACACCCACAAATCATTCTATTGGGAGACTTTAACGACTACCCCCACAGTCCATCCATCCGGGAGGTATTGCAGGCGAACCAAGTCCCCCTACCTCCCACTCTTCCGCAACCACGTCGGCTGTATCATCTACTGGCCCGACGGGCATCTACCCAAAAACGTACCGGCACCTATAAATACCTGGGTGCCTGGCAATGGCTGGACCACATCGTCGTGTCGGGCACCCTGCTGCAACCACAAGCCCCGTTGCATACCTCGGAAGAAAAGGCGAACGTGTTCGCAGCCCCTTTTTTGTTGAGCGATGACCTAAAGTTTGGAGGAAGCCAGCCCTTCCGCACCTACTATGGCATGAAATACCAAGGGGGCTATAGCGACCATCTGCCCGTATATGCGGAATTTCAACTGATATATTAATCCTATAAGGTATAACGATCTATGCACTACGATTATAAAAAGCAGTTGCGCAGTTTCGGCTATGCTTGGAAAGGCATACGCAGCTGCGTCGGAAAAGAACAGAACCTGAGTTTTCACCTGATAACCACCTTCGTTGTCATTCTTGCCGGAATAAGGCTCGGCATCACACGCCATGAGTGGATAGCCGTCATCCTCTGCATCGGGCTGGTCATAGCAGCAGAACTGTTCAACACAGCCATCGAACGGTTGGTAGACCTCGTATCGCCGCAACGCCATCCCATAGCCGGGCAAGTAAAAGACATCGCTGCCGGGGCAGTACTGGTATGTGCCTTGGCAGCGATTGTCACAGGGATGATTATCTTTATCCCTTATCTGACCCGCATCTTCGCGTAATAAAAGCGGGTGATGACAAAATACATCAGCACTGAGCCTGCCAACAACGCCCATACCAGCCACGAGAGGAATTCCGTATCCGTACAGGAAGCTCCTGCAGCAATGCCCAACAACAAACCTGCATCCAGAAAGAGATGGAACGTCATGTTACCTGTGGCCCGCTGACAATGGTGGGAAAGCTTGACAAACATCCGAACCAGCCAAGGGCTCAACGCAGCCAGGACAAGCAAGGAAACGGAGCCATATACGCATAACAGGCTCAAGGCTCCGCAGACAAAGGCCACAATACCCACATTCAGTGCAGGAACCAAGGCACGTCCCAACAGATAACGGTCGGTGCTACACACCGGCAAACCGATGGGAGCACGGAAAGGCACATACATCAACGATGTTGCCAACACTCCTACCCCGCCGGCCAAGACAGGCCACAGCCAATGATAGGTGCTGAGCGGCATCAGCCACAATCCGGCCATTCCCCCCGCGACCATACCCAAACGGCTGACGAAGGCATAGACCATGTTGGACTTCGTGCGGTACCCTGTGTGCACCATGTCGATACTTAACGTGAGGGCCGCCGAAGTGGCCAATCCGAAGCCCACCCCATGCAGCAACGCCAAAGCCGAATATTGATAGGGCGTCGACGCATAGGCATAACCGATGAATACGAGCAGTATCCCTACAAAAGGATAACCCAACACGTGTTTGCGCCGAAACTTATCCGCCAGCCAGGCATTGAACGGCCCGGCCGCCAGCATCCCTATCAAGAAAGGGAAACAGAGAGCGAGCGCCAACCCCGAACGCATCAGTGGAAGTAACACCGAGTAGGTTGAAGCATACAGCAGGAAACCTGCCATACACACCAACCCGAAGTTGCGGTTATACAGGCGGGCATTATCAATACTGTTCCTTTTCATTGGGGAAATCTGAAGTTTTCACATCAGAGATGTATCGACTGATAGCATCCGTCATCACCGTATGCAGATCGGCATAACGACGCAGGAAACGGGGACGGAAACCATTGTTCATGCCCAGCATGTCTTGAACCACCAACACCTGGCCGTCCACATCGCCACCGGCACCGATACCTATGACAGGAATGGTCAGCTCACGGGCCACGCAGCCTGCCAGTTGGGCGGGTATTTTCTCCAGCACCAGGCCGAAGCAACCAGCCTCTTCCAGCAGATGGGCGTCGCGCACCAGCTTCTGTGCCTCGGCATCGTCCTTGGCACGCACGGTGTAGGTGCCATACTTGTTGATGCTCTGCGGCATCAGTCCCAAGTGGCCCATCACGGGAATGCCTGCACTGATGATGCGCTTCACGGTGCCGATGATTTCCTCGCCACCTTCCATCTTCAGGGCATCGGCATGACTCTCCTTCATGATACGGATGGCAGAGGCCAAGCCCTCCAGCTCATTGCCCTGGTAGGAGCCAAACGGCATATCCACCACCACCATGGCACGCCGCACGCCACGCACCACGCTTTTGGCATGGTAAATCATCTGGTCGAGCGTAATGGGCAGGGTGGTGACATTGCCGGCCATGACATTGGAAGCCGAGTCACCCACCAGGATGACATCCATACCGGCACCGTCCACAATCTGCGCCATGGTATAGTCATAAGCAGTCAACATAGATATCTTCTCGCCTCTTTGCTTCATCTCCACGAGGCGGTGAGTGGTCACTTTACGTGAATCTTCTGAAATATATCCAGCCATGAGTATAAGGGTTAATGATTAATGCTTGATGATAAGTGCGGAGCACATGTCTTCGTAGGTAAAGCCACGGAAGTCGTCCAGCACGCGATGGCACAAGGGGGCGATGGCCTCGCGGGGATTGGTGGTGGCCAAGCCGACGACCGTGGCACCGGAAGCCCGACCTGCCCTCAGCCCGTTGAAAGAGTCCTCAAACACGCACGTCGAGGCGGCATCGGCACCAAAGAGGCGCATCCCCAGCAGATAACAGTCCGGATCGGGCTTGGAATGCCGGAAATGCTCGGCCGTGAGAATGTGGTCGAACAGCGAAGGAATTTCCGGACGACGAGCATAAACGGCGGCCATCTTCCGCTCGTTGGAACTCGTGACCACGGCCGTGCGCACATCGTGCCGCCGCAGGTCGGCCAGGAAGTCCAGCACGCCGGGCACGTAATCATAGGTCATCTCCGCCTCGAACCGATTCAGTTCAGCTGTCAGGAGACGTTGCACGTCGGGGTCGCTGAAATACATGTCATAGATGTGCGCCAAGGTCTGTCCTTTCACACGGTCGCCAAAGCCGGAGTCGTGCAGGTAGTTAGCCCCTATACGATTCCAAAAGCGGCTGTACTGTCCCTCGGTGTCCACGATAACGCCGTCAAAATCGAACAGGGCCGCCAGACAGGTGTGGGTGTTATCCTTCATATCTTTGATTGCTGTCATGCGTTAAATCGGGCACAAAGGTCTGAAATCTATCCGAGAGATGCAAGATATTTCGTACCTTTGCACGGTTTTTTCAACTGCAAGCCGCGAGCGCAAGCCATACAAGCGGGTCTCCAACGGCCATCAAGCCCCTACTCCCGTCCCGCGACTTGCATGTCCGTAGCTTAAACTTAATCATAACAGTACCAGATATGAACGAGAACAATCCCCACCTCATGGGCACGGAGCCTGTCGGCAAGTTGCTGCTGCAATACTCCATCCCGGCCATCATCGGCATGACCATCGTGTCGCTCTACAACATCATAGACAGTATTTTCATCGGCCACGGCGTAGGCGCCATGGCCATCGCGGGCTTGGCCATCACCTTCCCCATGATGAACCTCACGGCTGCCTTCGGCAACCTGGTGTCGGCGGGCGGCTCCACCATATCGTCCATACGCCTGGGACAAAAAGACATTGAGGGCGTCAACAAAGTGTTGGGCAACACACTGACGCTCTGCATCGTGCATGCCATCGTGTTCGGCGGCCTGTCGTTTCTCTTCTTGGACTACATCCTGCGCTTCTTCGGAGCCAGCAGCGAGACCTTGCCCTATGCGCGCGACTTCATGCAGGTCATCCTCTTGGGTACGCCCTTCGCCTACGTGATGATAGGCATGAATTACGTAATGCGTGCCACGGGACACCCCAAGAAAGCCATGCTGACCTCCATGGCCAGCGTCCTGGTCAACGTCGTCCTGGCCCCTCTGTTCATCTTCCACTTCCATTGGGGCATCCGCGGAGCAGCCCTGGCCACGATATGTGCCCAGTTCATCGGAATGCTGTGGGTACTGAATCACTTTCTGGGCAAGAAGAGGGACATACGCCTGCGCCGTCACTGCCTCAGGCTGGAACGCCGCATCGTGGGCGACATCTACTCCATCGGCATGGCTCCCTTCCTGATGAACGTCACGGCCTGCGTCATCGTCATTCTCATCAACAATACCCTGCAACGCCACGGAGGCGACCTCGCCATCGGCTCCTACGGCATCATCAACCGCCTCCTGATGCTCTATCTGATGATTGTCATGGGTCTCACGATGGGCATGCAGCCTATCGTTGGCTACAACTTCGGCGCCCGGAAGCCCGAGCGCGTGAAGCAGACCCTGCGCTTGGCCATCATCGCCGGCGTGTGCATCACCACCAGCGGCTTCGTCATCTGCGAGGCCTTCCCCCACGCCGTGTCCGCCATCTTCACCTCCGACGACACCCTCATCGACATGGCAGCCCACGGCCTGCGGCTATGCGTGGCCATGTTCCCCGTGGTAGGGGCGCAGGTGGTCATCGGCAACTTCTTCCAAAGCATCGGCCTGGCCAAGACCAGCCTGTTCATGTCCCTCACGCGCCAACTCATCTTCCTGCTGCCTTGCCTGCTCGTCTTCCCCCTGTGGTGGGGTCTGGACGGCGTGTGGCTCAGCCTGCCGGTAAGCGACCTGCTGGCCTTCCTCACCGCCGTGGCTGCCCTGTGGTGGTACATCCGCCGGCAACGCGGAGGCGCCACAGCCTAAGGCGCAACGACAGTCAGCACCCGGTGGTCTTCCATGCGGTTGGCCAGGCGGAGAGGCCGCGGGTTACTGGTGCACTGCGTGGTGACGGCCAAGCGGTAGGCACCCGCAGGCAAGTCCTCCGGCAAGCGTAGCAGGATGCGCGAGCGCGTGTTCTGCCTGCTGGCAATCTCATCGGCCGTGAAGCGGCACACCACGCGCCCCGTGGCATCGTCCAGCAACTCTACCCCCCGCTCGGGCAAGTCGCCGTTCATCAGCAGGTAGCGGCCGCGCAAGGCGACGTATCCCCCGGGCGTCAGCCGCTCATTGTGCGTGCCCGACTCCATGTCGAACACATCCGCCAACAAGGGGCCCTGCCGCAGTCCCCCGTCCTCGTGGAACAACGCTTGCCGGAACGCCTCGCGCAACAACGGCCCCGGGGCAAACGAAGCCGTAGCCTGGTTCTGCGCCCGTGCCGCAGGGTTGCCCCGGTCGGGATTCCACGTGCCTGTCACCGACGGCGTCAGCCGTCCCAGCGGCACGTCCACCGCATAGCCCGCCACCAGCGCATCGCGCGCAGCCCCCATCAGGTAGGCCGCCGCCAACTCCAGCAACGCAGGGTCGAAATGCCCGCGCGACCGTCGGGAGGCCCATGCGGCCAACCCCTTCACATCCAACGTCCCGCGCAACACCACGCGCGGCACATACACCATGGCATCCTTCTGCCCCGGCAGGTTCGTCCTTCTCACTCTCACCCGCCACACCGGGCGGTCATGTTTCTTTGTCGACATAAGCATACAGTCATTCAGGCCCTTCCCTCCTTCCCCAGGGGGGAGAAGTTCAGAGCACTTGGGTTATTGTTTTCAACGGAGCCGCCCCCACTCACAAAGAGGAGGGAAAACGCCACCTCCGTTACTCTGAGGCAAATATAAGGATAAGGCCTCACATAGACACTCGCATTGTCTTAAGATATGCTAATACAGGGACGCTATATAATATTAGCCTATAGATATACAATTATTAGAATTCGAATATCTGATTATCACACTTAAGATATGAAATTATCATAGACGTGATTGTCATCTATTTAAAGCGTGATAATTTCATATCCAGCTCATGATATTTTTATATCCACAGCCAGATATGATATTTCGCATAATGCGACGGGGGCATCACATCCGTAGCGACACAAGGCTTATGCGCGAAGCGACACGACGCTTGCACCAATGGCCACGCGGGGGTTACACCGCAACCGGCGGGCCGAATCTGTCCGATTGACAAGAAAAACGGGCGCAAAGGCTACGATTTGAAAAAGAATCCGTATATTTGTCCCCGAATTCTAACTATTAATACTTTATCTATGAACGTACAAAGCATTGGAGAAAACGCCGGCATCGTGTGGCGCTTGCTGGCCAGCGAGCACCGCGAATGGACGTACAGCGAAGTGAAGGCCGCCACGGGCTTGGCAGACCGTGACCTGAATGCCGCCATCGGTTGGCTGGCACGCGAAGGCAAACTGGGCATCGAAGAGACGAAAGCCGGCCGACGCAACGTCATCTACCTGGAACTGAGCTATTATAACGGCTAATCATCCCTGTACGACACGCTGCGCAAACGCCTGAAGGGCCTCCTTGGCGGACACGAATGTCCGAGGAGGCCCTTGGCATGTGCAGAGGATTGCACGGCTCATGCCATGCGCCCTATATCTCAATAGACAAACCATCATAAGCCAGATGCACATGCGGAGGCAAGGTAGGGGCCACTTCTGCATGCAAACCGACGTGGTGGCTCATATGCACCAGATAGGTTTCTTTAGCTCCTATGCGGCCGGCAGCCGTCAAAGCCTCGGCAACGCTCTGATGGGTGGGATGAGGTTTGTAGCGAAGCGCGTTCATAATCAAGACATCTACCCCTTTCAGGCAATCATAAGAAGCGTCCGGCATGGTCAACATATCCGTGATATAGCCTATCCGCCCCCCGATGCGATAGCCCAAGATGGGCAATCGGCCGTGCATCACCCGAAAAGGCAGGACTTCGGTCTGACGGACATAAAAAGGCTTTCCTGCCGCTACATCTTGCAAATAGATGCGGGGAACGCCGGGATAGGATTGTTCCATCAGGCAATAGGGCATCCGCGTACGCAAATCGTTTCCGGTATAACCTTCGGCATAAAGCGGTATTTCTCCAAAACGGCAAAACGGGCGCAAATCGTCCAACCCACCCACATGGTCATAATGCTCATGAGTAATCAATACACCATCTATCTGCCGAAAATCGGACAACCTCAGCATTTGTTCCCTAAAGTCAGGACCACAGTCCACCAACAGCCTCGCATCGTCCGTATCGATCAATGCCGATGTACGCAAACGCTTATCACGCACATCCGCCGACCGGCAGACGTCGCACGTACATCCCACCTCCGGCACGCCCGTAGAGGTTCCGCTTCCTAATATATGTATCTTCATGCCCATACAATCCTCCGGTCGGCAAATAGAATCAGTGTCATGCGCCTCAAATACTGGTATCCTCGTATTTATACAACTCCCATTCCCCGCCGCGTCTCCTGAAATAGAACACATTGGAATAACCGTTTCCTATGCCGTTTACCTTCAGAATCTTGGTGGAAGCATTCCAACTGTTTTTTTGCCCGTAATTGATGTTGGACAAGGGGGCGACAGGCATCGTCGGACGGAAGGCCAACCATTGCTCGCGGTTCAACGTCGTCTCCAGGATGGAGAAATCATCGTCCGGGTCAATAGTTACGAACTGCAGAGGCGAATGGATATGCTGCTGCTGATACACGCTATCGGTGACAAAACGGGAATAGAAAGGAATGAAATCATTGTCCTTCAAGGGAGATATCCGATGCAAAGCGATTGAGTCAAGCATCCACATTCCTTTCTGACGCTGAAAATAATACCGCTTTACCTGACGCTCTTTCAAGTATAGCCACTCCACCTGCACAGCGTTCAGAGCCGTATCGCCAACGACGTCCATATCTTGCTCGCGATCGAACAACAAGGTATAGAAGTTCTGTTCGGCAAACAAGTAATCATGCTTCCACGCCTTCCTGTCTATCCGCACAGATGCCCCCTCCTTGATATAAAGCAGGGGGAACATCGTGCGTTGTTTCTGCAGGCTGGAATCCAAAGCAAAATTAAAGATAAAGTCGTCAAATAGCTCATCTGCCTCCAAAGGCCTTAACACCATGGATGAATCGACGGACAACACGGTGTTCAGTTTCTTCCCTATCGAGTCTACCTGTTGCGCAAGAGCTGCAAAGGGGTCTTTCCCTCCCTTCATATTTCCGCACGCGGCGCATAGGGAAAAAACCAGACCCATGGTCAACAACTTCTTCATCGGTTCTCGGCTTTATGGGGGACAGGGTCAACGGTTCAGTTTCTGACGCAATTTCTCCAACATGTCCTGCGTCATGGATTCCAAGTCATACTGAGGCTTCCAGTCCCACTCCTCGCGGGCACAAGAATCGTCCAAACAATCCGGCCAGCTGTCTGCGATGGCCTGTTTCAACGGGTCGACATCATATTCCATCACAAAGTCAGGCACATGTTTCTTTATCACTTGGTAGATTTCTTCCGGGTCAAAGCTCATGGAAGCGATGTTGAAGGCATTGCGGTGCTTCAGTCTGGTCGCATCAGCTTCCATCAACGAAATGGCGGCATTCAACGCATCAGGCATATACATCATATCCATATAAGTACCGGCCTTCACCGGACAGGCAAACTTCTCTCCCTTCACCGCTGCATAGTAGATTTCCACCGCATAGTCCGTTGTTCCACCGCCGGGAAGAGTCACATTGGAAATGATGCCGGGGAAACGGACGGCACGGGTATCCACCCCATACTTGATAAAATAATAATCGCTCAGCAGTTCTGTCGTTACCTTGGTTATGCCATACATTGTGCGTGGACGCTGAATGGTATCTTGCGGAGTCTTCACGTGGGGAGTCGATTCGCCAAACGAACCGATGGAACTGGGCGTAAAGACAGCACAATGATGCTCACGAGCCATCTCCAACACATTCCACAAGCCGTCGATGCCTATCTTCCAAGCCATGGCAGGGCGTTTCTCGGCCACTACGGAGAGCAGGGCAGCCAAGTTATAGACCGTATCAATCTCATACTTCCGAACGACATCTTCCATGGACCGGCGGTCTGTCACATCGACAATAGCCGCAGGGCCGCCCTCTTTCAGTTCACCCGTAGGCTCTGCGCCCGGTATATATCCAGCCACGACGTGTGAGCCACCATAACGTTTACGCAACTCCACCGTCAACTCAGAACCAATCTGACCGGTAGACCCTATAACCAATATATTTTTCATATTGCAATGATGTTTTTAATAATGCAGTGCGAAGGTACGCACTTTTTTTCATTCTTTCGTTGCTTTCCCGCATTTCTTCCTTCAAAAACTTGTTTATTCCGATAAAAATGGTGTCCTTTGTGCTAAACATGTACTTGAGGCTGCCCAAAAGGCATTTGAGCGGACTCAACAGAAACATGAGCGAGCTCAAGAAGCTCATTCGTTTTTTAGCAATAACAACCATAAGAACCCCTTTTTAAAAACAAAGAAAGACTATGTATGGCAAAATGAAAGATTATCTGGCCAACACGCTGGCCGAGATAAAGGAAGCCGGACTCTACAAGGAAGAACGGCTGATAGAAAGTCCCCAACAAGCCACCATCTTGGTGAAAGGACAGGAAGTGCTGAACTTCTGTGCCAACAACTATTTGGGCTTGTCCAACAACCCGCGCCTCATCAAGGCGGCGCAAGAAATGATGGACCGCCGTGGTTATGGCATGTCGTCCGTACGTTTCATCTGCGGCACGCAGGACATCCACAAAGAACTGGAGGCTGCCATCTCCGACTACTTTAAGACGGAAGACACCATTCTGTATGCCGCTTGTTTTGATGCCAACGGCGGTGTGTTTGAACCTTTGTTTACCGACGAAGACGCCATTATCTCCGACTCGCTGAACCATGCCTCCATCATCGACGGCGTGCGTCTGTGCAAAGCCAAACGCTATCGCTATGCCAACGCAGACATGGCAGACTTGGAACGTTGCCTCCAGGAAGCACAGGCACAACGCTTCCGCATCATCGTGACAGACGGTGTGTTCTCCATGGACGGCAACGTGGCTCCGATGGACAAGATTTGCGACCTGGCCGAAAAATACGACGCACTGGTAATGGTGGACGAATCGCACTCTGCCGGGGTGGTAGGCGCTACGGGCCACGGCGTAAGCGAACTGTATAATACCTATGGCCGGGTGGACATCTACACCGGTACATTGGGCAAGGCCTTCGGTGGCGCCATGGGAGGATTTACCACGGGCCGCAAGGAGATTATCGACTTGTTGCGCCAGCGCAGCCGTCCGTATCTGTTCTCCAATTCCGTGGCTCCCGCCGTTATCGGTGCCAGCCTCGAGGTATTCAAGATGCTGAAAGAAAGCAACGCCCTGCACGACAAGTTGGTGGAGAACGTCAACTATTTCCGCGACAAGATGACTGCTGCCGGCTTCGACATCAAACCGACTCAGAGCGCCATCTGCGCCGTGATGCTCTACGACGCCAAACTCTCCCAGATTTATGCCAACCGTCTGCAGGAAGAAGGCATCTATGTCACAGGCTTCTACTATCCCGTGGTGCCGAAAGGACAAGCCCGCATCCGCGTACAGATTTCTGCCGGCCACGAAAAGGCTCACCTCGACAAGTGCATCGAGGCCTTCATCAAGGTGGGTAAGGAACTGGGCATCCTGAAATAAACATACCGTATACCCGTTGGCGGAATTAAATTGATAAAATAAATATGTATAAAAGGTTGTACATATCGCTGATTATTAGTAAATTAGAAGTGACCAAACTATTAATTTACAATCAAGCTATGCACAACCTTTATGCAATATTCGCAAAA
>CASENE010000052.1 GCA_949289265.1 uncultured Bacteroides sp.
AAGTAGGATGGTGCGGATTGAAAGAATACTGGAGATTATTTTATTTCATTCTCATTCATCCGCTTAATCCAATAGGACCTCTTTCAGGTGAGTTGAGGTATTTTATTTTGTATAAAAGACAGGCATATATATACAAAAAAGGAAGTCTAAAACCTGTAATAATCAGTGTTTTAAGAACTTCCTTCTCTGTGATTCCGTTGCGATTCGAACGCAAGACCCACGCCTTAGAAGGGCGTTGCTCTATCCAGCTGAGCTACGGAACCAGCCTTAATTGCGGTGCAAAGGTACGCTTTTTTATCGGAACTGCAAACAAATGGAGGATAAATCTTCGGCCGAAGCATGAAAATTAGCCCTTGGAGCGATGCAAATAATAGCCCCAGGCCAGCAGAAAGGGGACATACGAAAGAAAGAGGGCGACAAAATGCTGCCCGCCGTCCCCCATAAAAGAGGTCCAGACACGCAGGCAATCGCCCAAATGGGAGTAGTCCACGCAGGCAAACATTTGGGAAGCAAAAAAGCCAACCGTCAGGCAGAGCACAACCAGACGGCCCAAGTGTGCCAGCCCGTCGGCCACGTCGGCATCGCGACGATAACGCCCGCTGATGAAGCCATAAAAGAGTCCCATCAGGGCCAGGCCGGCCGCAAACAAAAAAGGCAAGCCCTCCAGGAAGGGCGAACGGGACAAGCCGCCGTTGATGCTACGCAGGATGGCCCAAGGCGAGAAGGTGGCAAACAGAAGAATTGCTACATAAATGCCGCCCGCCACGCACGCGCTCTGCAACGCCCTGCGCTCCTTGCGCGACAGGGAACGTCCGCCTCCTGACGACATCCTGCCCACCCCACGGCCCAACCAAGACCATCGACGCAGGCAGGCATCCGCCAAGCCTGAATGCATCAGGATGCCCACACCCGCCAACACCATCAGGACAGGGCCCAAGGGAGGAAACTCCATGAAATTGGACACCACGTGGCGCAACATCCAACGGATGCCCTCGGGGCTCAAAAGGCTGCGCAGGTGGAAGACCTCGCCCGTATCGGCACACACGGCCTGCACGCCGTAGACTTCCAATATCCACGACAACAGCACCACGAGGCAGGTCAGCGCGAAGAACAACGTGGCAGGGTGCCAAAAGGTGTGTCTACTCTTCATCGGGCTCCAGGTTGTCGATATCCAAAATGCGGAGTTCGATGGCGCGCACCACCAGGCGTGTGGCGTTGACGCCCGCCGCCCGCTCGTCGTCGGAGAAGAGGCGGCTGGTCAGGTCGTTCTGACGCTTCTCGAGCGACTTCACGCCGAAGGGCATCCCCTTGAGCGAGGCTATCATTTCCTTGGTGTAGCCCAAGGCCAGGTGGCGGAGGAAACGCTCGTCGTACTCGTCGATGTCGTAACTGATGTAGGCCTCCTGCCGCTTGGCATCGTTGAGCACCGAGCGGCGGAAACGCTCCACAATCTTCTCCAGAATGGGATAGTTGAAGACCAGCTTCCTGCCGTCCATCACGGCCTGCACGTCGGTCTTGGTGAGCAGTTCGCCCGTCTTGAGAATGATGCCGTCGGCACCCGCGTCGAGCGCGTCCACCCAAAGTTTCTCGTTCAGTATCTCGCCCGTGAAAATCAGCACATGCACGCCCGGATACTTCTGCCCGATGCGGCGGCAGATGTCCACGCCTACGGTTGTGGAGCCGCCCAGCCCCAGGTCGAGCAGCACCAGGTCGGGCACCTGCTTCTCCATGAGCGGCCAGAATTCCTGTTCGGTCATGGCCGTGCCTATCACTTCGGCGTCGGGTATCTCGTGACGGAAAATTTCTTCCGTCCCCTTCAGCTCCAGCTTGGCGTCTTCCACGATAATCACTTTGTATTTCATTTCTTTTTCCATTGATTGATAGCTATTTGTTTACTTGCGTTCATTTCCATTCATCTTCCGAGGGAGGGTGAAGTGCACCACGAAGCCCTTCCCCTCCTGAAGCCGCTCGGCATAGATGCGGCACCCTCGCCGGCCGGCATATTCGTCGTGGTCGCGGACGATCTGCTTGGCGATGAGGAACTCCGTGCCCTGCAAGTGGCCTCCCACGCCTCCCGACATGCGCTCCAGGCTGGGTGAAAAGAGGTGGTTCAGCTCGTCTTGCGACTTGTCGCGGCGGGTGTCGGCCAGGCTGAAGCGCATAAAAGGACCGTCCACGCGGGCGGAAAGGCGGAGCGTGCCCTCCAGAGGGACGGCCAAGGCTTCGTCCAGCAGGCTCTCGAAGAGGAAGTTCAACTGGTACGCATCGCCCACCATCTGCGCCTCCTCCACCTCGACAGAGAGGCTGACGGGCGGACGCTTGCCCTTCGAAGCCTTGCGGAAGTATCGCTCTGCCGTGGCCAGCAGGGAGGATGCGGAGAGGGTCGTCCGTCGGAAGGTCACTTCCTCGAGCTGGCGCGAGGCGCACGAGCTGAGCAGGAAGAACACCGCCCGATAGTAGTCGGTCAGCTCGCGGACGGCGGCCAGCGTCTCACGCTCCTCGTCGGTGGTCAATGCCCCCGAACGGAGCCTGGCCACGAGCTGCCTGATTTTGTTGGGATAGTAGAGGGTCTCGTGCTTGATGGTCGAGAGGCAGTTGTCGAGCACCTGGTTCTGCACATGGAGCTGGTTGTCCTCGTAGGAGGCGCGTCGGGCCTCGTCGCCCGCCAGCTCGATGTCGCGATACTTGCCAGCCAGCTTCACTACGGCGTTGAAGAGGACGATGGCCGTGTAGCGCGCCACCAGCTCGAGCAGCAGGCGGTCGTCTTCGGCCTCCGTACCCTGACGGCGCTCCAAATGGAGCACGCCCACGCAACGGCTGCTGCCACCCGCCTCCACCAACAGAGGGAGAATGTAGGTGTGGTCGGAAAACAATGCTTTCCTTTGTGCAAAGCACTGCTTTATCGCCTCCATCGCATTGTTTTCCCCGCCGGCCATCAGGCGGGGGCTGCATACATACTCCAGCCGGCGGGTGTCTTCATCGCAGACGGCGATGCCCAGACGGTCGATGCCCACCAGCTCGTTGACCGACTGGAAGGCTTCGTCCACCATCCGTTGGGGTATCTGTCCGAGGCTGTCCTCGCCGCCGTCCATCCATTCGGAGGAGGTTTCCTGAGGCATGTGGCGGGCCGCCCTGAACATGCGCCCGTTGATGTCGAGCACCTGCTCGAGGTTCCATCGGTCTACCAGCCGACGGCGGATGTAGAGGTAATAATAACCCAGGCACAGCAGGAAGAAGAGGAGCACGGCCAGCCAGATGCCCACCCTGCGGTTGCCCGCCGAACGCTCCAGCTGGCGGCAATATTCTTCGAGCGACTGGTCCTCGCCCAGCAGCTTGTAGAGGGCCGTATAGGCTTCGTTGTTGTAGCGGTAGGCCTTCCATTGCTTCAGGGCAAGGAAAGCCACGGCCGCCTCGTTGCGGATGTCCAATATCACATGATAGTCCGTATCGAACCATGCGCCCCACCATTGCAGCTCCGAAGCGACACCCTCGCCCTCGAGCGACATCAGGGGCGTCGTCTGCCCGCTCCGTCGGACGTAGTGTTCGTTCAGACACCAAAGGGCCGAGTCGGCATAAGCCAGCGCCTGGCGGTAGTTGCGGTCGATGTTGCTGTAATAGACGGCATTGGCATAGTCGGAGGCCCA
The DNA here is from genome assembly GCA_949289265.1 of uncultured Bacteroides sp. Taxonomy (GTDB): domain Bacteria; phylum Bacteroidota; class Bacteroidia; order Bacteroidales; family Bacteroidaceae; genus Bacteroides. Next base: position 3,645 of record CASENE010000052.1, read on the forward strand.
AAGCAGAAGCTCGTCCGCCTCGTCCATCTGCCCGGCGCGGAGGGTGTCCTGCCCCGTCACGGCCGACAACGAGTCGGCTCCGCCACCTGCCCCATCGGCCATCGGACGGCCTGCACACGAAGCAAGGACCATCAGGCAGAGCGCGGCCAGCCCCATCAGGGCCTTGCGCACACCCACAGGCAGGCGGAAGTAGAAACGGCTCCCCTTGCCCAGGCGGCTCTCCACGCCAAAGGTGCAGACGCTGAACAGGGCGTTGGTCTTGCGATACTTTTCGATGATGCCCCTGCAATTCATCAGGCCAAAGCCGCTTCCCTTGCTCTTGAGGAGTTCTTCCTTGTCGGCGGCGTCGCTCAGGCCGATGGCTTTCGAGTCGCAGACCTTTGCCTCCATGAGGGAAGCGGCGTCCGAGGGCGAGAGACCACGACCGTTGTCTTCGACCGACACCTCGACGTAGTCGGCTCCGCGGGTGGCGTAAACCTTCACGTGTCCGCCCTGCGGAGTGTACTTGCGGGCGTTGTCCACAAGCGTGTTCAGCATGAAGAGGGTTAAGGCGCGGTCGGCCTTCACCCACGCATCGGTGGGCACAACTTCGAACGTCTGGCGGCGCAGGTCGAACACCCTCCTGCCCTTGCCCAGCAGGACGAAGAGGTCGTCGAGGGCAAAGTTCTCCACATGGAGGCTCAAGGCGCCCTGCTTCATGCGAATCCACAGGGCCAGGATGTCATTGTAGTCGTTGATGGTAGCCACCAGCTCGTCCATATACTGATACCTGCCTGCCTTCACCTCGGGTTGGAGGGCCAAGTCCTGACGCGCCAGCTTGCCGGCCTCGTTGGCCAGGCGGTCGATGTAGGGCTGCATGCCGTTGACAAGGGCCAGACAGGCCTTCTTCTCCACGTTGCTCCGCTTGCGGGCGGCGATGTGCTGCTCGCTGACGTAGCGTTCCTTCTCCAGCCGACGACGCTCGTCGCCCAGCGCAATGGTGGCCCTGCCGTTCTCGAGCGCCCATTGGATATAAGGGGTAATGAGCCGGTGCAGGGCTTCCTCGTCGCGCTTCAGGTGCAGATGGGGGAAGACAATCTGCCCGTTCTCCACCAGGAAGTCCCTCGTGCCGAAGAGGCGCTCCACGTCGTCGGCCACGGCCGCGGCGATGGCTTCGGCCACTTCTTCCTGCGTCTGCGCTTCGGCAGGGATGGAGGCAGTGGTCTTCTGGCAGATGTCGAGCACCAGACGCAGGCGGCGGAGGTGGGCCGCGTTGCGCTTCTTCGAGCGGCGGTTGAACAGCCAGAAGAACACCAGCACGGCCACGATGCCCACCACCACGACCAGCGACCATCGGTTCAGCAAGTGCATACCCCGCTCCAAGGCCTCGTAGCGGCTCTCCAGCTCCTTGTCCTGACGGGTGTCTTCGAGGATGTCGAGGTAGATGTTGCGGTTGTAGTCGGAGCGCTCCTTCATGCCCAGGCCTGCATACGACACACTGAGCTGGTCGCGGATGCGCGATATCCACTCGGGGGCCGTCATGAGCTTGTCCGTCATCCAACGCTGCTCCACGGCAGGAGCGTTGCGATGGTCGTACATCTTCAGGCGGTCGAGGCTGTCTTCGTACTGGTAATAATGCCGATGATGGGCGTTCACGGCCTCCAACGCCACCCGAAGCGTGTCGAGCGCCTCGCCATAGCGGCCATGCTCGTTCATGTAGCGCCCTATCTGCACGTAGGTGCCCACCGTCTGATACACGTCTTTATAAGGGGCGAACTTCTGCAAGGCTTCCTGTCCCAGACACAAGGGGAGCAACGTGTCGGCCGCTCCGCCCAGCATGTCGAGGGCATGCCTGCGATGCTCCACGAAGCAGGCATAATCGTCGGCCGAAGCCATCAGAGCGGCCATTGCCTGCAGGCAGCAGCCTTCGAAATAGGGAAAATCCTTCTGCAAGGCCACCCGCCACGTGGTGAAGAGCTCGTCGAAGTCGCGCAACTTCTGCCCTTCGGCTCCCTTTTCCTCCACGAGCGAAGCTGCTCCGCGGACGTAGTGGGCATAGAGCCATTGGGCGGTGTCGGCCATCCCTTCGTCGGACACCTGGCGGATGTTTTCCAACGCCTCGGGGCGTTGTTGCAGATAGTAATAGTAGACGGCGGACACGATATAGAATTCCGAACGGGCATAAGCAAGCCGCCTCCGCTCGTGACCCTCGGCAAAGAGGTCCTCGTCTTCGGCAATGCGGCTCATACGCCGCAGGGCGCTGTTGCGGTAGTCGTAGAATTCCTTGTTCATGGCCGTCCGCTGGTAGACCCTCATCAAGCCTACATCGGCCACCAGCAGCTCCAGTTCGTTCTTCGTCAGCTCGTAGACGGAGCGGTACAAGGCTTCGGCCTTCTTGAAATCCATCTCCATGAAGGCACAGAAGGCCAGGTTGTTGCAGGCTTCTGCCCTGCCCGAACGATAAAAACGCGCCTCCTCGAAGGCACGACGGGCCGCCACACGCGACGAGTCGAGGTCGCGATAGCGCCAGGCATAGGCCTCCCCGTTGAGCGAGTCTACCCGCCCCACTTCGCCCGAAGGCGCCAGGCCCTCACACGAAGCCAGTGCCAGCCATACGCACCACGCGCAGGCACAGACGAGCTTGAATGCCACACATTTCACTGTTCTCATGCTAACAAAGCTACGAATAAATCAGTAAAAAACAGACGTTCGCCCCCAAGAAAAAACGTTTATTATCATTCGGACGGAAAGGCGCCCGTTTTCCGAGGAGAAAAAGAGGGCTTTTCCTGCTTTCCATCCCCTCCGTCTTATTTTTATACAATAAGTCTTGGCGAAATCAGCAAGAAATGCC
>CASENE010000053.1 GCA_949289265.1 uncultured Bacteroides sp.
CCTCGCCTGGGGAACGGCGGAAGAAACGGACTTCGATGCGTGGAAAGTCCGTGCCCGCAACCGGCTGATGGAATGCATGGAGAACATCCCGCCGGCACCGGAGGCATACGACCTGGAAGTGACCGACCGCGAACGCCGCGAGGGCTACGCAGCGCGCAAGATTGTGTTCAACCTCTCCGGATGGTGCCGCGTGCCGGCCTATCTGCTGGTACCCGACGGGGAGGGGCCTTTCCCCGCCATTGTCCTGCTTCACGATCACGGCGCCCACTTCACCATCGGCAAGGAAAAGATGGTACACCCCTTCCACGTCACTCCCGAAATCATGAAAGACGCCGACCAATGGGTCGACCGATACTATGACGGCCAGTACACGGGCGATTACTTGGCCCGCCACGGCTATGTAGTGCTGGCCGTCGACGCCCTGCTCTGGGGAGAACGCGGACGAAAAGAGGGCGCCAGCTACGACGTCCAGCAGGCACTGGCGTCCAACTTTCTGCAAATGGGGACTTCGTGGGGTGCCTTCATCCACATGGACGACGTGCGGAGCGCCGAGTTCCTGGCCTCCCTGCCCTTTGTGGACAAGGAGCGCGTGGGCTGCCTGGGCTTCTCGATGGGAGCCTACCGCTCGTGGATGCTCGGGGCACTGGCCGATGCCGTCCGCGCATCGGCCTCGGTATGCTGGATGAACACCACCGAATACCTCATGACACCGACCAACAACCAGAACAAAGGTGGCTCGGCCTACGCCATGCTGGTCCCCGGCCTGCGCCGCTACCTGGATTATCCGCACGTAGCAAGCATCGCCTGCCCCAAGCCGACCTTGCTCTTCAACGGCACGCGCGACAAGCTGTTCCCCGTAGAGGGCGTGAACGATGCCTATCGGGAAATGCAGAGTGTGTGGAAAAGCCAAGGCGCCTCCGACCGCCTCGTCACCCGCCTGTGGGACGAGACACATTTTTTCAACCGGGAGATGCAGCAAGCCGTGCTCGCGTTCTTCGACCGCTGGCTGAAACCCTGAACTACTTCAGGTGCTTCAAGATCCACTCCAGGTGCCCGCGTTCGGTGTCGTCCGACGTCCAATGCTCGTTGATGGGCGTTACCAGCGCTTCCTTCGGACACGTCAGGACGTTGTAGACGGCATAGCTGGTGGTGGGAGGACAGGTGTCGTCGTTGAATCCCCACGTCAGGAAGGTGTCGGCCTTGACCAGGCGGGCAAAGTTCACCACATCGTAATAGGCCATCGTCTGCACCTTTTCAGGCGTATCCATCCCTTTCACACGGGAGAAGTGCGGATAGCCGTCCGCACGCCCTGCCTTGTAGCCGGCCATGTCGCTCAGAGCGGGATGATTGGCCACACAGGCCGTCACACGGGCATCGAGCCCCGCCGTAACCAGCGCCAAGGCCCCGCCCTGGCTTCCACCCTGCACAATCACGTTCCGGCCGTCCCACTCGGGCAGGGAGGTCAGCAGGTCGATGCAGCGCACACACGCCAGATAGACCCGCTTCATGTAATAATGGTCCCTGTTGTCCAGCCCGTTCATCAGATAACCGTTCTCGCGGCCGTTGAAGGCGTTGCTGATTTCCTGAAACTCTTCGTCGGACATCGTCGGGTTCAGCCC
>CASENE010000054.1 GCA_949289265.1 uncultured Bacteroides sp.
GCGACCCGAAATATGACCTGTTTGATAGGTTGGTTAAGATTGCCGCCATTTACACATCGGACATCAAATGGAGAGACTACTACTTACCGGACGATGAAATCGTTTAAGGTTTGTTAGTACATTTATCACCACACGGAGATATTTTTCACCAGTTGTACCCAATGTACGTATAACGGCTGTGTATTCCATGTTTATTGAAAGCAAATCTTAAACAATTGTTTATCTTTATATTTCAATAGTATAACAGCCAACAAAATGGAGGACATAAGGGATAACAAGAAAACATATAGTGCCTTTAGATTCTCCCCTTGGCATAAACTTCCCCATAAAACCACAAAATACATGTGGGTGAAATATATAATTGAACTCGTCATCCTATAATACTTACAACAATGGGCAGAAACGGATTGCGCCCCATTTAAGGTCAACGCAAATAAGGATGCTACAAACAATACATCAGCGAAGGGAAAACGCGAGAGGGTTCCTGCTATTCCAATAAGCAGGCTCATTGTTAATGCACCATACTTTATCCTTTTGTGGGCGTAAGCCATACACATTCCCAATGAGATATAAATTAAGCCTACAAAAAGTCCATTGCGAGTGGTCTTAAATATTCTGAAATACAAACTGACAACATCATCAAACATACCTGCTTGCCTGCAATAATCCAAAAACAAACCGGTACCATGAAAGAGGAAAGCGATTGCCAAGATATGACATAACTTAAACTTGAAAAATGAGCAGAGATAAATTATGCCGACAGAAACCATCAATGCCAAAAGATACCATAATGGCCATGAATACAAGTTTTCTCCTACCAATAGTACATTCCTTAAAAATACTATAGTCCCTTTATAGAGGGACATGCCTTCTTGCGCAAATCCCCATATGGTAAAAGGAAGGAACAATAATGTCCACAGAATATACATCCTGCATATTTTCTTTAAATACTTACGTATTCTAACCCTTCCTTCCGCCTCTAATGGATATTGTATTTTCCTAAACAGAAGGAAACCAGAAGCTATGAAGAAATAAGGTACTGCAATGGCATATATTGACTCTACGATTTCTTTACCTAAGCTATCTGCCAAAACGCTTTCCGGTCGGGTATGTATGGCTATTACAACAATCGCCATACATAACTTCATTATATCTATAGCATTATAACTTTTTTCTGCCATCATCAGACTTAAACTAAATTATCTCTCCATTTCAACTTGCGCAGAAACAACATGAAAGAAGAAATAAAACTAAAATGATGCGTCAAGCACCAACTGTTCACTTTCAGTTTGTTATTTAAATAAGGGCACGACAAAATATAACACCTGCTTTCTGGAACCAAATCCAGAAACTTTTGCCACGTCTTTTTGCTCAATAACCATTCTTGCTTGCTTTTCAGAATGCGCCAGCACATTTGCTTTTTGTAATCATTGTAAACGTCATGCCGCTTGAAGAAGTTGATGATGTCCAGATATGCCGTTTGCTCATCATGCATTGTTTTCTTATTGAAGGTGTGCATAATAGAGGATTCGTTTATTTGGCTATAATAATAGCCCGCATCCTTTATATGCACTACTTTCTCCGCATAAAAGAGTAATCTGACCGCCAAATGAAAATCTTCACAATAGTTTACCCCCCCCCCCTATTGAAAAAATGTTATTATTTGTATATATATCTTTCCTGGCCAACAAATTCCATATCGTAGTCCACCCAAAAGTGATATATGCTTGCAAAGCTTTCGTTTTATCCGCTTGCCAATCACAGTCAGGAAGCCTGTATTCTTCTATTCTGTCACCATACGCCATCGTGAAGTCGCCATATACAATATCTGCATTATTCTTGATAGCTGCTGTGTACATTTGCTCCAATCTGTTCGATGTCATCCAGTCATCACTGTCACAGTAAGTAATATATTCACCTGTTGACGCAGACAGACCCGTGTTTCTTGCGGCAGCCACGCCCTTGTTAGAAGTATGCTTTAGAAACATGCACTGGCTTGTTCTTTGGGGGTATTCTCTTAATACCTCTTTAATTTTCTCAATGCTTCTATCCGGGGAGGCATCGTCTATAAAAATATATTGAATATCGCCTAATGTCTGTCCGAAAAGGGATCGCACGCATTTTTCAACATGCTTTTCTACATTGTAGACAGGCACTATCACAGATATTTTGGGTTTTACGTTCATTGTTTAACATTAGTTCTTGATTGCGATACTAATCTCAAAAGATTATGATATTAGTTTCATCGACTTTTGAAATTAGTATTGTTGTAAAAATGCCGGACTAATTATAGATAGAAATTATTGCAAAGTTAAATACATCATGTTTAACTTAAACTTTTATGCAGCCATTCCAAACTTAATTCTCTTGCACTGGAAAGCTGATGATGTGCTGCATCATACTCTACTGTGAGTGGAATCTTTGAAAAGTTTGAACTAACATCAATTCCACGTTGTTCTAACCCCGTTAACCGCAATAAATCTATTACTCTACTGTCTTTCATTCCTTCAACAGCATAAAAAGGTTTACGAAATATGATAGAGAATGCAGCCAAATGAAACGAACGGCCAATTGTGTATTTTGCAAATTTGCATAAGTTAAGAAATTCAATCGGACCCGTGGTTAGGTGGAAGTTAAAATGTTGGCGCATGATCTTAAGATTCAATAGTAATTCTGTATGAAGCAGCGAGTTAATCACAGGCATTTGCGATTGATTTGATATCTTGCCTGCTTCCATATAGACATTCTCATCATACCATGGGGTGTATAGAAAAATATAATCTCCTTTGATCAATGGCGTATCGCCAGCCATTTCACTCCATACTTCAGGAGAAATCAATAGAGTCGGGTCTAACACCACAGCACAATCTCTGCCGGTAAGTTGCGTAACCATCTTTCTGGTCTGTTGTTCACGCACGCTTATGCAGTCATAGTGGCCTAACAGGTCTGCCATCTTCTTTGCCTTATCTTCACTGCTTATAGACTGAAATGGCACCGGTCCCATGCTGGGAGCATACGCTACACGGCGAGAACTTCCCGCAAATGGTAACAAGTATGCCCAATCAAAATCAAACGCACGTGTGTTCCATATTTGGTCGCTGCCGGAAATATAGACATCATAATTAAGCCCTGCACACTCCAACTCTTCCAGTGTCGCATATTCCCCATGCGATAAATGATATTTCTCATTTAAAAAGCACTCAAACAAACGATGTTTCTTTCTCCATGCAGATATATATGGCGCATAAACCACGGAACGTTTTAACCTGTCTATGAATTCCCCTCTCATGAACATGGGACGATAAAACTCGCGTTGCCTTTCAGTACGAAAGTTTATGATTTCACAATCATGCCCCATTCCAAGAATGACCTGCTGCAGAGCGTATGCCTGCAACATGGATCCATAATTATGCGAAGCATGAAAAGTGATGATACCTACTTTTTTCTTCTGTGCCATCATTTAAAAAACTTATGAAGAACTTTAGTGGCAGCCGTACGCACCAATTGACGCTCCGGGCTGTTCAACCCCAAACCATAAGTAAGCACAGAAACTGAAGCTATGCTTACCAACGTCACAGTTGTAAGTCGAAGAAAGCCGGTAACCATTACCTGACTCACAACTATGGGGGCTATCGCTGAAAGCAGAAATATGCCTATGGTCGGACATATCACCTTATATATATATATATTCACGGAAAACTCTAGTTGTCGTTTGCAAAACCACAACCTCAAAACCATTGAGACTGCCATCGCCCCTATCGAAACTATTAAGGGAGTAACGATAGAATATCCCAAACACAAGAATATATATGAAATCGGTACAATCAACAATATCACACTGCCTACCACGATTTGATACCATTTTATATTACCCGTTGCCATCAGCCCTGTAATCATCGGCCCTCCATAAGTATTCAATAGGGCTTCCAGCAGGATGAGCTGGGTAAACAATGCTGCATAATCAGGGACATCGACCAGCCAAAGTTGCAGGATATAAGAAATCTCTATCATAACTGGCAAGGCTATCAGCAGTAAAAGAAAAAAAGAAATCTTAGAACTGGTCATCATCAGCCGAAACAAACCTTCTCGATTGCCTGCCGCATAATTCTTGGTTAACTGAGGATTCACAGCCGTACTGAAACCGCTAACCAGATTCTGTATGGCATTGGATACTTGGAACGAAATGCCCCTGGCGGCATTCACAGTCGGACCACCGAAAATATTCATCAAGATGTTGGAACCTTGTCCTTTGAGAAGCCAAGCTATGGTTCCAAAAAGATTCCAACCTGTGAAGCCCAACATAGCGCGGAACAGCCTATCATCCCATTGCCACTTAAAACGGCATGCTTCAAAATGACGTATTGCATATAGGCAAACTATGCTTCCTAAAAGCAGGGACACCCCCAAGCCAAGCAGGCTATAGACAATCAAATGATCATAACTGATAAACAACAAAAGGAAAACAATAGCCAACCTTAAAACGGCTTCGCTCATCCCCACATAAGCATACACGTTCATGCGCTCGTAAGCTGTTATAGTGGCAGTGTAAGGTGTCTGGAGGATTCCAATGAATACAGAGAACACAGAAACTTGATACACCCAATTGGCTGCCGTCATGCGGTCGGCCGGGATGTTGAGTTGCGTATTCAAGAACCAAAGTCCCACCGTCTCAGCGGCAATGACGATTATCAGTGCCAATGCAAGATGAATAAGGCATGACATGCTGAAGACGCGACCGAAAGCTTTCAGGTCATTTCGTCCGAGTTCTACGGTTAAGAAACGTTGTGTAGCCACAGCCATTGACCCATTCAAGAAAGTGAGCATTCCTACCACACCTCCTACGACATTATTAATGCCATAATCCTCTACGCCAAGTATTTCAAGTATCTTGCGCGAGGTGTAAAGGGCGATCAGTTGTGAAAACAGTGTCCTAATATAAAGCAACACTGTATTTCGGGCAATCCGCTTATTACTTTCGGAAACCATTTGACAAATACCGTATGCCTCTTCTCTTCAAACCGATGGCCACTTGATCAGACAAGGAGAACCATACCGCCACATCAAATGGGAACAAAGGCCACAACAAATTAAATACTCTACTGCGGGACGTGCGAGGCATGGGATGGCGCAACTGCGTATTGCCAGCAACGGCCTCATCTACAGAACGTTCATGCAGAACAAGCTTGTCTGCCACAGCATGGATAAGTTTCTTTCCTTTCTCTGTACAAGGCAAAAGAACGGATATGCCATTGTGTGCTTCCGAAAGTTTACCCTCCACATCACGCAGTCCCCAGAAGTCGCCGATGGTAACATCTCCCACACGGTTTGAAGTAGCAAATGGACAATGGTAGCAGCTTGGCCTGTCGATAATACCTGTCATGAAACTACGCATGTAAGCGTCTTTGTAATAAGGGGAACGTTCATAGTGGAAAGTCTCACTACGTAGCTCTATTCTATATTCACTGCCCCGTCGGAAAGATAGATGCGTGACCTTTCGTCCCCGAGCTATTAAAGAAGCATGAGATTGCAACATTTTCGAGGAAGGAACGCCGTGGCATATCAAGTCCACTAAATAAAGATGCGGCGGCACCTTGCGTAGGTAGTTTTTCAGACCTGCTACCTGACAAGGCGTACCGATGAACAACACTTGGCGTTGGCTTTTTAAATCGTTGGCAACTTGGGCAAAGAGCCCCCGTACATCACTTTGAACGTATTTCGAACCTTGCAAACATGGCAATTGATCTATATGATCCACACGAACGTGACGTACATCCATTCCAGCGGCCGCACAACCATAAACAACGCCATTCTGACGGATTATGTAATCAGAAAATACATAGGCTGCACCTCCGGAAGAACTTGCCAGATACTCTTCTCTGTTCTTATTCCATGCGGCATACGCCTTCAGAGGATGGCGCAAAGTGAGATTGGATGCGTCGAACGGGCAAACTTTCTCGCAGACGCCGCACTCCACGCAGACAGAATGGTCTACTTTGGGATAAAGAAAACCCTTGGCGTCTTCAACCATGCTGATGCAGTGTTTCGGGCAGATTTCCGCGCAAGCGTTGCAACCGCAGCATTCTGATTTTTTCTTGTTTGAAACGGACATATTAGTAAGCTATTATATTCCGCATATCCGTTTCCACAGTGGTTTGCGGACGTGTTCCTGCATAGAATCGTTTACCATACTCAGATACCGTCTGTAACTCCACCCGTTATGCACCATCTCATAAATCGCTCCCCAGTCCGGCAACCTGCCGACATTCCGGTCGTCGATAAACAAGTCGGCGCGCAGTTTCCGGCAAGGGCAGGAGGGTTGCGAAGGGACCTGCTCGTCCGGATGGTTGGCATTGACGGCATAAAACTCCAGACCGCGTTTGCGGCAGAACGCCACGGCTTCGTCCAGAAGACGTCCCTCGCGCACTGTCCATAAGATCAGCTGATGGCGTTCGGCTTGCAGCTTCTTCAGGGTGGCGATGGCAAAGGGTATCTCTTTCCCTATCTCGGGGTAGCGGTGCTCTACGATTGTTCCGTCAAAATCTACGGCAATGACCATGATGCTTTTGTGTGAATGGGTTGGGCGTTAAGGCTTGAGTATCTGAATGAACTCCGGCTGTACTTCTACCGAGGCGGTCAGCAGGTTGGGCAACTCCACAAACAATCGCTTTACGGGCGAGCCTTGCAGTTTCTGGAGGTTACCTTCGTAACCGTCCAACAATCCGCCTATGATGCGCACTCGTTTGCCTATCATGTCCCGCCTTATTTCTCCGGGAGTGTAGAACCGTGGATTATCGGTGGCTTCCACGGCTTTCATGAAGCGTTCCATGTCTGCCTCTCTCACCGTCATGGGCGTCCGTTTTCCGTCCCGAAGATAGCGGTATTGTAGGGTATCCGTTCGCTCCACGATGGGGTCGAGGGTGTCGCGCGAATCGTGTACGAACAGCAGGTCGCGCATGAAAGGCACTTCTTGGGGGATACGCTTGCCATGCCGCACCACCAATTTCCAGACCATGGGCGTAAAGACTTCAATCCCCAGGTTGCCCAGCATCTGATAGGCCGGAAACTTGGCATTGGGCCTCTTAAGGTCCCGCATGACAAACCATTGCGCCACCGCTTCTTTCCTCCTGTATATGGAGGGAATAGGGGGAATGGTCAACGGGGTTGGAGATGTTTCTTTAGAGGTGCCCATGTTCCGTAAGGTACATTCCTTCTATTCCTGCAAGTTATCTTAAGAAGCAAAATAACAAGCAGTTACGAATATTATATCTTGAACTTTTTCTCTCTCCGAACATGTCGTTTCATCCTAATGCTCCTTGTCGGTTGGCTTTGTCTTGTCCAATCCGAAAGAGGGAGGAAATGACCGTCTCCTAATGGGAGACAGACTCTTTTGTGAAATGTCTGCAATTTATATCTGTTTCACCAAAGACCGTCTCCTAATGGGAGACGGATTCTTTTTGTGGAACACCTAAGAATCATTTAATTACCAATCCTCCGCAAGCCGATTTTGGTAAACAAATGCCTATTTTTACTGTTTGCGGAAACCCAATCTGCGTCCCGCTCACTACATGCCGTCCTGTCAAGAAAATAGCCCTGAGTCATCGGAAGACACTTTGTCGGCAACCTGGGCTTTAAGTCCCAGCGACCTGGGACTATAGTTCCGGCTACCAAGGACTTAAGTCCCAGCAAGCTGGGAATACTACGCTGCTAAACGCTGAAAAGCAGGCTATTTGCTGTGCTTCCAAGGCGCATCAGGTGAAAAAGTCATGAATAAAAATTGTAAATAAACTGACAAAAAAGAGACAAGGTATGAAAAGATTTTGTACTTTTGTATCCAGAAATCCGTCTCCCATTAGGAGACGGTCTTTTTGTGAAGCAGCCATGAAATCACATTGAGTCTAAAGGCCTTGCAGTATCTGTCGGTTGGCCTTGTCTACTTCAAACAGCTTGATGGAATCCAGGTAAATCCGCGTGGTGGTTTCCGAATCGTGTCCAAGTCCTTCGCTGATGACCGATACCGGGATGGACATGTCTCTTGCGATGGTGGCCCAGCTGTGGCGGCTATAATATAAGGTTAGGGGGATGGCCAGTTGGGCAGCGGCGGAGATGTCCTTCAGTCGGCGGTTGACTTTCCGCAGTTGGTTCTGGTATTGACGGCGTTCGTTACCGTCTTCTTTGGTAATGATAGGCAACAGATAGAGGGTGCCGTTGCCCTTGTATTTGTCAATCAAGCGTTGCATTTGCTCTGTCCATTCCATTGTGAGCAGTTGTCCGGTTTTCTTTCTGCGGTAAGACAGGTAGCCGTTTTTCAGATCTTGCTTTTTGAGGTAGGCCATGTCGACAAACGACATGCCCCGCGTGTAGAAGCTGAAGAGGAACATGTCTCGCGCGAAATCCAGCGTAGGCTTGCGCGAGAAGTCCATCTCTTTGATTCTTCGGATTTCTGCCAGCGATATGCTTCTCTTGACCGTTTTGTCCATGCCGCAATACACATGCTTGAACGGCCGGTTGTCCGGGGTCAGACCTTGCTCTACGGCCTGTTTGTAATTGGTGCGCAGGATGCGCATGTAGAACGAGCTGGTGTTGCGGGACAGGCCCCGGTTGCGCAGTTCTGCCTCGTAAAGCTCCATCAGGTTGGAATCGAACATGTCGAAAGTCAAGTCCACGTCTTTCCGGAAGCGCATGAAGCTGTTCAGTGTGGCCCGGTAGGTCTCGCTGGAGCGAATCTTGCCCAGCAGCTTTTTGTGCAACACCTGCGCATGGATGAAATTGAACACGCTGCGGCTTGTGTCTGTGCCGGGAATGAATCTTTTCACCACATCTTCCAGGCTCCAGTCGGGCTTGGAGTTTCTCAGTTCGTCCGCAATTTTCCGAAGCCGCAGCATTCCCCATTCCACGTTGAGCTGGATAAGCGCCAGTTGCTTGTAGCGTGGCGACGAGGCAAGAGGGAGGATGATTTGTCCGTTGGCCTCGTTCCACTCGTAGTTGAATATCTGGTAGTTGCTCTTGATTCTGCGCACCGCGCGTCCGTGAATCAGTTGGAATACCAATGTCCCCTCCTTGTCAGGGCTTGCTGAAGGTCTGAATTTAAGTTTAATAGATGTCATATTCATATTTTTGTTCCATTATTTTGGAAAAGTTGTTGTGGTTTGGCTCCTGCGTGGCAAGCATCGCGCTAGGCTTGCCGGGAAAATGATATGCATCCCCGGCGCAATCGGCGGGGATATGTGGAGGGGAGGCCGTTGGTTTGTCTGTTTGTTCTAATATAAAAAATCCCCTGCCAAGCTCGTCTTGACAGGGGCAATTCTCTTCTTGTGGCAGAAGAATGGGAAGGAGATGGGGCAAGCGCAGGGCAGACTAAGGCAGCTGCAACTTCAGCAACCGGCCTCCATAGCCTTCTACCGAGACTTCAGAACCTCGGTAGGAAACGAAGCTGAGGGTGGAACTTTCCCCGGTGAGCAAGTCTGTGGCCGTGCATTGTTCCAACTCCGGCATCTCCAGATATTCGAAAGCGTGGGCCGGGATGTTGACGCTTACATCCACGCGCTGAGGGTCGAAGTTGACCACGCACAGCACGACCTCCTGCCCCCATTTGCGTAGGAAGGCATATTGGCGGTGCTCGTTGAAACGCCATCCGCCCCGATTGACGTAGGTCAGGTCGAAGAAGGCGCCCTGGCGGATGGCTGCCTCCGTGTGGCAGAGGTTGAGGATGCGCCGGTAGGTGGCCTGGAGGGCTTTCTCGTCGTCGGTAAGCATGCGTCCGTCGAACTTGCCCCCGTTGCGCCAGCGGCGGATGGTGTCTATGCTCCAATAGTCGAAGATGGTGGTGCGCCCGTCGCGTCCGCTAAAGCCTTCGGCATCCATGCCCCGTTCGCCTAACTCCTGTCCGAAGTAGACCATGACGGGATTGACATTCTGGCAGGCCGACACGATGAAGGCGGGAATGGCCTTGCGCGGGTCGCCGGCAAAGAAGTCGGAGGCGATGCGCTGTTCGTCGTGATTCTCCAGGAAGTTCAGCATGTGGTCGCCGATGCCTTCCAGTTCCTGCCAGCGGTAGCTGATGGCCGTGGCCGACTCACGGCAGCAGACGATGGCGCGCAGGGTGTCGTAGAGGCCGACTTTATCATACAAATAATCGAAGTGCCCGCGGTGCAGGTAGTCACGGTAGAGGGAGGGATTATAGACTTCGGCAATGAACAGCAGGTTGGGATATCGCTCCTTGACCTGCGGGATGGCCCATTCCCAAAACTCCACCGGCACCATTTCGGCCATGTCGCAGCGGAATCCGTCGATGCCTTTGCCGGCCCAGAAGAGCAGGATGTCGCGCATCTTATGCCAGGTGTCGGGCGTGGGGGAGAAATGCGGATGGCGTCCGTTCTGGTAGTCGACCCCATAGTTCAGTTTGATTGTCTCGTACCAGTCGTTCGTCTCGGGATAGGCGTCGAAGCGGTCGTTGCCCGTGGCCTTGGCCGGCATCTCGGCATAGGCTTCGGGAGCCGTTCCCTTCATGTCAAAACGGCCTTGCAGGGGTGTGCCGGGGATGTAGTAGAAGTTGTTATTGGGTGCGAAGGCTCTGGTGGTGTCGTCGTCGTCGCCCAGCTGGCGGCATCCCTCGGGAAGGGCATCCGAATGATATTGGCGGGCTACGTGATTGGGCACGAAGTCCATGATGAAGCCCAGGCCGTTGCGGTGGGTGCGCTGTATAAGGTTCTCAAACTCTTTCATGCGGCCGGGAACGTCCTTGGCCAGGTCGGGGTCAATGTCGTAATAGTCCTTGATGGCATAGGGAGAACCGGCCTTGCCCTTGACAACAGCCGGATGGTCCGGGCGGATATTATAGCGTCGGTAGTCCGTCTGCGTGGCGTGTTCAATCAGGCCGGTGTACCAGATATGGGTGGCGCCCAGCTGGCGGATTTCGCCCAAGGCTTTGGCGGTGAAGTCGGCAAGTTTGCCGCAACCATTGGTCTGGATGTCTCCGTGGGGTTCGCAGTGCTTGTTGTCGTTGCCAAAGAGGCGGGTGAACACTTGGTAGATGACAAGTTTCTTGTGGGGATTCATAGGGTGCTGTGGGAATATTTGTATTTGGGTTCATAAACAACGACGCCCGCAAGTATGCTCCGGCGGGCGTCTGGTTGAGGGGTACATGCGTGGCCGAAGTATACGGTCAGATGCGGCGGAGTGCCTTCAGCAGCGCATAGCCGCCCACCCACTGCAGCAACATGCCGGGGACGCCCAGACGGAAGTCCTGAACAGCTGTCAGCAGGTTGCCGCACAAAGCCCACTCGACGAGGGTGCCCAGCAACTGGTAGGCCAGGACGGCGAACAAGATACCCGCAAAGGAGACCTTGCCGGCACGTCTGGCTACCCACGCGGCTGCACCGGCCAAAAGCGTAGACTTCACCAATATGGCGGGCAGGACAGCGACAGCCGGCATGCCGAACAGCAGGCTGTTGAGGGTGGGCGAGAGCAGGGCCGTGAGGAGGCCTACCCGGAAGCCGTATTTGTAGGCGGCTATCAGGGTGAAGAAATAGATGGGCAGCCACGTGGGGCCTCCGGCGGGTACCAGGTGGCACAGTTGAGGCAGGACGATGTTGCCCACCACAAAGAGCGAAGCAAACAGATAGGTCTTTACTTCGTGGAAAGACAATGCGTAGAGTTTGGTTGATGTTTCCATATGCATATTTATATTAAGTTCTCAGGTTTATTCCTTTGTCTGTACTAAGCACGGCCTTCTGCTTGTGTGAGACTCAAACGCTCAAGAACAGACAAACGGATGCTGGTTATACCTTAATCAGTTCGTACTGGCGGGTGCCGATGCCGATTTGTTCGGCATGCTTCAGGCCGGCCATCCAGTCCGTGTCCGGATGGATGAGGTGGAATTTGTCGCAGCCGCAAAGGTCATCGTGTTCGTGCTTCTCGCTCAAGACATTGTTCCCGTGCAGGATGGGAGCCTGCATCACCATGTCGGCGCAAGCCATGTCCAGGGCGACCGGGTCGGCAGAGGCCAGCATGCCCAGGTCGGGGATGATGGCTGCGTCGTTGTGGTTCCAGCAGTCGCATTCGGGGGAGACATTCATGATGAAACTGATGTGGAAGTGGGGCTTGTCTTTCAGTACGGCCTTGGTATATTCTGCTATCTTGTAGTTAAGCCGTTCAGACGTATCCCAGTCGCTTACCACGGCTGCATCGTGTTGGCATAGCGCCACGCACTGCCCGCATCCCACGCATCGGCTGTAATCAATCTCAGCCTTGCGCGTCGCGGCATTCAAATGGATGGCGTCGTGGGCGCAGTGCTTCACGCAGATGCCACATCCGGTGCAATGGTCGGTGTCTACCTTGGGCTGGGAGGATGCGTGCAGTTCCAGTTTGCCGCCTACGCTGGCGCATCCCATGCCCAAGTTTTTCAGTGCTCCGCCGAAACCTGCCTGCTCGTGTCCCTTGAAGTGGTTCATGCTGATGATGACGTCGGCATCAGCAATGGCTGTACCAATCTTGGGCGAGGGACAGTATTGGGCATCTTCGAGGGGGATTTCCCGGTAGTCGGTGCCTTTCAGCCCGTCTCCGATAATGACCTGGCACTGCGCGGACAGGGGATTAAAACCGTTCTCCATGGCGCTCTCCAGATGGTCGACTGCATTTGAACGGCGACCGGAGTAGAGCGTATTGCAGTCCGTCAGAAAAGGTTTGGCGCCCAGGCTGCGCAAGAGGCGTGCCATGCGTGCCGCGTAGTTGGGGCGGATGTAAGCCAGGTTTCCCGGTTCGCCAAAGTGTATCTTGATGGCCGTGAAGGCGCCCTCCAGCGGCAGGTTGCCGATACCGGCCCGGCGCAACAGACGCTCCATCTTGTCCAGCAGGTTGCTGTTGGGCGAGGTGCGGAGGTCTGAGAAGTAAACTTTCGCTTTCTCCATAATTTGTGTGGGTTAGATTAGTATGTGGACGCAAAGGTAATACGAATCTGTCAAAACGGCGTGTTATATTATGTAAAAAAATGCCACAAGGGGCCGTGCCCTTGTCCAATGCGCAGGTGGCTGGCCTCGGTGATGGCTTGGGTGACGTATCGTTTGGCGCATCCCACCGCCTCTTCCATCGGATTGTGCAGAGCCAGGAAGGTAGCGATGGCCGACGACAGGGTGCAGCCCGTGCCATGCAGGTTCCGACTGTCCACGCGGGGCGAGTCGTAGCGGATGAGACGGCCGTCGGCTTGGCAGAGAACGTCGCACATACGGCCTCCTTCCAGGTGGCCGCCCTTCAGGAGGAAGGACGTGGCGTACCGGCCAGACAGGTCGATGGCGGCGCGTTCCATGTCTTCCACAGTGCGTATGTCGCGCCCTGACAGCAAGCGGGCCTCGTGCAGGTTGGGCGTTATCAATGCGCAGCGCGGAATCAGTTGCCGGCACACGGCGTCTACGGCTTCGGGCTCCATCAGACGGTGGCCGCTGGTGGATATCATCACCGGGTCGTAGACCACGGGGCCTGCGTATGCGTCCAGGCTGCGGGCCAGGGCTGCGACCGCCTCTGCTTGTCCTACCATGCCTATTTTGACGGCCTGCACGTTCAGGTCGGCCAGTACCGTGTCTATCTGGAGGCCCAAGAAGTCTGCCGGCACAGGATGCACGCCGCGCACGCCCATCGTGTTCTGCGCGGTGACGGCGGTAATGACGGAAGCTGCGTAGGCGCCCAGCGACGAGATGGTCTTGATGTCTGCCTGGATGCCCGCACCCCCGCTGCTGTCGCTGCCCGCGATGGTCAGTACTACGGCGGGGGGAGCCTGTGTTGCCAGCCGTTGCATGCGCAGGTAGTGGGGGATGAGCTCCGCCCGTGTCCGGCCCCATACGTCGCCCAGCAGCGCCACGCCTCCGAATCCCAGGTCTCGCACACGTCCCAGCCGGCTCTCGTCAATGCCTCCCAGGGCGACGACCTTCCGGTCGATGAGGCCGCTGGCCGAGGCTTCGTCCAGGTCCGACGGGCGGAGGGAACCGACGTAGCCGGGCTTGGAGAGGCTGGGGAAGAGGGGGCTGAGAAAGACGTAGTCGCACGTGGGCTTGTATCGCCTGACCTCGTCCAGCGTGTGGCACGAACGGCTGACGCGCCCGCCGAAGCCGCCGGGAGGCAGTTGCGGGTTCCGGGCGTTGAGGTGTATGCCTCCCAGGCCCAACGACACGGCCAGGTGGTGATGGTCGTGCAGCGTGAGGCGGGGGTAATAGGCCGTGGGAATGCGGCGCAGCCAGTCCTCCAGTTCGGCGGCCGAGGCATCGGGCTTGCGGACATGCAGCAGGCGGAGGCCGTGATGCAGGAGGGCGGTGATTAGTTCCGTTTCGCCCGCAAAGAGGTCGGGACGGGTGATGAGGATGAGTTCCATGGGATGGTTGGGGTATTATAAATGTGGCAAACAGTGTTTAGAATTGGATGAGGTGGGTCTGCATGTCGCGCACGTCCACCGTCCAGAGCCGGCCGCTCAATACTTCGCCGAAACCGGCCGCGATTTTCAGCGCCTCCGTGGCCTGCACGCAGGCGGTCAGGCCTGCCGTGACGCCTATGACGGCCTTGTCCACCGGCAAGGCACACAGCTCCTTCTCGTCGGGGAAGAGCTCGCGGTAGGCGCGGGGATGCGGGCCGTGGTTGAAGACGCTGACCTGCCCCTGCAGCCCGCGGATGGCGCCGTAGACATACGGTTTCCGCAGCTCGGCGGACACGTCTCCCAGGAGGTAGCGCGTGGGGAAGTTGTCGCAGCCGTCCACCACGATGTCGTAGGCCTCCAGCAGTTCGCGCGCGTTGCGTTCCGTCAGCCTGTACGGATGCATTTCGATGTGTGTTCGGCTGTTGAGTTGTCGGAGGCGGCGTGCGGCGCACAGCACCTTGGGCTGCCCCTGGTCTGCCTCTGCGTAGAGCACTTGCCTCTGCAGGTTGCTTAGGCTAACGATGTCGTCGTCCATCAGCCCCACCGTGCCTATGCCGGCGGCGGTCAGGTAGAGGGCAGCCGGGCATCCCAGTCCCCCCACGCCCACCAGCAGCACGCGGGCGCGGGCCAGACGTTCTTGCCCCTCCGGCCCTAGCTCGGGCAGGGCGGTCTGGCGTTCGTATCGGTTGTCAGTGTTCATTATCATATGTGTAAATTTATGATTGCCGGAAGTCGAGGGCACCCGTCGGCGTGCGTCGCCCCTCCACCCCCGCTACAGGCACTTGTGGAAGGGGTAGAAGGGGAGTGAGAGTAACGTACGTATGTTACCACCCGCAACGTACGTATGTTACTACTCGCAACGTACGTACGTTACTATGCGCGACATACGTACGTTGCTATCGCCGACATACGTACGTTGCTATTGGCGATGTACGTGTAACGATAAGTTACTATACCGCAGATGCCAGCCTCGGACGGTCGAACGCCGCGTCCCAGTCCTTCCACACCGGTTCGCGTCCCATGCGGCGCAGGGCGGCGTCGACCTCGCGGGCCGTGCGTTCGTCGCTGACGTGGAACTGTTCCAGTGCCTGCGGATAGGTGTAGTAGCCGCCCGGTTCAGTCTTGCTCTCGGCGCTCATCGTGGTGACGCCCAAGGTGGCCATGTGGTCGCGGATGGAGGCAGGCTCGCGGGTGGAGTAGGAGATGTCCACGTCGTGGTCGAAGATGCGCATGGCGAAGGTGACCTGTGCCAGTTCGCGGTCGGTCATGACCGTGTTGGGCTGGAAGCCTCCGTTTTCCGAGGGACGCATGCGGGGGAAGTTGACGCTGTACTTCGTGCGCCAATAGTGCTTCTGGAGGTATCGCAGGTGATGGGCCATCATGGTGATGTCCGTGCGCCATTCCCGTTCCAGCCCGATGAGGACGCCCATGCCGATGCTGTGCACCCCGGCCTGTCCCATGCGGTCGAAGCCGTTGAGCCTCCACTCGAAGTTGGCCTTCATGCCCCGCGGGTGGTAGAGGTTGTAGTGGGCGCGGTTGTAGGTCTCCTGGAAGCAGATGACGCCGTTCATGCCGTGGTGGGTCAGCTCTTCGTACTCCTCGGCCTTGAGTGGCATGACCTCTATCTTCAGGTTGGAGAAGTAGGGCTTGGCCAGGTCGAGGGCGCGGGCGATGTAGGGCACGCCTGCCTTGGCAGGGTTCTCGCCGGTGACGAGCAGCAGGTTCTCGAACGGTGCCAGCCGCTTGATGGCCTTGTATTCGTTGACAATCTCCTCCTCGGTCAGTATCGTGCGCTTCATGGGGTTGGAGGCATGAAAACCGCAATACACGCACGAGTTGGTGCAGGAGTTGGTGAGGTAGAGGGGCACGAACATGGAGATGGTGCGGCCGAAGCGTTCCTCGGTGTACTTCTTGCTGAGCCTTGCCATCTGCTCCAGATAAGGCTCGGCCGCGGGCGAGATGAGGGCCATGAAGTCCTCCACGTCGCAACGCTCTTTGCTGAGGGCGCGGCGCACGTCGGCATCGGTCTTGGCGGCGATGCGGGCGGTGGTGTCGTCCCAGGATATTTGGTCTAATACTTCACTAAACATGGTTTATCGGATTGATTCTTCAGACGCGGATGACGCAGATGACGCGGATCTGTCATTATCTTAAAATAAGGGAATCAGCGTCATCAGCGTTATCTGCGTCTAAAGAGTTGAATTTATTGATAGTTATTTGTCCTTTTTAATGCTTCTACTGAGCCGCATGGCGCAGAAGTTGGGGCCGCACATCGTGCAATATTCCCCGTCCACGTGCTTGCCGGCATGGAAATAGTTCATCGCCCGTTCCGAATCCAGCGACAGGTCGAACTGGTCCTTCCAGCGGAACTCATAGCGTGCCTTCGACAAGGCGTTGTCCCGCACCTGCGCACCGGGGTGTCCCTTGGCCAGGTCGGCGGCATGGGCGGCAATCTTGTAGGTGACGACACCGACACGCACGTCTTCCTTGTCCGGCAGGGCGAGGTGCTCCTTCGGCGTGACATAGCACAGCATCGCCGTGCCCAGCCAGCCGATTTGCGCCGCGCCGATGGCTGAGGTGATATGGTCGTAGCCCGGCGCGATGTCCGTGACGATGGGGCCGAGGGTGTAGAACGGCGCGTTGTGGCACTTCTCTATTTGCCGTTCCATGTTCTCCCGTATCTTGTGCATGGGCACGTGACCCGGCCCCTCGATGAAGGCCTGCACGTCGTGGTCCCAGGCGCGGGTAACGAGTTCGCCCATGGTGTCCAGCTCGGCGAATTGGGCTTCGTCGTTGGCATCCTGGATGCAACCCGGACGCAAGCCGTCGCCCAGGGAGATGGCCGTGTCATACGAGGCCAGTATCTCGCAGATGTTATCGAAGTGTTCGTACAGGAAGGACTCTTTGTCGTGCAGGAGACACCACTTGCTCATGATGCTGCCTCCGCGGCTGACGATGCCGCACAAGCGTTTGTCTGCCAGGTGGACGTTATGCCGACGGATGCCTGCGTGGATGGTGAAGTAGTCCACGCCCTGTTCGCATTGCTCGATGAGTGTGTCGCGGTAGAGTTCCCACGAGAGGTCTTCCACCCGCCCGTTCACCTTCTCCAGTGCCTGGTAGATGGGCACGGTGCCTACGGGTACGGGGCAGTTGCGGACAATCCACTCGCGCGTTTCGTGGATGTTGGCGCCGGTGGAGAGATCCATCAGCGTGTCGCCGCCCCACTTGCAGCTCCATAGGGCCTTCTCCACTTCTTCCTCAATGCCGGAGGTCGTGGCGGAGTTGCCGATGTTGGTGTTGATTTTCACCAGGAAGTTGCGGCCGATGATCATCGGCTCTGCTTCGGGGTGATTGATGTTGGCAGGGAGGAGGGCACGTCCGGCGGCCAGCTCCTGACGGACAAACTCGGGCGTGATGTGCGTGTCGATGCCCAGTTCCTGGCAGTTCATGTTTTCGCGGATGGCCACGTACTCCATCTCCGGAGTGATGATGCCTTGCTTGGCATAATACATCTGCGTGCAGTGTTTCCCTGCTTTGGCGCGGAGGGGCAGGGTGATGTGCTCGAAGCGCAAGTGGTCGAGGGTGTGGTCGTCCCTGCGCATACGTCCGTACTCGGAGGAGATTTCGGGCAGGCGTTCCACGTCGCCGCGCTTCAGTATCCAGGGTTCGCGCAGGCGGGGCAGTCCTTTCTTCAAGTCGATGTCCACGGAGGGGTCGCTGTACGGGCCGCTGGTGTCGTAGATGTAGACCTTCGGGTTGGGCGTGATGACCTTCTCGCCGTTGGCGTCGAAAGTGGTGCTGGGCACTTGCTCCACGCGGCGCATGGCCACGCGCAGGTCGGGATGGATTTGCCCCGGCAGGTAGACCTTTTCGGAGCGGGAGTATTTGATGCGTTGGTTCATATCGTTTATATTATTAGGAGGATTAGGAGGGGACAAGTGGACAAGGCTTCGGTCTTGTTGACTTGTCAACTCGTACCCTTGTTAACTCGTTCCCTCGTCAACTATTCAAGAAAGCGGTGAGGGGAGAGCTGGCTTCGGCTTCCATCGATTCGGCCTGGATGCCAAGCCCGGCTTCGTAGGCGCGGCGACCGGCTTCGACAGCTTCCTTGAAGGCGATGGCCATCTGCACGGGGTCTCCGGCCACGGCAATGGCGGTGTTGACCAGGCAGGCCGATGCACCCATCTCCATGGCTTCGGCGGCATGGCTGGGAGCGCCGATGCCCGCATCCACGACGACGGGGACGTTGGCCTGCTCGATGATGATGCGCAGGAAATCGCGCGTCTGCAGTCCCTTGTTCGTGCCGATGGGCGCGCCGAGGGGCATGACGGTGGCGGCGCCCGCCTCTTCCAAGTGTTTGCACAAGGTGGGGTCGGCCTGGCAATAGGGCAGGACGACGAAGCCCAGTTTCACCAGTTGTTCCGTAGCTTTCAGGGTCTCTACGGAGTCGGGCAGGAGGTAGCGCGGGTCGGGGTGGATTTCCAGTTTCAGCCAGTTGGTGCCGAAGGCTTCGCGGGCCATTTGTGCGGCGAAGACGGCTTCCTCGGCGTTGCGCACGCCGCTGGTGTTGGGCAGGAGTTGGATGTGCGGGTGGGCGATGTGGCGCAGCATGTCGTCCTCCTTGTCATCCAGTTCGATGCGTTTCATGGCCACGGTCACCATCTGCGTGCCCGATGCCAGTATGGATTGCTCCATCACGTTGTTGGAGCTGAACTTCCCGGTGCCCAGGAAGAGGCGTGAGTCGAACTCGCGCCCGGCGATAATCAGTTTCTTCATATTCCTTATGTCGTTAAATCATTTGTCAGTTACAGATATACTCGAAGCCTTGCAGGTACTTTGGCCGTGTCTTATAGGCACATTGACCGTGCCTTGCAGGCACTTTGTCAGCGCCTCCCTTTGTCAGAGGGCCAATATCTCCCGCATCTCCTGCACGGGATTGTCGGCGCGAAGCACGGTGCCGGACAGGGCGATACCCTGCACGCCCGTCTGCATGATGGCCGGGATGTCCGCGCGGGTGATGCCTCCGATGGCTACCACGGGTAGGGAGATATCCGCCTCGCGCATCTGCCGGATGATGCGGGAGTAGCCCTCCAGGCCAAGCACGGGGCTGAGGTTCTGTTTGGTAGTGGTGAAGCGGAAGGGACCGCAACCGATGTAGTCGGCCCCGCTGCGATGGTGCAGGACGATGTCGTCGAACGTATTGGCGGTGCCGCCGATGAGGAAGCCTTCGCCCAACACGCGCCTGGCTTCTGCCACAGGCATGTCTTTCAGGCCCAGGTGCACGCCGTCGGCCTCCAGCTTTTGCGCCAGCTCCACGTAGTCGTCGACGATGAAGATGGCCTCGTGCTTCTTGCAGAGCATTTTCACTTCGCGGCCCACGGCTTCTACTTCGTCCGGCGGGCAGTCTTTCATGCGCAGTTGTATCCAGCGGCAGCCGCCTTCCAGGGCCATGCGGGCACTGTCCAGGTAAGAATACCGGTCGGTGCGGTGCGTAATAAATTGTACGGGTATCATCTTCTTATCCTCCACAGGCAGCTTGAATGATGACGATGGATGCGCCCTCTGCCAGGGGGGTATCTGCCCACGAAGTGCGTGGAATCATGCGGTTGTTCATGGCCATGGCTACTCCCTGCGCGGGGAGGGAAAGCTCGGCGGCCAATTGCAGCAGGTTGACGGATTGGGTGTCCCGCTCTTGGTTGTTGACTGTAATCTTCATCTTCTTCTGTTAAAATAGGTATGACACGATGGGAAAGACAAAGAGACGTCCCCTGCGGGAGCGGAGAAGGATAGCGTATGTGTACCAATTCCTACGGCAGTATTACCTGCATCAGGTTCGAGGGTATAATCTCAGCCCGGACGGGCACCCCTTTGACTTTACGGGGCAAAGGTAGAAAAAGAATCTGAAAAAACACTTTGCCCGGGTTTGTTTTTTCAGATTCTCCTCCTCCGGCGCTTCCGTCTGGATGCCGTGCCTTAAGACGGACTGACCGGGGATTATAGTTCTCCCGACCGGGGGCTACTGTGCCAGCGGCCGGGGACTACTATGCCAGCAAGCTGGGATTATACTTCCACTAAATGCTGAAAGACAGGCTGCTATCATTCGTAGGCTTGCTCGTGGACACCGGCCACGGCCCGTCCGCTCGGCTCGTTCATGCCCAGGAAAGCGCTGTCCCACGCCAAGGCTTCGGCCGTCGAACAGGCCACGCTGGGCACGCTGGGCACGCTTCGGGCCGCGCTGGCGCTGGGGAAGTGTTCCTCGAAGATGCAGCGGTAATAGTATTCTTCCTTGTTGCGGGGCGGATGGATGGGGAAGCGCTCGGCGGCATGGGCCATCTGTTCGTCGGAAATAGCTGCGGCTGTCACGGCTTTCAGCGTGTCTATCCAGCTGTAGCCCACGCCGTCGGAGAATTGTTCCTTCTGCCGCCAGGCCACGTTGTCCGGCAGCATGTCGGCAAAGGCCTCGCGGACTACTCTCTTTTCGATTTCCTTCCCCGGGCACATCTTGACCGCGGGGTTCAGGCGCATGGCCACATCCAGAAATTCGGTGTCCAGAAAGGGGACGCGCCCTTCCACGCCCCAGGCTGCCAGACTCTTGTTGGCCCGCAGGCAATCGTAAAGATACAGCTTGGATAACTTGCGCACCGTCTCTTCGTGGAACGCCCGCGGGGTGGGGGCTTTGTGGAAGTACAGGTATCCGCCGAAAACCTCGTCGGCTCCCTCGCCGCTCAGCACCATCTTGATGCCCATGGACTTGATGACCCTTGCCAGCAGATACATGGGCGTAGAGGCACGGACGGTGGTGACGTCATAGGTTTCGATGTGATAGATGACATCCCGCAGGGCGTCCAGTCCCTCTTGGATGGTGTAGTGCACTTCATGATGGACGGAACCGATGTGTTTGGCCACGTCGCGCGCCTTCAGCAAATCCGGCGCCCCTTCCAGTCCGATGGCAAAAGAGTGCAGTTGCGGCCACCAGGCCTCGCTCTGGTTGTCCGTCTCGATGCGGCGGGCGGCGTATTTCTTGGCGACGGCAGAGATGACCGACGAGTCCAGTCCGCCGGACAGCAATACGCCGTAGGGGACATCCGACATCAGCTGGCGTTGCACGGCTGCTTCCAGGGCCTGACGCACCTGGCGGGCAGGGGCCATGTCGCTCCGGGCGGCGGGCAACGTGTCATACGACATCCAGTCGCGGGTGTACCAACGTTTCATCTCTCCCTCCCGGCTCCAATAATAGTGGCCTGGCAAGAAAGGCTCGTATTCATCGCAGAATCCCTCCAAAGCCTTCAGTTCGCTGGCCACATAGACACGCCCCTCCAAATCACGCCCGATGTAGAGCGGAATGACGCCGATGGGGTCGCGGGCTATGAGGAACTCGTTGCGCTCTTCGTCGTAAAGGGCGAAGGCAAAGATGCCGTTCAGTTCCTCCAGGAAGTGGATGCCCTTGTCGCGGTAGAGGGCCAGGATGACTTCGCAGTCCGAGCCTGTACGGAAGGGGTAGGAACCTTGATAGCGGGCGCGGATGTCGCGGTGGTTGTAGATTTCTCCGTTGACGGCCAGCACCTGACGCGCGTCCGGCGAATAAAGCGGTTGTCCGCCCGATTGGGGGTCGACGATGCTCAAGCGCTCATGGGCCAGGATGGCGGTCGGGCCTACATGGATGCCGCTCCAGTCGGGGCCGCGGTGACGGATTTTGCGGGCCATGCGGAGAGCCTTGTCTCGTAGTTCGGGCGATTGCTTCTTGATGTTGAAAATGCAAGCTATTCCACACATAGGGAAAAACGGGATTAAAGGTTAGACAAATATTGGTCGATGTCTCGTGCCACTCTTCGACCGTCGGCTAAAGCGCGCACCACCAGACTGGCGCCGTTGCGTGCATCGCCGGCGGGGAACACCTGGGGAGGCAACTGGGGAAGAACGGGGCGCAGGAATCCCATAGCCAGCAACACCATGTCGGTCTCTATCACCTCTTTCTTTCCGGTGGGCTTCATGACCGGACGGCCTCCCTCGGTTTCGGCGGGCAGCCATTCCACTTCCTCCACTTCCACGCCGCACACACGGCCGTTCTTTCCGAGGAAACGCTGTGAAGCCAAAGACCAACGGCGGATGCAGCCCTCTTCGTGGCTGGAAGTGGTCTTGAGCACCATGGGCCACTGAGGCCACGGGGTCGCAGGGTTGTGGCCAACCGGAGGTTTCGGCATGATTTCTATTTGGGTCACGCTGGCTGCCCCCTGGCGGATGGCCGTCCCGATGCAGTCGCTGCCCGTATCGCCACCTCCAATGACCAATACGTGCCGACCTTGAGCGTTGACCAGCTTGTCTTTGGCAAATGTCTCGCCGTCCAGCCGGCGGTTCTGTTGGCCCAGCAGTTCGAGGGCCAGGTGGATGCCCTGCAGTTCGCGTCCCGGGATTTGCAAGTCGCGCGCGTCGGGAGTGCCGGTGCAGAGCGCGTAGGCATCAAATCCTTCGGGCAGGTGGTTCACCGGGTCAATCTCGGTGTTCATCTCAAAGCGGATGCCATCGGCCTCGAGGTAGCGAAGACGGCGGTCTACCACTTCTTTGGGCAGCTTGAAGTTGGGAATGCCATAGCGCAACAAGCCGCCGGGACGTGGCATGCGGTCGTAGACGGTCACATCGTAGCCCAAGGCATTGAGGCGTACCGCTGCGCTCAGTCCGGCCGGGCCGCTGCCGATGACGGCCACCCGTTTCCCATTCCTTTCGCCCCGGACGGGCCGTACGTATCCTTCGCGGAAAGCAGCTTCGGCAATGGCTGCTTCGTTTTCGCGGATGGTCACCGGCGCGTCGCACGACAGTTTCAGTACGCACGATTTCTCGCAAAGGGCCGGGCAGATGCGTCCGGTGAACTCCGGGAAATCATTTGTCTCCGTCAGTACCCGGTAGGCTTCTTCCCATTTCCCTTTCGACAAGGCGTCTTGAAACTCGGGTTGTTTGTTGCCCAACGGGCAAGCCCAATGGCAGAAGGGTACGCCGCAATCCATGCAGCGCGATGCCTGCAGTTTGCGGTCGTGGCTATTGAGTGTCTGCTCCACCTGGCTGTAGTCGGTGATGCGTTCATGTATCGGTCTATATCCCGCTTCCTGACGCGGGATAGTTAGAAATGCTTTTGAATCTCCCATAAATCTGGTTGTTTTTTAGTCGGTGTACAAAATTGGATGACAATACCTCTGTCCGCAGTCGGTCAGTAATCGCGCTGCATGTCGGCAATCTTTTGCTGGAGTTTGCGCATCTGCTCTTCCTGCAAGACCTTCTTGTACTCAATGGGAACGACTTGAATGAACTGTTCTACGTATCGTCCCCAGTCGTCCAGCATGGTGCGTGCCAGTTTGGAACCGGTGTAGAGGTAGTGTTGGCGTATCAGTTCGTGCAACTCCTTGCGGTAGGATGCCTCTTCGATGAGCGACAGTTCCACCATCTCCATGTTGCAGAAATAGTCGAAATTGCCTTCTTTGTTCCACACGTAGGCCACACCTCCGGACATGCCGGCGGCGAAGTTGCGCCCCGTAGTGCCCAGCACCACCACGCGTCCGCCGGTCATATATTCGCAACAGTGGTCGCCCACGCCTTCCACCACGGCAGTGGCACCGGAATTACGCACCGCGAAGCGTTCGCCCACACGGCCGTTGATGTATACTTCGCCCGACGTGGCTCCATAGAGCAGCGTGTTGCCGGCTATGACATTGACCTCGGCATCGAAGTTCGAGCGGATGGGAGGCATTACGGCGATGCGTCCGCCGCTGAGTCCTTTGCCCAGATAATCGTTGGCTTCTCCTTCCAGTTTGAAATTGATGCCTGGCGCCAGGAAAGCACCGAAACTTTGCCCGGCTGAGCCTTTGAAGCGGATATTCAGTGTGTCTTCCGGCAGTCCTTGTGCTCCGTGACGTTTCACCACAGCCCCGGACAACATGGCTCCCGTGGCACGGTCGGTGTTGGCGATGGTGTATTCCAATGACAGTTCGCCGTGGCCGCTGGCCACTACGTCTTGGGCTGCATTCAGAATCTCCACGTCTTTCACCCGGCTGATGTCATGCTCCTGGTCGATGATGTGTCGGATGGCAGCGTCGTTGTCCACCCGCGCCAGCAAACGGTCGAAGTGCAACAGGGTTTCTTTGCCTCCGGCCTGCACCTCAGAGCGGCGTATGATGAAGTCTGTGCGGCCAATGATATCGTCCATCTTCTCCACGCCTATCTGAGCCAGATATTCGCGTACCTCTTGGGCCAGGAACGTGAAATAGTTGATGAGATATTCACTCCGTCCATGGAAACGTCGACGTAATTCTTCGTCTTGAGTGGCTACTCCCACCGGACAGGTGTTCTGGTTGCACTTGCGCATCATGACACATCCCAGCACGATGAGGGCAGCGGTGGCAAAACCATATTCTTCTGCCCCTAGCATAGCCATCAACACGATGTCGCGTCCTGTCTTCAGCTGGCCGTCTACTTGCAGCGTAACCTGACCGCGCAGCCCGTTGAGAACCAAAGTCTGCTGTGTCTCGCTCAAACCCAATTCCGGCGATACGCCTGCATAGCGGATGCTGGAGGATGGTGAAGCGCCAGTGCCTCCATCGGCACCCGAGATTACAATCAGGTCGGCTTTGGCTTTGGCCACGCCGGCTGCAATGGTACCCACGCCGGCTTCTGCCACTAATTTTACGCTTATCTTGGCCCGTGGATTGACATTCTTCAAATCGAAGATGAGTTGTGCCAGGTCTTCGATGGAATAGATGTCATGATGAGGCGGAGGCGAAATCAGCGAAATGCCTGGGATGGAGTGGCGGGTGCGGGCTATTACCTTGTCTACTTTGAAACCGGGCAGTTGTCCGCCCTCACCGGGCTTGGCGCCTTGGGCTATTTTTATTTGGATTTCATCGGCGCTGACCAAATACTCGGTCGTGACGCCAAACCGACCGGACGCTACTTGCTTGGTGGCACTGTTCAATTCCGTGCCGAACCGTGCCGCATCTTCTCCGCCTTCGCCGGTGTTGCTTCTGCCATGCAGGTGATTCATGGCCAAGGCAATGGCTTCGTGTGCTTCCTGACTGATGGCACCAAAAGACATGGCTCCTGTCACAAAGCGTCTGACAATGTTTTCCACCGGTTCTACGCGGTCTATGTCAATAGGATTCTTCTTGAAATCCCAAAAATCCCTTAAGAAGATGGGCGCAGATTTCTCATCCGCCAGGCGGGTAAAGTCTTTGAACTTCTTGTAACTGCCCAATCGGGTGGCCAGTTGCAAGGCACTGATGGTTTCTGGGTTCCAAGCATGAGGTTCGCCGTTTTTGCGCCAAGCGTAGATTCCTTTGTTAGGTAACAACGGCGGGACTTCTTCTTTCTCCTGGATGATGGCCATACCTTCGCGGTGGAATGCGATGGCATCTTTAGCGACTTCCTCTAACCGGATGCCGCCAATGGGCGAGGGTAGACCTCCTAAATAGGCTTGGCTTAATTCTTCGCTTATTCCGACAGCTTCGAATATCTTTGCTCCACGGTAAGAGCGGATGGTGCTGATGCCCATCTTGCTCATTACCTTCAGCAGGCCTTTGCAGATGGCTTTCACGTACTTCTTTTCTGCCGTCGCATAATCCAGTTGCAACTCCTTGTCTCGCACCAGTTTGTCGATAATGGCAAAGGCCATATAGGGGTTGATTGCACTGGCTCCAAAGCCCAGCAGAAGAGCTGCGTGCATCACCTCGCGAATCTCGCCGCTTTCGACAACAAGAGCTGTCTGCACACGTTTCCCTACGGAGATAAGATGATGATGAACAGCGCTGACCGCTAATAAGGAAGGAATAGCTGTGTGTGTGGCATCTACGTCCCGGTCTGTCAGTACTATGTAGTTGACTCCCTCTGTTACCGATTCTTCAGCCTGCTTGCACAGTAAGGTCAAAGCCTCTTGTAACCCCGCTTTCCCTTTGGATGTTTCAAAAAGCATGGGTAGCTTAACGGTTTTGAAGCCTTTGTATCGGATATTGCATAGTAAGTCCAATTGCGTATTGGTCAGAATCGGATGGTTAAGCCTGACCATCTTGCAATGACTTTCATTGGGCGTAAGAATGTTCATGCCCACTGCGCCGATATACTCTGTCAACGACATAACCAATTCCTCGCGTATGGGGTCGATAGGCGGATTGGTCACTTGCGCAAATTGCTGGCGGAAATAATTGTAAAACAATTGAGGCTTGTCGTCCAGCACAGCCAAGGGCGTATCATTGCCCATAGCGCTGACAGGCTCCGTGCCATTTTGTGCCATGGGGAGAATGATGCGTTCGATATCTTCTTTGGAATAGCCGAAGAAACGGAGTTTTGCATCGTAGTGCGTTACTGTATTAGACACTTTGCGGCCGCTTTTCAACTCGTCCAGCTCGATGCGATTGGTTGCCAGCCAAGTGCGATAGGGTTTGGCTTCAGCCAATTGACACTTCAGTTCATCGTTTGTATATATCTGTCCTTCTTGCGTGTCTATCAGCAGAATCTTTCCAGGTTGTAAACGTCCTTTCTCTTTGATGTCTCCCGGCTCGAAGTGCATGACGCCGACCTCGCTGGCTACCACCATCATGTCGTTGCGTGTAATGAGGTATCGGGCTGGTCGTAGACCATTCCGGTCCAACATGCCGCCGGCATAGCGCCCATCGCTAAACAGCAGGGCCGCAGGTCCGTCCCACGGTTCCATCAGGATGGAATGGTATTCATAAAAGGCTTTCAGTTCTTCGCTTATCGGGTTTTTCTCGTTGAATGATTCGGGTACCAGCATAGCCATGGCGTGCGGGAGACTTAGACCGGACATTACCAGAAATTCGAGCACGTTGTCCAGAGATGCGCTGTCGCTCATGTCGGGTTGGATGATGGGGCGTATGTTTTTGATGTCTCCCAGGGTAGGGGTAGACAAAACGCTTTCGCGTGCCTCCATCCAACTGCGGTTACCGCGTATGGTGTTTATCTCTCCGTTGTGTGCCAGTAGTCGAAAAGGTTGTGCCAATCCCCACGTTGGGAAAGTATTGGTGCTGAAACGCGAATGAACCAAAGCCAGTCCGCTGGTGAAATACTTATTAGTTAGGTCCGGATAATAATTACGCAACTGCAAAGATGAGAGCATACCTTTATATACGATGTTCTTTGTCGATAAGGAGACTATATAAAAGTCTTTGCGGGTAGGAATATCCGATTTGCGCACTCGGTTCTCAATCTTTTTCCGGATGATATAGAGCTTTCTGTCCGCAGTTTCACTTTCCGCGAATCCGGTTACAAAGGCTTGCTTGATATCAGGCTCAGACTCCAAAGCCGTTTTGCCCAATATCTCCGGGCGTGTAGGAACATTGCGCAGGTGCATCAAGGTCAACCCTTCTTTTTCTATTTCTTCAATAATGATGCTGAGCAGAGCAGCCTGGTCGTGCTCATTCTTGGGAAGGAACAATAAACCTGTGCCATATTTCCCTTTCTCCGGGACAGGAATGCCTTGCAACAAGATGAATTCGTGCGGTATCTGTATCATGATACCGGCTCCGTCGCCTGTCTTATTGTCGGCTCCTTCTGCTCCACGGTGGCGCATATTTTCCAGTACCTTTAAAGCATCGTCAATCAACTCATGCGATTTGTTGCCGTGGATGTTTACCAACATACCTACTCCGCATGCATCGTGTTCGTTGCTCGCGTGATATAAGCCCTCCGATTTGGGAGGATATACGCGCTTCATGCCTTTTGTGTGGTTGCTTAAAAGTTCTTGTTTCATATAATTCATTTGCTTAACAAGTTGTTTTTGCTTGAATATGCTGTCGTTTTGTTTTGCAAAAGTACTTAAATACTTTCATAATGATAATGTTAATGTGCAAGGAAAGCATGTATATAAACAATTAGTTTTAATTCGCACTTTTTTGAAGTGTAAAACGGATGTATTGTAATTAAATTCTGTTATATGTGTTACGAATTAATAGAATGCTTAAATGACAGAAGAAATAATATATTATTTAACAATTTATAGCCAGGATGACTTTTTCCTGTTTATTTGAACAATAAATGATAGTATCATAAACATTATGTTTCTAAGAATGCGTATCTTTGCGCCATAAAATACCTATGCGGCTGATTGCTTTGATTCATGGGTGTAAGGAACGTAGGATGAAAGTACTCCTATTGCAGTTTCATATATACTTCGATGAGCGATATATACACATTATTATATTTATATATAAATAAATGGAACAACTGAAACATGAATGCGGCGTGGCCATGATACGCCTGCTCAAACCCTTGGAGTACTACGAAAAGAAGTACGGCACTTGGATGTACGGCTTGAATAAGCTCTATCTCCTGATGGAGAAGCAGCACAACCGGGGGCAGGAAGGCGCGGGCCTGGCTTGCGTCAAGCTGGAGGCCAATCCCGGCGAGGAATACATGTTCCGCGAGCGGGCTTTGGGATCTGGCGCCATCACCGAGATATTCGACACTGTGCATACCCACTTCCGCGACCTGACGCCGGAGCAACTTCACGATGCTGACTATGCCAAGAAGTGCCTCCCCTTTGCGGGCGAAGTCTATATGGGGCACCTGCGTTATAGCACCACGGGCAAATCCGGCCTTACGTATGTACATCCTTTTCTGCGGAGAAACAATTGGCGGGCGAAGAACCTTGCCCTCTGTGGCAACTTTAATCTGACTAACGTGGACGAGATATTTGCCAAGATTACCGCCATGGGGCAGCATCCGCGCAAGTATGCCGATACCTATATCATGTTGGAGCAGGTGGGCCACCGTCTCGACCGCGAAGTGGAACGTCTCTATGGCATTGCCGAGGCTAACGGACTGACCGGCATGGACATTACCCGTTATATAGAGGACCACATCGAGCTGGCCAACGTCCTGCGCACATCCAGCAAAGAGTGGGACGGGGGCTACGTCATCTGCGGCCTGACCGGCAGTGGGGAATCATTTGCCATCCGCGACCCGTGGGGTATCCGCACCGCCTTCTGGTATCAGGATGATGAAGTGGCTGTGTTGGCCAGCGAGCGTCCTGTCATCCAGACTGTGTTTAACGTGCCCATGGAGTCCATCAAGGAATTGCAACCGGGACAGACGGTCATCTTCACCAAGGCGGGCAAGATGCGCACCATTCAAATCAACAAGCCCCGTACCCCGATAAAGCCTTGCTCCTTCGAGCGCATCTATTTCAGCCGGGGCAGCGACACGGACATCTACCGGGAGCGCAAGCAGCTTGGCAAAGAATTGGTGCCCAGCATCCTCCGCGCCATTGACAACGACATCGACCACACCGTCTTCTCCTTCATCCCCAACACGGCCGAGGTGGCATTCTACGGCATGTTGCAGGGGTTGGACGAATACCTCAACCAGGAGAAGGTCTACCAGATAGACGCCTTGGAACATACGCCGTCGCACGAACAGCTGGAGCGCATCCTCTCCCGCCGCATCCGCAGCGAGAAGGTGGCCATCAAGGACATCAAGCTGCGCACCTTCATCGCCGAGGGCAATACGCGCAACGACCTTGCCGCCCACGTCTACGACATCACCTACGGCAGCCTGGTGCCCGGCGAGGACAACCTGGTTATCATTGACGACAGCATCGTGCGCGGCACCACGCTGAAGCAAAGCATCATTGGCATCCTGGACCGACTGGGACCAAAGAAGATCGTCATCGTCTCCAGTTCCCCCCAGGTGCGCTACCCCGACTATTACGGCATCGATATGTCCCGCATGAGCGAGTTCATCGCCTTCCGCGCCGCCATCGAGCTGCTGAAGGAGCGCGAGATGCGCAACGTCATCGCCTCCGCTTACCGCAAGAGCAAGGAGCAGGCGGACTTGCCCAAGGAGCAGATGGTGAACTACGTGAAAGAAATCTATGCCCCCTTCACCGACGAGGAAATCTCCGCTAAGATGGTCGAGTTGCTCACCCCTGAGGGCACCCGCGCCAAGGTGGAGATAGTTTACCAACCCCTCGAAGGCCTGCACCAAGCCTGCCCCAACCATCCGGGTGACTGGTATTTCAGCGGGGACTATCCCACGCCGGGCGGGGTGAAGATGCTGAACAAGGCGTTCATAGACTACATTGAACAGGTATATCAATTCTAAGGCATGAGCAACGAACCCAAGAAGAAACCCGCTCTCGCTGACCAATGGCTTGTCCTGGGCATA
>CASENE010000055.1 GCA_949289265.1 uncultured Bacteroides sp.
ATTCTTCCGTCGGAAAACGACCTTCAAATTGACTTAGCAGCATATGGCTTTTCTTGCAAATTTAGTGGCTTTCATTCCATTAGAAAAGCTGCACCATCGGACTTAACAGATTTTAGTACATTTATCACCACACAGAGTAAGATTTTCTACAAACCGGAGGATGTGCAGCGCATTGTCTGGCTTGTGGCAGACCGACTCAAGGATGCCACATGGCGTGGCAGAACCATTTAAGTAGAATTTAACGTACCTCTAAATCCTTTGTAAATACTGCTTGCCGCAGCTCCTCCAATTCATTGAAGATTTGGTAGAGCTTGATTTTGGCATTTTCGATGTAGGCATTCAAGTCGCACGACTTGCGTTTTTTCCACGGGCACACTTCTTTGCCTGATTCCACGAAGCTGGAACAATGCTCTTGCGCACGAATCTCCATCAACAAATATCAACAGGCGTCGGCTGGAATCCTCCGTTTTCTTCCGTCCGAACCCCTTCCTACCTTCTTCGTCCCTCCCTCGTCCCCGGGTCGTCCCTCGTTCGTCTCTATGGGGACGAACGAGGGACGACTCAAAAGAACCGCCGGGATGAGTAAAATTACTTACAAGACTCAGAACCGACACCGCCATTCGATGCCTGCCTGCAAGGGGCGGCCGCGCTGCATGAAGCGGTTGCCCATGCTCTCGAAATAAAAAGAGGCATAATCCTTGTCCAAGGCATTGCGTATCCACAGAGCCAGCGCCCCCGGGCCTTTCTCCAGGCTGAGACGGGCATTCAGGGTGCCGTAGAAGGGTTGCCGGGGACCGTTGTCTTCCGTCCAATAGATGCTGCCGGCGGCGTTGTAGTCGGCGTTGAGACGGATGCGGTCGAGCAGTTTGTGCGGCCGGAGGGTAAAGACGTATTGTCCGCCCACGTTCAGGGTGTGGCGGGGGATGAAGGGGACATAATGTCCGGCATAGTCCACCTCTTCGCCGGCCTGATTCACCGATACGTAATCGCGGAACGTGGCATGTGTAAAGCCGTAGGCCGCATTCAGCATCAGGGCATCGGTCAGCCTGGCAGACACATTGGCTTCCACGCCCACGCTGCGGCTCCGGCCGGCATTGCGCGTGACACGCCCCATCCCATTGGCCGAAAACTGGGAAATCTGCTGGTCGCTGGTGTTCATCCAGAAGGCAGCCAGGTCGGCTGTCAGGCGGTTTTGCCACAGCGTGAGGTGCGTGCCGGCTTCGTAGCTCCAGGTGTATTCGGGCCGGTAGAGGGCCGTGCCTTCCACGTCTACGTCCACTTCGGGCATCATGGCGGCCACCATGCCGGACAGGGAGGCCAACGGTTTGCTTTGCAACAGGGCTTCTTTCATGACGTTGATAAAGTTGGACTGCACCAGGTCGCTGAACATCTGAATGTTGTATCCGCCCGAGCGGTAACCCTTGGCCACGGTGACATATACGTTGTTGTCCTTGCGCCACTCGTATTCCACGGAAAAACGGGGCAGCAGTTGCAGGTAGTCGTGCTTCAGCTTGCCCACCAGGGCGGAGACGGCCTGCATATCCGTGTCTTCCAACCTCATGGGGCCCATGGCAAACGAGAAGCCGAAGCGCATCGGGTCGCTGGTGGAATTATAATCCAGCCACATCTTTTCGTAATCCAGACGGAGGCCGGCACTGACCGAAAGGCCTTCGACGAGGAAATCGTTCCAGGTGCTTTGGTGATAGAGGGCGCCGCTCATCTGCGGGGTAGAGAAGTCGCCGCCGATGCGCAACTGTTCGTTGTAGATGCTCAACGCCATCTGCGGGGCCTGGGGCGACGAGGGGAAGGCGGCATTGGCATTGTTTTCTATCAGTTCCCGGATGCCTTGCTGCTTGAACAGGACAGGCCCCGACGTCTTGAGCCACTGATAGAAGCCAAAAGCGCCCGTAGTCCACTGCCAACGCCGGCCAGGATGCGACTTCAGCACCACTTCCTCGCTCAGGGTGTTGGACCGCTGTTTCTGCACCAGCGTGAAGATGTCGCGGGGAGTAAAATCCTGATCCATATCCATGCGGTCTTTCAGATGCTGGTATCCCGTGATGAAACTGGCAGTAAAGTCGGCTGCCCGGTATTCGATGTTCAAACCGCCGTTCAGCAGGCTGCGCCAATAGCGGCTGGGATCATTGTAAGCGATGCGGCCTTTATACTCCTGCAGTTCGGGCAGTTCGTCATCGGGCGATGCGGCCCCCAGGTAATAATACGGATAGCCGCCTTGGTCGCCATATTCGTAGCTGATGTTCAAGTCCAATTTCAAATTGTCCGTAGGCAAAGCCATGGCATGCAGTCGCCCGCCGCCGGCGTCGCTCCGGTCGATGCGTTCATTGTCCTTGTACGCGTTTTTAAAGAAGCCGCCCTCGTGCTCGTAGAAGCCTCCGGCAGAGAAAGCGAAACGCGGGGAGATGCGGTGGTAGTGAGTCAGCGAGGCATTATAATCTCCATAGGTTGCCACCCCCAGGCGTATATCCGTCCCTTGGTAGGTGAAAGGCGACTTGGTCTGCACCTTGATGAGGCCTCCCATGGTGTTACGCCCATAAAGCAGGCTCTGGGGGCCGCGCAGCACCTCGATTTGCTCGATGTCCGCGTAATTGAAATCGAAGGCCGACTTGTCTATATAAGGAATGTTGTCCACGTACAGGCCGACGGCCGGCGTATTGATGCGCGAACCGACGCCGCGGATATAAATCGCCGTGGTCAGCTGCGAGCCATAGTCCGGGATAAACAGGTTGGGAATCAGGGAGGTCAGGCTCTTGATGCCGGTCACCTGCTTGCCGCGCATCGCCTGCTGGGACAGGCGGCTGGAGGCCATGGGCAATTCGCGCAGGGCGCGGTTTTCCTTCGGGGCAGCCACCACCAGCACTTCATCCATCTGCACGGTGCGCAGAGAGTCCACAGGAGCCTCGTCGGCCCGCAACGGCAGGGACAAAGAAGCCCACCACGCGACACAGAGGCACAGGAGTTTTGTCTTGTTCATCTTCTTCGGGAATACAAAAATTAAAAGCGGGTGCAAAGTAACGGCATTCTGCGCAACGGCGCAACCCTCATTTATGAGGATTCTCACACCTGGTCGGCCTCGACATAGCCGTGCATCACGGCATAGATGGTCAGTCCCGGCACCGACTTGATGCCCAGCTTCGAGGTGATGTTCTTGCGATGGCTGATGACGGTGGTCAGGCTGATGTGCAGGCGTTCGGCTATTTCCTTGTTGATAAGGCCCCGCACCAGCAGGCGCAAGACCTCGATTTCGCGGACAGAGAGTTCGTGGCAATCCGCCTCGCCGGCGGCAATCGGCCAGCTGCCTTCCGGACGCCCCAACGGGTGCCCGTGGCTGTACAGTTGCAGGATGCTCTTGGCCAGTTTTTTCCCCTCCTGGCAGATGTTCAACGTCTTGACGCCGGCCAGTGCAGGCAGGCTGTCTCCCCCGACCAACACGATGGTCTTGGTGAGCCGTTCGCGGAAAAAGGCCGTATGCTCAAAGAACAGTTGCGCCGAAACGAAATAGTGCGCATACATGTCGGGCGTATCGTCTGTCAGCTCGCCAAACGAACGGAACGTACGAATGACGGCCTGCGGGATAATCTCTTCCAGCAGGTTCTGCAGGCCCAGGCAACTCAAAGTATTGGCATCGACAATGGCAATCTCACGGACAGGCATACGCAGCAGGTTTAACGGTTATCCGGGAGCGTGAGCCCCAGGGAGACAGCCACAGCCTCGGCACAACGTTCGCCATCCATAGCCGCCGACACGATGCCCCCGGCATATCCGGCTCCTTCTCCGCAAGGATAAAGTCCCCGAAGGCGGACGTGCTGCAAGGTGTCGCGGTCGCGAAGGATGCGTATCGGCGCCGACGTGCGCGTCTCCACGCCTATCATCACGGCCTCACGGGTCAGGAATCCGCGGGCATTGCGGCCAAAGATGCGGAACCCTTCAGCCAATCTGCGCACCAGGAAAGGCGGCATCCAGAAATGAAGGGGAGAAGAGACCAGTCCCGGAGCATACGAACTGGCAGGTAAATCGTAACTCAGCTTTCCGCGGCAGAAGTCGTCCATCCGCTGTGCCGGCGCCGTCTGTTGGCGGTTGCCCTGCTGCCAGCAAAGATGTTCCAGGTGCTGCTGAAAGCGCATCATGCGCAGTTCCGGCGGACATTCTTCCTCGCCAAGGCCGGCATCCGGCTGCCACAGGCTGTTGTCCGACAAGTCCTCGGGACGGAGTTCGACCACCATGCCGCTATTGCTCCACCGCGAACCCCGGTTGCTGGGACTCATGCCGTTGACCACTATTTGTCCCGGGCCGCTGGCCGCGGGCACGACGAAACCTCCGGGGCACATGCAGAAACTGTAGACCCCACGCCCTTCCACCTGGGTCACGAAGCTGTATTCGGCAGCAGGCAGGTAGCGTCCGCGTCCCTGCGGATTGTGATACTGTATGCGGTCTATCAGCGCGGCAGGATGCTCCAGGCGCACGCCCACGGCAATGCCTTTGGCCTCCAGTTCCACGCCGTGCGCCGCCAGCCACCGATAGACATCGCGTGCCGAATGGCCGGTGGCCAGGATGACAGGCCCCATGATGGCCTCTCCCGCCTGCGTCTTGATGCCCGCCACCCGGTCTTTCTCCAGCAAGAGGGCATCCATGCGCGTCTGGAAGCGTACCTCACCGCCGCATTGCAAGATGGTGTGACGCATGTTCTCGATGACGCGGGGCAGCTTGTCCGTGCCGATGTGCGGATGGGCATCCGCCAGAATGGTCTCGGAAGCGCCATGCTGACAGAAGACAGACAGGATTTTCTCCACATTGCCCCGCTTTTTGCTGCGCGTGTAGAGTTTGCCGTCCGAATAGGCGCCGGCCCCACCCTCGCCGAAACTGTAATTGGATTCAGGATCCACTTGTTGGGTGCGCCCAATCTGAGCCAGGTCTTTCTTGCGCTCGCGCACATCTTTTCCCCGCTCCACCACAACGGGGCGTAGCCCCAATTCAATCAGCCGGAGAGCGGCAAACAATCCCCCCGGGCCTGCGCCCACCACGACCACCTGCGGGCGGCCGGACACGTCGGGATAGGACACACGGCGATACATCGCTTCGGGCGGTTGCTCGCCCAGGTAGGCACGCACGCACAGATTCACGTAGACCGTACGCTGCCGGGCGTCGATGCTGCGCTTCACGACGCGCAACGCCGTAAGAGCGCGCAGGTCTACCCCTTTCTCCTGCGCCAGATATTCCCTGAGACGCTGCTCGTCGGCTGCCACCTGGGGCAGGACGCGCAAGGTGTATTCGTGCATCATACAGCCTCCTCCCTTCTGCCGTGCCGCCGACAAGCAGCACCCCAATGCGCGGACTGGGCTGTCCGTAAGGTATGTTTTCTCTTCATATTTCCATCACATGAAGGCACAGGCCGGGAAAAACACCTGTCCGGCCGCGCCTTCTTCCGCTGCAAAGATAGAGAAAGATTTCCGTACAGCCGCTGCCGCCGTTGCTTTTTATGCCGTCCGGATGCACGCCCCTTGCGACAGGCAGGAATCGGAATCCGTCTGAACAGCCTGTTAATCAGAGCATAGTAGCATCCAAATCCCAGGTAGCTGGCATTATAGTCCCAGGAAGCTGGCATTATAACCCCAGGCTGCTGGCACTATAACCCCAGGCAGACGAGGTTTTACCACCGGGACGGACGAGACAGGCCCGCCGTCCGTACAGTCCCTACGAACAGGGCACCGACCTCTTGGGCCAAGGCCCGGCAACAACGGCAGCCATTCCACCCGCCGCAATCCCCTATCAGCCGAAATAAATGCAAAAAGTCAGCAACAACGGACGATGCTGCCCAGATTTTGTGTAGCTTTGCGGACAGAAACAACGTTTTTTACCTTTGATTAAACACAAAAGAAAATTATGGAAGCATACGAACGCGAACAAATCATCCGCCTGGTCAAGCGCGAAGTAGTACCCGCCATCGGTTGCACCGAACCCATGGCCGTGGCCCTCTGCGTGGCCCGCGCCACCGAAACCCTGGACTGCCGCCCCGAACGCATCACCGTCTTGCTGAGTGCCAACATCCTGAAGAACGCCATGGGAGTGGGCATCCCGGGCACAGGCATGATAGGCCTGCCCATTGCCATCGCCCTGGGCGCGCTCATCGGCCGGTCGGCCTACCAGCTGGAGGTGCTGAAAGACTGCACCCCGCAGGCCGTGGACGAGGGCAAACGATATATCGACGAGAAACGCATCCGCATCGCGCTGAAGGAAGGCATCGAAGAAAAACTGTATATCGAAGCCGCCTGCCAAGCCGGGGACGACCGGGCGACAGCCATCATTGCCGGCGGACACACAGACTTTCGCCGCGTGGAACGAAACGGACAGGTGCTGCTGGACAAAGGGCTCGGCTCGTCTGCCGCCGACGAAGCGGACGCCCCCGCCCTGACGCTGCAACGCGTATACGACTTTGCCACCACCGCCCCGCTGGACGAGATACGCTTCATTCTGGACACGGCCCGCGTCAACAAAGCTGCTGCCGAACGCTCGTTCCGGGGAGACTACGGACACGGGTTGGGCAAGATGCTGCGAGGCAACTATGAACACCGCATCATGGGCGACAGCATCTTTTCGCACATCCTGTCCTACACGTCGGGCGCCTGCGACGCGCGGATGGCCGGAGCCATGATACCGGTGATGAGCAATTCGGGCAGCGGCAACCAGGGCATCTCGGCCACGCTGCCCGTAGTGGTCTTTGCCGAAGAGAGCGGCAAGTCGGAAGAAGAACTGATACGTGCCCTGATGCTCAGCCACCTCACGGTCATCTACATCAAGCAAAGCCTGGGACGCCTGTCTGCCTTGTGCGGATGCGTGGTGGCGGCCACAGGCTCCAGTTGCGGCATCACCTGGCTGATGGGAGGAAGCTACCGGCAAATCACCTACGCCGTGCAAAACATGATAGCCAACCTGACAGGCATGATTTGCGACGGAGCTAAACCCAGCTGCGCCTTGAAGGTCACCACCGGGGTGTCCACAGCCGTGCTCTCGGCCATCATGGCCATGGAAAACCGCACGGTTACTTCCGTCGAAGGCATCATCGACGAAGACGTAGACCAGAGCATCCGCAACCTGACCCTGATAGGCTCGAAAGGCATGAACGAGACGGACAAGTTGGTGCTGGACATCATGACCAACAAAGAAGGATAAGGATAGGCTACGGAAACGGACCCGAGGCAACGTCTGCATGCCTAAAAAAGAATCTCTGCACGAGCCATACATACATTGGCACCCGTGCAGAGATTCTTCGTATTTATCAGTATCGTAAAGTATGGCTCAGAGGGCTGACTCCCCCGGCAAGGCTCAGCAGCAACCGCCGCAGCCACCGCCACATTCATGGTCGCCGCAACCGCCGCCACAGCTTCCGCAACCGCCACTGCAGCCTCCGGCAAGCATCTGAGCCACCTCGGCCACTTCCTCATTGGTGGC
This sequence comes from uncultured Bacteroides sp., assembly GCA_949289265.1. GTDB lineage: Bacteria > Bacteroidota > Bacteroidia > Bacteroidales > Bacteroidaceae > Bacteroides. The sequence continues at coordinate 7,465 of CASENE010000055.1, forward strand.
AAGGCGATTGGTCACCACATGTCCCGTAAAGTTCAGGTCGCAACCGGCCAAGGGATGATTCATGTCCATCACCACCACGTTGTCCTTCACTTCCACCACAGTACCGTTGATGCGCTGTCCCTCGGCTGTCATCAGGGGGATTATGGCATCGGGCACCACGCGCTCGCTGTCAAACTTCCCGTCGATCAGGAAGATGTCCTTGGGGAGTTCGATAACATGGTCTTCGTCATATTCGCCGTAAGCCTCGGTGCAAGGAATGGTAAAATCGAACGTTTCGCCCTCCTGCAAGTCCTTTACCGCCTGCTCGAAGGCCTCCAACGTCAGCCCCAATCCTGAAATAAACTGGAAAGGATGCTCGGCTGTGGCTTCTTCTCCGAACTCCTTCTCACCGTCTTCCACCATATACATCTTATAGGCCACGGTGATGTATTTGTTTTCTGCTTTATCCATAGGTATGTCTCTTGAAATCCGGGTTCAAATCCTTATGCTTCCTTGGCTTCCCCGTCCTCTTCAGAAGCCTCGTCTTCCGCGGCAGTCTCTTCCTCGAAATCCGTCAGTCCGTTGGCCACCAACAGGTTGTACCATGAAATCAGTTTCTTGATATCAGACACATGCACACGGTCGCGGTCGAAGTTAGGCAACACCTCGCCCAAGTATTCATAGAAGCCATCTGCCGAGGTCTTCTTTAAGTCCAGCGACGCGGCAGCGCCGTTCTCCTTCTTCTTCATCGCAGCAAACACGTCGGCCAACGGCACATCGTCTTCTTCCGTATACATGGATATATCGCCCAACGAAATAATCTTTTCATTGCCATAGGCGGGGAAACGCTTCTTGTCGCTCAACGACTCCACAATGAGCATGTTCTTCCCGCGGGAAACCAGCTTATACAAACCGGGCTTGCCGGAAATGGACAAAATAGTCTTCAACATATTACATTCATATTAAATTATAGGGTACTCACTACTAACTCTATTACTCTTTTCGGGCGGCAAAGGTAAGCAAAAAATCAGAATCTCCGCGCCAAACCCGCCAGCAAATCCTGCACTTGCGGGATTAAGGGTCTTACACCGTCGTTGACAATCACCCAATCGGCCAAGTTGCGTTTCTCTTCATCGTCCATCTGGCTGCGCACCCGCTTTTCTATGGCTTCGCGCGACGACTCATCCCGACTGACGGCCCGGGACACGCGCAACTCCAACGGCGCATAGACCATCACCACCACATCGACCTCATTGCGAAAGCCGGCCTCCAGCAAGATGGCCGACTCGATGCCCACCACAGGCCTGTCCGCCTGCCCGGCAACCCAGCGGCGAAAATCAGCCCTCACCCTCGGATGGATGATGCCGTTCACCTGCCTGGCATGTTCAGCATGACCGAAGAGATAAGAAGCGAGCAAGGGCTTGTTCAACGTTCCGTCTTTATAATAGACCTCATCCCCCAACAGCCGCACCAGCTCCCGGCGTATGGCCTCATCGGTCTGCACCAACCGCTTCGATTCTACATCAGAATTATAGACGGGCACCCCCATCTCCTCCAGCAGACGCGAGACCACGCTCTTGCCGCTGCCTATGCCTCCTATGATGCCTATCTTAATTGCCATATTCCGGAGAGACTTGTTCAATAAGAAAATCCACTTGAGCGGGATTAAAGCGGACATGGCTGACTCCTTCGGGAATGCTTCTCAACTTCACGGTATATTTGCCCGTCCCGAGGTTCAGCAACTCCTCGTAAGAGACATTGATATGGAAATCATCCGCCGTAATATCACGAAACTGGCTGACCCCTACCTGAAAAGTGACTTCTATTTTGGAAGGGAAAGCACGCAAGACTTTGTCCGCCGGGAAATTGATGCCGCGCAAAGGCACCTCCACTGTCTTTTCCGTATATATGTCCACCGGCAAAGTCATCTGAATGGACGAAGGCACAAACTTCACCCCTTTCTGCTCAGCCAGGGAAAGTTGGCAGACAACCGTATCCGTCACGTCCTCCATGGCCAGATATTGGGTATAAGCCACATCTATGGTATCCAATATGCCTTCAGGGGCATACATCAGCACAGAGTCCGGCTGGAAAATCGTGTCCGGAAAGTAATACTGGCGACCGGCACGCACAGCCCCCTGCAACCGCACAGGCACCTTCTTGGAGACTCCCGTCGAATAGATATACTCCAACGTATCCGGCTTCACGGACAACAACTGCGTGGAAGCCTTCAGCTGGCTGGCGATGTCTTTCGAGAAACGGGAGGTAAAAATCCGGGCCGTATTGTCCCGGCTATTCTTGTAGTCAGAAAAATCAATGGACACCGGATAGAAACTCTTTCCCAACATATAGTTGAGCAAGACGGTGCCCTTGTCTTTCACCCGCACCTGAAGTTTGGAAACAGGCTGAGAAGTAATCACCACATTGTCCGGCACGCCACGCAACCTGACCGGCACGGAAAACTCCGTTTCATAATCATTATTCAATGTCTGCAGCAACCAGAAGCCGCCCGCCACGAAGAAAAAGAACAAAAAAATGAAGAACTCCCTGCTCTTTTCGCTCAGCAGGAAGTCCTTCATTCGTTTACTTATTCTCCAATAAACTCGCTTTATGTTCTCTGTATCGAACATCGAATAATAGGTTTACTTGGCAGCGGCCTGCGTGCTGTTTGCATCGGCTGCGGCAGCAAAGATGGAGTTCTTATCTATGCGGATTTTTACATTAGAAGCAATCTCAAGAATCACGTCCGAATCATTGATTTCCTTGATGACACCGTGGATGCCACCGGCAGTGATAACCTTCTGGTTCACCTGCAATGATTTGCGGAAGTTTGCAATTTCCTTCTGCTTTTTGTTTTGAGGACGAATCATGAAGAAATACATGATAACGAACATGGCTATCAGGAAAATCCACATTAAGCCTCCTCCTCCGCCTGCGGCAGGAGCTTGCAACATAAGTACAGTCATAACATTCATAAAATATCTGTTTTTTGATTTTGATTACTGGGCAAAAATATCAGTTTTTTGTCAACTTGCCGTCTTTTTTTAATTGATTAACTATTCCATCCAACGTGCCGTTCACAAAACTTCCGCTCTTGGGCGTGCTGTAAACCTTGGCAATCTCCACATACTCGTTCAGCGACACACTGATAGGAATATTGGGGAAGCTCAGGATTTCGGCCAACGCACACTGCATCACCACCACGTCCATGAAGGCCACACGGTCCAAATCCCAGTTACGCGTATTCTCACTGATGAGGTGACGATAATAATCGCTGTTCAGAATTGTGCGACGGAACAAGCGGCGTGCAAATTCCCGGTCTTCCTCGTCCTTAAACTCCGGAAGCAACGGCTGGTCGGCTCCATTACTTGCCTCAAAACGCTTAATAGTCTTCAGAACAAACGTATCCACAATCTCCTTATCGTCGTTCCAATAGAGACTTTGGTCTTCCAGCAACACATCCAGTTTGCTGTTGTTATAAATAAAGTTCTTATAAAGTTTGCGCCACAATTCGCGGTCGTCCTCATACGTGCCTTCCGGCAAAGCCATATAATCCTTGTAGATATCAGACTCCACAATCTGTTCGTACAAACCTTTCACGAAATCCTCGTCGTTGTTCCACGAACGCTTCTGGTTGACGCTGAATTCTGTCAACTGCTTGTTCACCTCCAACTGAGAGACAAACTTGTTTTCCACAAATTTCATATTAGGATTCAACTCCTCTGCCGTAGGAGCCAGTTTCGACTTTGCTGCCTCAATGCGCTTCTGCGCGTAATTGGTTACGGCGATAATCAGCATCAGCAGATAATTATAAAGGTCGTATGCCTTGGACAAACTGAAGAACAACTCTTTTTCGGCTGCATCCAGATTTTTACTACCGTTCTGATAATAGGCATATACAATCTGTATAATCTTAAGGCGAATAAGAACTCTGTTAATCATAACTCTATTAAAGTAATCACTGGTTTCTAACGAGCTGCAAAAGTAGATATTTTTAGCGATTCCACATAGACAAATCCGTTTTTTTTGGCACAGAGAGCGATTATCCGCCTCTTTTCTTTTGAAAGTTTAAAAAAAATCATCAATTTTGACCCCCGATTTTAATTCAAACGAAAAAATGGAAGACTTTAAGAAAAAAAACAATGCCGATGCGAGCGACAAAGATATCGTGTATTCCCAATCCGTCAAAGCGGGTAAACGTATCTATTATATAGATGTAAAGAAGAACCGGAAGGACGAGATGTTCCTGACCATCACCGAGAGCAAGAAAATCGTGACGGGCGAAGGCGACAACCAGCAGGTCAGTTTCGAGAAACACAAGATATTCCTCTATCAGGAAGACTTCGACAAATTCCTGAACAGCCTGAACGAGAGCATCCGCTACATCCGCCAAGAACAAGGCGAAGGCAACGATACGCCCGCCTCAAACGCGGACAATGCCGCCGGCGAAACACTCCCGGAGTCCGAAGACGCCCCGTTGTTTGACAAGAGCATCAACATCGACATTGATTTTTAAGCAGAAGGCTTGCCTATCTCGAAAAGAAAGCATACCTTTGCACCCGCTTTTTGCAACATCAGGCAGTTGCGGCTGCATCGTGTGATGGTGAATTAAGCAAAAGAGATACTTAATTTAGAGTAACACAAAAAAATCATTAGACAATGAAATCAATCGAAGTAAAAGGTACTGCAAGAACCATTGCAGAACGTTCTTCGGAACAGGCAAGAGCCTTGAAAGCCATCCGCAAGAACAACGGAGTGCCCTGCGTATTGTACGGAGGCGGTGAAAACATCCACTTCACGGTGACCAACGACGAACTGCGCAACCTGGTCTATACGCCCCACATCTACGTGGTAGACCTCATCATCGACGGCAAAAAATACAACGCCATCATGAAGGACATCCAGTTCCACCCCGTAAAAGACAACATCCTGCATGTAGATTTCTACCAGATTGACGAGTCGAAACCCATCGTAATGGAAGTACCCGTTCAGCTGGAAGGCTTGGCAGAAGGTGTGAAAGCCGGTGGTAAACTGGCCCTGCAGATGCGCAAGCTGAAAGTAAGAGCTCTCTATACGCAAATCCCCGAAAGACTGGTGGTCAACGTATCGCACCTGGGTCTGGGCAAGACTGTCAAGGTAGGCGAATTGAACTACGAAGGCTTGGAACTGATAAATGCCAAGGAAGCTGTGGTTTGCGCCGTGAAACTGACGCGTGCCGCCCGTGGCGCCGCTGCCGCTGCTGCTAACAGCTAAGCAACTGTTCCAAACCAAACATACAATCGGAACGCGGATTAACGCAGGAAGGACGCAGATTCCTACACGAATCGGCGGACGAAACAGCGTTAATCCGCGTTTCTCGTTTTCAGCATACTACCGACTATGAAATATTTGATAGCAGGATTGGGCAACATTGGCCCCGAATACCACGAGACGCGCCACAACATCGGTTTCATGACCGTCGATGCACTGGCAGCCAAAGAAGGAGCTTCCTTTGCCGACGGACGCTACGGATTCACTGCCCGCCTCTCGTTGAAGGGACGACAAGTAGTGCTGCTCAAACCGTCGACCTACATGAACCTGAGCGGCAATGCCGTACGCTATTGGCTGCAAAAGGAAAACATTCCGTTGGAAAACCTCCTGGTGGTGGTGGACGACCTCTCGCTGCCCTTCGGCACACTGCGGCTGAAAGGACAAGGCAGCGACGGAGGGCACAATGGCCTGAAACACATAGCCGCCACCTTGGGCACGCAGCAATATGCCCGTCTCAAGTTCGGCATTGGCAACGACTTCCCGCGCGGAGGACAAATTGACTACGTGTTGGGGCACTTCAGCGACGAAGAATACAGCCTCATCCCCGAACGGCTGCAAACAGCCGGCGATATCATCCGTAGTTTCTGCCTGGCGGGACTGGCCATCACGATGAACCAATTCAACCACAAAAAATAAAGCAGATATCCATATGCCTCCATACAATCCCCTCTCAGCCCACCGGCATATCCGGATATCCCCCAATCATTTCCCACTATGAGCGAAGCAAGAATAGATAAATGGATGTGGGCCGCACGCATCTTCAAGACACGCAGCATTGCGGCCGAAGCCTGCAAGAAAGGGCGCGTCACCCTGAACGGCGCGCAGGCCAAGGCAGCCCGTACGGTCAAGGCGGGCGACGTAGTGGCTGTGCGCAAACCGCCTGTCACCTATTCCTTCCGCGTGCTGCAACCCATCGAAAAGCGTGTGGGCGCCAAACTGCTGCCCGACGTAATGGAAAACATCACCACGCCCGACCAATACGAATTGCTGGAGATGAGCCGCGTCAGCGGATTCGTCAACCGAGCCAAAGGCACGGGCCGGCCCACGAAGAAGGACCGCCGCGAACTGGAAGAGTTTACCACGCCGGAATTCATGGACGACTTTGATTTCGACTTCGATTTCGACAGCGACGACGAGGATGTTATAAGTTGACAGGAAGACGAGTCGACAAGGCTACAAGTTTCGTTAATCTCAAAGAGATACAAGTGATAAAACAGCGCTCTTGTAGCTTTGTTAACTTGACTCTTGCCTACCCAATTTCCTTTTATAACATAAAACATGATTTAAACCGATAACGAACATGGACGAAAAAATCATCAAATGGGGCTTCATCGGTTGCGGTGAAGTGACCAAATACAAAAGCGGCCCGGCCTTCCAGAAGATAGAAAACTCAGAAGTGGTGGCTGTCATGAGCCGCAATGGCGAAAAAGCCCAAAAATATGCCGAAGAACGAGGCATCCCCCGCTGGTATGACGACGCACAAGAACTGATAGACGACCCGGAGGTGAATGCCGTCTACATCGCTACCCCGCCCTCGTCGCATGCCACCTACGCCATCATGTCCATGAAAGCCGGAAAACCGGTGTACATAGAAAAGCCCATGGCCGTCACCTACGAAGAGTGCTGCCGCGTCAACCGCATCTCGCACGAAACGGGCGTTCCCTGCTTCGTGGCCTACTATCGCCGCTACCTGCCTTATTTCCAAAAAGTGAAATCGCTCATCGAAGAAGGCGCCATTGGCAACGTCATCAACATCCAAATACGCTTCGCACAACCGCCACGCAACCTGGACTACAACCGCGAAAACCTGCCCTGGCGCGTACAACCAGACATTGCCGGAGGCGGATACTTCTACGACCTGGCCCCCCACCAACTGGACCTGCTGCAAGAGATATTCGGCTGCATCCTCGAAGCCAGCGGCTACAAGAGCAACCGCGGCGGACTGTATCCTGCCGAAGACACCTTGAGCGCCTGCTTCCAGTTCGAGAACGGGCTGGTGGGCAGCGGTTCGTGGTGCTTCGTGGCCCACGACTCCGCCCGCGAAGACCGCATTGAAGTCATCGGCGACAAAGGCATGATTTGCTTTTCCGTCTTCACCTACGACCCCATCGCCTTGCACACGGAGAAAGGCCGCGAGGAAATCCGCGTGGAGAACCCCACTTACGTACAGCAACCCCTCATCCAGGCCGTGGTAGACCACCTGTTGGGCAAATCCGTCTGCACCTGCAACGGCGAAAGCGCCACGCTGACCAACTGGGTGATGGACAAGATATTGGGGAAAATCTAAACTAAGCAATCAAATAAGCCGTTTCCGTACCATCCATTGCAATTGTCACAAAAATGCAAACCAACCGTAATATCTTATTAACATCAACTGTTCATCTTTGTACCCGAAATAAGTAGCATATATTTCACAGACATAAAGAAGAAGGTTAATAAGATTATGAAAAATGTATTTGCAAGGAAAGGGATAGCATTATTTGCCCTGCTGTTAATGGCAACCTGCACATGGGCCAGTAACAAAAATGACAATGAAACGAACAATGAGACAACCAAAAACGTGCTCATTGTAGGCCTTAATGACAATGTAAAATCCAACTACTTCTACCCCAGTATGATTGCAGACGAGACAGGCATCAGTGCCGACTCCGTATCCATCATATACAATCACATCATCGGGAAAAATATTGCCGAGGCTGCCCGCAAAAAGAAAGTGAACATGACACTCTTGACGTCCGGACAAGACGCTGACAGACTCCGTCATGAAATCAAATTGGTAGGAGAAGACGAAAATATCTATGCCGATCTTGGCAATGTTCCTGAACAAGAATGGAAAATAGCGATGAACAAAGCCAATGCAGAGTATGCACTCGTATTAAACCAACACTATCTGAAATGGCAAGAAGACTTACAACTGCACACATTGTTTCATATTGTCAGCTTTTCCTTATTCGATGCAAACAAGAATGAAGTCTATCGCGGAAATGCATATTTCAGCAGCATGAATCTTCTTGCTCCGCAACAAATAAACAAAAGCTGCATAAAAAGTGCTGCAAAAATAGCCAATAACGTAATAAAACACATTAAAAGATAGGAATCCAACCCATCCCTAAAAACAAGTTCAAGAATAAGACTCCCGTCTTCAACGCAATTTGTGTAGACACAAAAATGGATTCGCTCCGATTATCTACACAAGTTGCGTTGTTTTTTATCCGAATCTACAAGGCACCCCACTTCTAATAAATGTCCGTACCCAGCCAGTAATACTTACTTTGCCCAGCAAGATATCTCCTTAGGCAAATGCAGTATATATTAAATGGGCAAGGCAGTATATATTACTTTCCGGAAGAGCATTCCTTTGCCCGCAACAGAGAACCTATTGGCAAAATACAGAATGAATATCCACAAAGTTCCAATAGTTAATCCGTACTGAAACAATGTTCCAACCGCACTGAAACGTCGTTTCATCCGTATTGGCAGATTGCGTATATTCACAAATACAGACTATATCTTCTCTTGCCTTTTCAGGTTATTTCCCCTTTAGAAAAATAACAATTCGTCCATTCCAGGCATCTTAATGGCGCTGTTACACGATTGTAAAGCCAATGTGACATGACAGAAACAAAAGCTTAACAAGGCTTTTCTACTTTTGTACTCGAAAAAAATAACAAAGACTAACTAATATTTCTAAACATGATGAAAAGAATTTTGGGATCCATGCTCCTGCTATTTGCATGCTGTCTGCAGATATGGAGCCAATCTAACACACTAGCCACCGTCACGGGGCGTGTAGCAGATGAAACAAATGAGCCTGTGCCTGGCGCAACAGTAGTCATCACAAATGAATCGACCGGTTTTACCTCGGGTACGATCACTAATATCAACGGAGAATATACCATTAGACAAATACCGTTAGGCTCACCCTACACAATCCGTGTTTCTTTTGTGGGTTACGGAGATCAAACACGCTCAAATTACACGCTGAATCAGAACGACGTATTGCGCGTAGACTTTAAGCTCTCAGAAGAGGCCATTGAGATTCAAGAAGTGCAGGTATATGCCAATAGCATGAAAAAACAGGCGGCCAACATCGGATCGGCCACCTCAGTATCCGCCCGCGACCTGTTGACAATGCCTGTCAACGGACGAAATTTCACCTCGCTTACCGACCTTTCACCGTTGAGCAGCGGCAGCAACATTGGTGGACAAATCCAAAGTTCAACTAATTATACCATTGACGGAATGACTGCCAAGAGTGCCTATTCATCCGGCACAAGCAACCGTGGCCCGTATTCCATTTCGATGGAAGCCATACGCGAATTTGAAGTCGTCACCAACAACTACGACGTAACCCTGGGACGTGCAGGCGGAGGTACCATCAGCGCCGTAACCAAGAGCGGTACCAATGATTTTCATGGCTCGGCATTCGTATACCAACGTGGCGACTATCTGTCCAGCCCGTTCAATACCCGTGGCCAACGCGCCGAAGACCAATTCTCTGTATCACAGTTTGGTGTTACCTTAAGCGGCCCGATCATCAAAGACCGTCTGCATTACTTCATTGCCTGGGACCAGCAATATGACTCCCGCCCATTAGAAATTGCAGATATCCGCAGTGAAGCCGACGAACAACGCCTCGGCATCAAAAAAGAAACGCTGGACGAATTCATACAAATAGCCCGCGATCAATATGGCGTATCCGATGCCCAACAAGTAGGCTCTTTCGATAAAAAGCGGAACTCGACCTCATTAATGGCCCGTTTCGACTGGCAACTTAATCCTACAAACCTGTTGACCGTACGTGAAATCTTCAACCGCGATATGGACAACCATGGCACAGGAGACAACAGCAACATCAACCTCTATGAAGTATATGGCAGCAACTTGTCAACCGACAACAGCTTGCTGGCCACCTTGCGTACCATCGTCAATCCTTATGCCACGAACGAGCTGAAGGTGCAATACCTGTTTCAGAAAGACCATGGCTTCCCGAACGAGCTGTTACCTTCTGCCAACATTCCGCGTGCCATCGTAGAAAACGTGGAGAGTGCAGGATCCTTGCAGTTGGGTGGCCAGCGTTACCTGCCCGAACAATTCAAGAACCACACCTTGCAAGCTGTAAACAACTTCTATTGGGATACCGACAAAGTGGACTATACATTCGGTGCCGACGTGCAAGTGCAATACTTGAACTCATTAGCCACCAGCGAGATGAACGGCGCTTTCTATTACAACGGAATGGAAGAGTTCCGCAACAACACCCCCTACCGCTACCGTCGCGAAGTTCCGGTAGGCGATCCGACAGTAAAACAAACCGTGCTGAACACCGCACTCTATGCGCAAGGCAAAGTAAGCCTCTTCAAAGGAGCTGACCTGACCGTAGGTCTGCGTGGAGAATACACTTATTACTTCAGCAACCCTGAAGAGAATCCGACCTTGAAAAAACTTATGGGCCTCAGCACCGCCAACAAAGTGAAAGGATTCCAAATCCAGCCTCGCGTGCAATTCTCTTGGGACATCAACGACCAGCACACCGACATTCTCCGCATAGGAGGCGGCATCATGGGTTCGTCGCTGAACAACTACTCCATGATTAACAACCTTGAGTTCAATGGCATGAACGTCTACTCCATCGACATCCGTTCCGACCAATATGAGCTGCCCAAAGCCGACTTCGTATCCTATCGTAAAAACCCTTCCACGGCCCCGGGCATGGAACTGTTCGACCAATTGGGTCTGGAAAGGTTAGGAACCATCAATTTGAACTCAGACAATGTGAAAGTGCCTGTAGCCTATAAATACAACCTCTCCTACACGCACTTCTTCACAGACAACCTTCGCCTGGGCATCTCGTTCTATGGTACCAATACCCGCAACAACTACATGTATGTAGACCGCAATATGGTCGACCAACCTTACTTCCGTCTTGCCAACGAAGCCAACCGCGGCGTGTTTGTTCCAGCCGAAAGCATCAACGCCAAAGGAGAGACCAACTGGATGATGGGACGCAAATACACGGAATTAGGCCGCGTGCTCGAACTGATCAGCGAAGGCAAAGTAAATACCTATACCTTCGTCATCGACGGTTCATGGAAATATTATAAGGACGGACAATTCACCTTCAGTTATAGCTGGAACGATTCACGCGACAACACTTCCTATAACGGAAACGTGGCCAACTCTGCCACGCTCTATCAAATGGTAGTGGACGACCCCCGCGACTTAAGCAAGATGTCTTATTCGGACAACCAATGGCGCCACAAGGTGGTTTTCTATGGGACAACGCCTTCTTTCTGGGGAATGAATATCGGCATACGCTTCTCCGGCATCGGCGGTACGCGCTTCTCTGCCATCACGGGTAACATCAACGGTGACTTCGTATCAACAAACGACCTTGCCTATATCTTCGACTGGGAAGATCCTTCTGTCCCTCAAAACATTCGCGAAGGCCTCGTCTCCCTGTTAGAAAATCCCGAGGTAGAAGGAGCCTTTAAAGATTACCTGCGAAGAAACAGAGGCAAAGTGGCCGAACGCAATGGCGGTATAAACAAATTCTACGGTACGTTGGATTTACGCATCACCAAAGACATCGCCTTTCGCAACAAGAGCGCATTACAGGTATCCGTTGATATGTTCAATGTAGCCAACATGTTGAACAAAGACTGGGGCCTCTCCCATGCTTTAGGGAAACAGACCCTGTACACAATTACGGGTTTCGACCAACAGAAGAAGGAGTACATTTACAATGTACGCAGCAACGCCGGTATTGTCACTCCTTCGGGCACGCCCTGGCAAATACAAATTGGATTGAAATATACGTTCTAAGTAATCAATCCTATTTAGTTTATACTATATCGGAAGTTAGATGGAGTTATAGGGAGTTATCGCTCCGCTCAGGGAGTAAAAGGCCAATACCTTTATGTATATCATCGGAGAGACTATTGGCTTCTAACTCCTTCTAACTACCTATAACTCCTTCTAACTACCTCCAATAATATCAGTTAATTTTGAACACTTACTTAAGTAGCTCATATCCATATCAAGATTAAAAGTAACTGAATCCTATCTCACTGTTTGAGAGAAAAAGGATTCAGTTACTTTACTTATATAAAAGAAACTACTACCGATTATAATTATTTAGTCAAAATGAAGCAACTACACTTATTCAAACAAATCTTGCTAAGCAGTGCCCTCGGCACTCTGCTTATGCTTGTGGATACGCCCCTGCAGGCACAACAGACACAAGAAGCAGCAGTAACATTGCCCAACGGCTGGCGTCTTACCCCGGCCGGCAAACACTTGCCGCTCGGAGACTTGCCTCTTAACATGGCTGTATCTCCCAACCGACGCTGGTTAGCCGTTACCAACAATGGCTATGGCCGTCAGTCCATCCAACTGATAGACACGGAAACCGAACAAAGTTGTGCCGACGAGACCATTTCCAGCAGTTGGTATGGCCTATGCTTCTCGGACGACAATAAAAAACTTTATGCTTCGGCCGGCAACGAAAACCAAATCAAGATCTACCGGATCTCAAAGAACGGCTCGCTGGCATTGTCGGACAGCATTGTCATGGGCAAAAGATGGCCCACACGCATCTCCCCCTCAGGCATAGCCGTAAGGCCGCACAGCAACGAACTCTATGTCGTAACACGTTGGGACAACATCCTTTACATTTATGATACACAAACCAAGGCATTGCTCCATAAAACAGCCTTAGGCAGCGAAAATTACCAAGTGCTTTTCGCCCCCGACGGCAACGAGGCCTACATCTCCTGCTGGGGAAGCGACGAACTGATCATATGGGATGCCTCAAACCGACGCATCAAGCAACGCATTGCCGTAGGCAGCCATCCCAACGAAATCTGCCTGGATGCATCCGGACATCGCCTCTTCGTAGCCAATGCAAACGATAATACCGTTTCCGTAGTCAACCTCTCCAACAAGACTGTTGAAGAGACACTTGACGCGGCTATCTATCACAACTCTTTGTCCGGAAGCACCACCAACGGACTATGCCTGTCCGATGACGGGAAAACGCTTGCCGTGGCCAACGCCGACAACAACTGTCTGACCCTGTTCGATGTCAGTCGCCCCATGCAAAGCCGGGCCAAAGGATTCATCCCCGTAGGCTGGTATCCCACCAATGTCAAATACATACATGACAAATGGTGGGTGACCAATGGCAAGGGCCTTTACTCAAAAGCCAACCCCAACGGTCCCAAACCCATCTCCCGACAAGAACACTACGAGCATCACAAAGGCGACCTCAACCGCACGGAAGGCGTACAATACATTGCCGGCTTATTCTTAGGCGCCCTGTCTATCATAGACACGCCCGACGAAGAACAACTGGAACGCTATACGGCACAAGTGTATGACAATACACCTTTTGAAGACAACCGCGCCTATCGTGACAAGGTGGAACCCGGAAATCCGATTCCGGCAGGTACGACCCAAACAAGCCCCATCAAATACATTTTCTATGTGATCAAGGAAAATCGCACTTATGACCAAGTACTGGGAGACCTGCCCAAGGGAAATGGAGATTCGACCTTGACGCTCTTCGGCCGCCGTATTACCCCCAACCAACACAAACTGGCCGAAACCTTCGTCCTGCTCGACAACTTCTATGTCAATGCCGAAGTAAGTTGCGACGGTCACAACTGGACCATGGGTGGATATGCCAATGACTACCTGGAAAAAACATGGCCCAGCAATTACAGCGGACGCGGAGACGTTTATGCCGGTGAAGGCGGCCATCACATGGGCAACAACAAGACAGGCTTCTTTTGGGACTTGTGCCGCAAGCATGGAGTAACCTACCGTTCCTACGGAGAATTTGTCAGCAGCAACAAAGACGGAATCCTGACGGCCAACATTCCTGCACTGGAAGGACATTTCTGTCCCACATTCGCCCCCTTCGACATGAGTGTGACAGACACGGCTCGCATCAGTGAATGGAAAGCCGATTTCGATTCTTTGCTGGCCATCGGTCAGGTGCCGCAATTCAACACCATCCGCATCGGCAACGACCACACGGAAGGCATGAAGCTCAACCGGCCGACACCTTATGCCCACGTGGCCGACAACGACCTTGCCGTAGGCCTGCTAATAGAACACCTCAGCCACTCGCCCATCTGGAAAGAAACAGCCGTATTCATCATTGAAGATGACGCACAAAATGGTTCAGACCATATCGACGCCCACCGCAGCACCGCCTATCTGGCCGGAGGTTTCGTCAAACGCGGATTCGTAGACCACACGCCCTATACCACGACTTCCATGCTCCTTACGATGGAACAGATTTTGGGACTTCCGCCCATGACTCAACACGATGCGAACGCACGCTCCATGTGGCGTTGCTTTACATCGCAGCCAGACACTACCCCTTTCGATTGCCTGCCTGCCCAGGTCGACCTCAATGAGCTCAACCAGGAAAAGAGCAAATGGCAGGCCATGTGCGAAAAATACGACTTCAGCATTGAGGACAACGTCCCCGACGTCGAGTTTAACCAAGTATTGTGGCATGGCCTTAAAGGCGACCAAGTGGCCTATCCTCCCCTGCGTCGTTCGGCCTTCCTTACTTACTCCCAAGGGGACGATGATGACGACGATTAATCCCCGGGCAACCGCCACATGAGCCTTCCGGCTTTAAAACAGGGAAAAGAAGAAGAGGGTAAATCGGAATGAAATATTGCCATACATTTCGATTTACCCTCTTTTATTACCCCATTGGAACACAACACCGATTATTCTTCTCTGTCATTCCCGGCCAGGCGATAGACATCCGTACTCTCGCCCACAATCCACACCACATCGCCCTCCAGGAAAGGCTCGTTGGGATCCGGGGCCCGCAGCACATTCTCCTCACGCTCCACGCCCACCACCAGACAATGATACTTCTCGCGAATGCCCGACTCACGGATAGAGCGGTTCAGGAAAGGTGAATCGCCGTCGATGCGGAACTGGCGCAAAATCATCTCGCTCTTCTCCACCACATCCTCATCCAACGCGCAAGCCTTTGCCATTTCCTCGCCGAACACATTCAGCTCGGCATCGGTGCCAATAACCTGTATTTTGTCGCCGGGAAACAAACGGATGGAAGCCCCGGGGATATTGATGCGTTTCTTACCCCGCAGGATAGAAACGACATGCACCCCAAACCGTTTGCCGAAGTTCAACTCCGCCAAAGTCCGGCCCGCCCACGATGCCTCGCCGGGCAAATCATAGTCGGCCAAATGGAGGTCTTTAGACAACAAGCGTCCGGCATACTGCGGCTTCTTCTCCCCCAAATACTCCGCCTGCATGTCTCTGGAACGCAGGTTCTGGAAGAAACGCCTTTCTATCAGGATGGACTGCTTCTTGAGCTGGCGCGACACGACCATCAGCACCACCAGCAGGAAAGCGATGCCCAACACCAAACCCACCGAAACCTCGAACAGCCCTGATATGACAAACATCAGGAAACCCACTGCCAGCAAAACGCGCAACACGATGGTGGCCACCAGCGGCGCCCGGTTACTGCGGTCTTCCTTCCACAGCGTTACGAACTCCACCGAATGATTCTTCTTAATCATGATGGCACGCAAAAAGGGCGACAGGCACAGGATGGTGACCACCGCTGCCACCAACGAGCCCCAGACGCCCGGCAGACTCTCACGGCACAACGGCACCAGGAAACGGAAAGCCAACGCCACAATGGCCACACAGACAATAGAATAAACCACTGTGATACGCAACAGAGCCACGATGAGTTTCTTCCACACACTTTCATGATTCATCGTGCGAGCCCCCGACGCATAGCGGGCCAGGAAATTTTTCCATTTCTCCGGCATACGGGCATCCACATAATTAGAGGCTGGCTCGGCCAGGCGTATCATATAGGGTGTAAGGAACGTGGTGATGACCGACACGGCCACCACGATGGGATAAAGGAAGTGCCCCGTGACGTGCAACGATACGCCCAGCGAAGCAATGATAAAAGCGAACTCGCCTATCTGCGTCAGGCTGAAGCCACACTGCATGGCCGTCTTCAGCGGCTGGCCTGCCAGCAACACGCCCAACGTCCCGAACAACGCCTGCCCCACGATGACCGCCAACGTGATGGCCACGATGGGCCAGGCATATTCCACAATCATCGCCGGGTCTACCATCATGCCCACCGACACGAAAAAGATGGCGCCAAACAAATCCTTCACCGGCGTCACCAGCCGTTCGATGTGTTCCGCCTCTACTGTCTCGGCCAGGATAGAACCCATGATGAAAGCGCCGAACGCCGCCGAGAAGCCCGTGCGCGCCGCCAGCACCACCATGCCGAAACACATGGCCAACGCCACGATGAGCAACGTCTCTTCGCTCATCAGCTTGCGGCATTTCTTCAGCAGGAGGGGAACGATGTAGATGCCTACCACGAACCACAGGATGAGGAAGAACAACAGCTTGGCCACGCTCTCCAGCATCTGCGTCCCCTCGAAGTTATGGCGCACCGCCATCGTGCTCAGCATCACCATCAACACGATGGCCAGGATGTCTTCCAGAATCAGGATGCTGAGCACCAGCCCTGTGAACTGCTTCTTGCGCAGCCCCAAGTCGTCGAACGCCTTGTATATAATCGTGGTGGACGACATGGCAATCATGCCTCCCAGAAACAGGCTGTCCATCCGGCTCCACCCGAAGGCCGAACCCACGGCCACGCCCAGCAGTATCATGCAGAAGATGATGGTGCATGCCGCAATCACCGCCGGCCCTCCCACCTTGACAATCTTCTTGAAGCTGAACTCCAGTCCCAAGGCAAAGAGCAGGAAAATGACGCCGATATCCGCCCACACCTTCACACTGGCCTGCTCCATCACCGAAGGCGTGAAAGGCATGTGAGGACTGGCCAAGAAGCCCGCCACCACATAGCCCAACACCAAGGGCTGCTTCAGTTTCTTGAATACCAAGGTCATGATGCCCGCGCAAACCAGGATGAGGGCAAGATCGGAGATGAGAGGAGCCAGTTCTGACATAATGCTTACAGTTGCTTGATTCTGCTGACAAAGGTACGTAAAAATCAGCAGTTGCAGCAATCCATCGTCGAAAATATCGCCTCGTTTCCTCACAACCCTTTCCTGCGGGCCGCCTCAGTAATTCGGGTAGCATCATCCGTAAGATATCTACAGCAAATCTGGCAGAAAAACCGTACCTTTGCCCTCGGAATAACAAATACACATCACCCTTATACACTCAGATAGAATATGCAACTGATAAAAGACCAAGAATTCGGAGGCGAACGCCCCTTGTTTGCCTCGCACAACCTGCACCTGGACAACGTGACCATACTGGCCGGCGAATCGGCCATCAAAGAGTGCAGCAACATCGTGGCCACCAATTGCCGCTTCGAGGGCAACTACCCCTTCTGGCATGTACACGGCTTCACCATCGACCATTGCTACTTCGCCGTGGGCGGACGCTCGGCCCTGTGGTATTCAGACCACCTGGTGATGAAGGACACCGTCATCGACGCACCCAAGATGTTCCGCGAAATGAACGACATCGAGCTGGAGAACGTGCAAATGAACGACGCAGACGAAGTGTTCTGGCGTTGCGAAGGCATCAACGTCAAGAACCTGAAACTGCACGACGGCACCTACCCCTTCATGTTCAGCAACCACATCTACGTAGACGGCCTGGAGAGCGACAGCAAATACGTCTTCCAATACGTGAAGGACGTGGAAATCCACCACGCCAAGATCACCACCAAAGACGCCTTCTGGGAAGTGGAGAACGTCACCATCTACGACTCCGAACTGAACGGCGAATACCTGGGCTGGCACTCGAAGAACCTGCGCCTGGTCAACTGCCACATCTCCGGCGAACAACCCTTGTGTTACGCGCACGACCTCGTGCTGGAAAATTGCACCTTCGACCCCGCGTGCGACCGCGCCTTTGAATACAGCACCCTGCAGGCCGACATCCGTGGCTCCATCACCAACATCAAGAACCCCACGTCGGGACACATCGTGGCAGACAGCATCGGCTCCATCACGTTGGACGAGAATATCCTCCCGCCCGCCAACTGCCTCATCGAAGCAAGAAACAAATAAAAGATGAATCACGCCCCCATTCATTCCGCCCCCGTAAAGCCCTCCGAGCGATACATCATCCTCGACGCTTTGCGGGGGTTCGCTTTGCTGGGCATCGCCCTGGCCAACTTCCCCGAGTTCTCCCTCTTCACCTTCCTGAAGCCGGAAGCGGCTGCCGCCCTGCCCTCGGCGGGGACAGACCGGGTGGCACGCTGGCTGCTCTACTTCCTGGTGGACGGCAAGTTCTATACCCTCTTCTCCCTCTTGTTCGGCATCGGCTTCTCCATCATCATCTCCAACGCCGCCCGCAAGGGAGCCGACGGTTTCCGCATCTTCTACCGCCGCATGGGACTGCTGACGCTCATCGGCTTCCTGCACCTGATGTTTATCTGGAGCGGCGACATCCTGATGCTCTACGCCCTGATGGGCATGCTGCTGCCGCTGTTTCTCCATGCGTCGGACAAGGCGGTGCTGCGTTGGGCCCTGGCACTGCTCGCCATACCGGTGGCCATCGACCTGGCTTGCGAGGCAAGCGGGATTTACCTCGCGCAACCCGTGGTCGAAGCGCAACAGGCCGCCTGCGCGCGCTATGGCATCACCGACGACAATTTTGCCTACTGGCTTCGCGACGCGCAAGACTACCGGGGCGTCTTCCAGTTTCTGCTGCAAGGCGCGCTGGTGCGGGTGCAGGAGTTTGTCGACGGCCACCGCTACTTCAAGGTGCTGGGCCTTTTCCTTTTGGGCTTCTACATAGGGAGGAAACGCCTCTACGCCAACCTGGAGCAACAACGCGTCCGGCTTGCCAGCCTATGCCGCCGCTGCCTCTTCGTCGGACTCCCCCTCTCCGCCGCCTATGCCTGGAGCAGCATGAACACCCATCCGCTGGGACTGACGGCCCACAGCCTGCTCTACCTGGTCAGCGTCTATCCCCTGGGCTTTGCCTATGCGGCGGGGCTCTGCCTGCTGTATCTGCGATGGAAAAGCCTGCGCCTGTGGCCACTGTTGGCTGCCCCCGGCCGCATGGCGCTGACCTGCTACATCGGCCAGTCGATCGTCGGCATGTTCCTCTTCTACGGCATCGGCCTGGGCTGGGGCGCGGACACGGGGCTGACCGCCACAGAAGGCATCGTGCTCTGCGTCTACGTCTGCCAGATGCTCTTCTGCCTGGCGTGGCTTCGCCTCTTTCGCTTCGGCCCGCTGGAGTGGATATGGCGCATGCTGACCTACGGACAATGGTTCCCGCTACGGAAAACGTCCTGATTTTTCCTGCGGCAAAAAACATTTATCCGCTTCCTACCTCCTTCGTCCCCGGCTCGCCCCTCCTTCGTCCCTGGTTCGTCCCTTATGCAGACGAAGAAGAGGCGAAGGAAGAGCCTAGGCTGTCCCTATTTTTTATCACCACAACCGGATGGATTCACTTTAGTCTCCAACCCTGCAATTCAGAAGAGTCAACAAAAAGATTTCGAGTGACAATTCTTATTGGGCAAGAAGTGCTATCTTTGTGGCAGTCTTACCAAACATCCGTGCATATGAAAGAAATAAAATGCCCCCGATGCGGCAGCCTGTTTACAGTGGACGAAGCGGATTATGCCTCTATCGTTAGCCAAGTGAAGAATGCAGAGTTTGCGGCCGAAGTGGAACGCCGCTTGGCAGAGCTGCACAAACAGCAGTTGGCGGAACAGAAAGCAGCCCTGGCACAAACCGAAAGCCGCTATCAGACAGCCTTGAACCAGAAGGCGCTGGAACTGGCCCGGAAGGAGAGCGAAATGCAGCAAACCATGCTTCAGAAGGATGCGCAACTGACCCGGATGCAGCAAGAGCTGGACTCGGCAGAGCAAAAAAGCCGTTCGGCACTGAGCATCGCACTGGCTGAGAAAGACAAACAGATTGCCCAACTGCAAGCGGCCATCGACCAGAATGCCAACACACTGCGCATCGCCGTGATGCAGGAGCAGCAGAAGGCATTGGGCGTCCTGCAAAAGAAAGACAGCGAGATTGCCCAACTGAAGGCCAACGCCCAGCTGGACCAACAGGCTGCCACCATCAAAGAGAACTCCATCAAGGCGGAGTACGAAAACAAGCTGAAGGTGGCTCAGGAACAGATAGACTACTACAAGGACCTGAAACTGCGCATGTCCACCAAGATGATAGGCGAAACGCTGGAGGCGCACTGCTCCACGCAGTTCAACCAGATGCTGCGCCCCATGATGCCCGGAGCCTATTTCGAGAAAGACAACGACGCCGCAGACGGAACAAAGGGAGACTTCATCTTCCGCGACTTCGGCCCCGACGGCACGGAATACATCTCCATCATGTTCGAGATGAAGAACGAGGCGGACGAAACAGCCACGAAACACAAGAACGAGGACTTCTTCAAGAAGCTGGACAGCGACCGGCGGAAGAAGGGCTGCGAGTTTGCCGTGCTCGTCTCGCTACTGGAGCCGGACAACGAGTTGTATAACGGAGGCATTGTGGACGTGTCTTACCGCTATGACAAGATGTATGTCATCCGCCCCCAATTCTTCCTCCCCCTCATCACTCTGCTGACACAGACCTCGAAGAAGAGCTTGGAATACAAGCAAGAACTGGCCATTGCCCGCAGCCAGTCCGTAGATGTGACCAACTTCGAGAACCAGCTGATGGACTTCCGCGAGAAGTTCGGCCGCAACTACCGCCTGGCCAGCGAACGCTTTAAGACTGCCATCGACGAGATAGACAAGTCCATCCAGCACCTGCAGAAAATCAAAGACGCGCTCATCGGCAGCGAGAACAACCTCCGCCTGGCCAACGACAAGGCCGAGGCACTCACCATCAAGAAGTTGACGCGCAACAACCCCACCATGAAAGCCAAGTTCGAGGAGGCCCGGGCGGCTCAGGCGCGGGAAGAATAGATGTTACCGTCGGCATACATACTTGTATGACAAGATTCTGATCATAAGCAAGGCTGTCCCGTTTTCGCTATACCGGGACAGCCTTCTTATGTCATAATTCTATCAGATATGTCTGCAAGATTGCGCGATAAGAAAAGGAGTTGCATACCTATTCTATAAGATTGTCATTGGATGTCAGTACGATGAACTGCTGAGAATCCTTTTATATTCCATGAGATACAGTTTAGTCCTCCTCCATAACAGATTATGTTTGAGATATCAACAGGTTCAATGCGACCTTGATAGTCTGGGAATGCCGCCTCGATTTGCAACAAGGCCTGCTCGTCTTCCTTGATATTGAACACAGGTGCTATGATAACATTCTTTGTCTGAAGAAAATTGATGTATGCCCAAGAATATTCCCTGTTCCGCGGGCGGGTGGAGTATCGCATTACTATAACATCAAAGTTCCGCTCCAACTCTTTGAGGAATTTGCTTGCAAAGTAACGGGACATTTCATAAGCAGTCAGTAATACCGTATTTCCGTCAACCCAACGGACAATGCCGTCTGCATGACCGTATATTTCTGATTTATCCCATGGCAGAAAGACAATACTACATTCAAACAACTGTTCAAGCATGGCTATAACCTTGGTGCGTGAGAAATTTTGATTTTCACTAAACTATAAGTATTGGTATTTAGGCCTTTTATTTCTACCTTTACTCATTATTCAATTTCCGTTCATTCAACTGCATTTCCAATTGTTTTATTTTCTGTTGTAACTGTTCAACACTCGGCAGTTCACGTTCAATGTTTGCTATCTGTACATTGTCATAAGTTGCAACGCCTATTGGTGTAGACAATCCTTTGAAACTGTAACGCACTTCTGTTTGCTTCATGTCACTGCATATCAGAAGTCCAATTGTAGGGTTGTCACCCTCATTGCGCAATATATCGTTTACAGCATTAACATAAAAATTTAATTTCCCTGCAAATTCAAGTTCAAACCTGACGGCTTTTAATTCAACGACAATATAACAATGCAAGCGAACATGATAGAACAGCATATCTATTCTTCTGCTAATGCCGTCCACAATGATTTCTTTTTGCCTACCGATAAACGCAAAACCATTTCCGAGTTCCATTAGGAAACGGGAAATATGCCTTTCCAAGGCTATTTCAAGATTAAGTTCTGTATAATCTGCCGGAAGTTCCACGAAACCAAAGTCGTAATTTTCTTTTGTTATTTCCTGCACAAGTTCCGCCTGTTTCCCAGATAACTGTTCTTTGAAGTTGCTTATCGCACCGCCTTGCTTATCATACAATCGCGCTTTCAAGTAACGTTGCAGCACTGGACGTTTCCATCCTTCTTGAATTGTTTGTTTAATATAGAAGATTGCTTCTGGCAGTGTACTCGTCAGCCTGATAACATCTAAATGGTGTCCCCATGGAACGAGTCCAAATATATTAGGGAAAGGTATGATGTCGCATTTCTCTATTTGTATATCAGCATTATACAATTCTTGTACGTAGCGTACAAGTTTTTCGTTGCGGATATTATTCGCATAGAAAGAATACCATCGCTTCATTGCCCATAAGTTATCAGCGCTGAGTCCTTTGCTATTGGGAAATTCAGCCTGCAAATCAAGACTGACTTGTTCAACGACACCAGCTCCCCAGCGTTCTTCGGCCTTACGAGTTACAAGCTCTCCACCTGTATTCCAATACCATTTCAATTTCTCAAGGTTAGTCTTTAATATGGCATTTGCTTGTGCTGTACGATAGGATTGCTTCAAATCTTCAACCCACAAAGAGTATTCTGCATCACAAGTCACATCATGACTATTCACTATCATTGATTTTTTCCCCATTTGTGCAGTTTTAAGAAAATAATATGGCTACACCGCCATTTAGTGTACAAAAGTAATTCAAATTCTTGAATAATCATGTTATTTGCTTTACTACTTAATCCCAGCATATTAAAAATCCGAGAAACAAATTTTTGTTTATTACTATTTTGATTGGAATTATCATAAGTATAATACTTCAATTTATTATAAAATAATGCGCTTATTGCATGTTAGATGATATGCTTTGCAAGCAAATTATCTACATGATTAAAATACGACTAAGATTTTTATTTACATCTTAGTTCTTAAATATATGCCCATAGAATTACTGTAAGGTAGCGTATGATTGTATGTCCCAAACCTACTAATGGCGTTTCCATAGTGCTGACCCTTGCAGCACTTGCCGTTCAAGTACTGCTTTCAAAGAAACATAGACACAGATAGTTCTCATAGATAGATTGCTGTCAAGTCTGTTTCACCAAAGTGAACGAGTTCACAAAAGAGAATGTGTATAAACCGACACATTCTCTTTTGTTTGATATTAGGATTTTAATTATTCATTTCACACTCATGTTATTTTCATCAGATACTGATACTGCTCCTTTATCGCCCGATACATGGAATGTGCAAATGATTCTTCCTTGTATATCTTTGCTGATGCCATAAGTCAGTACCGCCTTTTTAACGGTCAAGTAGCCCTTGGTTGATGAAATCCGTCTTGCCAACGCCTGCCGTATGGCCTCCTTCTCTTTCGCGATTTGTCTTTTCTTATATGCTCTTTGGGAACAAGCAGAGCTACAATACTTTGATGTGAGCATCGGGGGAGTGAAGATTTTCCCACATTCCCCACACCCCCTTTAGTAATCCGCTCAAAACGAAGATATACTGCATGAGCGGTTGAAGATATACTTCATCCATCTACGAAGATATACTTCCTTGGCAAAGTCAGTACTACTGCGTTTTTATGCGAACGGATGGTCAAATGACGGACATTCACATTTTGTTCTTACTATTGCAGTTTATCGCTTGCAAAAGCCTACTTTAGAAGCGTCAAAGCCTACTTCAGGAATGTCAAAGCCCACTTCTCGAGGCGTGTCAAAACGAAAAGACATTCCACCCTTATGCCGCTTTCGGTTGGAAGCAATTAACAAGCAGGGAAGCCGCAGTAAAGGCTATTCCTACGCCTACCACGCCTGCCCATCCGCCATGTTGCCAAAACAGACCGGAGACAAATGTGCCGGCAGAACCGCCCAAGAAGTAAATGGTCATATAAACGGTATTGACCCGATTGATGGCAGAGGCATCGAGGGCGACCACGCTGGTCTGGTTGGACAGATGGATGCTTTGCATGCCGGCATCAATCAACAGGATGGCGATTATCATCCACAGGTAGCTGTCATTTCCCCAAAATGCCAACAGCCACGCAGCCAAGATGACGCATCCTCCGACAAGGGAGAAGAATCTTGCGCCGTACTTCTGGATATAGCCGCTGATGAACACCACCGTGGATGCGCCTGCCAATCCGCACAATCCGAGCGCCCCGATAATGTCGTCGCTCGCAAAGAAAGGCTCCTGCTTCATCCGGAATGCCAGGCAACTCCACAAGGCGAAGAACGAGCCATAGGCCAATGCCGCCCTCAACGAAGCGATACGCAAGTACGGATATTTGGAGAACAGGCGCAGCAAGGACTTCATCAGCCCTGCATAACGTTCCTGAGAACGAACAGACAGCACGGGCAGCATCTTGTGAATCATCAGGAAGCACCCGAGCATAAACACGCAAGCCACGAAATAGACGGAACGCCATCCCCATACATCCGCCAGAAAGCCACTGAACACTCGTGAGCCAAGGATGCCTATGAGCAGGCAGGACTGTATGATGCCCACGTTGCGCACCTTGTGTGCAGGGGCTGAATGGTAAGACACCAACGGGATGAAGAACTGCGGCATGACCGAAGAGGCTCCGGCAAGCAACGACGCGCCCCACACCCAATAGATGCTTGGAGCAAGGGCTATGGCAAGCAAGGCGCATGTTGAAACAATATAATTGGTCAGTATCAGCCTCTTCCGCGAGACCAAATCGCCCAACGGAATGACAAACACAAGCCCGGCCACATAGCCTATCTGGGTC
>CASENE010000056.1 GCA_949289265.1 uncultured Bacteroides sp.
ATCCCCAAAGTTACTGACTTTGAGGATATTGTCTTCGACTTTCTTATTTCAGTCTTTTTTCGTAAGCGGTGCGGACGGGACTCGAACCCGCGACCCCATGCGTGACAGGCATGTATTCTAACCAGGCTGAACTACCGCACCAAAAGGATGTTTAATTGTCCTTTCTTGATTTCGGGTGCAAAGGTACATCTTTTTTCTGAATCTGCAAGCGAGAAGCGAAGTTTTTTTCTTATACATGCAAATTCTTTTATTCCTCTATACGGCCTTTTCGTTGAACAAACGTCTTAAAAACGTCCCCAAACCACCTGTCTTTCAGTATTTAGTGGCGTTCTATCTCCCGGTTGCTAGCATAGTATCTCCCGGAAGCTAGCATAGTATCCCCCGGTCGCTGGAGATATAGTTCCAGATTGGACGATGTGCTTTAAGTGAAAAGGCTATGTTATTTATATATCTTCAAGCGTTTCCCGGCGCGAATGTTGTTGTTGCGCAATCCATTCCATTTACGCAATTGACGGACTGTTACGCCAAAGCGCCCGGCAATGCCGCCCAAGGTGTCGCCCCTGCGTATTCTGTAGTAGGTGACCTTTCCATTCCCCTTGCTCGAACTGGAACTGACGGAGGATACAATGCGACGGTTCTTAAACAATTCCGTACTGCGATGGTTGTATATCGTGTCTTGATTGTCGATGAAGGCACTGATAGCCTCGGTCGGCAAGCGCAGTGTGCGTGGTTTGCTGTCACCGGGTACAATGTTGCGCTTATATTGCGGGTTCAGGCTTTTGATTTCTTCCACGGGCACATGACAAATGTCTTCAATCTGCTCAAAATGAAGATTTCGGTTGACCAGGACTGTGTCTGTGGATTGGGGAATGTTGGTCTCCATCGGACAGATGTTGTGCTTGCAATAGTAAGTCATTACGTAGTTGGCTGCGATGAAGGCCGGCACATACCCCCGCGTTTCCCGGGGCAGGTAGTTATAGATGGCCCAGTAGTCTGTTTTCCCACCGGCCCGGCGTATGGCTTTATTGATGTTGCCCGGTCCGCAGTTATAGGCGGCAATCACCAGGTTCCAATCTTTGTAGATGTCATACATGTCTCTCAGATAGCGGGCTGCGGCCCATGTCGCCTTGATGGGATCGCGTCGTTCGTCCACAAGACTGTTGCTTTCCAGACCGTAGAGCCTACCGGTGGAGAGCATGAACTGCCACAATCCGGAGGCTCCCGCCCGGGAAACGGCAGAAGGATTCAGGGCTGACTCAATAATCGGCAGGTACTTCAGCTCCAGCGGAAGGTTATAGGCATCGAGAGCTTCTTCAAAGATAGGCATGTAGAAATTGCAGGCACTGAGCATGAAAGATACTTGCGTACGCAGGCGCCCGGTGTACGTGTCGATAAATTTACGCACAATGTCGTTGTAAGGCATTTCCATAATGACAGGCATTCGTGAGAGTCGGTCGATATATACCGAGTCACTGAACTGCGGGTTGACGGTAGAAGTGCTACAATCCTTGCTCAAGTCTATGTAGGTCTTTGCTTTCCAATCGTTTAGCAGACTATCCAACGGATAGGTCATGCTGACGGGCAAAACGATGGTATCTGTATGTTCTGCACCATTCTCTTGAATGACGATGTTCACGCTTTCCTGAGCCGCAACGTTATGCAGAGCGGGACAGAAGCTGCAGAATAGAAGGGTGACGCGTGCGATGCTGTTTCTGATAGGCATGATGTATATTTATATGTAATAATGTATAACGTATGATTTACTCGGATAACTGTGCTAAAAACGGAAGCTGCACTGAAGCCCTACCGACTTATTGGATTGGTGAGAGGTGGTCTGGGTATTGATGACGGTCGGCTCCACCTTCATGCTCAGGTCGGGGGTGATGTCGAAGTTGGATAGTTCGGCATCTACATAGGCATCTACTACAGAAAGCAGGTAGACGGCAACAAAAGCAAAAATACTCAAGTCTCGATAGCGGCGGAAAGTGTCTTTACGCCGTCTCAGCAAGTCTACCAAACGGTCTCGGGACACTTGGTTCATGTAGGACTGCGGCACCAGGTCGGTAATGCTGGTTGATTCCCAATTGCCGTTAGCTGCATCACGGTAGGCGTCGAAATAGTCGCGATACATTTTCCCGTTCCACGTCAAGGCATAGGCGCAGCCAGCAAAACCACCGTAGAAGATGGGCAGTTTCCAATATTTACGGTTATAGATTTGTCCGCCTCCCGGAATGATGAGCGCCATCCATGTGGCCCGCACAGGATTGGGCACCCAAAGTTTCCGTTTCATTTCCTTGGACAAGCTGTCGGTAGGAGCAGCGGGTTCCGTGATGTCAGGCGAAGAAGTTAGCTCCAGCATTTTTTGCTTGTTGGCTTGGGCGATGCTGTCGGCCAGGGCCAGGCTGTCTGTTTGGGTCTTGTCCCGGTTCACACCCCCGGAGATAAATACCGCCGGATTCAAACTGTCGACTTGGTCAGTCTGTGGGTGCAGAGCCGGTTTCAGGCTGTCCGCCTGCAAGGCGTGGGCCCGTTTGAGGGCGGCGCGCGGACGATCTTGTCCGTACGACACGACAGTTCCCCCCATCTGCAAGAAGCAAAACAGCAGAGCAACCAAGAGGCGGTATGTGGTTTTATAGGCAGTGCTCATTTGTTCTTCAAGGTGTCGAGGATACCAATGATGCGTTCCAACTCTTCCTCGTTGTTGAAGGGGATGCTGATTTTGCCCTTCCCTTTCTCCGAGCAGGTCAATTGCACTTTGGTGTGGAAGAAGCCGGAAAGTTGTTGTCTCAACACGTTAAACTCTTCGGACAGATGGGCAGATTTGGGTGCCAACTTGCGGTTCCCGCTCTTCACGGCCTCACCTGCGCTCAGGGTTTTGACAATCTCCTCTACCTTGCGGACAGAATAACCGTGGGCCAAGATTTCTTCGTACACCTTGACTTGCAGCTTGGGGTCGTCCAACGTAAGAAGAGCACGGGCATGCCCCATGTCTATCTGTTTATTCTGCAACCCTATCTGGATGGGGGCTGGCAACTTGAGGAGGCGCAGATAGTTGGCGATGGTAGCACGCTTCTTTCCTACGCGTTCGCTCAAGCGTTCTTGGGTCAGGCCATACTGGTCAAGAAGATGCTGGTAGGCCAAGGCTATTTCGACCGAATTGAGGTCTTCGCGTTGAATGTTCTCGATGAGAGCCATTTCCATCACATTCTCATCGTCGGCAGTGCGGATATAAGCAGGAATAGACTGCAATCCGGCCAGTTGAGCAGCACGGAAGCGTCGCTCACCGGCAATGATTTGATAGGAATCGTCAGACATCTGGCGGAGAGTGATGGGCTGAATGATACCAATCTCGGCGATGGAGTCCGCCAATTCTTGCAGGGCGACAGGGTCGAAGTCTCGACGCGGCTGATTGGGGTTGACCGA
The DNA here is from genome assembly GCA_949289265.1 of uncultured Bacteroides sp. Lineage (GTDB taxonomy): Bacteria > Bacteroidota > Bacteroidia > Bacteroidales > Bacteroidaceae > Bacteroides. Next base: position 3,424 of record CASENE010000056.1, read on the forward strand.
GATACGGTCAATAGCTATTTCGTTGATGGACGACGAGCCCTCCGTCTTCACCTCGTCCAGAGAGAGAAGGGCGTCGAGGCCGCGTCCCAATGCATTTCTTCGTTGTACCATATATTGTTTATCTCCGTGGGTTAAAGGGATTTTTGCTGGTTGTGGTTGATAAGTTCGCGAGCTAAGGCCAAGTGGTTTTTGGCACCGGTGGAATCTGCATCATAGAGGATAGTGGGCAAGCCATAGCTGGGAGCTTCGCTGAGCTTGACATTGCGCTGAATGACAGTATGGAACACCAGCTCCTGGAAATGCCGTTTCACCTCGTCGTAAATCTGGTTGGCCTGACGCAAACGCGAGTCATACATCGTCAACAAGAAACCCTCTATCTCCAGTTCAGGGTTCAATTTGGATTTGATGATTTTGATAGTGTTCAGCAACTTGCTGATACCTTCGAGGGCGAAATATTCGGCTTGCACAGGTATGATGACCGAGTCGGCAGCAGTCAAAGCATTGACGGTGATAAGACCCAGCGAAGGCGAGCAGTCGATGAGGATGTAATCATATTCGTCCTTCAAAGGAGCGAGGACCTCCTTCAGAATGCGTTCGCGATTGCGGAGGTTGAGCATCTCAATTTCGGCCCCCACCAAGTTGATGTGCGAGGAGATGATTTTCAGCGCGTCTATCTCGGTGTCATGAATGGCTTTCCGCACGTCAGCCCCATCAATGAGGCACTCGTAAATGGTGCAATCGGCCTGTTTGATGTCTACGCCCAAGCCCGAGGAGGCGTTGGCCTGCGGGTCGGCGTCGACCACGAGAACTTTCTTCTCCAAGGTGGCCAGCGAAGCCGCCAAATTGATGGTAGTGGTGGTCTTACCTACGCCGCCTTTTTGGTTTGCCAATGCAATAGTTTTTCCCATAATCTCTACTTTGTTTTATCTGGGGGCGAAATAAGCAAATTCTCCGCACAGTGCCTACTGTTGGGAAAGAAGATTGCCGAAACAGTTGATAAGTCACCTGTTTTGTTAATAACGCTTCCGGAATGGAGACGGCCTCTGCACCGCGCGGGCAAATATACATATTTATATGCAAAGAGGAAAGAAACCGGGGAACTGGTTGGCAAAGATTAAGATTCTTAAACGGACTGAATACCTGCATTCAGCCTATACATGCCCACTAAAAACGAAGATATACTGCATGAACGGTTGAAGATATACTGCATCCGCCTACGAAGATATACTTCGCTGGCAAAGCCAGTACTACTGCGTTTCTTATGCGACCGGACGAGCAAATGGCGGACATCCATATTTTGATTATACGCAGAGATAATAAGCAATGAGGCTGTCCCAAATTTTATTTTGAAACAGCCTCATCCCCTTATTTTTTATCAGTCTCTTACTATTCCTGGTCGGAATCCCACCATACGGGCAAGGTGCAAATCTGGTCGCTGTTATACCAATTGGCACCCAATGCTTCAGCACCAGGAACTTGCGCTCCAATGGCCTGCAGATTCTTTGAATTGTAGTTCAATTCATAAGAAGCCTGCTTCCAACGGCGGGGATATTCGCCTTCGGGACAATACGTATAAAGTTCCGGCGTATTTCTGTAGTAATATGGTTTATCCCAATTCAGGAATACGTCAGTGTCATAGTCATAGCGTCGCATGTCGTTCCAGTTCTCGTTGGAGAAAGGCATAGCCAACAGTTTCTGCGTCATAATCTTGCCCAACGTCAAGTCTGCGGATGTTCCCAATCCGTTGTTCAAGAAATTGTCAATATCCGATTGTTCCATCTGGGTGAAAGAGGGGCATGCAGCCAGGCTGGCATCCTCGGACAGCCATACTCCTAATTGGTCATTCACAAAATCTATGTTAGCCTTCACGCCTTCCCGATAGGCATTATATGCGCCATCCCGATCCCCTTGTCGGAACAAGACTTCGGCTTTGATGAAGCATGCTTCGGCATAAGACGCAAGGACGCTGGGGCTGGTAGCACGGTCGTAGAATACGCCGCTCATGGCAGACGTATCATACGACGCATTTCGGCGATAGAGAATATCCACATTGCCTCCATAGCCCGTACTACCACATGTCAACCACACATAGATGGTGTCTCCCTCCCTCGCTTCACTGTCGCAATACCAGTTTTGCTCATCAGCGTCGAACGAGAGAGCATAGGGTCCCGACTGACTGATGATATTGGTCTGCAAGTCGACACCCATCGAGCGCCTCCACAATCCGTCTTCCGACCATTTGATTTCGGCAGGCGTATTGGCCGAACGGGTAGAACGTATCCAAGGGATGTATTTATCGGCACGCGGATCTTCCACGCCGTTATTGGCAAAATTGGTCAGATTGTCATAGTAGCACTTGGTCATGTAAATATTGCTGTTCATCCCTATGCAAGAATAGAGCGCAGAGTAATCGACCGGTTCGTTCCAACCCAGCACGTCGTGCGATGAAGTATTGGTGTCCGTATGCCTGACCAGCGTATTGTCGGCATTGCTTTGCTGGGCATTGGCCAAGCACCTCAAGATTTCGTCTGCATCGTATTTGCCATCCAAGTAGCTGCCAGGAGCTTTCTTGACCAGATGGTTGAGCCAGCGCGCTTTCAGCAAATAGCACATCTTCAGCCATTTGTCGGCATCACCTCCGTTCCAGCTATCACCTTCTGCTAATGTCTTGGGCGTTACTCCGTTGACAGTTTCCTGCGGCACAGAAAACAATTCTATAGCTTCGTCGATATCGGCAACACATCCTAAGAATATTGTTTTTCCCGTGTCGTACACCGGCGAAGGATTGTCGCCGAAAGCATCCGTATAAGGGACTTCGCCAAACAAATCCGCCAGCATCATAAACCCGTAGGCACGCATGAATTTGGCCACGCCTGCATAATGGTAGGCACCGGCTGCCATGGCCTGGTCGTACAAGATGCTACAGTTTGAACCGACCGACGTATAAAACCATTGCTGCGCATTGGCAGCACGTGTACTCGCGCTCAGGTTCCAGTTGGCAGCACCTCCTTCACGGGCATTGTTGCGATAGAAATGTCCACAATAGAAGCTGGTATTTGAAGCAACTATATGATAGATATGTTCCATATAAAACTGCATCCAAGGCACGCGCTGATGAAACTCTGCATCTGTGGCAACAGGAGTGTTGGGGTTGGTGTTGACGTCCAGCCAATCGCTGCAAGCCGAGAATGAAAGACAGGCTGCAAGTCCTAATATAAGTTTCTTATGTAGTTTCATAATCTAAAGAATTTGCGATAAAAACAATGTTAGAAAGTTAAGTTCACGCCAAACGAGAAACTTGCCGTAGCAGGTACGCAGCAATAGTCAATGCCGACCGAAGACGAACCTACGGCACCAGCACCAGCTGCTGCTACTTCCGGGTCTCCATTATAGTTGGTGAACAGCAACAGATTGTTGGCCGTTGCAGTCAAAGTGGCTCGCTTAATGACCTTGGTTTTGGCCAGCAATGCTTGCGGGAACGTATATGACAACGAAATAGTGCGCAAGCGCAGTGCATTCACTTTCGTCATGAAATTAGCGGTCTCGTTCGGATAAATGTCCTGGTAATAGTTGGCAATAATGGTCTTACCGCTCGTTTCCATGTTGTTGTACATATAGGTCTTATCCGCCTCGAATACATTGGTCACGTATTCACCTTCTGGATTGACACCTGAAATGACAATCTTTTCACGGTTGGCAGACAATTCGCTTACACCGGCAATGGTCATGGCATATTCAGTTCCATTATACACATGACCGCCTACTCTGAAGTCCCAAAGCATGTTGAGCGTCCAGCCTTTATAAGACAACGTATTATTCCACCCACCGGCAAAGGTTGGCTCACGGTTTCCGATTTCCAGATTCGTGTCCGTTCCTTTGATGGGCATGCCGTTGCTATCCAGCTTTACACGTCCTTGCTCGTCACGTTGCCATGCACTACCTGCTATAGCCATAAAATTACCATCGGGAAAAGAAGCTGCTTTAGCATTTCCGACCTGTACATCTGTTACATAGAGAATGTCCACGCCTTCCATCAGATTCTTCACCGTGCCGCGATTTCCGCTCATGTTGAGGGTCGTTTCCCAAGTCCAGTCTTTTGTCTGTACGGGAATACCACCGATGCTCAATTCCATACCTTTATTATATACGTCACCTGCATTGACAGAGCGTAAGATGTAACCTGTTGCATTAGACAAGCGGGGAGACATAATCTGGTTGTAAGAGTTGTTGGTGTAGAATGCATAGTCGAAGTGGAGGCGGTTGTCGAAGAAACTCATTTCCAGACCGATTTCCACAGACTCGGTAATCTCAGGCTTCAGTGCCGCATTGCCAGCCTGCCAATAGTTGCTTACACCCGTCAGGCCGCCAAGGAATGTCTGGCTGGGCCAAAGAGAAGTTTCAAGTGCATATGGACTGGTATCTTTACCTACACGAGCCCAGCTGGCGCGAACCTTACCAAAGGTGAGCCAATCTTTCTTAGGCAAAAACTCTGTAAAAACAACGCTGCCGTTGATGGCAGGATAGAAATAGGAACGGTTTTCTATCGGCAGTGTGGATGACCAGTCATTGCGTCCGGAGAAAGTCAGGAAGACTGTACTTTTCCAGTCGGCACGGAATTCACCGAATGCGCCCACTAATCTTTTCTGAGTGCGCGAGCTCTGGAAGTCGCGGTTGTTGTCGGTAGCATTGTCGAACGCGTAAAAACCAGGAACTTCAAAGTTCCAAGCCATTCTGTAGTTGCTCCATGTACGGGTATCGTCCGTAGAGGTACCCAACATCAGGTTCAGGTTAAAGTCGCCGAATTGTTTGTTGAAATTGGTCATCAAGTTTGTAGACAGATACTTGTAGCGGTAGGAGTTTTCGCTGTACATACCGTTTTGCCAATCCAACTTATATACACCACCTGCACCTATGACCTTGGAGTCGTCCATGGTGTAAGAGTCAATACCCATGCGATAACTAATCCACCACCAATCCGTAATATCCGCTCTGACGTTGAAACTGCCGGTGAAACGCTCGGTCTGGTCTTGCAGCTTGTTCTTATTGATAATCCAATAGGGGTTATCGCGCTCTTCCGTAACATCCAGGCGGTCGCCGAACATGCGGTAACGCGTTCCGTCCTCATTAAGATAATGTTTCATGTCGTCCGTGGGCGACCAACGATATACGCTGGTCATCGTGCCGGAACCGCTGGAACCATACAAGCCGGCAGAGGTCAACGTTTTGTCGGTGTTGGCTTGAGAGTAGGCAACATTGGCTCCGAAGGTAAATATCTTCCATTTCTGTTCTCCGTTGAATCGGAATGTTGCCTTTTCGTAACCAGTGGTCGGGATGATGCCATCCTGGTTGTAATAAGAACCGGAAAGGAAGAAGTTGCTATTCTCAGTGCCGCCGGACACACTGACGTTTGTATCCCACGAACCTCCTTGCTCAAAGAAGTCGCCGATATTGTCATAAACGGGAGTGCCGCTCTCAATAGGCGCGCCCCAGGAGTCATAACTGAAGTCATTATAGGTAGTCCCCAGGTAATTACCATTGTCATCATACTGGTCTTCGTAGAAGCCGCGCCCGTACTTCTGCTGGACTTTAGGCAGATTGGTAGCCCATTGGGTCGTGTATTTAGTAGAGAAGTTGACTTCCACGGCGCCTTCCTTGCCTTTCTTCGTGGTGATGATGACCACGCCTGCGGCAGCACGCGAGCCGTACAGAGCAGCTGCGGCAGGCCCCTTCAGCACGGACATGTTTTCAATATCCTCCGGGTTGATGTCCATCACGCGGTTGGAGTTGGTGGACGAAGTGGAGGTACTGCCGTCGAATGCCGAGTTACCCAAGATGTTCGTCGAGTTGTCATAAATGATGCCGTCTACCACAAACAGCGGCTGGTTGTCGCGCTCCAACGACGTGCCGCCACGCAGGATGATTTGCGAACCGGCGCCGGCCGCACCTCCGCCTTGCGTCACTGAGACGCCTGCAATCTTACCTGCCAGCGAGTTGATGGGGTTGACACTCTTGTTGCGCATCAATTCTTCGGAATCAATGTCTTCCACGGCGTATCCCAATGATTTCCTTTCTTTCTTGATGCCCATGGCGGTCACCACCACTTCGTCCAGCAATTGATCGTCGGCTTTCATAACGATGCGGTAGTCATTGGCCGAACCCACCTTGATGCTCTGCTTGGCAAAGCCGATGTAGGTGACGTTCAGCGTGGTGCCGGGAGCGACGTCCAACGAGAACGAGCCGTTGATGTCCGTTATCGTTCCCTTGCTGGTACCTTTCACGACTACACTGGCGCCAATGACTGCCTCGCCGTTTTCATCGACCACCGTACCCGTGATCTTCTTTGCTTGCTGCGTGCTCTGAGAAGTTTGTACACCCTTGGCTGCACTCACATAGGCGGGTGAAGCCATCCCAAACATGGCAAGCATTACCAATGATAAGCAATAATTCTTCTTCATATAAGCTATGGTTTTGGGGTTTCGGTTGCAAGTTTATAAATAAAATTGGATAACTTTATGATTATATCTGTTAAAATATGTATGCTTGCATCAAAACTTTCAATCCGTAACCTTCCTAAAGTCGACAAACTGCACGATATACGCGCCGATACATAACAGATTATCATCCATATCCGCCACGGCACGACAACCTGCGTTGCGCGGCAACACGGTTTTCACAGATGGCAACACAAACTTAGCATGTATTAACCAAAAGACCAGCTGCGCCCTGCTGCCTCCCCTACTCCGCCCGACCACTCCCGCAAGAAAGGGAAAGACGCACGGACACAACAAGAGCGCCCCGCCCGGGATTCCTGGGAATCCGCAGGCAGGGCGCTCTCGCTGCCAGCCCCGGCGCAAGCGGCGGTCAGAACTCGCTGGTGAAGTGGAAACGGATGTTCTTGAAGTCCATTTGGGCCATTTGCAGTACATAGCCCGAATCCGCCAGGAAGACGTCACGTCCTTCACGGTCCTTGGCCATGTACTGATACTTGCGCTTCTTGAAGGCCTCCAGCTCGGCCGCGTCGTCGCTCTCTATCCAACAGGCCTTGTAGAGGCTGACGGGCTCCCAGCGGCAACGGGCGTTGTATTCGTGCTCCAGGCGGTACTGGATGACTTCGAACTGGAGCTGGCCCACGGTGCCGATTATCTTCCGTCCGTTGAACTGGTTGACGAAGAGCTGGGCCACGCCCTCGTCCATCAGCTGGTCGATGCCCTTGGCCAGTTGCTTCTGTTTCATGGGGTCGGCGTTTTCGATGTACTTGAACATCTCCGGCGAGAAGCTGGGAAGGCCGCGGAAGTGCAGGTGTTCGCCCTCTGTCAGCGTGTCGCCAATCTTGAAGGTGCCGTTGTCCGGCAGGCCGATGATGTCGCCCGCCCAGGCCTCGTCCACGGTGGTCTTGCGCTGGGCCATGAACTGCGTGGGGCTGGAGAAGCGCATCGTCTTGTCGTGGCGCACGTGGTAGTAGGGCGCGTTGCGGGTGAAACGGCCGGAACATACCTTGCAGAAGGCCACGCACGAGCGGTGGTTGGGGTCGATGTTGGCCGTTATCTTGAAGATGAAGCCGGTGAAGCGGGGTTCGTCGGGCAGGACGGTGCGCTCTTCGGCCTGGACGGGACGGGGGCTGGGAGCGATACGGACGAAGGTGTTGAGCAGCTCTTCGACGCCGAAGTTGTTCAACGCAGAGCCGAAGAATACGGGTGCCACCTCCCCCTTGAGGTACTCCTGCACGTCGAACTCTGCATAGACGCCCTCTATCAACTCCAGCTCGCCGCGCAGCTTGTCCGCCAGGGCTGGGCCGATGCGTGCGTCCAGTTCGGGGGTCGCAATGTCCACCTCCACCTTCTCCGTCACCACCTGCTTGCTGGGCTGGAAGAGGTTGAGGTTGTGTTCGTACAGGTTGTAGACGCCCTTGAAGCGGGGTCCGCTCTCGATGGGCCACGTCAGCGGGCGGACGCGGATGGCGAGTTCCTCCTCCAGTTCGTCCATGAGATCGAAGGGGTCTTTGGCCTCGCGGTCCATTTTGTTGACGAAGATGATGACCGGGGTGCGGCGCATGCGGCAGACTTCCATCAGCTTGCGGGTCTGCGTCTCGACGCCCTTGGCGCCGTCCACGACGATGATGACGCTGTCCACGGCCGTAAGCGTGCGGTAGGTGTCTTCGGCGAAGTCCTGGTGGCCGGGGGTGTCGAGGATGTTGACCTTATAGCCTTGGTAGTCGAACTCCATGACGGAGGTGGTGACGGAGATGCCTCGTTGTTTCTCGATGTCCATCCAGTCCGAGGTGGCGGTCTTCTTTATCTTGTTGCTCTTGACGGCTCCGGCCACTTGGATTTGCCCGCCGAAGAGGAGGAACTTCTCGGTCAAGGAGGTCTTACCGGCGTCGGGATGGGCCACGATGGCGAAGGTGCGCCGGCGTTCTATTTCGGGATTGGCCATATGCGTATGGGTTCTTTGGGTGGTTAATGATGTTTACAGTTTGACTATGCCCGCCAGGCAGTGGACCTAACTTATACTCTTAAGCAGGCTAACTTATACTCTTAGGTGGCCTAACTTGTACTCTTAGCCGACCTGACTTGTACTGTTAGCCGGACTGCCTGGCAGTAATATTGATTATCAACGGGTTACACAATCCCCGGAGGGGCCATTGACAGGCCGGCCGGGAGGTTGAAATATTCATACATCCGGCATGTTCCTGAGGCACTGCTCCAGGCTTTCTTCCCAGTGAGGGATGCGGATGCCGTAGGTTTGCTTGAGCTTCGTCTTGTCCAGCACGGAGTAGTGAGGCCGGGGAGCCCGCGAGGGATACTCGGCGGTGTGCAGGGGCGAGACGCGGCAGGTGCGGATGCCGGCCAGGCGATGTATGGCCACGGCGAAGTCATACCACGAGCATACGCCTTCGTTGCTGAAGTGGTAGGTGCCGGGACGTATGCCTTGCTCGATGGCCGCGTAGATGGCGCGGGCCAGGTCGGCGGCATAGGTGGGGGTGCCTATCTGGTCGAACACCACGCCCAGCTCCTCGCGCTCGCGGCCCAGGCGGAGCATGGTCTTGACGAAGTTGTTGCCATATTCGGAGTATAGCCACGCGGTGCGGATAATCATCGTGCGGGCACAGCGGGCCATGGCTTCCTGCTCGCCGGCCAGCTTGGTGCGTCCGTAGACGGAGGCGGGGCAGGTGGGGGCGTCTTCGGCATAGGGGGTGTGGGCCGTGCCGTCGAACACGTAGTCGGTGGAGATGTGCACCAGGGCGGCTCCGCGGGCCTGGGCTGCCTCGGCCAGGTATCCGGGGGCGAGGCGGTTGAGGCGGTCGCAAAGGGCGACGTCATCCTCGGCGCGGTCCACGGCGGTGTAGGCCACACAGTTCACAATGACGTCTATGGCGTGGTCCGCGACGTAGGCCGCCACGCCTTCCTTGTCGCAGATGTCCAGCTCGGCCGCGTCGGTGAAGTGGTACGCATGGGCGGGATGTCCGGCGGCGAGCGCCCGCATTTCGCTGCCCAGTTGGCCGTTGGCTCCGGTAATCAGTATGTTCATGTCAGTCGTCTAATTTAAGTTGTCCTTTTCTTTCCTTGTCATAGTAATTGGCCAGCAGGGAGATGAAGCTGCTGATGACCTCCATCGCCCGGGCCGTGCCGGGGCTCACCTCCTTCTTCTGCAGGCGGAGAAGCAGGATGCCGTACAGGGCCTCGAAGCATGTCTCCAGCTCCGGCTCGTCCTTGTGCCCGTTCTTCTGGCGAAGCTCTACGATGAATGGCAGGGCTTTGAAGTAGGCCGCGTTGTAGAAGGGGTAGCGGGTGGATGCCAGGAGGGCGCCGTGCAGCTCGGTCAGCTCCTGGACGACATTGCGGTTGATTTGCAGGTGTCCCCGCTCCGTCACGCCCTCGGCGCGCATCATGTCCGTCAGGTTGGCATACCATTCCTCCAACGCCGGGCGGTCCTCTTCGGGGTATTGGGCAATGACATTCGCCTTCAGGCGGTCGATGTCGCACCCGTTGGCGCGCATCAAGTCCTCCACCTGCCACATATAAATAAGGTATTCGGCGATGTTCTTTTGTTTCAATGCTTGCGCTATCTTCATATCAATATAACGATTCTCCCATCAATGTAAACGCCAGTCCCAGCACGGACACGATGACCACCACGCTTCCGATGATGCGGTTCAGCATCCAGATGCCCCGCAGGTTGAACTGGGCGCGCACCTTGTTGACAAAATACGTGATGCCGAACCACCACGTCAGGGCGCCCAATATGATGGCCACGTACCCCGTCACCGTCTCCGAAACCAGGGCGCCGTTGCCCACGAACGAGAAACGGGCGAACAGGCCGATGTAGAGGAAGATAATCAGCGGGTTGGAAAGGGTGACGAAGAAGGCCGTCACCAGGTTGTGCAGGTACGTGCCCTTGGTGCCCGAAGGGGGGCGCAGGGACTTCACTGGGTTGCTCCGGAAGGTGTATATGCCGAAACACAGCAGCATGATGCTGCCAATCAGTTGCAGGTAGAAGATGTTCTTGTTTACGTAGTCGAACACGAAACTCATGCCGTATCCCGTCAGCAAGGCGTAACAGATGTCGCTCAATGCCGCCCCCACGCCCGTGACGAACCCGTACCAACGGCCTTTGTTCAGCGTGCGCTGGATGCACAACACGCCCACGGGACCCAGCGGCGCCGACACAATGACACCGATGATAAAGCCCTTCCACAATATGTCAAGTATGGTCTCGATCTGATTCATGCGTGCAAATATCGCACTTTTCTACGATATAGGAAAGATTTTGCCGGGTTATTCTGAACACCCTTCCATTTAGGGAAACCGCTCTCCTCCCCTCTCCGCCCCAAAGGCATCCGGCCGGCCGACGGACTCCAACCTGCCTGGCGCCGTATCTCCCGCCACCGGGAACAGTAACACCAGCGACCGGGCATAGTAACGCCAGCAACCGGGCATAGTAACGCCACTAAACATTGAAAGCCAATCGGTTTCGAGCGTATTCAATCACCCAAGGCTTTCTCGCACATCAGTGTCATATTGGGGTAGACGCGCCCCTCGGCATTCGCGAACTGCAAGGCCAGCGTGAAGGGGCGGAAGTAATCCAGGTGTTGCCAGAAGAACGTCGGAATCCATCGCCTGCAAGCCCCGGGCCAGGCAGCCAGGCGTCCGAGGTCGGCCATCAGGAGGTACGTGCCCGAAGGTGCCAACGTATGCGCCACCTCCTCGAACGCAGGAACATCCTGCAGCACCTCTCCCCTCTCTATCGCATCCACATAGGCCGAAAGGCTGAAAGCGTCGGCGGCCAGCAGCAATCTGTCCCCATAGAAGCAGGCATAAGCATACAGAGAAGCACCCTCTATCCCTGTCAACCGGGCAAAGAAGGAATTGCGGGGCAAGAGGTATTTGCGGTAAGCCTGCGAACGCGGATACCGTTCGTAGCCCGGGCGAAAGCTCGGACGGGCCGGCGCCTGACGCTCACGCGGCACCTGATGCAGCCAGGCGTAGAAACGCTGCCGGGCCTTCGCTTCGTCGGGCAGAGGGACAACGACCACCGCGCAGGTGTCCTGCCCCTGGCGGTCAACGGGAGTAAAGAAGCAGGATAAGGCATAGTCTCCCGCACATTCCTCCAACCATGCGAGCCACTCTGCGTCGCGTTCGGCCACATAAGACGAGGAATCCGCAGGCAGACAGCCCGGCTTGGAAGCTAACGGAAACAGGGCATCCTTGTCGGACATCGACCAACATTGATACAACACAGTGGAGGACGGCAAGGCCTCGCCCACATTCATAGAGATGTTCTCCTGCCGCTGCAACGCGTCGGCCAGGCCGCCCCCGCCGCCGACATCGTGGCAAAGGCCGGAGCAGTATATGGCATCGGGGGCAAATTTCAAGTCAAGCTCCATCCAGTCGCTCACGGCCAAGGTCCAGCGCACAGAGTCCTCTCCGTCGCCCATCGGCACATCCTTCATCCGCAGATACAGCATGCCCGCCACGTTGCGTTGCTTGTCGGCATACAGTCTTTGGAAGGCTTCCTCCTGCGCTAACGACGTCCCATGCCGGGCATCAATCACCTGCTCCAACAGTTTCTTCTGGAAGCTCAACACCATGAATTGCCTGGTAAGATAGACAGACAGGAAACGGCCGTCGCCTATCGGATAGATGCGGATGGTCTCCCCCCTATAATCAAACGTCTTGACCGAGAAAGAAGAAGCGCAATAACGCGCGACAAACGCCTCCACCTGGTCGTAATCCCTTGTACCCAAGGCACAATAGAATACCTCGTCCAGCGACGTCCCCGACCGATGATAGCTCAAAAGGACCTTGTTCATCTGCTTGCTCAAGGCATGAGGGGCTGATTCGAGCCAGGCGTCAAAGAAGTCCCTCAAGCAACCGGAATGCTCGGACAGATGCAGGCAATGTCCCTCCTGGTTGTCCTCCATCGCATCGACAGCCTCCAACATCTCCATCATCCGGTCTGTCTCGAATACGGCTACGGCATGTTGCGGCACCAAGGTGTACAAGTCAAAATCCTGCCGTTGCTCAACCGAATTCAAGCGCATAAAGGAATAAGCCGCCACGCCCATGCACAGCAATACGACGGCTATCCCCACCACCACTTTGATAGAAAGCGACAACTTCATAACATCCTTTTGATTATCTTCGGCAAAGATAATACAAAAAAGTGAGATACCGAGCAATCCACGCAAGCATGATTGCCAGAATCCGTCCGGAGCCACCCGACGCCAAAGCCCGTTACCATCCCGTTACCTTGCGCCGCCTCCCCAATCAGGATGACGGACAGAGCGGCTTCACAACGGGACACTGCCTCTCCGAAAGAGTTAGAAGAAATAAAAAGGAGTTAGAGGCCGCAATTCCTTGGCTAACTATTGGCCTCTAACTCCTTGAACAAAGCGATAAGTCTTTCTGACTGCCTTTTACTTTCTCCCTATAATCCTCACTCCGTCTTGATGCTCTCCACGGGATTCTCGCCAGCAATGTGCCATGCTTTGAGGACGACGATGCCTACTATCACAGCCAGCAGCAGAAGGGCCAACCCGAGGAAATGGAGGAGACCGACGTTGACATGACCGGCAAACTGCGTGAGCCACTCGGTGCCCACGTACCAGGCAGCCGCCGTGCCCAACACCACGCAAGGCACGGCTATCCGGAGCACCCCGCGAGAAAGGAGTCGCAGGATGTCGGCAGACGAGGCGCCATTGACCTTGCGGATGGCTATCTCCTTGGCCCGGCGGCCGGTTTCGTCGTTGACGTAGCCGATAAGCCCCATGAGAACAATGAACACGATGAAGAGCGAGGTGAGCAGGACGCTGTTGCGGAAGTGAGACACGCTGTGATACATGTAAGCCATCAGGTCGTCCATGGAGACGAAGGGCAGGGAAAGGTCGGGGAAGGCCTCACGGACAAAGGCATCGAGACGGCGCAGACTCTCATCGTAGGGAGCACGGAGGCGTACGGTGGTGACGTGAGGCGCAGAGCCGGCAATGAGTGCCACGGGAATGGCCGGGGCGTAGAGGCCATAGTTGCGCACATTGCGGAATACGCCCTTCACCACGTAGTCATGGCCTTTGGAACCGAAGTTGTTGAGCCGCTTGCCCACGGCGCCGTCGGTCCACTTCATCAGGCGCACCACCTCTTCGTTGACCAGCACGTCGCGGAGCTTCTGCAGGGTATCTCCCTCAATGATGTCGATGCCCATCGTGCGGGTGTAGTGTGTGTCGACATAGTTGAACTCCAACGTGGTGATACGCTTGCCGTCGTTGCCATAGAGGCCTTGTGTCCAGTATTGGCCCAAGATGCCGTTGGCCGCCTGGGTGACGCTCTCCACGTAAGGTTGGCGGCGGATGTAGTCGCACACGCTTTGGGCACGTTCGTTGTCCATCCAGCACTCGGCCTGTGCCAGCCCCTCGGTGCGGAAGCCCATGTCGGCGTTCATCAGCAGGACGTATTGCATCATCGTGACCATCAGCAGCCCCAGCACGAAGCTGACGCCAGCGAACTGCACGGCCAGCAGGCCGCGTTTCCAACCCTTCTTGCCGTCGGTATAGCGGCGGAACACCTGGGTGACAGGTATGCGGGCAAACATCCGCCCCGGCAGCACGCCAGCCAGCAGCACCAACACCGCCACCGTGACGAGCGGCACCCACAGCGTCTGCCACGTAAAGAGCGAAGCAAGCGGCGTGCCCAGCAGTTCTTCTATGCCGTCGCGGAAAAACCACAACAGGAAAGCGGACAACAGGGCGGCACAGACCACAATGACGCCCGTCTCCAGCATGAACATGGCAAACACCTGCCCACGGCCCGCGCCGTTGCACTTGTGCACGCCCACCGCCTTGGCCCGGCGGCTAAGGGTGGCAATGGAGATGAGGATGTAGTTCATGGCAGCCACGAAGAAGATGGCGAAGCCCAGAAAGCCCAAGATGGCCAGGCGCCGACGGGTGGAGGAGCCGTCGGTGTGGAACTGCGTCAGGGGGATGATGCTGAACTCCGAGCGCCAGCCCTCTTCGCTGAGGGCGATGTGCCGGCCCACCACACGGTCTATCCAGGCATTCACCGCGTCCATGTCCCCGGCACGGCGCAGGCGCAGAATGCCGTAGAAGATGTCGTTGCCCTTCCAACCGGCCCCGTCCACATAGCCGCCGCCCTCGTGGAGGGTACGCACGAAGTCATAATGCCCCAGCAGGGTGTTGCTCGGCATATCGCGGAAAACGCCTCTGACGGTCAGGCGGGTCTGCTTGTCCAGCGTCAGCTCCTTGCCGATGGGGTTCTCCTCGCCAAAGACCCTGTGGGCGAAGCTCTGCGAAACAAAAGTGGCCCCCGGGCGAATCATCTCGCGCTGGTCGCCCAGCAAGACCTCGATGCCCATGGTGCGGAAGAAAGCCGTATCGGCCATGATGTAGTGCGTATCGTCCAGCAGACGGTCGCCGTAATACACCATCTGTCCGCCGAAAGTGCTGATGGTGGTGGCCGACTCTACCCACTGCGCCATCTCCTCGGCCAGGGTGGGTGCCATGACGTCGTACACCGTGGCGTCATACTGGCCTCCCTCACCGCCCAAATCGTCGCGCGGCGCGCCGCTCTCTTCGTTGTAGATAGAATAGCGCACCAGGGCCAGGCGGTCGGGCTCTGGGTAACAATGCTCGTAGTTCAGCTCGTAGGCTATCTGCGCGAAGAGCAGCACGCCCACCAGCAGGCCCAGCGTCAGCGACGCCAGCTTGATGAAGGTGGACGAACGGCCACGGCGCAGAGTTTGTATCGTATAGTATAAGTACCTCATTTGAATGAAGAATTAAGAATGAAGAATGAAGAATTGCGTTTCACAACCATGATGAATGAAGAATTAAGAATGAAGAATGAAGAATTACATTTCACGTCCATGATGAATGAAGCTGAAGCATCGTCCGCACACGCGGCAAATTCTTCATTCTTCATTCATCGTTCTTCATTATCACAAGTCGTTCTTCGTGTTGGCCACGATGCTGCCGTCGAACAGGTGCACCGTGCGGTAAGCGAAGGAGGCGTCGTGCTGCGAGTGCGTCACCATGACGATGGTCGTGCCCTCCTTGTTCAGTTCGGTCAGGAGGTTCATCACCTCGGCGCCGTTCTTCGAGTCGAGGTTGCCCGTAGGCTCGTCGGCCAGGATGAGCTTGGGGTTGGTGACGACGGCGCGGGCGATGGCCACGCGCTGCTGCTGACCGCCCGAGAGTTGCTGGGGGAAGTGCTTGGCGCGGTGGCCGATGTTCATGCGGCGCAGGATGGCGTTCACCCTCTCCTTGCGTTCGGCCGCCTTGATGCCGAGGTAGGTCAGCGGCAGCTCGACGTTCTCGAAGACGTTGAGCTCGTCTATCAGGTTGAAGCTCTGGAAGACAAAGCCCAGCTTGCCCTTGCGGACGCGGGTGCGCTCCTTCTCCTTCAGCCCGGCCACCTCTTGGCCCAGGAGGCGGTAACTGCCCTCGGTGGGATTGTCCAGCAGGCCCAATATATTTAACAAGGTGGACTTGCCACAGCCCGACGGGCCCATGATGGCTACGAATTCGCCTTCCTTCACTTCCAGGTTGACGTGGTTCAAGGCTACGGTCTCTACTTCCGACGTGCGGAATACTTTGCTGATGTCGTTGATCTGTATCATGATAAGTATGTATTGGTTATTAATAATGTTATTGATTGATAAAGTTCCACTGCCTATGAAACGGTGTTTCACCACCTATGAAACATTGTTTCACCACCGATAAAACATTGTTTCACCGCCTATGAAACAAAGTTCTTCCACAAGGCATCATTCGCTCTTCAGGCTGATGACGGGATTCTCGTTGGCAATGTGCCACGTACGCCACAAGACGCAGCCCAGGATGACCAGCAGGTTGACGATGGCCACGAGCACATACACCGCCCAACCGGCCGAGACGCGGGCGGAGAACATCTCCATCCACAGCCCGTTGACGTAGGCCGCCGCACACACGCCGACCGCTACCGCCGGCACGGCCACCCAGAGGATGTCGCGGCCCAGCAATTCAAGAATGCCCGACGCCTCGGCGCCGTTGACCTTGCGGATGGCTATCTCCTTGGAGCGTCTTTGCACCTCGTCGGCCGTGTAGCCCAGCAGGCCCATCAGCATCACTAAGAACATGACCAAGGCGGCCACCATCATGGCGTTGCGCAGGACGCGGACGGGGTTGTAAAGACGGTCGGCTTCGCTCTGCATGGAGTAAATGTCAATGGTCTTATCTGGATAGGCATTGACGGTGGTCTGCTGTAGTTTCAGCAGGTTGTCGCCGAAGGGTTCCTTCAGCTTGAAGAACAGGTTGCCGCCGAAACTCGTTTTGGCGAAGCCGATGTAGGGTGCAGGCTGCTCGTAGAAACCGCCCATCTGGAAGTCCTTCAATAAGCCGACCACCTTGACGTTCACTCCCATGGTGTTCACCATGCACCCCACCACGTCGTCACCCCAGTGCATCATGCGGGCCAGCGTCTCGTTCACAACCACCTCGTCATACCAATGCTCCAGCCCTTCCAAGCGGGGCATACGGCCTTTCAAAAGGGTCATGCCCATGAAGTCGGCGTAGTTCGGACGGATTTGGTCGAAGCGGGCGGAGAAGAGCGAATTGCCGCCCTCGTCATTTATCATCGTGCCGCTATAACCCATCAAGGGGTCGCCGCCGGCCGTCACATCCTCCACATAGGGCAGGGAGCGGAAGAAGTGTTCGGCACCCTCGCTCTCCTCGGCTGTTGCGAAAGGAATATAGCCCGTTGCCACGCGCTCCGTGCTGAACCCCATGTCTTTGTTGGTCACATAATCATACTGTACCGTCACCATCCACATCACCCCGCAGATGAAGGCCACCCCAGCAAATTGCACGAACAGCAGCGGGCGTTTCCACCCCTTCTTGCCCTCGGTATAGCGGCGGAACACCTGCGTGACGGGTATCCTTGCAAACAGTTGCCCCGGCAGCACGCCGCCTATCAGGAAGAGCAGCAGTACCGTCCCGACAGGCACCCAAAGGCGGTTGCCCGTAAAGAGATTGGCCAGCCGTGTGGCAGCCGTGTCCTCCACAAAGTCCTGGAAGGCAAAGAGCAGGAATACCATAACCACCAAGGCCAGACCGATGATGAGAGCCGTCTCTGCCAGAAACATCCCGAAGATACCTGCGCTGCTGGCCCCGCTGCACTTCTGCACGCCCACGGCCTTGGCCCGCCGCGACAGGGAGGAGATGGAGATGAGCGCATAATTCAACGCGGCGATGAAGAGGATGGCAAAGCCCATCACCGTGAGGATGACCGCAGAACGCTTCATGTCCTCATATCCCCGGTACGTGTCGCGCAGCGGGGCAATCTTCGCGGTATAGCCATACACCTTCTTGTCTTCCGACGGACGGTATTTATCCACCATCGCCCCCAAGCGACTGTTCAGCGCCTCGGCATCCACACCCGGCTTCAGGCGGATGTATTGCGGATAGGAGTCTCCCCCGTTCCACGAATAGTTGGTCACCTCGGCCGCCCACGACGGAGGCAGGGAGATGACGGCATCGGCCTTCACTGTGGTATTGTCCGGGATGTCGGCATAGGTGCCGCGCACGGTCAGGTCGCGCTGGTAGTTGTAGCTGATGACCTTGCCGATGGGGTCATCCCCACCGAACATCCGCTGCGCCAAGGTCTCGCAGAGGTAGATGACGTTGGGTTGCTGCAAGTCCTGCACGGGATTGCCTGTCAGCACCTCGATGCCCATCGTGCGGAAGAAGAGGGAGTCGGCACAAATCTTCGGCTCGTCAAAACGGGTATTGCCATAGTAGAGCGGGTCGAAGGCCATCCATCGGCTGGTGCAGGTGGCCGACTCCACTTGCTCGGGAAAGCTCTCCAAGATGGCGCCCGCCAGAGGGCCGCTGTTCTGCTGCTGCCAGTCTAACTGCTCGCCATTGACGGTGAACTGGCTCCACACCTGGTACAGGCGGTCGTAGTCCTTGAAACACGTATCGTAACTCTGCTCGAACGCCACGCGGGCAAAGAGCAGGATGCTCATCGTCAGTCCCAAGCCGAGGGAGACGACCTTCAACAGATTGCTCCCCTTCGAGTGGAGCAGGGTCCGGATGATGTAATGGAATGATTGCATATCGTTTGTTTTCTAATAGTTTTCCTGCATATTCCCATGCCAAAACCGTGCCAAAACAGCTATCCATCAGATACACAGCGAACAAGGGAATACAGCACTAAGAGCGGAGTGTCTAATAATTAGACAGTAGTGTCCAATAATTAGACACTCCGCCTCCCCCACCCTCCTTCCGGCAACGTGCAAAAAAAGGGAGAGAACCCACGTCCCCTCCCACTCTATACATTATATTACAGTCCGGCAACTGCCGCGCAATCATTCCAGCAAAGCCCCCACCACGCGCTCGGCGGCACGTCCGTCCCAACGCTCGGGCAGGGTGGCATGCTTCCATTCGCCCCGCATCAGCCGCCCCAACGATTGCGACAGAGCCTCCGCATCCTCGCCAACCAGTTCGGCCGTCCCCGTGCGCCACACCTCCGGATGCTCGGCATAGCGGTTGAGCAAGAGCGTAGGCGTCCCGCAGAAAGTGGCTTCTTCGGCGATATTGCCAGAATCAGTCACGATGCCCAGTGCCTGATTGATGAGGAAACCGAAGTGCAGGTAGCTCTGGGGCGGCAGCAAGTGGAGCCCCGGCGCGTGCAGGTGCAACGAACGTACCGCCTCCTCGGCATACGGATGCAAGGGCGCCACCACGGGCACGTCGTCGCCGACCCGGCTGAGAAGAGACTGTAAAAGCCCCTGCAGGACGGTGCGCTTCTGCAACAAATCGCGGCGGTTGAGAGTGAGCAGCAGGTAACGCCCCTTGCGCAGCCCCAACGTATCGAACCACACGGGTTGCAGCAGTCGGTGGCGGTTGTAGCGTATGGTGTCTATCAGGACATTGCCCACCACGATGGTATTGCCCGACAGGCCCTCGGCATTCAGGTTGGCATTGGCGCCGATGGAGGCGGCAAACAGCGTGTCGGCAATGGCGTCGATGATGGTGCGGTTCACCTCGCGAGACTCGTTCATGTCGAACGAACGGGTGCCGGCAATGACGTGCGCCACCTTCAGCGCCCGCTTCTTGGCCACCACCGAGCAGGCCATGGCCGCCGTACTGTCGTCCACCACCAGCACCACGTCGGCCGGATGGGCGTCCAGCTCCCGCTCGAAGGCCAGCATCACCCCGGCCGCCACCGCCGACTGTCCCTGTGCTTCCACCCCCAGGTATCCGTCGGGCGCGGGCATGGCCAGGTCGGAGAACAGCGACGGCTCGATGGAGGCGTCGTCGCGGGCGCCGGCATAGACGACGCGGTATGAAATACTCTTTCCCGCCTGACGGGCAGCGTCGATGGCGCGGCAGATGGGAGCTATCTTCATGAAATTGGGCCTTGCGGCCGAAAGGATGGTTATCTTCATCGTCAGTAGGATATATGCAAATTATCTACGCGCAAAAGTACGGTTTTTGCCGGAAAATTCGTTCCTTTGCCACCCGAATTTTTAAAGGAGGAAACAGTTATGCCTACATTTGTCCAGATACTCGATTTCATCGGCACGTTCGCCTTTGCCATCAGCGGCATCCGCCTGGCATCGGCCAAGCACTTCGACTGGTTCGGCGCCTACGTGTGCGGCTTTGCCGTGGCCGTGGGAGGCGGCACCATCCGCGACGTGCTGCTGGACGTGACGCCCGTGTGGATGACCAACCCCGTCTACCTGCTCTGCACGGCCCTGGCGCTCGTCTGGGTCATCGCCTTCGGGAAGCACCTCATCCACCTGAACAACAGTCTGTTTACGTTCGACGCCATCGGCCTGGCCCTGTTCACCGTAGTGGGCTGCGAAAAGGCCCTGACGCTGGGTTTCCCCTGGTGGGTGGCCATCATCATGGGCAGCATAACGGGCGCGGCGGGGGGCGTCATCCGCGACGTGCTCATCAACGAGACGCCCTTGATTTTCCGCAAGGAGATATACGCCCTGGCTTGCGTGGCCGGCGGGCTGGCGTATTGGGCGTGCCACGTCTGCGGGGCGGAGCCGGTGGTCTGCCAAGTGACGGGCGGCGTCACGGTGTTCTTGGCGCGCGTCCTGGCCGTGCGGTTCAACATCTGCCTGCCCATCCTGTCGGGCCACGAAGAGGAGGAGAAGGACGGGAAGTGACCCCGTCCTGCCCGCCCCGGCGGCCCGGACGCTCTTCCGGGCCCGCCTCATTCCCATTCCATTTGCCATCCGTGGGGGAACGGCCATCGGCTTATCCCGCCTGAGCTGTCGTCCCATGGGGGATGACCCGCCGTGTCATGGGGGAATCATCGTACATGATTCCCTAAATCATCGTACATGATTCCATAAATCATCGTACATGATTCCTAAAATCATCCTGGATGATTTCCAGACAATCCGGCGGCCGATCCGGGATGAGTCGGCGACTGACGTCGGATGAGTCGGCGACCGATGCGGGACGGGTGGCGCATGGGGCATGAAAAAGGTTCGCCGGCAGGACGGCAGGCCTGCGGGGGCCTGGGGTCTTGCCGGCGAACCGGTCATACGCGCGTCGGAGGGACGGGAGGACCGCCGCGACGGGCGGGGGTCAGAACAGGGTGTCCTGCGTGTTGAACAGCTTGCGGGCGTTCAGCTTCACCACCTTGCCGTACTTCTCCAGACGGGCGGTGTCTATCTGCTTGGGGTTGCCGATGATGCCGATGCGGTAGGGCTTGCCCTGGATGTGCTGCCGGTAGAAGTTGACGATGTCGTCGAAGGCGAGGGCGTCTATCTTGGGCAGGTTCTCGCGGGCGGGGTCGTCCTGATAGCCGCGGCGTTGGCAGGCGCGCAGGTAGGAGGCCTTGCTTCGGAAGTCGGGATGCGTGCTCAGTGCTTCTTGCCGGAGGTAGCTCTTGATGTTGTCGATGCGGGAGGCATTGAGCGGCATGTCGCCGACGAGGCCCATGAAGACGTCTACCGCGTCGTTCACCTTGTCGTTCTGCGTGCCGATGTGTCCGTAGAGGTAGGTGGGGTTGCCGGGCACGGCAGGGGTCATGACGTAGGCGCCGGCGTAGTAGGCCATGGAGCGTTTCTCGCGTATCTCGTTCATGACAAGTCCGCCGAAGCCGCCGGAAAAGTATTGGTTGAAGGCGTCGCGCAGGACGTCGTCGGCCTTGTCATAGGCGTCCATGGGGAGGAAGAAGAAGATTTGGGCCTGCTCGGCGTCGGAGTTGGGGAGGAAGTAGACGGTGTTCTCGTCCACGGCGCTCAGGGGCTTGTCTTGCGGCGAGGCGCTGGGACGTTCGTTGGCCACCAGGGGCAGGCTCTGGCTGAGGATGGCGTAGGCGTCGTTGAAGGGGAGGTTGCCGCAGTAGAAGATCTCGGCTTCGTAGTTGGCTGCGCGGTTGATGTCGCCGGTCAGTTCGGATATCTGCAGCTCGAGCATCTGCTGGTCGGTCAGCTCGTCGATGTAGGAAGAACGGTCGCCGTAGCAGACGTATTGGGAGAGGGCGCTGGCCAGGGTGCTCACGTTGTCCTTGCGCTGCTGGCGCGTGCCGAGCACGGAGCCTTTGATGCGGCTCAATTGCTTGTCGTCCAGCTGGGGCATCAGTATCTGGCGGGAGAGGAGCTGGCAGGCTTGGGGCAGGGTCTGCTCGTAGCCGCGCATCATGATGTAGAGGTAGTCGTCGTCGGCCCATACGTGGCAGGTGGCATTCAGGCGGCTCAATTCTTCCTTCAGCTGCTGGGGCTCGTAGGCTCCCATGATGCCCGCGTTGTTCATCAGGTCGGCGGCAATGCCCAGTTTGGGGAATTCGCGTTCGCCGGCTCCGTAGCGCAGGGTGAGGCTGAAGACGTTATTCTCGGTGTTGGGTGTGTAATACAGTTTCGAGCGGTCGTTCAGTGCCTTGACCTGCACGTCGGAGAAGTCGATGAACTTCTCCTCCACCTGTCCGATGGGCATGTTCTTGAATTGCATGGCATAGAGCGACTGCCGGCCTGCGGGCGACTCGATGGGCTTGTATCCCGGCTTCTGTATCTTGTCGCCTTTCTTGGCTTTGCCTTGCTCGATGTAGAGTGCCAGGTAGTTGTCGCCCAGGTATTGACGGGCCACGCGCTTGATGTCGTCCGTTGTCACGGCCATGACCTCGTCTTTATAACCCAACACGCGGTTCAAGTCTTTCCCGTTGATGAAGGCATCCATCAGCAGCTGTGCCTTGTAGGTGTTTGACTCCATCTGCACATCGAAGTCACGACAGAGGTTCGCCTTGATGGCTTCCACCTTCCAATCCTCGAAGTCGCCCTCGGCAATGCGGGCTATGGCAGCCAGCGCTTTCTTCTCCACGCTTTTGTTCGACTCGAAGCGGCGTTGGTTTTCATCGTAAAGCGGAATGCATTGGACAAGGTTACGTCCCTGCTCGCGCATGGTCATCGGCGAGGCGCCGCAATCGGTCAGTTCGCCGTCCAGGGTCAACTTGTCCAGCGTCCCCGTATGGTCTCCGTTGCTCAACAGAGACATGGCTATCTCCAGAGGCAATTCATCGGGATGTCCGGCAGGCACGCCCGGATAGACAAGGCACACGCTGGGATAATAGCCCACCTTGGCCGTGTATTGCGTACGTCCCTTGATGTCAAGTTCCGGCCATGCCTTACGTTCAGGAGCCGCCTTGTTAGGCAGCCGTCCGAAGGTGCCTGCTATGCGGCCCACGATTTGCTGAGCGTTGACATTGCCCACCAGGATAAGCGCCATGTTCTCCGGCACATACCATTCGTTGTAGAAATCGATGAGCTTGCTCAGATGCGGGTTCTTCAGATGTTCGGGCAATCCGATGATATCGCGTGCATACGGATGCCCCTCGAAAGCCTTGCTACGGATGAAGTTGCTCTGAAGACTTCCGGGGTCGTCCTGATACATATTATATTCTTCGTAGACATTCTCCAGTTCGGATTGGAAGGTGCGGAAAACGGGATGAATGAAACGCTGCGAAGAAATCTCGAGCCACTTGTTAATCTGATAAGCCGGAAAAGAATTGTGATAATAGGTCAGGTCATAGCTGGTACCAGCGTTCAGTCCCTTGCCACCAATGCTTTCCATCAAATCTGAGAACTCGTTGGAAACGCTCACCTTGCCTTCGTCTACGCTCAACGAATTAATCTCTTGCGCGATGGCAGCTTTGCGAGTGGGGTCTTCGGTGGCCGCCATTTCGTCATACTTGGCAATGATCTGCTGGTAGATAGGCTCTTCTGCCTCCCAATCCAGCGTTCCGATTTTATCCGTCCCCTTAAACATGACATGCTCCAGATAATGAGCCAAGCCTGTGTATTCCGCAGGTTCGTTAATGGAACCGGCACGCACAGCCACTATGCCATAGACATCGGATTTCGTGTTGTCTTCCCATATATATACGGAAAGACCATTCTTCAGTTTAAATGCCTTCAGGCCTTGCCCCATTGCAGGAAGAACAGCCCAAACCAAGGCTAGCAGAAGAATTGCTTTTAACTTGATTGATTTCATATAAAATAAGTAAATAAATAAAGTGTTTCTGCCATATTTGTAGGCAAAGCTATGAAAAAATCACGTACGTTCTACGTATTCTTCGGAAAAATCAATTTAACTCTTTTATCCCGCCGAAACCCCAACGGCAACCTACCTCACGAGACGAATTACTTCCGCCATACAAATGTCAAGGGCTTTGTGCTGACAAGCCATAAAACATGATATTAAACATATCTTTCTCGCCTCATTTTTTAAAGCGCTCATCGACATTATGTCAACAAAATACCCTACATTTGCATCTGTCTAGTTAACCGATATTATATATAGCACTTACAATGAAAAAAGAGATTAAATTCAGCCTCGTCTATCGAGACATGTGGCAATCTTCCGGGAAATACCAGCCACGAATAGACCAGTTGGTACGTGTCGCTCCTCTCATCATTGATATGGGTTGTTTTGCACGTGTGGAAACGAACGGCGGCGCCTTTGAACAAGTCAACCTGCTGTATGGCGAAAACCCCAATAAAGCAGTGCGCGCTTTCACCAAACCTTTCCACGAAGCCGGCATACAAACCCACATGCTGGACCGCGGCTTGAATGCCCTGCGCATGTATCCCGTTCCGGCAGATGTCCGCCGACTGATGTATAAAGTGAAACATGCGCAAGGAGTGGACATCACGCGCATCTTCTGCGGACTGAACGAAACGCGCAACATCATTCCTTCCATCAAATATGCGCTCGAAGCGGGCATGATTCCGCAGGCCACCCTCTGCATCACTTATTCGCCCGTACATACCGTAGATTATTATGCCAACATAGCCGACCAACTGATAGCTGCTGGCGCTCCAGAAATATGCCTAAAAGACATGGCTGGCATCGGACGTCCCGCCATGCTTGGTCAACTGGTGAAACGCATCAAAGAAAAGCATCCTGATGTATTGATACAATATCACGGGCATAGTGGCCCGGGGCTTTCCATGGCGTCCATTCTGGAGGTGTGCGAAAACGGAGCAGACATTATTGACGTAGCCATGGAACCCATGTCATGGGGAAAAGTACATCCGGATGTAATCTCCGTACAAGCCATGCTCAAGGATGCAGGTTTTCAGGTTCCTGATATTAATATGAAAGCCTATATGCAGACACGTGCCATGACCCAAGAATTCATTGATGATTTCCTGGGCTATTTCATGGATCCGACCAATAAGCACATGTCATCATTGCTTCTCAAATGCGGTCTTCCCGGTGGCATGATGGGCTCCATGATGGCAGACCTGAAAGGCGTGCATTCTGGCATAAACATGATGCTTAAGAACCAAAACAAGCCCGAATTAAGTCTGGACGACCTTTTGGTCATGCTCTTCGACGAAGTGGAATATGTCTGGCCTAAATTAGGTTATCCTCCCCTCGTAACCCCATTTAGCCAATACGTCAAAAACGTGGCTCTGATGAACCTCATGCAACAGGTAAAAGGCGAAGAGCGCTGGACAATGATAGATAACCACACGTGGGACATGATTTTAGGCAAGAGCGGACGTCTGCCTGGCAAGCTGGCCCCTGAAATCATAGAATTGGCCCACCAAAAAGGTTATGAGTTCACAGATGCCGATCCCCAACAGAACTATCCCGATGCCCTTGACACTTACCGGAAGGAAATGGATGAGAAAGGCTGGGAATATGGTCCTGATGATGAAGAACTGTTCGAGCTTGCCATGCACGACCGCCAATACCGCGATTACAAATCGGGCGTAGCTAAAAAACGTTTTGAAGAAGAGCTGATGCGCGCCAAGGATGCGGCAATGGCAAAGGGAGGACTGAATGAAGAAGAAATAAAAAAACTGAAACGTGCCAAGGCAGACCCCATCATTGCCCCCTCCAAAGGTCAAGTCTTGTGGGAGGTATCGGTAGAAGGCCCCTCTTCCGCTCCTTTCATCGGGCGTAAATACCAACACGATGAAGTGTTCTGCTATCTGTCCACGCCTTGGGGCGAATATGAAAAAGTGATGACCGGCTTCACGGGACGCGTTGTAGAAGTATGCGCCAAGCAAGGCGACACGGTGAACAAAGGCGACGTGATTGCCTATGTAGAACGTAGCGATATTTTTGCATAACCAATCCCTTATCGCGAGCAACATCACCCTACTTGAAAAAAGTCACACCCCGCATCTCTATGCGGACTATCCCCTCGGACAATACATCCGGGGGGATTTTTAGTTTTATAACGAGTAGTACTGACTTTGCCAACAAAGTATATCTTCGTAAGCGAATGAAGTATATCTTCCACCGCACAAGCAGTATATCTTCGTTTTTTAACGGGTATGGTATGGGCCGAATACGGACATCACCTTTAGCTTGCTCAAAAAGCCTCGGTCATATTAAAATAGAAGAGTGTCTGATTGTTTACCGTATTCTTTCCCAAGTCAAAGCGCACATTCATACGCGGCTGTACTTCTATACGCAGTCCGATGCCATAGTTGGGCAATACGCCTTCAATCTTTGCCGGGTTGGGCCCCATGAATCCGCATCCTGCCCAAGCGACAAAACCCAGATGACTGATGATTCGCTTCAGCCAAGACTCTTTATCCGTATTGAACATCTGGCGGTATTCTGCCAATACCACATGAGACGACTTGTCGCGATATTGCCCCATGTAATAGCCACGCAGGTCGAAAGGCGTACCGGTCAAGGCATATTGAGTAAGAGGAATCTGATTGCCGAAGACGTTTTTGCTCTGCGCAGTCCAAGCTATCACCTTGCGTTTGCCTACCTGCTTGTACTGACGATAATCCAATTCCAAACGATAAAAATCACGATTGCTTCCAAATATCTTATGATACATGATGCCGGCAAAATTGAGATACATCCCCTTATAGGCATTGGAAGGCACATCACGACTGTCGTAGGTCAGCAGGAAACCCAGACCGGAATTGAAGTTCTTGTAGCCATGCTCATCTCCTCCGGCATCGACATAAGAAGATTCTTGGGCCAAGTGCTTGCCAGGCTTGGTAAAATGATCATAGTTGATGTCTATCTGCGGGCCTGCGAAGAAGTTGGAATTGCCCAACCTAAACAGGAACCAAGGGTTAATCTGCACCCCGCTATACCGATACTGGCTCGTCGTGTCACTACGCACATAATCACGATTGGTCGTATATCCTACCCCATAGAAATTCTCCTGCGTATTCTTGTAGCTGAACTTACCAAAGATACGAAAGCGGTCGTGCTTGAAGAACAATTGAGGCTTCGAGAATAGATTAATTCCGCCATCAAACATGAAAGCAAGGGCCATCGGAACGACTGAACGCTGAAGCGTCGTATCAGAAGGGTGAAGGCTGAAGGTCATCAATGCACTGCCGCCTACCAGCAAACCGAAATCCGGCGAATAGCTGGGCCCGCCCAAGATATTGTAATGGAAATTGCGCTGCGCCACCCGGAGTTTACGCAACTCTTTCTTGGACAACACACGCGCCGTATCGCCCGATGTCACGGCAGAAAGAGAGTCTGACACCTGCTGTGCCCACAGGCAGGAAACTATGCTCAAAAAGGCTATGGTCAATACAAGATGTTTCATAAATCACATGCAAATTCTCCTGCAAAGAAACACTTTTTATCCCAAACAGCTACCCTTTCGCAGCAATAAATCCGGCAAATGTCCCTAATTTTCCCAAAATGCACTACTTTTGTGGCGCAAAGGGAGCCATCTGGGCCTATGCAGGCATGGAAACGAACCGCGCCTATGACCAGACGCCCTCCCCTACTTTTAACTAACAATCCTTTATTTCAAACACTTGGTATGAGAAAGAAAATCGCAACCACCCTCCTCTTCGGCGCCGTCCTGCTGGCAGCCCATGCCCAACAAAAGGCCGGAGGCATCAGCCCCGAAATGCTGAAAGACATTACCTCGTCCTATCAAGAGACGCCCGCCGACAAGGCAGTGCGCAACGCCATTGCCGGCAACGACATCCGCAAGCTCACCGTCAATCTGGACAACCAAAAGGACATCGACACCGAATTCTCCATACGTGTCCCCTCCAAAGGCATCACCGATCAGCAGTCGTCCGGCCGTTGCTGGCTCTTTGCCGGCATGAACGTAATGCGCGCCAAGGCCATTGCCAAACACTCGTTGCCCGGACTGGAATACTCGCAAGCCTACTCCTTCTTCTGGGACCAGCTGGAGAAAGCCAACCTGTTCCTGCAAGGCATCATCGACACGGCGGAAGAGCCGTTGACCAGCCAAACGGTGGAATGGCTCTTCAAGCACCCGCTGAGCGACGGAGGCACCTTTGCCGGCGTGGCCGACATCGTAAGCAAATACGGACTGGCCCCCAAGGAAGCCATGCCCGAGACCTACAGCAGCAACCACACCAGCCAGATGTCCAACCTCATCGGGCTCAAGCTGAAAGAGTTCGGCCTCGAGCTGCGCGAGATGTCCGCCCGGAAGCAACGGCCGGCAGACATCCAAGGCCGCAAGACCGACATGCTGAAGGAAGTCTACCGCATGCTGGCCCTCAACCTGGGAGTGCCGCCCACGGAGTTCGACTACATACGGCGGGACGCCACCGGAAAACGGATAGCCACGGAACACCACACGCCGATGTCCTTCCTCGAAAAATACGGCGACCCGGGCCTGCTGGCCAACTACGTCATGCTGATGAACGACCCCACGCGCGAATACTACCGCTGCTATGAAATTGCCTACGACCGTCATGCCTACGACGGCCAGAACTGGAAATATGTCAACCTGCCGCTCGACGACATCAAGCAAATGGCCATCGCCTCCCTCAAGGACAGCACCGCCATGTACTTCAGCAGCGACATCACCCAGCTGGACGCCAAGCGGGGCTACCTGGATGTGGACAACTACGACTACGCCTCGCTGCTGGGCGTGTCCTTCGGCATGGACAAGAAAGAACGCATCCAGACCTTCTCCAGCATGTCCGCCCACGCCATGACCCTCGTGGCCGTCGACCTAGACCCGGAAGGCAAGCCGGTGAAATGGATGGTGGAAAACAGCTGGGGGCCCTCCTACGGCCACCAAGGACACCTCATCATGAGCGACAAGTGGTTCGACGAATACATGTTCCGCCTGGTGGTAGAGACGAAATACGTGCCCCGGAAGATACAAGACATCTTCCGCCAAGAACCCATACGACTGCCAGCCTGGGATCCGATGTTCGCCGAAGAGCAATGACCCGCCGCCAGACACGGCGAGAAACGAGAGGAGACATGCCGCACGCGCGGCACGCCTCCTCTTTTTCATTCCACGCAATCCGTAACCCCTCCCTACCCCTCCCCAGCCCCCGGCCATGCCTCCTATGTCGGGCGGCAGTCATCCTAACACAAGTAGCCCGGCTCCCTGACGCAAGGAATAGCATTCCCAAGCCTTGGGAACATGATTCCCACGCCTTGGGAACATCATTCCCACGCCTTGGGAACGTCGTTCCCCCGCCTTGGGAACAAGACTCTGCCCGACATGGCATCCGGCCAAGCAAGCGATACACCCCGCCCACATCCGACAGGCACAGACGCCCGCATCGCCCCCGCCTCAGGAAAACCTCGCAGAAACGAACCGGACGAAAGCACGGCAAAAAAAGGCCCGTCCCCCACATTTTTGTCGGACAAACCCTTATGTTTTACACAGTTTTTAGTACTTTTGCAGGCAACTAAGCAAAACCTTTAATTAAAATAAACGCATGGCAAATGTAATTAAATTGCGAAAAGGCCTTGACATTAACCTGAAAGGGAAACCCGCCCAAGAGTTGCTCAGCGTGAAAGAGCCGGGATTCTACGCCCTCGTGCCCGACGATTTCACCGGCGTGACTCCCAAGGTAGTGGTGAAAGAACAGGAATATGTGATGGCCGGGGGGCCCTTGTTCATTGATAAGAATCACCCCGAATTGAAATTTGTTTCGCCAGTCAGCGGCGTTGTCACGAGCGTGGAACGCGGCGCGCGCCGCAAAATCCTGCACATCGTGGTGGAAGCCGCTCAAGAACAAGACTACGAAGAGTTCGGCAAAATGACCCCCGCACAAATGAGCGGAGAGCAGGTGAAAGACGCCTTGCTGCGCAGCGGCATGTTCGCCTTCGTCCGCCAGCGCCCCTACGACGTTATTGCCGACCCGACCGTCCAGCCGAAAGCCATCTTCATCTCGGCATTCGACTCGGCCCCGTCGGCGCCCGATTTCGAGTTTGTCCTGAAAGGCGAAGAGGCTAACTTCCAGACCGGCCTTGACGCCCTCGCCAAGATAGCGCCGACGTATCTGAGCCTCCACGCCCGCCAAAGCAGCCGGGCCCTGACGCAGGCCAAGAACGTCACCATCAATATCTTCGACGGCCCGCACCCCTGTGGCAACGTGGGCGTGCAAATCAACCACATCGACCCTATCGTGAAAGGCGAGACGGCTTGGACCATCGCCCCCGAGGCCGTCATCTTCATCGGCCGCCTGATGAACACCGGTCGCGTGGACATGACCCGTACCGTAGCCCTGACCGGCAGCGAGGTGACAAAGCCGGCGTACGTCAAACTGAAAGTGGGCGCACTGCTGACTTCCGTCTTCAAAGGCAACGTAACGGCCGGCAAGGACTTGCGCTACATCAGCGGTAATGTATTGACGGGCAAACAAGTATCTCCCAACGGCTTCTTGGGCGCCTTCCACACCCAGTTGAGCGTGATTCCCGAAGGAGACGAGATTCATGAGATGCTGGGATGGATCAAACCCCGCTTCAACCAGTTCAGCACGAACCATTCTTATTTCTCCTGGCTGATGGGCAAGGGCAAGGAATACGTCATCGACGCCCGCGTCAAGGGCGGCGAACGCCACATGATCATGTCCAACGAATACGACCGCGTCTTCCCCATGGACATCTTCCCCGAATACCTGGTAAAAGCCATCATCGCAGGCGACATCGACCGTATGGAGGCGCTTGGCATCTACGAAGTGGCGCCCGAAGACTTTGCGCTGTGCGAGTTTGTATGCTCTTCCAAAGTAGAAGTGCAACGCATCGTGCGCGCCGGGCTTGACATGCTGCGTGCAGAGATGGCCTGACGGCTTCGGCACCTGAGATTGAAACTAATAACAACAAACTCTTAATCATTATCGTTGAATGAATGCTTTAAGAAAATATCTGGATAAGATAAAACCCAACTTCGAGGAAGGCGGCAAATACCATGCCTTCCGTTCGGTGTTCGAGGGCTTTGAAACATTCCTTTTCGTGCCCAACGCCACGTCGAAATCGGGCACGCACATCCATGACTCCATCGACAGCAAACGCATCATGTCGATTGTGGTCATTGCGTTGATACCTGCGTTGCTGTTTGGCATGTACAACGTGGGCTACCAGCATTATCACGCGGCAGGCATTGCCGGCGGCTTTTGGGAGATGTTCGGCTATGGTTTCTTGGCCGTCCTGCCCAAAATCATAGTGTCTTACGTAGTGGGCTTGGGCATCGAGTTCGTAGTGGCTCAATGGAAGAAAGAAGAGATTCAGGAAGGCTTCCTTGTGAGCGGCATCTTGATTCCCATGATTGTCCCTGTAGACTGCCCGCTGTGGATGCTGGCCATTGCCACCGCCTTTTCAGTCATATTCGCCAAGGAAGTGTTCGGCGGCACAGGCATGAACGTGTTCAATGTGGCTTTGGTGACCCGCGCCTTCCTCTTCTTTGCCTATCCCACCAAGATGTCCGGCGACACCGTATGGGTATCCTCGGACAGCATATTCGGATTGGGGCAAAGCGTTGACGGACTGACTGTAGCCACTCCGCTGGGCATCGCCAAGACATCGGCTGCTGCTCCAGATTTCTCATGGGACATGGTCACGGGACTTATCCCGGGCTCCATCGGCGAGACAAGCGTTATCGCCATTGCCATCGGCGCCATCCTTTTGCTCTGGACGGGCATCGCCAGCTGGAAGACCATGCTTTCCGTCTTCGTAGGCGGCGCCTTCATGGCATGGATTTTCAACGTAGCCGGTCCCGACACAGCCGTAGCACACATGCCTTGGTATGAGCATCTGGTATTGGGCGGCTTCTGTTTCGGCGCAGTCTTCATGGCTACCGACCCGGTCACATCGGCACGTACCGAAACCGGGAAATACATCTACGGCTTCCTGAT
Organism: uncultured Bacteroides sp.; assembly: GCA_949289265.1. Taxonomy (GTDB): domain Bacteria; phylum Bacteroidota; class Bacteroidia; order Bacteroidales; family Bacteroidaceae; genus Bacteroides. The sequence goes on from CASENE010000056.1 coordinate 35,518, forward strand.
TGGCGCCATGGCCATTATTATCCGTGTGCTCAACCCCGGTTACCCGGAAGGAATGATGTTGGCCATCTTGTTGATGAACATCTTTGCCCCGCTCATTGACTACTGCGTGGTGCAGAACAACATCAGCCGACGCGAGAAACGTGCGGCTCTGAAGTCGAACCATTAATATACCGATGGAAAATGAATACCAACAGTAACAGTTACACTATCATTTATGCTTCGGTAATGGTTATTATCGTAGCATTCCTGCTGGCTTTCGTAAGTTCTTCTTTGAAAGACACGCAGAACAAGAATGTGGAGATGGATACCAAGAAACAAATCCTCGCCGCATTGAACATCCGAAACGTGAGCAATGTCGAAACTGAATATAATACCTATATCAAGGCCGACATGCTGATGCAGGAAGACGGCACCTTAAAAGAAAACGACGGCCCGTTTGCCACCTCTTATGAAAAGGAAGTGAAAGCCAATAACCGCTTACACGTCTTTGTAGCCGAGGTGGATGGCCAAACCAAGTATGTCTTCCCCGTTTACGGCGTAGGCTTGTGGGGAGCCATCTGGGGCTATGTAGCTCTGAACGATGACAAAGATACGGTCTATGGCGTTTACTTCTCTCATGCCAGCGAGACCCCCGGTCTGGGCGCGGAGATTGCCGGTGAACATTTCCAACAAGAATTTCCCGGCCTGAAAGCCATGCAAGACGGCCAGGTAGTGCTTGACGTTGTGAAGAATGGCAAGGTAGAGAGCCCGGAACATCAGGTGGACGGTATTTCCGGCGGTACCATCACTTCTGTAGCCGTAGGCACCATGCTGAAAGGATGCCTGGGCAACTACACCAAATTTTTAACGACTAATGATGCGGAGGATTAAGCATATGGGACAATTGTTTTCTAAGAAGAACAAAGAGGTATTTAGTACCCCGATAAGCATGAACAACCCTGTCACGGTGCAAGTGTTGGGTATCTGTTCGGCCTTGGCTGTGACCGCCAAACTGGAACCGGCCATTGTGATGGGACTTTCGGTAACGGTCATCACCGCTTTCTCCAACGTGGTAATCTCCCTGTTGCGCAAGACCATCCCCAACCGCATCCGCATCATCGTGCAGTTGGTAGTAGTGGCCGCTCTGGTAACCATTGTCAGCGAAATTCTGAAAGCCTTTGCATACGACGTAAGCGTGCAGCTCTCGGTATATGTCGGACTGATTATCACGAACTGCATCCTGATGGGACGCCTGGAAGCCTTCGCCATGCAGAACGGCCCGTGGGAATCTTTCTTGGACGGCATTGGCAACGGCCTGGGCTACGCCAAGATTCTGGTCATCGTGGCTTTCATCCGCGAATTGCTGGGCTCGGGCACGTTGTTAGGTTTCAATATCCTGAACTATGAGCCTATCAAAGAAGCCGGATACGTCAACAACGGACTGATGCTGATGCCTCCCATGGCCCTTATCATCCTGGCATGCCTTATCTGGTATCAGCGTGCACGCCACAAAGATTTGCAAGAGAAGTGATAACCAAGATTGATTGGCAGACGAAAAAGACAGGCCTGCAAGACGGCAAAAGCCGACGCTACCTGTAGCCCAAAGACCTGTCAGCCCCGTCTGCTAAAACTTAATTAATTTAGAAGAAAAGATATGGAAGATTTCTTTAGCTTACTCATCCGGTCCATCTTTGTGGACAATATGATATTCGCCTTCTTCCTGGGCATGTGTTCCTACCTGGCCGTTTCGAAGAACGTGAAAACCGCCGTGGGCCTGGGCATTGCCGTCACGTTTGTGCTGGTGGTGACGCTTCCGGTCAACTACCTGCTGCAAACGCGGGTGCTGGGCCCCGATGCCATCATCGAAGGCGTAGACCTCAGTTTCTTAAGTTTCATCCTTTTCATTGCCATCATTGCCGGCATCACCCAGTTGGTAGAAATGGCCGTAGAACGCTTCAGCCCCTCGCTGTATGCTTCGCTGGGCATCTTCCTGCCGCTGATTGCCGTCAACTGTGCCATCATGGGCGCCTCCCTCTTCATGCAGCAACGCATCAACCTGAACATGAGCGACCCGAAATACATCGGCAACATATCAGACGCCATTTCGTATGCCTTGGGCTCCGGCCTGGGCTGGATGCTGGCCATCGTGGGACTGGCTGCCGTGCGTGAGAAGATGGCCTACAGCAACGTGCCGGCGCCGCTGCGCGGATTGGGCATCACGTTCATCACGGTAGGGCTGATGGCCATGGCATTCATGTGTTTCTCCGGTTTGAACATCTAATGAAGAAAAGAATAAGACTATGGATATGAATTTAATTTTGGCGAGCGTAGGCGTATTCCTCGTGGTGGTGCTGCTGCTCGTAGTCATCCTGCTGGTGGCCAAGCGGTTCTTGGTACCGTCAGGGAACGTGAAAATAACCATCAATGGCGACAAAGTGCTGGAAGTGGCATCCGGTTCCACGCTGCTCAACACGCTGGCCGTAAACGGCGTATTCCTCTCGTCGGCTTGCGGCGGCAAAGGCTCGTGCGGACAGTGCAAATGCCAGGTGCTGGCCGGAGGCGGCGAAATACTGCCGAGCGAGACTCCCCACTTCAGCCGCAAACAGATTCAAGACCACTGGCGTCTGGGCTGCCAGGTGAAGGTGAAGAACGACATGGAAATCAAGGTTTCCGAAAGTGTGCTGGGCGTCAAGGAGTGGCAATGCGAGGTAATCTCGAACAAGAATGTGGCCACCTTCATCAAAGAATTCATCGTGGCCCTGCCTCCCGGCGAGCACATGGACTTCATCCCCGGCTCGTACGCGCAGATCAAGATTCCCAAATACTCCATGGATTATGACAAGGACATCGACAAGAGCATGATTGGAGACGAATACCTGCCGGCCTGGGAGAAGTTCGGGCTCTTCGGCCTGAAGTGCCGCAACGACGAAGAGACCATACGCGCCTACTCCATGGCCAACTACCCGGCCGAGGGCGACCGCATCATGCTGACCGTCCGCATCGCCACGCCTCCGTTCAAGCCGAACCCCCAGGTAGGCTTCCAAGACGTGATGCCGGGCATCGCCTCGTCCTACATCTTCACGCTGAAGCCCGGCGACAAGGTGACGATGAGCGGCCCCTACGGAGACTTCCACCCCATCTTCGACTCGAAGAAAGAGATGATCTGGATAGGCGGCGGCGCCGGCATGGCACCCCTGCGCGCCCAAATCATGCACATGTGCAAAACGCTGCACACCACCGACCGCAAGATGTCCTACTTCTACGGCGCGCGCGCCCTCAACGAAGTGTTCTACCTGCAGGACTTCCTCGAACTGGAAAAGGAATTCCCCAACTTCTCGTTCCACCTGGCGCTGGACCGTCCCGACCCCGCAGCCGACGCGGCGGGCGTCAAATACTATGCAGGCTTCGTACACCAGGCGCTTTACAATACCTACCTCAAAGACCACGAGGCGCCCGAAGACATCGAATACTACATGTGCGGCCCCGGCCCCATGTCTAAATCGGTCGAAAAGATGCTGGACGACCTGGGCGTGCCCATGAGCAACCTGATGTTCGACAACTTCGGCGGATAAGCCCGGAGAAATCCACCTTCGCGATAACGCGGATTTTGCCAAGAGGAGTCTCGCAGCAGACTCACGCCCTGGCAGAATCCGCGTTTTTCTTTTCACGGCCGGCACCCACTCACCCACCCCTTCCCCCTCCCCTCCCCGCGCATTCCTTCAGCAATCTTCCGGATTCCCCGCCGGAAAATCTCCCTATCCCAAGGGAAAAACCGGCAATCCCTTAGGAAAACTATAAATTTAGGCTGAATTTATGTAAATCTAGGCTGAATTTACATAAATCTAGGTTGAATTTATATAAATCCAGCCTAAATTTATAGTTTTCGCCTCAGGTTGCGAACTTTTTCCCTCGGACAGGGAAGTTTTTCCAAGGGAACGCGCGCGATGGGCGCTTGCATCCGGCCGGAAGCGCCGACTCAAAAAACGCCCCCGCCGCTGAATTTTCTCCCCGTTTTTGATGCTAAGTTCAGCAATATGTCTTATATTTGTCTATGACAAAAAATTAAATCATTGTTGTTTTATAAACAAAAGACCGATATGAAGAAACAAAATGTCAGCCTGCTTATACTTTCGGTAACGATAGGCATTTTTTTATTTTCATGTGATAACAAAGCGAACAGGGACAGAGGCGCATTGGAGTTCGACAGCATCCAAATCAACGAAACCGCGCACCTCTTCGGAGATACGGCCAAACCGGCTTGCAACCTGGTGGTCAACCTCGCCTATGCCAGCCACTCGGACAACGCGTCCCTGCAGGACAGCCTCAACCAGTACTTCCTGGCCGCTTGCTTGGGAGATTCCTTCCTGCACATGCCGCCCGCGGAAGCCGTGAAGAAATACAAAGAGCGCTACGTCAGCGACTACCGCAACGACCTGGAAGAACTCTACCGGAAAGAAGAACAAGAGTTTGGCGATGCCAGCCAGCGCGCCTGGTATTCCTACTACAAATACGTGCAGAGCCACATCCAGTATTACCGGAAAGACTTGCTGGTCTACCGGGTGCGCTACGAAGAATACACGGGGGGAGCGCACGGCATCTACATGACTTCGTTTCTCAACCTCGACCTCCGCACGCTGACCCCCATCCGCTTGAGCGACCTCTTTGCGGACGACTACAAAGAAGCGCTGACCGACCTGCTGTGGAACCAGCTCATGGCGGACAACCACGTGGCTACGCGCCAAGAACTGGAAGACCTGGGCTACGGAAGCACGGGCGACCTGACGCCTAGCGAGAACTTCTACCTGGGACGCGACGGCATCACCTTCTATTACAACGTCTATGACATCGCGCCCTACGTAATGGGAGCCATAGACATCACGTTGCCTTACGAAATCATGGCGCACCTGCTGAAAGACGACGCCAAAATCCTGGATTCTGTCCGCTAAACACAGCCGTAGTATGAACGAGATATTGAATTACTTCCCCGGACTCAGCGAATGCCAAATCCGGCAGTTTGAAGCCCTGCAGGACTTGTATGCGGACTGGAACGCCAAAATCAACGTCATCTCCCGCAAGGACATCGGCAACCTTTACGAACACCATGTCCTCCATTCGCTGGGCATCGCCAAGGTCATCCGCTTCCGCGAAGGCACACGGGTCATGGATTTGGGCACGGGAGGGGGCTTCCCCGGCATCCCGTTGGCCATTCTGTTCCCCGAAGTGCAGTTCCTCCTGCTGGACAGCATCGGCAAGAAGATAAAAGTGGCCGGCGAAGTGGCGAAAGCCATCGGCCTGCAGAACGTCAGCCTCCTCCACGCCCGGGCCGAAGAAGAAAAAAGGCTGTTCGACTTCGTGGTAAGCCGGGCTGTCATGCCCCTGGGCGATTTGGTGAAAATCTGCAGGAAGAACATCTCCACCCGCCAGCAGAACTCCTTGCCCAACGGCATCATCTGCCTGAAAGGCGGAGAAGTGGGCAGCGAAATACAGCCCTTCCGGCACGAAGCGATGACATGGGAGCTGAAGGATTACTTCACGGAAGAATTTTTCGAGACGAAGAAAGTGGTATACGTACCCATCCATAATAAGCCTAAGCAAGAATCATGAAAATAAAGCGATTTGAATTCAATATGTTCCCGGAGAATTGCTACATTCTTTGGGATGACACGAACGAGGCCGTCATCATCGACCCCGGATGCTTTTACGAAGAAGAGAAGCAAGCCTTGAAAGATTTCATCCTCAAAGAAGGCTTGAAGGTAAAACACCTGCTGAACACGCACCTGCACCTGGACCACATCTTTGGCAATCCGTTCCTGCTGAGGGAGTTCGGTTTAAAAGCCGAAGCCAACCAGGCCGACGAATTTCTGTTGGGAGAAGCGCCCAAGCAAAGCCGCATGTTCGGCTTTCAGTTGCCGGAGAAGCCGGTGCCGCTGGGCGGATACATACACGATGGAGACCTGATAACCTTCGGCCATTCCCAACTGGAAGCCATCCACGTCCCCGGGCACTCGCCGGGCAGCCTGGTGTATTATTCCGCAGCCGACCACTGCGTGTTTTCGGGAGACGTTTTGTTTCAGGGCAGCATCGGGCGGGCCGACCTGGCAGGAGGGAACTTTGACCAGCTGATAGAGAACATCTGCAGCCGCCTTTTTGTCTTGCCCAACGAGACGGTGGTCTATCCCGGCCACGGCGCTCCTACCACCATCGGCATCGAGAAAGCGGAAAACCCGTTTTTCCGGATATAAGGGACCGCCTCCGCCATCGAACGATCATATTCCAATAACCTATATAACATCAATCCTTATGAGATATCCTTTCTATACCCGCCACATTGGCATCAACGCCGACGACGAAGCCGTCATGCTCCGCAAGATTGGCGTACAGACGCTGGACGAACTGATTGATCGCACCTTGCCCTCCAACATCCGCCTGAAGCAGCCCATCGCTCTGCCCGAAGCCATGGATGAACACGAATTTGCACGCCACATCGCCGCGCTGGGCGCCAAAAACAAGTCTTACGCCACCTACATCGGACAAGGCTGGTATGACACGATTACCCCGGCGGTCATCCAACGCAATATCTTCGAGAATCCGGTGTGGTACACTTCATACACCCCCTATCAGGCCGAGGTCTCGCAAGGCCGCTTGGAAGCATTGATGAACTTCCAGACCGTTGTGTGCGACCTGACGGGCATGCCTTTGTCCAATTGCTCACTGCTTGATGAAGGCACGGCGGCAGCAGAAGCTGTCACCATGATGCACGCTTTGCGTCCCCGCGACATGCAAAAGGCCGACGCCAGCACCGTCTTTGTGGACGAACGCATCTTCCCGCAGACCCTGGCCGTGATGCGTACCCGGGCCGTCCCCCAAGGCATCACGCTTCGGGTGGGCCGTTATGAAGAACTGGAGTTTACGCCCGACCTTTTCGCCTGTGTCATCCAATACCCCGATGCAGAAGGCCGTGTGCCAGACTATCGCAGTTTTGTAGGGAAAGCACACGAAGCGCGCTGCAAAGTGGCGGTAGCCGCAGACATCTTAAGCCTGGCACTGCTAACTCCTCCGGGCGAATGGGGGGCCGACATCGTATTCGGAACAACCCAACGCCTGGGAACGCCTTTGTTCTACGGAGGCCCTTCGGCCGCCTATTTTGCCACACGGGACGAATACAAACGCAACATGCCCGGACGCATCATCGGTTGGAGCAAGGATAAATACGGACACCTGTGTTACCGCATGGCATTGCAGACGCGCGAACAACACATCAAGCGCGAAAAGGCCACCAGCAACATCTGCACTGCCCAAGCCCTGTTGGCCACGATGGCAGGCATGTATGCCGTGTGGCACGGAGCGGAAGGCATCCGCGACATCGCCGGTCGAATCCATCACATGGCGGCATTCATCGCCGACAGACTGGCAGGATGGGGATACAACCAGCAAAACCCCACCTTCTTCGACACACTCTGCATCTCCCTGCCCGCTGGCATACCCCAGGAACAGGTGCGAAGCATCGCCCTTGCCCATCAAGTCAACCTGCATTACTATACAGACGGACGCATTGGCTTAAGCACTGACGAAACAACCGACCGCCAGGCCGTAAACACGTTGCTCTCCATCTTCGCGGAGGCCGCCGGCAAAGACTGCCCGCCTGTAGACTCCCTGCCCGAAGTGTCCCGCCTGCCGGAACAGCTCACGCGTACTTCGACGTATCTGACACACGAGATATTCCGTCTCTACCACACCGAGACCGAGATGATGCGTTACATCAAACGCCTGGAACGGAAAGACATTTCGCTGGCCCACTCCATGATTTCCCTCGGCTCTTGCACCATGAAGCTGAATGCTGCCGCCGAGATGCTTCCGCTGAGCAATGCAGCCTTCAGCGGCATCCATCCGCTCGTCCCCCTGGAGCAGGCCGAAGGATGGCAAGAACTGATTCACAACCTGAGCGAAGACCTGAAAGCCATCACCGGGTTTGCCGGCATCAGCCTCCAGCCCAACTCGGGAGCGGCAGGCGAGTATGCCGGTCTGCGCGTCATCCGTGCTTACCTGGAGAGCATCGGGCAAGGACACCGGCACAAGGTGCTGATACCGGCCAGCGCACACGGAACCAACCCGGCCAGCGCCGTGCAGGCAGGCTTCACGCCCGTAACTTGCGCTTGCGACGAGCAAGGCAACGTAGACATGGACGACCTGCGGCGCAAGGCCGAAGAAAACCGCGACGACTTGGCCGCCCTGATGATTACCTATCCCTCGACGCACGGCATCTTCGAGGCCGACATCGTAGAGATATGCCGCATCATCCACGCCTGCGGAGCGCAAGTCTACATGGACGGCGCCAACATGAATGCGCAAGTGGGGCTGACCAATCCCGGCACCATCGGCGCCGATGTCTGCCACCTGAACCTGCACAAGACCTTCGCCTCTCCTCATGGCGGCGGCGGCCCCGGCGTAGGGCCCATCTGCGTGGCTTCGCATCTGGTGCCCTTCTTGCCCGGACACCAATTGTTTGGAAACGACGCCAACGAAGTAGCCTCCGCACCCTGGGGCAGCGCCGGCATCCTGCCCATCACCTACGGCTACATCCGCATGATGGGCATCGAGGGACTGACGCGCGCCACGAAAATCGCCATCCTGAACGCCAACTACCTGGCCGCGTGCCTGAAGGACACCTACGGCGTGGTCTATCGCGGAACCAACGGCTTCGTGGGCCACGAAATGATTCTGGAATGCCGCAACGTCCACGCCGAGACCGGCATCAGCGAAAACGACATTGCCAAGCGTCTGATGGACTACGGCTACCACGCGCCCACGCTTTCGTTCCCCGTGCACGGCACCCTCATGATTGAGCCGACGGAAAGCGAAAGCCTGTCAGAACTGGACAACTTCGTGGGAACTATGTTGAGCATCTGGCAAGAAATCCAAGAAGTGAAGGAAGGCCGCGCCGACCGCACGGACAACGTATTGCTGAACGCGCCGCATCCGGAATACGAAGCCGTGGCCAACGAATGGGAACATGCGTACACACGGCAGAAGGCGGTATATCCCACGCAGGCCGTGCGCGATAACAAGTTCTGGATCAACGTGGCCCGCGTAGACAACACCCTGGGCGACCGCAAGCTGCTGACAACCCGCTACGAAACGTTTGACTGAACAGTGAATGAAGCGCGACACTTAGTCACGCGTTGATTGCCACACATAGACAGATGGGGGGAACGCCGACCGGATGAACGGCGTTCCCCCCTTGTTGTATCGGATAATGACAGGAGCCCGATATAAGCAAGAATCAGGCCCAAGCCTTGGATAAAAGCCCTTATCCGAAGCAAAAAACCGGCAACCTTTGGCAAAAACTATAAATCTAGGCTGGATTTATGTAAATTCAACCTAGATTTATGTAAATTCAGCCTAGATTTACATAAATCCAGCCTAAATTTATACTTTTCCCAAAGGCATGGGAACTTTTCCCCTCAACTCTGTCTGTTTTTGGAGCGCAGGAGAGGAAGATTGGTTCAGCGAATGATGGTGATGGTGCCGTCCTTCACCCGCTTTTCTTTGGTAGGAGTACCTTCGGGCGCATAACCCAAGGCGGCGCAGCCATACACCTTGTGACTGGCAGGCACGCCCAACTCGGTCAGCAACGCACGGACACCGGCATCGTCACACGTCTGCCCCACCTGGTTAATCCAGCAAGAGCTGATGCCCAGCGAGGTTGCCGCCAGGAAGATGTTCTCGAGCGCGCAAGCGCAATCCATCGCCGCCCACCATTGGGTAGGCTCGTTGGAGGCAATGACCAGCGTGGGCGCGTGGTAATAACAGCAATACGTCTCGCTATGTCCACGCTCCTGCAAGCGGGGTTCGGCACTGCGGGCAAACGCTCCTTTCACGGCCTCGTTGAGACGCGCCAACACTTCCGGGTTCTGAATAGCCGTGAAATGCCACGTCTCCAGATGCATACCGTTGGGCGCATACGTGGCAGCCTGAAGGATGAGAGCCAGGTCGTCGGCGCTGACCTGGCGTTGCGTGTCGTAGACCCGCGTGCTGTGGCGGGCCTGGATGTTCTTCAATACTTCGTTCATAGTCGTCTGTAACAATTAAAGATTATCTTTTAGTCAAACCAATCTTGGCGTTCAGCTTGAAGTAATACGCGCCGTTTTCCCGCTCCAGAAATCCATACTTGTCTTTCTCCGGCGCGCCTTTCTCCAGTCGGGAGTTTTGATACAGGAAGTCGGCCAGCACCTGCCGCCTGGTCTGGTGGTAGACCAGCACCTGCCCGTCGCCATTCACCAGCAACAGGCCTTCTATCGCAGAGTCAATGCCTTTGAAATACTTGGCAGGACGCATGCCCAAAGCAAGCGCCACGAGGAATTGCTTCATCTTGTATTCATAAAAGCCATGCTTCTGGATGAGTTCGTCTTTTATCTTCAGAGGATTCAGCTGCTTGATGCGCTCTGTCAGTTCGGAAACGCGCGTGCCGCCTTCCAGGTGCATCAGTCGGACCATCTCTGCCAACATGCGGGGAAAGTGAAGGTCTATCATCAGCAGGTTACCCCGAAAGACCCGGTCGGCCACGTCGTTGTATTTCAACACTCCGCCCAGACGTTCTATCATCCGCATGCGTTCGGCCACTTCCAGCGGGCCTTCCGGCAAGGCATTGATTTTGCTGACCGTCGGCGCTGCAAACTTTACGCCCGTCTGCTCCAATTTCAGGTTGGCTGTACGCCCCCCGTCCAGCAGCGGGTTCATCGGGCTGAGCCGGCAACGCACCACCAAGCCCGACAACGGGGCCGACGGATTCCAAAAGGCGACGCGCAAGTCGGTACGGTCGTCCGTCTGGGCTTCCAGGTTATAGATGGCCACGGCATCCAGGAAAGCCTCTAACTCATCCGGCATTTCCACCTCTTCGCCCGGTTGTTTCAGCAAGTCCAACAGAAGGAGGGCTGCATCTCCAAAATCTGTCCGAAGAAACCGTGCCTCCCCGCCTTCGGCATACACCACGCGGATATCTTTAGGTTCGATGAAATATTGGCGAAGGCCGTCATGCTCTCCCCGCTCTATCAGGGCTATGGGCCAAGATTCCGACGGGTGCGGCGTACTGTCCGGCATGCCGACAGCCACCTGACCGTCGCCCAACAGGCGAAAGAATGTATATAGTTCTCCAACTTCTCGTTTAGTCGTTTGAAATGCCATGTGTGAATAGTTTATGGTTCGTTTATTAATCATCTAATTATCGCGGGTTCAGATTCGGGGCCGCAAATGATAGCGACCTCGGCACCGGGATTGGAAAGCTGCAATCCCTACACGGGCAAACCGGATGAATCATCCACTCGGCTGCAGATGCGCAAGGTTTCTACCTTCTCCAACCGCTCCCGAAGTCGAGGCATGCGCGACCGACGAATGCGCAACGTCATGCTGCAATCCGTGTCATATCCTTGCGCAACGATGGCAGGCCCTTCTTCTTTGACTATGCGCATGACATCGTTCATGAAAGGATACTCAAACCAGAAGGTTACCTCTTCGTCAACCGTCTTCTCCAAGACAGACGCCGCATCGAGGGCCTCGGCAGCCGCAGCACGATACGCCACAATCAAGCCGCTGGTTCCCAACTTGATGCCACCGAAATAGCGGACAACAATGACAAGCACATCGGTCAGTTCGTGAGAATTAATCTGCCCCAAGATAGGCTTACCGGCCGTGCCGCTGGGTTCGCCGTTGTCATTAGCCCGGAAGTCTTTCCGTTCCGCCCCCAGCATATAGGCATAACAGACGTGGCGCGCATCATAATATTTCTTCTGGTAGGCTTCCAGATAGGCTTTCACCTCATCCAGTGTCTGCACGGGCAGGGCAATGGCTATAAACTTGCTACGCTTCTCCGTGTAAATACCTTCGGCAGGAGCAGCGATTGTCTTATAAGTATCTTCAGTCATGCGGGCAAAGATAGCAACTTTTTCCCACAGAAATACGTATCTTTGCGACATTATCCACTGCATTTACCCTTTATTTATGTCAGATATGACTCACTACGACCCTGCCAAACTGCCGCTACTCGGAGAAAACGGCCCGCTTCATCCCGGCGGACCAATACAACCATCTGCCCCTCGCAAAATCATTGTGGCGATGGATGCGTTTAAAGGTTGTCTGACTGCCCAACAAGCCTGTCAGGCCGTAGCCCAGGGTATCCAAGACGCGTTGCCGCAAACGCCGACAGTGACACTGCCGGTTTCCGACGGAGGCGAAGGACTGTTAGAGGCGTGTACACTCACGCAACGAAGGTACCTGCAGGCTGAGAATCCCAGGCAAGAAACCATATCCACTTGCTACGGCATCGACGAAGACAATCGGGTCATCATAGAGACCGCCCGGATAATTGGCCTGCCCCTGCTGGACGAGACACAGCGCAACCCTTGGCTTACCTCGTCGTATGGCATCGGTGAAGTGATAGCCGACGCATTGGAACGCGGATACCGGGACTTCGCAATCGGATTGGGAGGAAGTGCCACCACCGATGCGGGCCTCGGCATGTTGCAGGCATTAGGTTGCCGTCTTTACGACAAACAAGGAAGAGAAATAGACGAACATGGGTGTGGCAGGCTCCTTGCGCGGGTGGCCTACATTGACACGAGTTGCATTCACCCCCTGCTGGGTCAGGCACGTTTCACCATCATCTGCGACGTTACCAATCCGCTATACGGCAAGCAAGGGGCTGCCTATGTCTTTGCGCCTCAGAAAGGGGCCGGCCCGAAGATGGTGGAAGACTTGGACCAAGGGCTGCAGCACATTGCCTCGGTGATGGAGCACAATGCCGGAAGACAGGTTGCTTCCCTGCCCGGGGCTGGAGCTGCCGGTGGATTGGGTGCAGCCTTTATGGCCTTTATGCAAGCCGAATTGGTATCGGGTATCGGCTATGTATTGAACAGGCTGCATTTCAGGCAGCAGTTGGAAGGGGCGGACTTTGTGATTACCGGCGAAGGACGCTCCGACCGACAAACGCTGATGGGGAAGGTGCCCCAAGGGATACTGCAGTTGGCAAAGGAAAGAGGCATTCCCGTTTTCCTGCTTTCCGGTGCCGTGACAGACATTGACGCCCTGAACGAAGGCGGCTTTTGCGGCGTGTTCTCCATCGCGCAGGGGCCGGACACGCTGGCCCATGCCCTACAAGCCGACACTGCAATCGAACACTTGCGGCTTACCGCCCGGCAACTGTGCCGCACCTATGCCGCAAGCTGTCGGAGGCTCAACGGCCAGACCGCCCCGCACACCCGCACGTTTCAGACAGGCCGGCGCACCTTATAATAATACACGATGCCCACCACGTCGGCCAACGCCCAACCAATGGGAATAGACCACCAGATGCCCGACACCCCAATCGCCGTGGAGGCTAACCAGTATGACAAGACCACCCTCGTTCCCAACGACAAGACCGTCAGTACTACCGACATGCCTGGCATGCGCACCGCACGATAGAAACCATAGAGCAAGAACAGAATGGCGATGCCTGGATAGAACGCGCCCTCAATGCGAAGATATTCCACCCCTACCTGCCAAATGTCTGCCTCCTCGGGACGGACAAATATCAGCATCAGCGGACGGGCAAAGACAAACACCAGCACAGAAACAGCCAGCGAGAACAAGACCGACGTCAGAAACGCGCTACGGATGCCCCGCCGTATGCGCTCGCGGCGGTCGGCACCATAGTTTTGCGCCACAAACGTAGAGAAGGCATTGCCGAACTCCTGCACAGGCATATAGGCAAAAGAGTCTATCTTGACCGCCGCCGCAAAGGCTGCCATCACTGCCGTACCGAAACTGTTGACCAATCCTTGCACCAGCAGAATGCCGAAGTTCATCACCGACTGCTGCACGCAGGTCAGGAAGGAGAAGGACGTGATTTCTCGCAAGGTGGCACGGTCGAACCGAGCATCCGCCCCACGTCGCACCCGCAACTCCGGACGTTTGGCCCACATCCACCCGGCCAAGCCCAATGCTGCCAATCCCTGAGACACAACCGTGGCGGCACCCGCTCCCTCTATGCCCCAGCCGAAAGACAGGATGAACAACAGGTCTAACCCGATGTTCAGCACCACGGACGCAGCCAAAAAGCACAACGGAGTTACTGCATCGCCCACTGCCCGCAACAAAGCCGCCACATAATTGTATAAGAATGTGAAAGGAATGCCCCAATAGATCACCCACAAATACGCACGCATCATCCCGTAGATATCGTCCGGCGTGCGAAGCAGGCGCAACACGGGATCGACCGTGGCAAACATCAGGCCCGTCAGCCCCAAAGCCACCGCCCCAATAAAGACGAAAGACACGAAAATGCTGCGCCGCAGGCCTGCCTCGTCACCCGCCCCGAAACGCAGGGAAAACACCGTACCGCTGCCCAGCGACAGTCCTAACAGGATGCTCACCAAAAACGTCATCAGGGCATAGGCCGACCCTACGGCCGCCAATGCTCCCGAACCGATGCACCGCCCCACGATGAGCGTATCGGCAATGTTGTAACACTGCTGCAGCAGCGAACCCGCCATCATCGGCAAGGTAAAACGAAGCAGGGTGCCGGTGATGGGGCCCTGCGTCAAATTGACAGTCTGATTCATAATCCACAAATAATAGCAACGAGAAGAAGATAAAAAGGAATAGAGCGTCCCGCTCAAAGCCGGCGCACCGCCCGACGGCACCGCTCCAGGTCTCCTTCCGTCAGCGGGCGGCGCCGCGTGCCGCCCCGTTCGATGGCGCACACGATGCGGTATCCCCCTGTCCGAAGGATGCTTCGCAGAGCGCGCACCGTTCCCCGCGACTGCCCGCATAAGACATTCAGCGGCCAGGGCGTGGTGCACGTGGTCAGCAGTATGGCCCGCCGTCCCTTCAGCAACGGACGGGGCAGCCCCAAACGCCCTTCACCCATCAGGCCGTACACCATGCGGTCGAACATCACTTTCAGCGTCCCCGGCATTCCGGCCCAATAGCACGGCGCGCCCACCACCAGCACGTCGGCCGCGCGCATCAAGTCCAACACCCTTTGCGCATCGTCTGCCGGCAAAGCGCATTGCCCCACCGTGCGGCATGACATGCAACCCGTACACGGCCGCACCTGCAGGTCGTCCACACGCTCGTACCACACCTCATGCCCTCGCGCTTCGGCCTCCGCGCGCACAGCCTCCAGCATCGCCCACACGGCTCCCTTCGGACGAGGACTTGCATTGATAATCAATATCTTCATGTTCTTTCTCTTGTTCGGAGTGCCACTCCCTTGGGCTGGCATCCCTATCCGGCCGCAAAGATACGCCTATTCTTCCGGATTGATATGCCTGTTCGCATAGAGATTCATCATCGCAACGGTTCCCACACAACAGAGGCTGTCGCAAAGCCCTTGCGACAGCCTCTCGGTATTTACAGTGCGGGGACTCCCCGTTCCATGCACTCCAGATTCATGTCTTTCCTATTGCTTCTTCAACGTAAACCCTAACATCATGCCGTCGTAGCTATCGGCCAACGAACTGATGGATTTCAGCGTCGCATTGCTGCTCTTGCTGGTGAGGAAGGTAATCAGGTCCAGGATTTTGTCCGAGGGGAAAAGCAGTTCCATCTGTTCCGACGTACAGTTCACCGTGGTCTTGATGTTCAATAGCTTGGAAAACTTCAACTGCACCTTTCGGCTCGGAGCGTCATACGAATAGGTTCCCTTCAGCTCCTTGCCCCGTATCGTTGTCTGAAACGTGCTGTCGGCAGCAAACGAGAAGCTCATCTCGCCGGCAGTGATGCCCGCCTTCTCCAGAAATCCGTCCAGCTTTTTCTCCACGGCCGTAGCCGCCACACTCCCGCCTGCCTTCTGAAGGAGATTGTCCGATTCAAACTCCAACGCAGCCCCGGTGAATGTCCAAGCGCCCACCATGCTGGCCGTGTTCTTACCTGTCACTACATTGACTGCCTTCTCGATATTCTCTTTATTAAAATTAAAAAGGTCTTTCAAGGATTGTGCCCGGCTCTGCAAAGAGAATGACAACGCCATTGCCAGGCAAGCCCCCATCATCAACATTTTCATTGTTCTGTCTTTTTAAGTTGTTTATTGATCTGTTCTATATAGTCCAACACGGCTTCGCGCCCGCTTTTGTTCTCCGAAGACGTAACAAAATACGGCGGCAGTTCCTCCCATTGCTCGCTCAACTTGTCCAAATAAGCCTCAATGTTGCCTTTCAGCTTCCCGCCGCTCAGTTTATCGGCCTTCGTAAAGATGACTGCAAAAGGAATGCCATTCTCCCCCAGCCACTCGATAAATGTCAAGTCGATGGGTTGGGGCGCCAATCTGCTGTCGACAAGCAGAAAAAGACATGTCAGTTGTTCTCTATACAGGATGTAGCTCTCGATAATGCGGCGGATCTGCTCTTGCGCTTTCTGTCCGCGCTTGGCATAGCCATACCCGGGCAGGTCGACCAAGTACCAGCTCTTGTTGATAAGGAAATGATTGATCAGCAAGGTCTTTCCCGGCGTCGCAGAGGTCATGGCGAGTCCCTTGCGCCCTGTCAGCATATTGATAAGGCTGGACTTTCCCACGTTCGACCTGCCAATGAAGGCGTACTCCGGCAACGTTGCCGCCGGACATTTCCTGAAGTCGGTATTGCTCACCACAAACTCGGCTGTAGATATTTCCATAACGTTCCTATCCTTTTGATACGTGTGATTAGACATGCAAAGGTAACATTAATTTTCTGTTATCCGCCCGGACGAGGCTTCAAAATAAAGCCGCCCGAACGGGGACTACTATTCCAGCGACCGGGAGATACTATTCCAGCAAGCGGGCATTACTATCCCGGCAAGCGGGGACTACTACGCTACTAAACACTGAAAAACTGACAGTTAGGAAGGATTCCCCATGCACCGGGCAACAGCCCAACCATCTGTCTGTACATTTTTCACCGTCGCCTTGCAGATAAAGCCGATTTTTTATTCTAACTTTGCGCAACGGTGTAGACATGCCCGTCCCGCACAGGCGTTGATGCCACGCCCCCCCTTTTCAGGGCAGACAACGTCTTGGCTTCGGAGGGACTTCGCACGCAGTATAATATTAAATGTATTACTCACCATTAAATGTTGTAACACAATGGCAGACCCTAAGAAAAAAAATATCATGCTCATCTCGGGCGGCGTTGTCCTCCTGCTGTTATTGGCCGGCGTAAGTTCGCTGCTGTTTCTGGAGAAGAAGACGAACCGCGAACTGGTGCAGGAGTTTGAACTGGAAAAAGAAGACCTGGAAAACCAATACACCACCTTCGCCAAGCAATATGACGAACTGAAGCTGACCGTGTCCAATGATTCCTTGTCTTCGTTGCTGGAAAAGGAACAACTGAAGACGCAACGCCTGTTGGAAGAACTGCGGACCGTGAAAAGCAGCAACGCACGCGAAATCCGCCGGCTCCGCAACGAGCTGGCCACCCTGCGCAAGGTGATGATAGGCTATAT
The DNA here is from genome assembly GCA_949289265.1 of uncultured Bacteroides sp. Lineage (GTDB taxonomy): Bacteria > Bacteroidota > Bacteroidia > Bacteroidales > Bacteroidaceae > Bacteroides. Next base: position 52,951 of record CASENE010000056.1, read on the forward strand.
CAACCAGATAGACTCGCTGAACAGACTGACCGTGAAGCAGAAAGCCATCATAGCCGACGTGACCGAGAAATACAATGCGGCATCGGCCACAATCAGCAACCTGTCTGAAGAAAAGAAGGCGCTCAACCAAAAAGTGACTCTGGCCGCCCAGTTGGACGCGACCAGGATTGAAATAACTCCCTTGAACAAGCGCAACCGTTCCACGAAACGAATCAAAAACATCGTGCGGCTCCAGATTGACTTCACCATCACCAAAAACATAACGGCCGAGACGGGCGAACGCACCCTGTATGTCCGCATCACGAAGCCGGACAATGACGTATTGTCCAAGAATGCCTCGGATATCTTTCCTTACGAGAACAGGGATTTGCGCTATTCCATCAAGAAATACATCGAATATGACGGCGAAGAGCAACCTGTGACCGTCTATTGGGACGTGGAAGAATTCCTGTATGCAGGCACCTATCGCGTGGATATCTTTGCCGACGGGAACCTGATTGGCAGCCAATCCTTCGCATTGGACTAAAAAAACTTAATTCCCTTGACGATTCAAGGGGAATGCCTACCTTTGCATTGTTGCTTATGCAACCGTTTAATCGTTTTGCATATCCATTCCAACCCGGTTTATACTACAATAGATGCACAGATTCAATGAAAAAAGTCCTTTGTATCATATGTTTACTTTGCGCCTACTTGTCCTTGGGCGCGCAGCAGGTACTCAACTTGGATAGTTGTCGTGCATTAGCCTTGCGCAACAACAAAGCCTTGCTGATTAGCAACGAAAGAATCAAGAATGCCCATTACAAGCAAAAAGCCGCCTTCACCAACTTTCTTCCCAAGATATCTGCGGCGGGTGGCTATATCCGTACGGGCAACGAAATCTCTCTATTAAGCGATGCGCAAAAAGGAGTCCTGTCTCAGTTAGGAACCTCGCTGGCTACTCCCCTGCAAAATGCCGCTCAAATCATTGCACAAATCCATCCGGAATTAAGCGGCTCGCTCTCGGCCTTGGGGCAAAGCCTGACAGGCACGTTGAACCAAGCCGGCAGTTCCTTGGTGGATGCGTTCCGTACGGATACGCGCAACATGTATGCCGGGGCGTTGACCTTGACACAGCCCTTGTACATGGGCGGTAAAATACGTGCCTACAATAAAATCACCCGCTACGCAGAAGAGTTAGCCCACCAACAGCACAACGCACAAATGCAGGAAGTCATCCTGGACGTGGACCAGGCTTATTGGCAGGTAGTATCCCTGGCCCATAAGGCGACATTGGCCCAAAGCTATCTGACGTTGCTCCAAAGACTGGAAAGCGACATTGAGAAGATGGTGGCAGAAGGCGTTGCGACCAAAGCCGACGAATTATCGGTAAAGGTAAAAGTGAACGAAGCAGAAATGGCACAGACCAAGGTCAATGACGGACTGACTTTGGCGCGTATGCTGCTCTGCCAACTGTGCGGGCTCGACCTCTCCACCTCCTTCGTGCTGGCCGACGAAAAAGAAGCGAACTTAGCTCCCGTGGCCATCTCCGAGCAGGCAATCAATCTCCCTGAAGTCTATGATAACAGGCCGGAAATACGCAGCTTGGCATTGGCTACGGATATCTATAAACAAAAAGTAAACGTCACACGCTCCGGCTACCTGCCTTCCATCGCCTTCATAGGCGGATACATGGCCACCAATCCCTCTGTCTACAATAGCTTTGAAAAACGCTTCAAGGGTACATGGAATCTGGGAATAACCGTCAGCCTGCCTATCTGGCATTGGAAAGAAGGAATATACCAAGTGAAAGCGGCAAAGTCGGAAGCCCGCATGGCCCAACTACAGCTACAAGAGGCCAAAGAAAAGATAGAGCTTCAGGTAAACCAATCAGTCTTCCAAGTTAATGAAGCAGCCAAGAAATTGGCCATGACAGAAAAGAACCTGGAAAAAGCCGACGAGAACCTGCGTTATGCCACATTGGGATTCGAAGAAGGCGTGATTCCGGCCAGCAACGTGCTGGAGGCACACACCGCTTGGCTATCCGCCCAATCAGAAAAGATTGATGCACAAATAGACGTGAGGCTGACAGAGCTTTACCTAAAGAAAGCAACGGGAAGACTCGCCATAACGAATGACTGAGCGCGCTTCTCACCAAAGAACAGACATAGAACCAACATCATAAAAGCAAAAGAACGATGAATACCAAAATTCAGAACAACAATATCCTATTAGCCTTCCTCGCACTGCTGGGCGTTGTAATTATCGTGGCCTTTATCGGCTTCTTCTTTTTAGGCAACAAGTCAGAAATAATCCAAGGACAAGCCGAAGTGACAGAATACCGGGTATCCAGCAAAGTGCCCGGCCGCATTCTGGAGTTCCGGGTAAAAGAAGGCCAGCAAGTGAAAGCCGGAGACACGTTGGCCATCTTAGAGGCACCCGATGTTCAAGCCAAGCTGGAGCAGGCACGGGCCGCAGAAGCAGCGGCACAGGCCCAAAACGAGAAAGCCATAAAAGGCGTAAGACACGAACAAGTGCAAGCCGCATTCGAAATGTGGCAAAAGGCACAAGCCGGACTGACCATTGCCGAGAAATCATACAAAAGAGTCAAGAGGCTCTATGACGAAGGCGTGATGTCTGCCCAAAAGTTGGATGAAGCAACCGCCCAACGCGATGCAGCCATAGCCACAGAAAAGGCAGCGAAATCCCAATATGACATGGCACGCAACGGTGCTGAACGAGAAGACAAGGCTGCCGCAGCCGCACTGGTGAAACGGGCGCAAGGAGCAGTGGCCGAAGTAGAATCGTACATCAGAGAAACCATACTTACGGCCTCTGCCCCGGGCGAAATATCCGATATCTTTCCGCACATAGGCGAATTGGTCGGCACGGGCGCCCCCATTATGAACGTGGCCATCCTGGACGACATGTGGGTGACCTTTAACGTGAGGGAGGATTTGCTGCAAGGGCTGAAGATGGGCAGCGAACTGGACTGCTTCATACCGGCACTGAACCGCTCTGTCCGACTGAAAGTAGACTATATGAAAGACTTGGGAACGTATGCAACGTGGAAAGCCACCAAGACCACGGGAGAGTTCGACCTGAAAACGTTCGAGGTAAGAGCTACGCCGATGGAAGCTGTAGACGGGCTGCGCCCCGGCATGAGTGTCATTTTGGAACGATAAGATAAGAAAATGGAAGTCCGTAGCCTACATAAAGCATTGTGGGACGTGGCGAAGCGCGAATGCCTGCGTCTGGTGTCGAAGCCCATTTATCTGTTCTGCATGATTGTAGCGCCTTTATTCTGCTACCTGTTCTTCACAACGCTGATGGATTCAGGGCTGCCGACCAATATGCCTGTCGGTATTGTAGACCAGGACGAGACGACGGTCACCCGCCAACTGACACGCACCCTCGACGCCTTCCAACAGAGCCGGATAGTCGCCCATTACCCCAATTTCAGCGAAGCGCGCAAAGCCATGCAGCGGGGAGACATCTATGGCTTCTACTACATTCCCCAAGGCACAACCGCGCAAGCCCAAACCCAACAACGCCCCACCATCTCTTTCTACACCAACAACACCCTGCTCATTGCCGGTTCCTTGTTGTTCAAAGACATGAAAACCTTGGGCGAACTGGCCTCCGGCTCTGTGACGCAAGCCACCTTGCTGGCCAAAGGCTTCACGGAAGAACAGGCGGCAGCCTACTTGCAACCCATCGTGATAGACACGCATCCCTTGCACAATCCCTGGTTGAACTACTCCGTCTACCTGAACAACACCTTTGCGCCGGGCGTTCTGATGCTGCTGATTTTCATGATCACCGTCTATTCCATCGGTATAGAAATCAAAGAAGGCACGTCAAGCACGTGGTTGCGCACGAGCGGCGGCTCCATCGGGATTGCGCTGGGCGGCAAGTTGCTCCCCCATACGGCCGTATTCTTCTTGATGGGCATCCTGTACAACGTATATCTGTACGGATTCCTGCACTTCCCGTGCCACAGCGGCATCCTGCCCATGCTCCTCGCCACTCTGTGCTTCGTGCTGGCCTCACAGGGCATGGGAGTCCTGATGATCGGGAGCTTGCTGACACTGCGGTTAGGACTGAGTTTTGCCTCCTTGTGGGGGGTGCTCTCTTTCTCCATGTGCGGACTCTCGTTCCCGCTGATGGGCATGCACCCCACCCTGCAGGCTTTGGCCAACCTCTTCCCCCTGCGCCACTATTTTCTTATCTATGTAGACCAGGCGCTGAACGGATATGCCATGGCTTACTCCTGGACCAACTACGCAGCCCTGCTGCTCTTCGCCCTGCTGCCGCTATTGGTAGGCCGCCGCCTGAAGCATGCCTTAGTTTCCCCCCAATACATCCCCTGACTATGAAAAGACCAAACTTCAGACGACTCATGGCACAAAGCCTCCGGGACATTTTCGCTATCTGGAGACGTGAAATCCGTAGCGTTTTCCACGACCAGGGCATATTGATATTCTTCATCCTTGTCCCTTTGGTCTACCCGCTGATATATGCCTTCATCTACACCAACGAGACGCTGCGCGACGTCCCCACGGTCGTGGTCGACCAGTCCAACACCGCGCTAAGCCGCCATTACCTGCGGCAGGTGGACGCCAGCCCCGAGGTATGCCTCAGCGCCTATTGCCCCGACATGGAAGCAGCCCAGAAGGCATTGAAAGAACGCAAGGCCTACGGCATCATCTACATCCCCTCCTCGTTCGGCGACGACATCGCGCAAGGCCGGCAGACACAAGTCAGCCTCTATTGCGACATGAGCGGGCTGCTGTATTACAAGTCCCTCCTGCTGGCCAACACAGAGGTATCCCTGGAAATGAATGCGGACATCAAGATAGCCCGTTCCGGCAACACCACCGACCGGCAGGACGCGCTGACCGCCTACCCCATCACGTATAAAGACATCGCCCTCTACAATCCGACCAACGGCTTTGCCGCCTTCCTGATTCCGGCCGTACTGATGCTGATCGTCCAACAGACGCTGCTGCTGGGGATTGGATTGCGGAACGGCACCACCTACGAGAAAAACGCGTTCCACCAACTGGTGCCCACCAGCCGCCACTACAACGGCACCCTGCACATCGTCATCGGCAAAAGCCTGAGCTACCTGATGGTCTATCTGGTGGTGGCAGCCTACATCTTGTGCGTCGTGCCCTACATTTTCCGGCTCAACCAGATAGGACATCCCGTCGAACTGGCCCGCTTCATCGTCCCCTACCTGCTGGCCTGCATCTTCTTCTCCATGACCCTCTCCATCCTTATCCGCAGCCGGGAAAGCTGCATGCCGGTATTCGTGTTTACCTCCGTACCCCTGCTGTTTCTTTCCGGCATCTCATGGCCGGGCAGCGCCATCCCGGAGGGCTGGAGATACGTCTCCTACCTGTTCCCGTCCACGTTCGGCATCAACGGATTCGTGCGCATCAACAGCATGGGCGCCACGCTGCACGAAGCCTCCTTTGAATACCAGGCCCTTTGGATACAAACGGGCATCTACTTCCTGACCGCCTGCCTCGTGTACAAATGGCAAATCCTGCAGAGCCGGCGACGCTTCATCCGGGAGAACAGGCAGCAGGCGCGCGCAGCAGAATAAACCGCAGTTAACAAGAAGACGAGTGAACAAGGCTACAAGGGACGGATTGCACGTCTGCCCTTGCAGCCTTGTTCACTTGTCAACCCGCCCCTTGTCCCCTCGTCCCTTGTCCCCTCGTCAACTTGTCCACTCGTCAACTCGTCCCCTCGTCAACTTGTCCACTTGTTCCCTTCCAAAACTAGCCAAGCCCTGGGGAAAAGTTGCCAAGGCCAAAGAAAAACTATAAATTTAGGTTGGATTTATGTAAATCTAGGCTAGATTTATGTAAATCCAAGCTGAATTTATGTAAATCCAGTCTAAATTTATAGTTTTCGCCAAAGCTTGCCGTTTTTTTCCCGGCGGATGGAGACTTTTTCCCGCAGGAAAGGGATGTTTTCGGGCCGGAAGCGGAACCACGTCCCGACGGCAGGCCAATCGCCGCCGCTTTTTCCGTCCGCCCCGTTTCACTAACATATTTTAGGGGAAAACCTTGTCAACACAAATAAGTATTTCTTAACTTTGCCCATGAAAAACCAACATACGCATCAGCAAGCATGAAACTCATCGTTGTCACGACTCCGACTTTCTTCGTGGAAGAAGACCAGATTCTGACCGCCCTCTTTGAAGAAGGACTCGACATACTCCACCTGCGCAAACCGGAAACGCCCGCCATGTATTCCGAAAGATTGCTTACGCTCATCCCCCAGAAATACCACAAGCGCATCGTCACCCACGAGCATTTCTACCTGCAAGAAGAATTCGGCCTGCTGGGCATCCACCTGAACCGCCGCAACCCTTCGGAGCCGCACGACTATTCAGGCCACGTCAGCTGCACCTGCCGCACCCTGCAAGAGCTGGACAACAAGAAGCACTTCTACGACTACCTCTTTCTGAGCCCGGTATTCGACTCCGCCTCGCGCCCCCGCCCCGCCGCCTTCACCATGGAAGAGTTGCGCCAGGGAGAACGCGAAGGACGGATAGACAACAAGGTTATGGCCCTGGGAGGCGTCCGCCTGGAAAACATTCCACTGGTGCGCGACCTCGGGTTTGGTGGCGCAGTCATCATGGGCGACCTCTGGAACAAGTTCAACGCCTGCACAGACCGTGACTACCGCGGCATTATCGAGTATTTCAAACTGCTGAAAAAGGCTGTCGAATAACCCCGCCCTCCCCATGGAACTACTGGTATATAAGGCATCGGCCGGCTCGGGAAAGACCTTCACGCTGACCGTGGAATACATCAAGCGACTGCTGCTCAACCCGCGGGCCTACCGGAACATTCTGGCCGTCACGTTCACCAACAAGGCGACGACGGAGATGAAAGAACGCATCTTGCAGCAACTATACGGACTGCACGAAGGGAATCCTGCCTCCGACGCTTACCTCAAGCGGCTGACGGAAGACCTGGCGGAGCAGGGCCAACGCATCGACGAGGCCTCCGTCCGCAGGCAGGCAGGCATGGCCTTGCGGTATATCCTCCACGACTACAACCGCTTCCGCGTGGAGACCATCGACTCCTTCTTCCAATCCGTCATGCGGAACCTGGCCCGCGAACTCGAACTGAATCCCAACCTCAACATCGAACTGGACAACGACAAGGTATTGAGCGAGGCGGTGGACGGCCTCATCGAAGAGCTGACGCTGACGTCTCCGGTCATGGCCCTGCTGTTAGACTATATCGACGAACGGATAGCCGACGACAAGCGCTGGAACGTGGCCGACGAAATCAAGCGCTTTTCCAAGAACATATTCAACGAAAACTACATCGAGCGCGGCGGCTTGTTGCGGGAGAAACTGCGCAATCCCCAAGCCCTGCGCCTGTATCGGGAGACGCTGCAAGAGATGGGCGAGAAAGCCTTGCAGGAGATGAAAAGCATCGCGCTGCAATTTGAAGACATCTTGCGCTCCAACGGGCTTTCCCCCGGCGATTTGAAGGGCGGGCAGAAAGGCATCGGAAGCTATTTCTCCAAACTTAAAAACGGGAAGCTGACGGACAAAGAAGTGCTGAACGCCACATTGGCCAACTGCCTGGAGCAGGCCGAGAACTGGGCTGCCCGTACCTCTCCCCACCGCGACGCCATCCTGGGCCTGGCCAACAGCCGGCTTATCCCCCTGCTGGAAGACGCCGAGCAGAAACGTCCGGACAGCCTGCATGCCATCCACAGCTCCAAGCTCTCCCTGCAACACCTCAACAAGCTGCAGTTGCTGAACTACATTGACGAGAAAGTGCGCAGATTGAACCACGAACAAAACCGCTTCCTGCTGTCTGACACCAATGCCCTGTTGCACCGTCTGATAGGCGAAGGCGACTCGTCGTTCATCTTCGAGAAAATCGGTGCCAACATCCATCACGTGATGATAGACGAGTTTCAAGACACCAGCCGCATGCAGTGGGCCAACTTCCGCCTGTTGCTGGCAGAAGGACTGTCGCAAGGAGACGACAGCCTCATCGTGGGCGACGTGAAGCAATCCATCTACCGCTGGCGCAACGGAGACTGGACCATCCTAAACGGCCTGAAGCCAGGGAAAGGCGCACTGACCCAATACGTCCATGTGAAGAGCCTGAACACCAACCGGCGGAGCGAAACGCGCGTCATCCGCTTCAACAATCACTTCTTCACCTCCGCCTCCGCCTATTTTGACGACCTGCACCGCAAGGAACTGAACGAGCCTTGCCAGGAGCTGACCGATGCCTATGCGGACGTGGTACAACAGTCTCCCAAGAAAGAAGAACTGGGCTACGTAAAGGTACAGCTGCTGGAAGCCGACGACGCAAACGATTATGCCGAGCAGGCCCTCCAAGCCCTGGGCAACGAAGTCCTCCGCCTGCTGGCCGAAGGCGTATGCCTGAACGACCTGGCCATCTTGGTGCGTAAGAATAAAAACATACCCTTGATCGCCACCTACTTTAGCCAAGAGCTGAATCTTCCGGTGGTGTCCGACGAAGCTTTCCGATTGGACGCCTCGCCCGCCGTCTGCCTGCTGATAGACGCCTTAAGATATCTGACCAGCCCCGACGACAACCTGGCGCAAGCGTCTCTGCTGATGAATTCCGGCCGATGGATTGACGAGAAGTTGCCGGAGGCTTTCCTCGAACGGCAGGACGAATTGCGCTCAATGCCCCTTTACGAAGCGTTGGAAGAGATATCCATCCTGTTCGGCTTAGAGCAGATGGAAGGACAGGCGGCCTATCTGTTCGCCTTTTTCGATGCGGTGTCGGACTATCTGAAGGGCGACAATCCGAACGATGACTTTCTCGCCTACTGGGAAGAGAGCCTGTGCCAGAAAACGATTCATAACGAAAATCCGGCGGGCATCCGCATCTTTTCTATCCACAAGTCCAAAGGATTGGAGTTTCATACGATACTCATCCCGTTTTGCGACTGGAACCTGGAGAACGAAACCAACAATCAGCTGGTGTGGTGCATCCCCGAAGAATCGCCCTACAATCTTCTTGACCTCGTGCCTGTCACTTATTCTGCAGCCATGGCCGCTTCCACGTATCGGAAAGACTACCTGAACGAACGCTTGCAGCTTTGGGTAGACAACCTAAACCTGCTGTACGTGGCCTTCACCCGTGCCGAAAAGAATCTGATATGCTGGAGTAAACAAGGACAAAAGAACACGGTTGCCGATTTGCTGGCACACGTCCTGCCCGACATCGCTCAAGAGATAGGAACATGGGACGAGGAGGACAACTGCTATACATACGGAGAACTATGCCCCTCGGCCAGCAAGCAGCAAGCCAACCCGCATTCCACTGAAACCAACCGTTTGACCGCTCCTCCCGCCCCCCTGTCGGTCCGCATGACCGCCTTACGTCCGGACATCGAGTTCCGCCAGTCCAACCGTTCTGCAGACTTCATTGCAGGCGTTCAGGACGAGGAATCGCCCTATCGCTACATAGACAGAGGGCGACTGCTGCACACGTTATTCTCCAACATCAGGACGACAGCAGACATTGATGCCGCCATCGACCGCCTGGTGTTTGAAGGAGTCATTGCGGAAACAAGCACCATCGAAGAAATCCGCGAGCTCACCCACCGCGCATTCAGTCTTCCGCAGGTGCAAGAATGGTATTCCGGGAAATGGACGCTATTTAGTGAATGCAACATCATATGGATGGAAAACGGGAAATTACAGACGCGCCGTCCGGACAGAGTGATGACTGCCCCCGACGGACAGGTGGTGGTGGTAGACTTCAAGTTCGGACGCCCCAATCAAAAATATAACAAGCAAGTAAGAAACTACATAGACTTGCTGGTACGTATGGGATACAAACGCCCACTTATCGAAGGATACTTGTGGTATGTGGATGAATCCCGCATAGAATCCGTCTGACAAGCAACCCCCATCTTTGCAACCCTTATAAACGAAACGAAAATGGAAACCTTCTTGCAACTGGTAGCACGCGATCTATATCACAAAATTGGCAATGACCTGTCACGCACAGCAGTTGTATTCCCCAACAAACGTGCCAGTCTCTTTTTCAACGAATACTTGGCCGGTCAGTGCTGTCAGCCTCTATGGTCGCCGGCCTATGTCAGCATCAGCGAGCTCTTCCAGCAGTTGTCAACGCTGAAATCGGGCGACCCCATCCAGCTCGTTTGCGAACTTTACAAGATTTTCTGCACAGAAACCGGCAGCCAGGAGGCATTGGACGACTTCTATTTCTGGGGCGAATTGCTTATCAGCGACTTTGATGACATCGACAAGAATCTGGTTGACGCCAAACGCCTTTTCAGCAATCTGCAAGACCTGCGGACGCTGGCAGACGACCCTACCTTTCTCAGCCCGGAACAAGGAAAGGCTTTGCAGCAGTTCTTCCTGAACTTCTCCATCGAGCAACGCACCGAACTGAAAAGACGTTTCATCACGCTTTGGGATAAACTGGGAAGCATCTACGTCAAATATCAGGAAAGACTTTCCGACCTAAACATTGCCTACGAGGGAATGCTGTATCGCCACGTCATCGAAAGTCTGAACCCGAGCCAGCTTCCTTACGAGCACTACGTATTCATCGGGTTCAATGTATTGAATAAGGTGGAAATTAAGCTCTTCCGCCTGTTGCAGGAGGCAGGGAAAGCCATGTTCTATTGGGACTATGATGTCTCTTATACACAAATCCCCCTGAAACAAGTTCCTCCCTATACGCACGAAGCCGGCGAATTCATTCTGCGCAACCTGAAGCTCTTCCCTAACGAACTCCCGGAATCGTGTTTCTGCCAAATGCAGCAGCCGAAACAAATCAGCCTGATTTCCGCTTCCACAGAGAACATTCAGGCACGCTACTTGCCCCAATGGGTGCAGCAGATTCATGCGACTGACGATGCAACGGAAGAGAAAGAGAACGCAGTTGTCCTCTGCAACGAAGCCTTACTCCTCCCCATCTTGCATTCCATCCCTAAAGAGGTACGCAACGTCAACATCACGATGGGATTCCCATTGGCACAAACACCGATATTCAACCTCATCCAGGCACTGGCAGCCCTGCAGATTAACGGATACCACCCACAAACCGGTCGTTACGACTGTCAGGCCGTATTGCCAGTGTTGCGTCATCCTTATGTCCGACAGATGTCCCCTCATGCGGACAAAATAGAACAACACCTGACACGAGATAACCGCTTTTATCCGTTACCGTCCGAACTGATGGGAGACGCTTTTCTGGAGGCAGTCTTTACCCCCCACGCAGGAACCATCGCTATCTGCCGCTACCTGGCAGAAATGTTACGCCAGCTTACCATCCTCTACCGGAAAGGAAGCGATGAAAAGGAAACCGACATCTTCGGTCAGCTTCACAGGGAAGCGCTATTCAAAAGCTATACGATAGTAAACCGCTTGCTAAGTTTAGCTGAAACAGGAGTTTTATCCAATTTACGGCCAGACACCTTGCATCGCTTGCTGAACCGGCTGCTCACGGCTGCCAATATCCCCTTCCACGGAGAGCCAGCCATCGGCATGCAGATAATGGGGGTGCTGGAAACGCGCAACCTGGATTTCCGCAACCTGCTTATCTTGTCGCTCAACGAAGGGCAACTCCCCAAGAACGAGGGAGAGGCCTCTTTCATCCCCTATAACCTGCGCCGCGCATTCGGGATGACCACGATTGAACATAAAAATGCAGTGTACGCCTACTACTTCTACCGACTGATACAACGGGCGGAAAACATCACATTTGTCTATAACACCTCGTCCGACGGATTAAACCGAGGGGAAATGTCGCGCTTTGCTTTGCAAGTCCTGTTGGAAAGCCGGCAACCAATCACCCGTTTCTACCTGGAAGCCGACCAGTCCCCCCGGCAAATAAAGCCTATATGCGTAGAAAAAGACGCGCCTGTCATTGACAAACTAAAGCAGCGCTACGACATCAGGGTATCCCCCAAAAGCATACTCTCGCCATCGGCCCTCAACACCTATCTGGATTGCCCCCTCATGTTCTACTACCGCTATGTGGCAGGACTGCGCAAGCCGGACGAAATTAGCACGGAGATAGATTCAGCCCTGTTCGGCACCATCTTCCACCGGGCAGCAGAACTGGCCTACCAAAGCCTCACCAGCAACGGGAAAGAAGTCAGGAAAGAAGACCTGGAGAGCCTGCTGAAAGACACCCCCCGCTTGCAGAGTCATGTCAACCAAGCTTTTAAAGAAAAATTCTTCCACACCGACGCAAACGAGCAACCAGCATACAACGGCACGCAGCTCATCAACCTCCGGGTCATCACCTCCTATCTGCGCCAGTTGATGCGGAACGACCTGAAATACGCGCCCTTCCGCATGGAAGGCATGGAACAACCCGTTTCAGAGACGATGGAAATAGACACCGCCGCAGGAAAGATAACGCTGAACATCGGAGGCACCATAGACCGATTGGACAGCAAGGCAGGCACCTTGCGCATCGTGGATTACAAGACGGGCGGTCTGCCTAAAACGCCCGAGAACATAGAACAACTTTTCACCCCGGGCAACAAACGCCCCGGCTACGTCTTCCAAGCCTTCCTCTACGCAACCATCATGTGCCGCCGGCAACCCCTGAAGGTATCCCCGGCCTTGCTCTACGTACACAAAGCGGCCTCGGAAGAATACCTTCCCGTGATAGAAATGGGACCGGCGCGGCAGCGAACACCGGTCGACGACTTCTCGCTCTATGAGCAGGAATTCCGTCAACGCCTGCAAGTCCTGCTGCAAGAACTCTATGATCCCGCCCAGCCATTCGTCCAGACCCAAGACGAAAAGCGTTGCGCTTATTGCGACTTCCGCCATCTATGCCACCGCTGATCCGGACTTACGGATACCTTTCCCAACAGGAAGAACAGAACAAAGACACCCTTCCTCCCTCCCGGCTGCTTCCGCCGGGAGCCGGGCGCGGCGTTCGTCCGCATCAGCCCCCTGCCCGTCCCGCGTTCACATCCGACCCTTCTTGAACACCCTTCCGACATTTACAAGCGCGGCGCGAAGTTTTTCCGCTCCGGGGAGGGACGGAACCGGATATTTTCACTGCCGGACAGCAATTCGCCGCCAAGGGCTTGCACGTTTGTGGGAAAATGCTTAGATTTGGAGCCTGAAACTTAAAAACTCTTATATAATCATGAAAAAATCTTTCATCTTATCTCTCCTCGCCCTGGCCTTGGGACTCGCCCCCGCCCGGGCCCAACGGGACGTGCCCGCCGACGTGGCCCGCCTGACCGACAGCCTCCGACGGGTTTACGCCCCGGACCGGCGCACCGCGCTGCTGGACGTGGACTACACCTTCTCGGGGCGGAACGCGATGCTGCGCGGGGCCGTCACCTCTGCTGCCGCCAAGGCCGCCCTCATCCAGGGGCTGGAGAGCCGGGGTTACCGCCTGATGGACTGCCTCCGTGTCTTGCCGGACACGGCGCAGCTGGGCGACGAGACGTACGGCATCCTCAACCTCTCGGTGGCCAACCTGCGCGTGCAGCCCGACTTCTCGGCGGAGATGACCACGCAGGGACTGCTGGGGATGCCCGTCCGCGTGCTGGAGCGCGACGGCTGGTACCGCATCCAGACGCCAGACCAGTACATAGCCTGGGTGCACCCGACGGGCGTGCATCGGGTGACGAAGTCCGGGCTAGAGGCCTGGAACCGCGCGCCCAAGGTGGTCGTCACCGCGCACTACGGTTTCGTCTACTCCCGGCCCAGCGAGTCTTCGCAGCCGGTGTCGGACGTCGTGGCCGGCAACCGCCTCAGGCTGGAAGGGCGGAAGGGAGCCTTCTACCTCGTGTCCTACCCCGACGGCCGCCGGGGATACCTGCGCCGCACGCTGGGAATGGAAGAGACCCGGTGGCGGGCCCAGTTGCGCCAGGACGCCGGCAGCATCATCCGCACGGCGCACACGCTCATGGGCATCCCCTACCTCTGGGCCGGCACGTCGTCGAAGGGAGTGGACTGCAGCGGCTTCGTGCGCACCGTCCTCTTCCTGCACGACATCCTCATCCCCCGCGATGCCTCGCAGCAGGCCTACGTGGGCCGTCACATCGACATCGCGCCGGACTTCTCCAACCTCCGGCCGGGCGACCTGGTGTTCTTCGGACAGAAGGCCACGGCCGAGCATAAGGAACGCGTCGTACACGTAGGCATCTACATAGGCGACCGGCGGTTCATCCACTCGCAGGGCGATGTCCACGTCAGCAGCTTCGACCCCTCAGACCCCTTGTTCGACCAGTACAACCTGGGCCGCCTCCTGTTCGCCACGCGCTTCCTCCCCTACATCGGCCAGGAGCCCTCGCTGAACACCACGGCCACCAACGCCTTCTACCACTAATCAGCCGCCATCCGGCACATGCACAACCCTTAACCCGCACATACACCTATGCAAAACCGAAGAGACTTCCTCAAAACGGCCGCCCTGGCCGCCTTGGGCTCCGGCCTGGCCCTCCAAGAGGCCTGGGCCGGCACGCCCGCATCCGCACCCCGTTTCAACGTCAATGCCAAGGCAGGAGCCACGCCGCGCCTGAGGCTCCGATTCTTCCCCTATGAGCTGCAGTTGCGCCACGTGTTCACCGTAGCCACCTATTCCCGCTCCACCACGCCCGACGTGCAAGTAGAGATAGAATACGACGGCATCACCGGTTACGGCGAAGCCTCCATGCCCCCCTACCTGCAGAAAGAGCTGGGCACGATGGACAGCGTCATGGCCTTCCTCAAACAGCTGCAAGGCAAAATCGGCGACTTCACCGACCCCTTCTGCCTGGAAGACATCCTGGCCTACGTAGACGCGATGTCCGAAGGCAACGCCGCAGCCAAGGCCGCCGTGGACATCGCCCTGCACGACCTCGTGGGCAAGCTGCTGCAAGCCCCCTGGTACAAGCTCTGGGGCCTGGACAAGACCAAGACACCCTCCACCACCTACACCATCGGCATCGACACCCCCGACGTGGTGCGCCAGAAGACCGAAGAGTGCGCCAACCAATTCAACATCCTCAAGGTCAAGCTGGGCGGACAGAACGACCGGGAGATGATAGAGACCATCCGCACGGTCACGAACCTCCCCATCGCCGTGGACGCCAACCAGGGCTGGACAGACCGCCAGCATGCCCTCGACATGATACACTGGTTGAAAGAGAAGGGAATCGTGATGGTAGAGCAGCCCATGCCCAAAACCCGCCTGGACGACATCGCCTGGATTACGCAGCAAAGCCCCCTGCCCATCTTCGCCGACGAGTCCATCCAGCGTCTGAAAGACATCCCGAAGCTGAAGGGAGCCTTCACCGGCATCAACATCAAGCTGATGAAGTGCACAGGCATGCGCGAGGCATGGAAGATGTTAAACCTGGCCCGCTCGCTGGACATGAAGGTCATGGTGGGATGCATGACGGAGACCTCCTGCGCCATATCCGCAGCCTCACAGCTCTCGCCCGCCGTAGACTTCGCAGACCTGGACGGCGCCCTTCTGATAGCCAACGACCGCTTCCGCGGCATGGAAGTCGTCGACGGCAAAATCACGCTGCCGGACCTTCCGGGCATCGGCGTCGTAAAGGTGGAGGAGCGCGTATGAAAAGCCTGACGTATGCCGCCCTCTGCCTGCTGCTGTCGTCCGCCTGCCAGACACGTCCGTCCGCCACGCCCTATTCGTGGGAGACCGACTTGCACCAACGCTTGCTGACAGACTTCTGCCTTACTGAGCCACAAGTGAAGGACTATATCCGGAAATACATCCCGGACGTGACCGACAAACAAATGCGTGCCTGGGAAGAGACCAAGGCCTTGGAATGCATGACCCTCGACGGCGAGAAGCGCTATTTCCGCAACGCAGGCCCCAACCTCTTCCGCATAGACCCGACCTGCCGCGACATCAAGCTGGCCAAGGAAGGCGAAGCGCCCAGCGTGACCGACCAGGTCAACCGGCAGAACATCCCCGAAATCATGGCTGCCGTCCGGAAGGAGGGACAGCCGAGGGTGGCGCCCAAGCGTATGCGGGTCACCTACACGCTGACCGTAGATACCAACGCCGTGCCGCCCGGCAAGGTAGTCCGGTGCTGGCTGCCCTACCCTCGTGCCGACCATCCGCGGCAACAGGTCAAGCTGCTGGCGACCAGCGAACCCCAATGCCAGCTTGCACCTTCCGACTGCCGCCACAGCACGCTCTACATGGAGAAGCTGGCAGAAGCCGGACGCCCCACCGTCTTTTCGGAGACATTTGAATACACTTCCTACGGCGAGTGGCACCCCATCCGCCCGGAAGACGTACAGCCGTATGACACCACCGCGGCCCTATACCGGGAATATACGGCCGAACGCGAGAAACACATCGTCTTCACGCCCCGCCTGCGCCGCCTGGCAGACAGCCTGACGCAGGGCGAGTCCAATCCCTGGCTGAAAGCGCGCCGCATCTTCCGGTGGATTAACGACCGCTTTCCCTGGGCTTCGGCACGCGAATACTCCACGATAGAAAACATCCCCGAGTATGTGCTGGACAACGGGCATGGAGACTGCGGCCAGGTCAGCCTGCTCTTCATCACGCTGTGCCGCATCTGCGGCATCCCGGCCCACTTCCAAAGCGGCTTCATGATGCATCCGGGAGGCTGGAACCTGCACGACTGGGCCGAGATATACCTGGAAGGCATCGGCTGGGTGCCGGTCGACCAGTCGTTCGGCGTGCCGTCTTTCGCCCGGAACGAAGAGGAGGAGTACTTCTTCCTGGGCGGCATAGACTCCTGGCGCATGCTGGTGAACCAGGATTACGGGATGCCCCTGGTGCCGGCCAAACAATATCCGCGCAGCGAGACCGTCGACTTCCAACGCGGCGAGGTGGAATGGGAAGGCGGCAACCTGTACTTTACGGACTGGACGTACGACATGGAGATTGATTACCTGGACTAACCGCGCTCCGCGGGAAATGATGCGCAAGCAGGCGGCCTCACCGACAGGCCGCCTGCTTGTTTTTTTATCCGCCCGAAACTTGGCAGAGCCGTCGGAAAAAGTTTCCCCATCCCTCAGAAAAACTATAAATCCAGGCTGAATTTACATAAATCCAGCCTAAATTTATAACTTCCGCCGCAGATAGAGAACTTTTCTACCGCAGGAAGAGAATTTTATTCCACGAAACAGACCGGATTCTTGCTCCCACAGGACACGCCAGGGACTCAAAGCGGGACGCGCAGGCAGCCGTCGACCGCCAGCGTGTGATACGGTATGCCCAGGCGCACGCATTCTTCGGCCATCCGCCGCTGATAGTACCCGACGAAAGAGGCGTCGAACACCACGCGGCCCACGTCGAACAGGCGCGTCACGTCGGCCAGCGTCCCCCGATAGCCCCGGCAGACATACAGGTAATCCACCCGCAAGGGAACGGGCGACGCCATCCCCTCCCAGCGGCTGTCGGCCAGAAGGCAGACACGGCAACCCGCGTAAGTCAATATGCCGCCGCGCACGGACAGGCAACCGTCGGCATAGCCCTCGGACACCGGCACAGGCTCGGAAAGGCGCAGGCGTTCCCAATACCCGTCCGCCGCGCGGGACAGGCGGCGCACGTCGGGCAAGGTATCCACCCCCACCAGCCAAGAGCGGCGCGCGTCGTCCAGGCAATGCACGGCGGGCGCCCTGCGGACGTTGTAGAAGACCAGGCTTCGCCCCGGCCTGGAGGCCCAGGCAGACAGGGAATGCCAAGAGACCAGCAGCAACAGCGAGAGCAAAGGGGCATACACACGGCCGGGCGTCGGACGCTTGAGGCAACGGCAGGCCAGGGCCAGAAAGACGTAAAACCACAGGATGTCCCATCCGTCCACCCAGAGGTGGTCCAACGACGCGAACGGGAGGCCGCCTATCCACTCCAGGCCGGCGTTCTGCACGTCCACCAGCCCACCCACCACCCGGGCAAACCCCATTTGCCAGGCGGGGAAGGGCGTAAGCAACAGCAAGACCACGGCGGCATAAAGGATGAGGGACGACAAGGGTATCACCCACAGGTTGCTCAACAAGAAATGGGTGGAGAAACGGGAAAAGTAGAGCATCACCAGCGGGGCCGTGCCCACCTGGGCCGCCACGGACACCGTGGCCAATCCCCAAAGGTACCTGACGGCGCGCCCCTCCGGCTGCCAGAGCGCATACAACGGCGGCTGAAACAGCAGGATGGCTGCCAGCGAAAGGAAAGACAACTGGAAACTGACATCGAACAGCCACAACGGACGGGCCAGCAACATGAAGAAGGCGGTAAGCACCAGGGAGTTCATCGTCAGCAACTTCTCCGACTGGAGCGAAGCAAACGCCACGAACGAAACCATCGTGACCGACCGGATGACGGGGGAGGCCAGCCCCGTGAAGAAGGCAAAGGCCCACAACCCGGCCACGACCACCAGCAGCAGCGGCGCCTTTGCCCAACGCCAACGCCGCCACACGGGGCGGAGCATCGCCCACAGCAAGGCATACAAGAACCCGATGTGCAGCCCGGACAGGGACAAGACATGGCTGGCGCCCGCCACGGAATAGGTCTCCACGATGTCCTCGCTCAGGTCGTCCTGGTCGCCCACGGTGAGGGCGGCAAGCACGGCCAGGCGGTCGTCCCGAAAACCCAGACGGCGGTAGAGCGCGACGACACGGTCTCTGTAATCGACGGCCGACTGACGGAGACTGCGCAACGAATCGACCCCCACCACCCTCCAACGGCCGGCAGGCACGTAGGCCGTCCCGCAGCCACCCTGACGGCGGAGATAGCGCACATAGTCAAACTCGTCCGGATTGCCGTTGTTGCGGGGCGGAGCGAGTCTGGCAGAGACCAGCAGGTGATGCCCGCGCCTGAGGCTGCGGGACAGGGAATCTTTGGGGAAATAGAGCAAGAACAGCGGCCTGCGCCCGTCCGCCTGCAAGGAATCATGAACAGAATAAACGCCCTGCACCCGCGCCTGGCACAAGATGCTGCGCTCTTTCTCCACGGGAGCCTCGCAGATGCGGACGTGGTAAACGGCCTCGGCATGCGGAAAGGCATAGTCCGTCTCCGCCCACTGCCGCGCCGCCAACTGATGGCCCAAGAAGCCCAGCCACAGAAACAGGACTGCCCCATACGCCCATCGCAACCGGAGACGGAAACAGACGCCCAGCACCACCACTCCGGCCAGCAACACGGCCGCCAAACAAAGCCACGGCAAAGCGTGCGGAAAAGAGTCCCCGCACACAATGCCTGCCACCAGCGGCAACAGCAACCGGAGGGAGGTATGGCACGAGCGCAACCCGGAATGCAAAAGACGCCCTCCGCCGGCTACAGGTTCTTCAATGCCGCAATGGCCGCCAAGGGGTCGGGAGCAGAGAACACGGCATTGCCGGCCACCAGGATATCAGCCCCCGCCTCGACCAGCCGCGCCCCAGTCTGCAGGTTGACACCGCCGTCCACCTCTATCAAGGCAGAAGAACCGCAGGCGTCAAGCAGGTCGCGCAGCTCGCGCACTTTCCCGATGGTGTGGGGGATGAACTTCTGCCCGCCAAAGCCGGGATTGACCCCCATCACCAACACCATGTACACGTCGCACACAATGTCCTTCAGCAACGACACGGGGGTAGCGGGATTGATGGTCACTGCGGGCTGCATCCCGGCGTCGCGTATCTGCTGGACAACGCGGTGCAGGTGGGGACATGCCTCGTAGTGGACGTTCATCACATGCGTGCCCAAGGCCTTCACCTCGGGAATGAACTTCTCGGGCTGGACAATCATCAGGTGGACATCGAGCGGCTTGTCCGTCAGGGCCGCCACGTGCTTCAAGACCGGGAAGCCGAAGGAAATGTTGGGCACGAACACACCGTCCATGATGTCGATGTGCACCCAGTCGGCCTCGCTCCGGTTCAACATGTCGATATCCTCGGCCAGGTTACTGAAGTTGGCCGACAGGATAGAGGGAGATATCAATGGGTTCATAGGCAATAACAGGTTACTACGTTCGGTGTATGGATGCCGGCTGGTGTCAGTCCACGCAGGCAGGCTCGGTCAGTCTGAATCCCCGCAACAGCTCGTCCACGTGCAGACGCCGCTTGCCCGGCAGCTGGAGGGAGAGAAGGCCCACCAGACCGTCTGCCGCGGCCACCCGCAGGTAGGTCTTGCCGTCGGTCAGGACGGTGCCGGGAGGATATGCGTGGGGCTGGGGCAGCTTCTCCGTCTCGAATACCTTCAGGACAACGGGCGGAAGCCCCTCCTGATGCAGTTCCGTCCAGGCAGCGGGATAGGGCGAGAGGCCGCGCACGAAGTCGTAGACCTGCTTGACAGGGCGACTCCAGTCGATGCGACACGTGTCCTTGAATATCTTGGGCGCAGGACGCAGGGGGGCGGAGGCGGTCATCTGCTCTTGGGGGACGGAGGTCGCCGTGCCCGCCAGGATGTCGTCCACGGTCTGCGTCACCAGCTGCCCGCCGAGCATCATCAGGCGGTCGTGCACCCGGCCCGCATCGTCCGTGTCGGCGATGGGGACGCGTACCTGCCGGATGACCTCGCCCGTGTCTATCTCGTGCCGAAGGAAGAAGGTGGTGAGTCCCGTCTCCGTCTCGCCGTTGATGACGGCCCAGTTGATGGGCGCCGCTCCGCGATACTGCGGCAAGAGGGAGGCGTGGAGGTTGAACGTGCCCAGGCGGGGCATGGCCCATACCACCTCGGGCAACATGCGGAAGGCCACGACGATTTGCAGGTCGGCCCTCCAGGCACGCAAGGCTTCGAGAAAAGCCTCGTCCTTCAGCTTCTCGGGCTGCAGGAGAGGCAGGCCTTGCGACAGGGCATACTGCTTGACGGGCGAGTATTGCAGCTTGTGTCCGCGGCCAGCAGGCTTGTCGGGCATGGTGATGACGCCCACCACGTTGTATCCGCCTTCCACCAGGCAGCGCAGGGCCTCCACTGCAAACTCCGGGGTGCCCATATAGACAATGCGTAAATCTTCTTTCTTCATATCCTTCATTCTTAGTGTTTCTATCATTCAATAAGGACCTCCGGCCCCAATGCTTTGCTCCCGACAGTCACTGTGACCCTTCATCAACAGTCACTGTGACCCTTTGCCAACAGTCACTGTGCCCCGCAGGCGGCACGTCCCGCAAAGGGTCATTCGTCCGAGAAGTGTACCAGCACCTCGCGGTAGTAGTTGAATATCTTCGACTTCGACACGAAGCCCAGGTAACGGCCGTCGGCATCCACCACGGGCAAGTTCCAGGCCTGCGTATCGTCGAAGGTGCGCATCACCTGTTCCATGCTGTCCGTGTCATACAGGCGGGCGGGCGGCGAAGTCATCAGGCGCCCCACGGTGAAGCGGTGGTACAGCTCTTGGCGGAACATGATGTTGCGTATGTCGTCCAGCAGGAGAATGCCCAAGAGTCGGCGGTCTGCGTCGAGCACGGGGAAGACATTGCGCCGGGCATGGGCAATGATGCCTACCAGCTCTCCCAGGTCTTGGTCGGGGCGCACGGGGGTGAAGTCTGTCTCCACCACGTTCTCCATCTTCATCAGGGTAAGCACGGACTTGTCTTTGTTGTGCGTCAGCAGTTCGCCCTTCTTGGCCAGGCGCATGGAGTAGATGCTATGAGGCTCGAACATGATAATGGTCAGGTAGGAGCTGACGGAGACTATCATCAGCGGCAGGAAGAGGTCGTAGCCGCCGGTCAGTTCGGCAATGAGGAAGACGCCCGTCAGGGGCGCGTGCATCACGCCGCTCATCACCCCGGCCATGCCCATAAGGGCGAAGTTCTTCTCCGGCAGAAAGGGGGTGAGGTCGAAGGCATTGCTGCAGTGGGAGAAGATGAAGCCCGCGATGCACCCCAGGTAGAGCGAGGGGGCAAAGATACCGCCGCAACCGCCGCCGCCGTTGGTGGCACTCGAGGCAAAGACCTTGAAGACGATGATGAGCAAGAGGTAGAGCAGCAGGAGGCGGCTGTGTCCGTAGAAGAAAGAGTGATCCATCACCGTGTCCCAGTCGGCCACGCCGGTGCCGTTCAGCAGCAGCTCTATGGTGTCGTATCCTTCGCCGTACAGCGGGGGGAAGAGGAAGATGAGGATGCTGAGCATCGCCCCGCCCAGCAGCAGCTTTTTCCAGGGCGTGGCCAACCGGCCGAACACGCCTTCCACCCGACTCATGGCCCGCGTGAAGTAGAGCGACACGAGCCCGCAGAACACGCCCAGCATGATGACGTAGGGGATGCGTCCCAACTCGAAAGGCTGGTCGAGGTGGAAGCGGAACAAGGCTTCCTGGCCGGTGACGATGTAGGACACCGTGGCGGCCGTGACCGACGATATCAGCAGGGGAAGCAACGAGGTCATCGTGAGGTCTATCATCAGCACTTCGAGGGTGAACACCAGGCCTGCGATGGGGGCCTTGAAGATGCCGGCCACGGCTCCCGCCGCCCCGCATCCCACCAGGAGCATCAGCGTCCGGTGCTCCATCTTGAAGAGGCTGCCCAGGTTGGACCCGATGGCCGAACCGGTGAGGACAATGGGCGCCTCCGCTCCCACCGAGCCGCCGAAACCGATGGTGATGGAACTGGCCAGGATGGACGACCAGGTGTTGTGCTTCTTGATGCGGCCCTGACGGCGCGAGATGGCGTAGAGTATCTTGGTGACGCCGTGGCTGATGTCGTCCTTCACGATGTAGCGCACGAAGAGGCCCGTCAGGAAGATTCCCACCACGGGGTAGACCAAGTAGAGATAGTTGGCCTCGGTGGTATCGAAGTTGTCGGTCAGCAGCCACTGTATCCAGTGTATCAGTTGCTTCAGTATCAGGGCAGCGACAGCCGTGCCGATGCCTACCAGGAAGCTGAGTATCAGAATGAACTGCTTCTCCTTGATGTTCTGCTCGCGCCAGCGGATGAGCCGCGGCAGCCAGCCCTTCTCGTTATAATATGCCTCGCTCTCGTTGCTCATGGCCGGATGATTTTAACCTCGCCGCCCTTGCCCAGCTTGATGATGGACGAGGGACGGGCAGAGGCAGGCTCTGTGCGGCGTGCCTCTACAACATAATCTACTGCCTGCTTGATGTCTTCGGAGATATCGGCGAAGGTGCGGGGCGAAGGTTCGCCGCTGACGTTGGCCGAAGTAGACACGATGGCCTTGCGGAAGCGGTTGCACAAAGCCTTGGAAAACTCCTCGCCGGTCACGCGGATGCCCACGCTTCCGTCTTCGGCCAGCAGGTTGGGGGCCAGGTTGCGGGCGCCGTCATAGATGATGGTCAGCGGCTTGTCGGCCACATCCAGCAGATCCCAGGCTACGTTGGGGACGTCCTGCACATAAAAGTCCACCTTCACCGCCGAATCTACCAGCACCAGCATGGCCTTGCTGTCGGCCCGGCGCTTTATCTCATACACGCGGCGCACGGCCTCTTCGTTGGTGGCGTCGCATCCGATGCCCCAGATGGTGTCGGTGGGATACAATATCACTCCCCCCTCCTGCATCACCCGGCAGGCATTCTTTATGTCTTCTATCCAATCCTTATTCATATTTCGTTGCAATCGCTGATTGACGTGCAAAAGTAGTAATTTGTATCCATACCATCGCAGAAAAGCGGCAAATATTGCGGTCAGCCCAGCGCAAACAGCCAACGGCGGTCCGTGCTCCGCTCTTCGTCCAGCCGGAAACCTTCCCACGAGAAGCCGCGCAGGGCCTCGGGCGCATCAATGCGGTTCTTCACCAGATGGCGCACCATCTCGCCCCGGCACATCTTGGCATAGACCGTCACGGTCTTCAGGCGGCCCGCCTTCCAGACCTGAAACTCGGGAGTCAGCACGTGCACCTCGCGCTCCACCCGCTTCCAGTCGAACAGGTCTTTCATCTCTTCGCTGGCCAGATTGAGCAAGACGCCTCCCTCCCGGCGGATGGAGTCGATGAAAACGTCCGTCAGACGCGGCTTCCAGTAGTCAAACATCGACAGGCCGCCCCGACCGGGCAGGCACACGCCGCCCTCCAAGCGGTAGGGTTTGATGGCATCCAGCGGACGAAGCAGGCCGTAGAGAAAGGAGGTGATGCGAAGGTGCTGCTGGGCAAAGCGGAAGTCATCGCCCGTGAAGTCGGCGGGAGCAATGCGCTTGAACACCGCACCCGTATAGGCGCACAGAGCCGGCACGGACGGCACGGCATCGGAGGCGAAGTCGCGGTAGCGCAAACAGTTCTCGGCGGCGATTTTATGGCTGACGCGCAGCATGTCCGCCAGTTCGGAGGGAGAATATTGGGCCAGTTCCAGAGCTGTCTCCAGGGCTTCTCGGGCAAAAGCGGGCCGGGTGCATGCGGGCACGGACGGACAGGCACGGGAGGACATGGTCTTGGCACACGATATAAAAGCAAGCATATACTTTATTTATTAAGAACAACATCGGTTAGCGGCGGCAAAGATACGCATTCCTCTTTTACAAATTGACACTTTGTCCGGCAAAGGCGCGGAGAATCGCCTGTTTCCGCCCGGTGGCAAGGGAGAAAGAGATTTTGGGCTTCCGAAACGGGCATCCCGCTGTCAGACAACCGGGTAGCGAAATCCATACAAACCAACGAGCTGAGAAACGGCCGCCGGAAGCCGCGGAAAGGGCGCGCCCAAGCGGGCATCGGACTCGCCGGAAACCGGCAAAGGCACGCCGGGAAGCTGGCACAGTAGTCCCCGCTCCCCAGGATTGCAGTGCCAGAAAGTCCGGGCCTCGCCCCCACCCTCCCACGACTGCATAATCATCCGCCGGAAGAGGGACAAAGCGCATGGATATGCCGCAGTTCCTGCATATTCATCCTCCTGCGCCGGGATGCCCGCTCCGGTTCGCACCTTTTGCCGAAACGCACTTGTCAGCCCAAGGCCTCGCAGGCCGACAATCTGTCCGCAGAAAGCGCATTCTCCCGACAATCGCACACGCGCAGGCTTCTTCTTTTTTAGAATGATTCTAATATTTTAGGACGAATATCCTGCGTTTCTCAAGACTTTTTGCTACCTTTACGACTTGTTGGCGGCGGAGGTGCGGACGCGCCGCGATAATATTTGATTCGGCAACGGGCAAATCCGCCCCGCCAATATGCCGGAAGGCCGATTCCGGCGCCAGGAGAAAGGAAAAAGAAAAAACAATATATAAAATGACTTACAAATGGAATTACCAGACCATAACCCCCCAACAGGCAGAAGCAAGCCGGCAGCTGGCACAGGCTTTGGGCATCAGTCCCATCCTGGGCCGTCTGCTGGTGGAACGAGGGATTACCACGGCTGCCGCCGCACGGAAATTCTTCCGCCCCCAGCTGCCCGACCTGCACGACCCGTTCCTGATGAAGGACATGGACGTGGCCGTCGAGCGCCTCAACCGGGCTATGGGCAGAAAGGAACGGATACTGATTTACGGAGACTACGACGTGGACGGGACTACGGCCGTGGCGCTGGTCTACAAATTCATCCAACAGTATTATTCTAACATCGACTATTACATCCCCGACCGCTACAACGAGGGCTACGGCGTGTCGATGAAGGGCGTGGACTATGCCGCCGCCACGGGCGTCCGGCTGGTCATCGTGCTGGATTGCGGCATCAAGGCCGTGGACGAGGTGGCGTATGCGCGGCAAAAGGGCATCGACTTCATCATCTGCGACCACCACGTGCCCGACGACGTGCTGCCTCCCGCCGCGGCCATACTGAACGCCAAGCGCGAGGACAACACCTACCCCTACGAGCACCTGTCGGGCTGCGGCGTGGGCTTCAAGTTCATGC